>NZ_CP076128.1:3077500-3730000 GCF_018736065.1 Flammeovirga kamogawensis
GTCTGGCCCGTATCTCAGTGCCAGTGTGGGGGACCTTCCTCTCAGAACCCCTACCCATCGTCGCCTTGGTAAGCCGTTACCTTACCAACTAGCTAATGGGACGCATATCTATCTCTGTCCGATAAATCTTTAATCTTTAGTGAATGCTCACTTAAGATACCATGGAATATTAATCCGGATTTCTCCGGGCTATCTTCCAGACAAAGGCAAGTTATATACGCGTTACGCACCCGTGCGCCGGTCGTCAGCAAGTGCAAGCACTCCTGTTACCCCTCGACTTGCATGTATTAGGCCTGCCGCTAGCGTTCATCCTGAGCCAGGATCAAACTCTCCGTTGTAAGAGTTTTTAGATCAAATAAATGATCAATGTTTTATACCTGTCTCTACGAACTGTTTAAAAGAATTAACTTTATTAGGATCCGCTTTCGCTGATCTTATAATTACTTTGCAATACATTAAAGAACGTTTAAGCCGAAGCTTAATGAACTGACAAATCAGTTTTTATTACCAACAAAACCGTTGTTTCATTGATTACCTCCCTGAAGAAGCGAGTGCAAAGGTAAGATATTTACATTTAAACTTCCAAATGTTTTTTCAATTAATTTTAAAAAAAATATTTGAAGATTATCTTTTCAATTAGTCTATACTAATCTAAAATAAAAACCTTAACACAATACATATATAAAGCTTCTCTTTTGAAGCGAGTGCAAAGGTAAGAATAGAAAAATAAAGTGCAATAAAAACTATCAATAATTATATTAAACAAATTATAATAATTATGTAAGACATTATTTAACAGATAAATAAGTTCTTTATTTTGTTGAGAAAAATATCGAATTGCTAAAGATTTGCATTCCAGAATTCCAAAACCCTCTAAATACTGGTGATTCTACGAAGTAAATCACTTCTCCGTTTCCTATGTTTTCAGCTGCTATCATACTCTTACCTGGTAAGTCTTTAATAAGAGTGCCACCTATAAAGCCAGACATTAAAGGGGAGTCAGGGATGTAAGCAAGTGTATTTTTCATTTTAGGTAAAGTGATACTATTCTGTTTTAAAGAATAATAATATTCCATTCCTCCGTTAGAAATATTATTCTGCTTATCTAGTTCTACTTTAATTATTGCTCCTACTGCTTTATTAGTAAGACTAGTTCTTAACTTGCTTGTATTTTTATCTTTCGTATTAAAAATATTTTCACCTTCTTTTAATGCATAAAGTTCTGATGCTTTATTTTCTGCAAAAATATTGATAGCATTTTCAAATAAAATAGCCTTTCCTCCTCCTTTCACATAGTTATAGATTATATTCTTAGTTGAGTTACCATAAGTACCATCCCCAACTATAACAACATCTGACTTTTCTAGCTTAGAAACTGATAACCTGTTTGATTGAATAATATTTATAGGGTAACCAATTACCTGATCGAAATAAAACCAAATCCCTCCAAAATCAGTAGCATTAGTCTCTTCTCCTGCAACTACGGTAATATTTAAGGGTGAAATAAACTCGGAGCATTCTAAAAGTTGCATACTATTCTGTATTTTAACTTCAGCTTGAAACTTATCTCTTAATAAAGAAAATAAAGAAGCTTTACTACTTGAAAGTAATGATACTTCACTTATTATAATACTCCCTTGATCAAACTGTTCTCCATTCAATGTAGTATCACTCTTTAAGTAACCAAGGTTTATATTTTCATTCATTAATCTTGATATAAATTTAACTTGGTTTAAAGAAGACCATGGAATTACATATACTGACGTATCTGTAGCAGCATTAGTATTAGTGTTATCTAATTTATATTTTTTAGTTACTACTGTTAGTTTTTTCGTTGTTTTTATGACATCTAAATTATAAGCATACGGTAAGGCCCATGAAGTTAGATCGTATGTTAAAGAATCGTTATATATTACTTCAGGTGAGAAAAGTACATCCAAAGCTCTTCCCATTGTTTGATTATTAGTTAATATTATATCTCCTTTATTGATAGAATATTTATCAGTTCTTTTTGATGAATACCTATAACCTTCAACTTCAAATGAATTTATTGATTGACTAAATTCAATTTGATGTTTCTGTAATAAACGTAATAATGTATTTACTCTTGATTTATCTTTAGCAATTCTTACAATGTATGTAACATCATTTTTATTCTTTTTGTAATCAAAATAGTTCTTATATTCTTTTAAAAGTTGATCCTTATATCTACTTGCAGTTATTAATGTCATTAAAGTTGTTTCAAAATGCTTTTCAATTCTATCATTCAATGTTAACTCTTCAGATCTTTTTGTTCTTTTTAAAGACAAACCTGCAACACCATGTCCACCTTGTTCGAAGGTAAACCCTACTGCACCATTTAAACAAGTCCAGCTATCACCATAACTTGGATAAAGTAAATCAAAAACCTCTTCTGTAAAATAATTCCAATTTCGCTCTTTAAATACTTTTACATATTCTTTAGATGCTATTCTTTGATATTCTCTTTGCCAATCAGTAATTGCTGTATTGATAGGTTCCGCAGGAGGTCCAAAAAAATATGAATACTGAGGCATCATTTCATGAAAATCAACATATACCTCAGGCATCCAACTTCTATAAAATTTTGTTCTTTCTTGAGTTTCTTTTTGGGTGAGCCAAGCCCAATCTCTATTTAAATCAAAAATATAATGATTATATCTACCAGAAGGCCAATTTTCTATATGAGTCCAATCATTAGGACTTGAGTTGATAAAATGACCTTGTTTTTGATTGTATGAAGCTACATAACGGTCTCTACCGTCAGGATTCATACATGGATCAATTATTACTACTATGTTTTCAAAAATTTGAGAAAACTCAGTAGCATTTTTTACTGATGTTACTAATTCATATAAAACCTTTAATGCTACTTCAGAACCTGAAGCTTCATTGCCATGAACGTTGTAACCCAACCAAACAATTGGAATGTCTATTGTTGGTTCACCTGCCAAAAAACCTGCTCTCTGTAAATTTGATATTCGTATTTCTTCTAACCTCTCAATATTGTGAGGAGATGAAAAAGCAAGCGCAATTAATTCTCTTCCTTCTGAAGTTTCCCCATAATTAAATAATTGTACACTCTTAGACTTTAAAGAGAGCTCTTTACAATAATCAATAATTTTATAATGATAAGTAAATTTAGTACCTAAGGAATAGCCTAAGAATTCAGAAGGTGATTTTATTTCTTGGCTGAAAATTGGGCTTGCTAAAAATTGAAAACAGATCAACTGAATTAAAAACAGTAGTCTAGGCATATTGGTAAGTATGTAAGTCTATTTCTTTATTTAAAAATTAAACTACAAAGAATTATCTTAATCATCTATTTAATCTAAACACTTATATTAATAATAATCAGATTATGAGATAATTATATTTTTTATTAAATAAGTAACTTTTTTACGCTTATATTTCATTAACAACTATTAATTGTTATATTTGGAATGCAATAATCCCCTATTGTACAATTAACTAAATAACATTAACTGTATTTTTAATGCGACTATTATCCTTTTTTGCAATCATCTACATAGCTACTTTATGTAATGTGTTTGCTAATGTCGACAGTAACGAACCTACTTCAAAGTCTAAAGCAGAAGAAGTAAGTAATTCGAATGTCAGGTATATTTTTCTACAAGCAGTGAAAAAAGACTGTTTAGAAGGAGATACTGAGATCCTTTCTTCGATTATCAGAGTTGATATTTCTAACTTTTCTGAGCAAAAGTTTTCTTTATTGACAAAGTTTCAAGAAATGGTTCAGGTTAAATATCCTAAGAACGTTATTCATGTGAATTTGAATAGTATTCATGGAATTTATACCGATTTGCGAGCAGCATCTACTGCAAAAAAAGCAGTAATTGATAATGTTGGCCAATCTAGTTCGATCGTCATAAGATAACAAAAAAGGCGAAATCAATATTGATTTCGCCTTTTTTAATTCCATCTATTTTATTTATTCTTAAATACTAATTGATCATTTTCAAGATCAATTAATACTATAGAATCTTTTTCAACTTTTCCACTCAAAATAGATTTTGATAGATCATTCAAAATATATCTTTGAATAACTCTTTTTAAAGGTCTAGCTCCAAACTCAGGCTCATAGCCTAAATCAGCTACTTTTTTAAGAGCTGCTGGAGTAATCTCTATTTCTATACCATTTGCACGGATACGTTTCTGTATATCTTTAAATTGAATTGATGCAATTTTACCCATATTCTCTCTTGTTAGAGGTTGGAACATACATATTTCATCTATTCTATTTAAAAACTCCGGACGAACTGTATTTTTTAATAAATCAAGTGCTTGAACTTTACACCCTTCTAGAATTTCTTCTTTTTCTAAAACAGTTCCAGCTTTTTCTAAATCTCCTATTTTCTCCATCATGAAATGTGCACCCATATTTGATGTCATAATCACAATAGTATTCTTGAAATCAGCAACCCTGCCCTTATTATCAGTAAGACGTCCATCATCTAATACTTGAAGTAAGATATTAAAAACATCAGGATGAGCTTTTTCTATTTCATCTAATAAAATAACAGAATAAGGTCTTCTTCTTACTTCTTCTGTGAGTTGCCCGCCTTCATCATAACCAACGTAGCCCGGAGGAGCTCCAATCAAGCGGCTTACAGCATGTTTTTCTTGATATTCTGACATATCAATACGAACCATAGCTTTTTCATCATCAAAAAGATAATCTGCTAATGCCTTTGCTAATTCTGTTTTACCTACACCTGTAGTTCCCAAGAATAAGAACGAACCAATTGGTCTTCTTGGATCTTGTAACCCAGCTCTACTTCTTCTTACGGCATCAGAAATAGCTACAATTGCTTCATCCTGTCCTGCAACACGATTTCCTAATTCAGTTTCAAGGTGTAGTAATTTTTCTCTTTCTCCTTGAACCATTTTAGCAACAGGGATTCCCGTCCAACGTGCTACAACTTCGGCAATATCTTCAGATGTTACTTCTTGACGAAGCATTACATTTCCAGATTGAGATTCAATTTCTGATTCTTTTTGTAAATCTTCTAATTGCTTTTCAGCATCTACAATTTTACCATATCGAATTTCAGCAACTCTTCCGTAGTTACCTGATCTTTCTGCTTGATCAGCTTCTATTTTATATTTATCAATATCACGCTTTAACTGCTTAATTGCATCTAATGTTTGTTTCTCACGTTTCCATTCATCTTCTAGCTCATTAAGTTTTCCTGTTAAAACTCGAATTTGATCAGTTAAGATATTTTCTTTTTCTATATCTTCTTCCCTTCTTATTGCTTCTCTTTCTATTTCAAGCTGCATTACTTTTCTCTTGATCTCATCTACCTCTTCTGGCATTGAGTTCATTTGAATACGCATTCTAGCTGCTGCTTCATCCATTAAATCAATAGCTTTATCTGGAAGAAAACGGTCTGAAATATATCTATTTGATAATTCTACTGAAGATATAATTGCGTCATCTTTGATTCTTACACCATGATGTACCTCATATTTTTCTTTTATCCCTCTTAGAATTGAAATTGCATCATCTACAGATGGTTCTCCTACATTTACAGGTTGGAATCTTCTTTCTAATGCTTTATCTTTTTCAATATATTTTTGATACTCTTTTAATGTTGTAGCACCAATAGATCTTAACTCACCTCTAGCCAAAGCAGGTTTTAGTAAGTTTGCAGCATCCATTGCACTGTCTCCACCAGCACCAGCACCAATCAGAGTGTGAATTTCATCTATAAATAAGATTATTTTTCCTTCAGCACTTTGTACTTCCTTGATTACAGCTTTTAATCTTTCTTCAAATTCACCTTTAAATTTAGCTCCCGCTACCAAAGCACCCATATCTAAAGAAGCAATACTTATATCTTCAAGGTTTTCTGGAATATCTCCAGATACAATTCTTTGAGCTAAACCTTCTGCAATTGCAGTTTTACCAACACCTGGTTCACCAATAAGCATTGGATTGTTTTTCGTTCTTCTTGAAAGGATTTGGAGAACTCTACGAATTTCTTCATCTCTTCCAATTACAGGATCAAGTTTACCATCTCGTGCCATTTGAGTTAAATCAACAGCATATCTTTCTAAAGATTGATATTGACCTTCTGCATTTTGATCAGTTACTTTATTTCCTTTTCGTAATTCTACTATCGCTTTTTTAAGATAATCTACTGTAAAACCTGCTTGTTTTAGCAAAGAGGCTACTTTATCATTACCATCTAAAAGTCCTAATAATATATGTTCTACAGCAACAAACTCATCACCCATATCGGTCATGAACTGTTCTGCTTTTTGTAATGTATTTGCAGAATCATTTGATAAATACGGATTTTCTCCTGAAGATTTAGGATATGTATTTACAATTGCATCTACTTGAGTATCTAAAGTCGCTTTATCAGCTTTTATTTTGTTGGTTAAAAAAGTAACCATATTATCCTCTTGTTGGATAATAGCTTTTAAAATATGACCTGTTTCAATTATTTGTTGTTGTAATCCTTTCGCTATATTCTGTGCCTTTTGAAGCACTTCTTGCGAACGGATTGTATATTTTTCAAAATTCATGTTTTAATTATTTAATTGAAGTTATTGAGACCAAATTAAACGTCGTATAACTAGTTAAAAACTATATTATTTAACTGATTAATATCAATAATTGATCAAAAGTAACTTTTCGGACATATTTTCATAAATATATTCTTTTCTGAAGTGGCGAAAAGACAAAAAGTCATTAACACATTAAAAATCAATACTTTAAAGTGACTTAATGTCATATTTATGAAAATAATAATTTTGTATATCATTTTACTATGAATTATACATTTACTATTGTCCATTCCTTTAATTTACTTGTCTCTGTTGCAGAATCAATTACAAACTATATACTATGATGACTTTTTTAAAATATTTCGGTTTAGCAATAATTACATTTTTCATACTGATTAAATATATCATTATTGGAAAATAAAAAAGGGAAACAATTCATTACAAACTGTTCCCCTTTGATATAATATCTGCTATTAACTTTTACAAAAAGTTAGGTAAATCTAATTTTTTAGAAATTCTATACGCTGCATTCATTAAGCCAACATGACTATATGTTTGTGGAAAGTTACCCCATTGGCTTCCATCTTTAGAGTCTACATCTTCTGAAAGCAGACCAACATGGTTGGCATAACTACTTACTTTTTCAAAATAATCTATAGCTTCTTTCACTCTTCCTACACATGCAAGTGCTTCTATATACCAATAAGCACAAATTAAGAAAGTTGTTTCTGGTGCTCCAAAGTCATCTACGTGCTTATATCTATAGAATAAGCCATCTTTTGCCATTAGTTCTTTTTCCATACCAGCTAGATGTCTTCTTGCTCTTTCTGAATTTGGATCGAGGTAATTCATAGTAATTAATTGCAAACATGAAGCATCCATATCTTTTGCTCCAGCGGCTTGCATATATACACCTGTTTCCTCATCATAACATTTTTCGATCATCTCTGCAGCTCTTTCTTTTATCTTAAGTGCTTTGTCAGCCATCTTAACATCTTCAAAATATTGAGCCATTTTATAAGCAGCAGAAGCCCCTGCCCAGTGGAATAAAAATGTGTAGCAATAATGACCAGGGCGATCTCTAAATTCCCATAAACCTGCATCTTTCTCTTCCATAGTATCTGCAATCTTCTGAAGTGTATGTTCTACTAACTTCTTGGTATGCATTCTATACTTATTGGTAAAACGCTTATCTGCATAGAGTGGTAAAAGTGATGTCAATACTTGTCCATAAACATCGTTTTGAATATGAGTATATGCATCATTACCTATTCTTACAGGTTTATTTTCTCCTAAATACCCTTTTAATGGCATCTCAATTTCTGTAATCTCCTTTTGAGCAGTAATTGTGTAAAGAGGTTGGTACCTATCTTCTTCTTGCTTAGTAACATTCTCTATGTATTTAAAATATGCTTCTACTTCTTCAAAGTGTCCAATATTATTAAATGCATTTAATGTGTAATAAGTATCTCTCATCCAACAATACCTATAATCCCAATTTCTAGTACTTTTATGGTATTCAGGAAGAGAAGTTGTACCCGATGCAATAATAGCACCTGTATCTTCGTATTGATGTATTTTTAAAATTAATGAAGATCTAATTAGTTTTTCTTGGTGGAAGAAACTAATACTTGTTGATTTTACCCAATTTCTCCAATAGCGCTTTGTTCTAGTATAAAACTGTTCTGCTGTATTTTCTATCGCGGCTTCTAGTGGAGCTCCATAAGTAAGCACCATATATACTGCACCTCCTAAAACGAAAGAGTTTTCTTCCATTACATATGAAAGTGGAATATTGGTTGTTAATCGCATTTGCTGATCAAAACCTTCATAGCGAATATGATTACTCCCTTGTGATTTTTGAGGAATCATTTCACCATAATTTCCTACTGGGTTACAAACTACTTTTATTGATGGAGTACCTTGTAGAGGTTCTATCTTTCTCACCATCATTAAAGGTTTATAATAACGATCATCTTGCTCAAACCTAGGTGCAAAATCAGTTACTTTAAAGTCACCATCCTCTGTGTATATTTCTGTAACAAGAATATTTGTATTCTCAACATAATATTGATTTGTCTTCTTAATTTTTGCCGTTGGCTTTACAGAAAACTCACCTCCCTTTTCATCATCTAGTAAGTCACCAAAAATAAAACTACTATCAAATCTTGGCCAGCATAACCATCTAATACTTGCTTTTGTATCAACATATGCCATAAATGCGCAATTACCAATCACGCCCATATCGTACTTGTTATGAGTCTTTTTTTTCATGTTTGAATTTTTAGTTAATTATTGTTTTATGGATGTGAGTTCGTAACAATTTACTATAAAAATAGGCAAATTAGTACAGATTAATAATTTTTAATTGAGATTATAATCAATCGACTTTTAAAAGTATTTCATAAATGATAAAAGATAAATTGTGTTTGTCTTGTCATTTTTGAATGAAATTTGCTTAATTAAACTTATACAATAGTATGGTAATGCAAAATGTAATGCTTAATCCTATTTTAATTAATAATCAAAGAAGAAATGAAAAATCTATTTTTTACATTATTACTTAGTCTAATTGCTTTTACTGTATCTGCACAAGATTCAGCTGGTCCAATTGTTACCTTTCAAGAAAGTACTTATGAGTTTGGAGATATACATCAAGGAGATGTAGTTGAACATATATTTAAATTCACAAACACTGGTGATGCTCCTCTTGTTATTACAAACGTAACAACAACTTGTGGATGTACAGCTCCGAAATGGCCAAAGGAACCAATTGCTGTTGGAGATGAAGGTGAAATTATTGTTCGTTTTAATAGCCGTGGTAAGAGAGGTGTTCAAAATAAGCCTATCACTGTGTATTCAAATGCAAAAAATACTACTCGTATTTCTATCACAACAAATGTTTTAGTAGAGGAAAAAAACTAAGTCTTATACCTTATATACACTTTAATTTTTTTACGCATTATTGACTCTTTCTTTTTAAAATATTTATCCTAAATATTCTTAAAAAGGCATCTAAAAGAGCTGATAATGCGTTTTTATTTACATATGTTTTTTAATCAATCTATAAACTAATACTATTATGGCTATTCTATTTTACGTTATTGTATTTCTATCATTAGTGTATAGTATACTATCGATCTTCCCTAAGTTACAAGAGAATTATTCATTTTTAAAACCAAAAGTTGGTGCAGTTACTTTCTTTTCAGCTGTTGCAATTATTATTATTTCTAATGCAATAATGTGGGCTGAACCTGGGTATCAATATTTTGTTACTTACCCTAATGGACAGAAATCTGCTATTATGAGTGAAGGTTATCATTTTACTTGGTTTGGTAAAGTGCAACCTTGGAGTAAATACATTGATATTACAACTGAAGATGTAGATGATGATGATAACTCTTCAATGAAAGCTGTACCAATTCGTTTTATTGATCAAGTTACAGCATTAGGTTATCCTTCAGTTAGAGTACAAATGCCAAGAACTGAAGAAGCATTTATTGATGTAGCTATTAAATTTAGGTCTCAAGAAAATTTAGTAGCAATGACTTTAATTCCTACAATAAGAGAGCAACTTGTAAACACAGGTTATATGTATGCTGCACAAGACTATATTTCTGGTGATGCACAATCTTTCCGACAAACATTTGAGGAACAACTAAAAGATGGTTCTTATGAAGTTAGAAAAATTGAAATTGCCGATACATTATTTGATCAAGCAATCCAACAAGATGAAAGAGGTATTAAGGAAATTAGAAAAAAATATCTTGTTGAAAAAGTAGCTGATGAAAATGGACGTTTTAAACGTATACCTAATGAAATTTCTGAAAATCACATTCTAATTTCTCAAGTAGTGTTACCATCTATTGATATGGAATCTTCTTTCAAAAAACGTCTTGAATCACAAAGAGATGAGTCTGCAAATAGACAATTAGAAATTCAGAGAATTGAAACTGCAAAAGCTGCTCAATCTAGAATTTTAGCTGAAGGTGAAAGAGATAAAGCTGAAGAAAGAGTAAAAAGAGAAAAAGAACAAGTGTCTAGTTTAATTGCTATTGAAACTCAACTTAAGCAAGAAGAAACAAATAAAAAATTAGCCAAAATTAAATTCGAAACTGCTCAATTAGAAGCAAAAAGAGATAAGGTTATTGCAGAAACTATGGCCTATGCTAACAAACAACTGGTTGCTTCTGGTTTAACTCCAGAACAAAAATCTCTTTGGGAATACAGAAAAGACTCTGTTAAATGGGCAAACATTAGTAAAATAAAATTACCTGAACAATACTTCTCTGGTCAAGGTGGTAGTAAAGGTGGAGATTTATTATCTACAATAATTGCTGGGCAAATTGCTTCTTCTAAAGTGAAATAAGTATTATTTTTAATTAAAAAAAGCTCTAAAACTATTCATCAGATGATGTTTAAGTTTTAGAGCTTTTTTAACCTTAATTACTTCACAACGTAAATCATTTCTTTTTTAAGTGATTTAATAGCTCCAGAAATATCAGATAAATGAGTCAACATTTTTTCACCTTTCTGATCTCCTAGAACTTTTAAATTATTTTTCTTCCTAAAAGTCTGTTTGATTTCTTCCCATCGATTAAACTCCTCCTCTGTTAAAATTTCTAACGATTCTTTAAATTTTAAGAGGTTTTCTTCGGCAGCACTAGTCAATGTTTGCGATTCATTTTCGTAATGAGAAATAACAAGATCCTTTAATTCAGTATCATTCATTATTGGAGATACCTTTTCTGCTAATTTATTCATATTACGATATGAACCTTGCAATTTAAATGGAGGTTCAATTCTATAATCATCATCTTGAGCAGCTGAGGAAACATAATTCTGATTTACTTTTAGAATTACATCTTGTACATAAAGTAATTGTTTAAATACTTTTATACTTTCTTCCTTTTCATCTGTAGATAAATTTACTTCTAACTCTAATGTTGAAAGACTATCATTTTTTATAGATGAAATAAGTTGATACAGGTCTTTTTTAGGATAGTTAGTCCATTGAGATATAAATTGATTTGACGTAAGACAGTTTTCGATATAGCTTAATTCAAATGCTGTTTGAGTACTTCCTATCACTTCACCCAAATTATAAGTATCAGCTCTATTTGCTAACATATCAGGAATTTGAAACTTATCACCTGATTCTGTATATGGATTTCCTGCCATAATAACACAAAACCTTTTACCTCTCAAATCATATGTTTTGGTATCACCATTATATACACCTTCTATTTTACGTTGACCATCGCACAAAGAAATAAATTTTTGTAAAAATTCTGGATTACAATGTTGGATGTCATCTAAATAAAGCATTACATTATTACCCATTTCTAAAGCTAAACCTAGTTTTTCTAATTCTTCTCTTGCAGTTGCATTAGGAGCTTCTTCTGGATCTAAAGACAATACTTGATGTCCAATTGATGGTCCATTTATTTTCATAAAAATAAGCCCTAGTCTATTGGCTACATACTCCATTAATGTTGTTTTACCATACCCTGGAGGAGATATTAATAGCAACAAACCCATTAAATCTGTTCTCTTTTTCTTTCCTGAAGCTCCAATTTGTTTAGAAAGGTTTTCTCCAATTAATGGTAAATAGACATCATTAATCAATCTGTTTCTTACAAAAGATGATAATACTTTAGGTTCGAAAGATGTTAATTTAATATCTTTTTTAAATTCGGATAACACTTTTCCTCTTTGTTCAATATATGTATTAAACAAAGGAAGGTCTTTTCTAAGATGTTTTTTAATACGTTTAGAGAAGTCATGATAATTTAAAACATACTCTCCATTATTAATTAATGTATGATCTCCTAATAAGCCAGTTATAGATTCAGTATGGTTTATTGATACTACTTGTCTTTCTGCATTAAAAGTATCTACTAAAAGTAAACTTGCTTCTAAGGTATATTGGGTATATTTAGCAACTTCCCCTTTAAATGCTGTTGATTTAAATAGTGTTTCCCATCCAATATCTAAAAATGTAATCAGTTGATCCCAGTCTTTAGATAATCTTTGAATATTATTTTTAAATGGTTCAACAAGATTTTTAGAAATCAATAACCTATTGAATTCCTCTTTTAAATAGTCTGCTTCTGCACTTACACTAAAATTAGACTCTGAAATTAAATCAATTAAGCAAAGTGCTATATCTGTTGCATTAATATCATCTTGAATATTTAATTTTTCAAGAACAATATTACTATATGGGATTATATATTTTAATATTGATGATGGGTCAACTTTTTCTAAAAAAGCTTGTTTAAATAGCGAAAAGCCTGTAGACCACTGATTTATTCTTTCTTTTTCTTCTTTAGGTAATTCTTTTAACCAAACCAATTGAGCTAACGCTCTTGTTTTAGTATCGTAACATAAAGTTTTTAAAGATAAATTTAATGCAGAATATGCTTGAATAATTTTTACAGCATCAACATCATGTACTCCTTTTAAATACCCTTCATTTAATGCTTTACTCATATATTCTAACACCTCTTTATCTAATTGTTCTTTTGATAAAGATTGAATAATTGATGTATTGCCTCCATATTTTTGATTTACAAAAACATAAGCCAAATATTCTGCTCTATAAACAGATGAAGACTCTGAAGGAATTGACATTGTCCACACATCTTGTGTACTCTCTAACGCTGTATTTTGTACTTCTGTAAAAAAATCTGTTCCTGTTAAATGGTAAAACAGATTCCCTTTCCTTTCTACAATAGTTGCATTTAATTCTTGTTGACTTACAGCGAAAGAATGTTTACCAAACCTAATAAATCCAGGACCATCAACATTTAATTCTGATCGGTCTCGTAATTGTCTTACAGCTTCTTTCTGTGCATTTTTTAATGCTCCTAAAACTTCTTCCGCTTTAGAAGTCTCTCCTATTTCAGATAATTTAGTTGATGTATCTCTTAATTTTTCAATTAATAAATCCGTTGAGAAGTAAGCTATCAATTGATCTTCCTTTTCAATCTTTTTTGCTTTTGATAAAATTGATTGAATCATTCTATCAGCAGAATTTCGTAAACGTATTGATTTACGATTACGTACCTCTTCTAATTGAATTTTCTTATTTTCAAATGCACTCGCAACTTCTTCTCTTTTTATTTCTAATTGCTCAGCAAAAGAATCATGTTCAGAGAATTTACCTTCTAACTCTTCTATTTGAGCAGATAATTTACTTAGGTACTCTTCACATTCTTCTGGGCTATTTGCTATATCTAAAAAACTAGATACTGATTGTTCCAATAATCTAAATTGAGCTGTAAATTCTGCATTTGCTTCAGCTTTAGATAATTGTGTCTTTTTCTCTTTAGATTGGGCTTTTACACTATTTAACGACGAAAACAGATTAGAAATTCTATTTATTATTTCTGCAGTTTGCGTTGGGTCTTTGATATTTAAATTAGAAACTGTTTCAATAAGTAATTCTAACTCCTTACCTATTGTTGCTAACTCTTCTATTGCTTCATCAATATCTACAGTTTTATCTATAGTTTCTAATGCCTTTCTTATTTCACCAATTTTAGAAACAAATGCATTTAAAGCATCTTCTCCTAAAAGAAAACGTGTACAGCGTTCTCCTAATTTTTGTGTCTGCTCTTTTAATTTAACTTCCCACTCTTCTAGTGGTTCAATAGAAATATATCTAACCTCTTTTAAGCCTACAGCTTTTCCTCTTAAGGCTCTTAAAGTTGCAAGAGCCTTTACAAAACCTGTTATATCTTTATAGGTTTCCCTATCTGTTTCTCTAGTTATCTTAATACACTCTGTATTAAATGCAGTTTCTTCTTCTTCTGCATTTTTACGTTGTCTATTTACTTTTTCATACTCTTCTATTGCAGCACCAGCAGTATTTTGAATCGATAATAAAGGAGTAGATAATTTACCTACATCTTCTCGTTCTAGCCAAGTGTAAATATCTAAAGTACTTGTAGTCTCATGAAGAATATCAGAATATAAACCAAGGTAGCTATCTGGCTTATTACAAAGTACATGTATACTCTTCATCTGTGCCATTGCCTTTACAACTTCTTTATTCCCAACATTTATTAAAAAATGTTCTTTTGTACTTTGTATTTGAACAGCATCTGGATCTACAAATGGAGATTGAAGAATTTGTAATGTATGTGTTTTTCTTGGTTCATTATCAGATTTAAAATAAACCAATTCTCCATTCTTAAATAATGAATACCCATTACATTTTAAAGGAGGCTGAACTGTTTGTTCAATAACATTATAAGATAATAATACATACTCTCCTGTGTCTCTTTGATAGAATACGAAGAGGTAGTCTTCTCCATTTGGGGCTACTATCTTTTTCTTAAATACCCAATCATGCTCAATTTTTTCAAATATCTTGTACTCACCATTTTGTAGATAATAACCATTTGAAAAAATGACACCTTGTTCCTCAGGTAAAAGGATACAAGCATTTGATATAGCATTAACCCGTAATGCTGTTTTAAGTTTATCGTTATAAATAAAATAACGCCATACTTTCTCTCTATACGGAAGTACTTTCAATAAAATTAAATTACCTAAGTCAGCAAAATGAATATCTCCATCTTCTAATCTTTGATCTTTTTCATCTACCTCTTCAGCTAAAATACCTTCACCTTCAGAAGTATTATCTTCAATTTTAATTGTTAGATCTCCCCCTACAGTTTCTACAAATACCTTATCATTTATAGAAACATGAGGATGTAATCCCTCTCTAAAATCTTCTCTCTTTGTTTTAACCCATTCAAATTCATGTTGAGAAGGAAACTTAACTTCATGTTCACTCCTGGCATCTACATATTTAAGAGATTCATTCTCTACACTCCACTTAAATGCCTTGATATCTCCAACACGATCGCTTATTTGAAACAGCATAAACAAGCTATTCCCAATTTTAAAAAATTGAGTAAACTTTGTGTCTTTATTGTATTGATAGAGCTCTCTAAAATCTTTTATAAATTGTTTATCATTTATAAGATTTAATGGTTCCGCATGGAAAGAATGAGATTCGTCCTTATAAGAATAAATGCTAAATACATCTGATAAAGTCATCTCAGTTCTTAAACCAAGTTGAACGTTATAACCAAAAATAAATGTATTACCAATAGGAATCATATCCCTTGCTGTACAATTATTTTCTGTCATCAATCTATCTGATGCTATTAATCCAATCTCAATTGAACCAAATAAATCTTTCCTTAGTGTATTTAATGCATCTAAAGAGTTTTGGAGTTCACTGCTGCTTTCTTGTAGTCTTTTTTGAAGAAGTTCGTATGTTCCGTTTTCAAGCATGAGGGTTGGAATTTTAGGAGAAAAATAGAGTTACCTCTTTTGGGTAAAAGAAGTAACTCTAAAGAAAGTAATTATTTAGTTTAATAGTGTTCCTGCTGCAACATTTGCAATACCAGATTTCTCTGCAGTTAATAAAGCACTATCTAACCAAGTTTTAGATTGATCATCTTGTGCCATTACCTTCATTTTACTTAATAATCCAGCAACACTAAGATTTTTGATATCTTCTGTAGAGATACCAAATTGATCTATATAACCTCTTACTTTACCAATAATATTTTTTCCGTCAGAATCATCTAATAAATTTTCTTTTACTTCTGTAGCCACAGAACTCGTTTCAAAGAAAGAATCAACGGCATCGCCCATAGATATTGACTTAATAATTCTATCATATACTTGAGTTTCTCCACCTACAATACGAATATCACTACTCTTCACAGCTTCAGCCATAACTGTAGCTTGGGCTTTAGTTAACTCTTGTTGCATTTCGAATTTAGCCAATGATAAATCTTTCTCTTGATTTAATTGAAGTTTAAACTTCTCTAACTCTAAAATTGCACCATCCATATGTTGTGCCGCTTTAGCTTCCGCTTCAATTCTCTGTGCTTCTATAAGTGCTTTTTGTTCTAATACTTTTGCTTCTGCTAAACCTTCTAATTCAATTGATTTAGATTTCTGCTCCATACCTTCTGCTTCAGCAATCATTTTCTTACGCAATACTTCTGCTTCAGCTTCACCTAATTGTCTATTTGCAGTAGCTTGAGCTTCGGAAGTTGTTGCAATAAACTGAGCTTCTGCTAATGCTTCTTTTTCTTTTGCTAAAGATTTAGCTTCAGATACCTGAGCTTCTGCAAACCCTTCTGTTGCTTGTTCTTTTACTTTTGCTTCTGCTAAAGTTTTAATTGCAGCTGCTTTCTGATTAGAAGTTTCAAAATCTGCTGCTGCTTCAATTTTCTTTTGCTCTGCTTGTAATTTAGAAGCTTCTTTTGCTGCTTCAGCTGCTTTTAATTCAGCCATTAAGCTTTCTTCTGCTTTTTGTTCTGCCAAAGTAATTGCTACTTTTTTCACACGCTGAGCTTCAGAAAATGCTTGTGTATCTTTGATTCTTTCTTCCTCTTCTACTACAGATTTCTGAACTGCAATACGTTCTTTTATTACATCTTGAATATCCCTTTTTTGTTCTTCTAGAGATTTCTCTTTTGCAATAACGGCTAACTCTACAATCTTATCTTTTTCAGTTTGGGCTAACTTCTGTTCTCTATCAATTTTTTCATTTTCTAACGCTTCAGTCTTCTCTATATTTTTACTAGCTACTAATATTTCTCGTTCTTTATTTTTTTCTTGAATTTCAAGTTCTTCATCAACATGAAGTTTCGCTTTTTCTGCTTTTAACCTTTCTTCCTGAACAACCGTTTCCGTTACAGATTCCTCTCTTGCACGAAGAGTTTCAATTTCTCTTTTCTGTCTTTCTTCAGCTTCGGCTTTTTGTTTATCTAGAATAAGAACAGCTTCAATCTTTTCAACATCTTGTTTTTTGATCTTTTTTTCTTCATCATTTTTAATAAGGTTAGCCTGAATTTTTTGATTTGCTGTTAAATCAATAATCTTCTTAATGCCTTCCGCATCTAAAATATTATCTGGATCTAAATACTCAATTTTAGTTTGCTCCAAATAATCTATTGCACAATCATCTAAAACATACCCATTTAAATCTGTTCCGATAATATCAATAACTTCTTGTTTCATTTTTTCACGAGAAGTGTACAATTCAATAAAATCAAAACGTTTACCAATTGTTTTTAATGCTTCAGAGAACTTAGCTTCAAAAAGCGAGAATAATAATTCTGTATCTGATGCTCTTTCACAGCCAACTGTTTGTGCAACTGTTGCAATATCTTCTTCTTGGTTATTTACACGAATAAAGAATACCACTCGAATATCTGCACGTAGATTATCTTGACATATCAGTCCCTGTTTCCCCTCTCTACTGATTTCGATACTTTTTAAAGAAACATCCATTCTTTCTGCCTTATGGATAATAGGAATTACAAGGCCACCTTGAGTGATAACTCTTAGACCTCCCATACCTGTTCTTACTAAGGCTTTACCTTGAGGTACTTTTTTGTAAAAACTAATAATTGAACCTAATGTTCCAAAAATAAGAACTGCGACAATGCCCATCACTGCCAGTAACATTTGTGAATCCATGAAATAATAGTCTAGTTAATTAAAAATTAAGAAATTAAGTTTTATTCGGATATTGGTTGAACCAAATAACATTTTTCAGAATTATCGTATTCCAAAATTAACGCTTCTTCTCCTTTAGAGATATTCTCGTTATTTGAAGATTTTATATAAATTTTTTGCTCAGCTTTTCCTACTCTTACAGAAGCCTGACCTTTTCTATTATGGCTTGTAGCTAAAATAACTTTACTTACTTTCCCGATTATAGTTCTATCCTCTTCCTCATTTAATTTTTTAAATAAAATTGAAAAAGGATAAGCAAAAAATCGAGTTAAGAATATTGATAAAAATAAAATTGGTAAAAATGCTACTACAGCATATATAACTGATTCATTTCCTAAATAATGATTTCCTAAAACAGAAAACACCCACATCAAAGTAGACAATACAGTAATTATAATCATTATCGGAACAGTGCCTAGGTATAGGAATTGTGCAGAAGATGCCCAAACTGATGAACTAAAACTGACATCATCAATATCTAAATCGACATCTACATCACCTTCAAATTGTAAATCAATAAAGTCTGGAGTTATAAAACCTACAAATACATTTAACCAGTATAGTAAGCATAAAAAAAGAAGAAAAGTATACGGTAAGTTGATTAGTTTCAGAGAGTCTTCCAGTAATTCCATTTTAGTTTTTTTAAGAGTAAACTAATATATGAATATTACACATCATAATTTAAATAATGCGAATATTTAAGATTATTAACGGGTTTAAATACTAAATGGTTGATGAGTTTTACCCTATCAACCATTTGTTTAACATTTTATAATTTTTTATTGCTCACCAAATTTATCATTTAAAAAATTATATGCATCTTCTGCTTCTTTTTTATTAAATGATGCTAATGCATCTGCTAGCTCTTTTCCTTTTGGGTATCCTCCAAACATTGCAGGAGCATTGCCGTAATATCTCAATAAACCCCAATATGCTGGAACGTGTTGATTATCTAATTCTATAGCTTTCTCAAAAGCTTCTTTTGATTTTGGAGCAATCTGGATCAACTTAAACATATTAGCTCCTTTTGCCTGCTGACCTAAACTAGCACCATAATAGTAATAGTAATCAGCATTATTTGGAAACTCATTCTTTAACGTTTCGAATATTTCTTCAGCTTCTTCATTTTTCCATTGTTTTAAAAAGCTTAATCCTAAAAGTTCTTTTGCTTTAGGGTCTTTTTCTAAAAATGGTTGAAGTACCTCTCCTAATTGATCAAATTGATCTTGATCTAATAATTTTTCTACTCGTTCTATTATTTCCTTTTCCATTATTTTTTTCTTTTCTCTCTTAATCGTTTAAAGAAGCTCATTAATAAATTATGACATTCTTCCTCAAGGATTCCTGTTATATATTTTGACTTTGGGTGTGCTAATTTATTTGAATAAGCTCTAAACCCCCTTTTATCATCTGGTGCTCCATAAACTATTTGACCTAGCTGTGCCCAAAAAATTGCACCAGCACACATTGCACAAGGCTCTAATGTTACATATAAAGTACAATCTGATAGATGTCTTGATCCTAAATAATTTGTAGCTGCAGTAATTGCAAGCATTTCTGCATGTGCAGTGGGATCATTTAGTTTTTCTGTTTGGTTATATCCTTTACCTATTATCTTACCATTTGCTACTACTAATGCTCCTACTGGTATTTCATCTTCTTCAAATGCTTTTTGAGCTTCTGCTAGAGCTAATTGCATAAATTTAAAATGTTCTTTAGAAATTTTATCAGACATAAATTGTACTATTCTAATATTTGTAAACATTATGACTAAGTAGTCATTTTTATGAATAATTAAATTAAATCAATATTTTATTGACTTTTAAGAAGTCAAAACACCTTGTTAATAGCCTATTTAGACGAATAGCATCTTTTTTTCGATGAACACACTATATAGTTAGATGAAGCAATTTTTAATTTCTTAATAAATTCAAATATTTACAAACAAGGAATTTATGATAAAGTACTTCATTATTTCCTAAGAGTGTAATTTGTACATTTTTACAAATTAATTATTGAACTGTATAATAAAGTACTTTGAATTAACGTTTTAAATACGCGAAGCATGAAACAATATATACTATCTGACCAAGAATTAATATCTCAATACCTTAACGGTAGCGAAATTGCTTTTGAACAACTATTGAATAAATACAAAAACAAGCTATTTACAAGTATTCTACTTATTGTAAAAGACGAATATGTAGCTGAAGATTTATTGCAAGATACATTTATTAAAGCAATAAAAATGATCAGAGCAGGTAAGTATAATGAGGAAGGTAAATTTATGCCTTGGATTTCTCGCATAGCACATAATATGGCTATTGATTACTTCCGTAAACAAAAGCGTTACCCTACTATAGTCATGGAAGATGGTAGTAGTGTTTTTGATACTTTAGAATTCTCTGAACATTCTTTTGAGGATAAGAAAATTCAAAAAGAAACTCAAGATAACGTAAGAAATTTGGTAGATCGTTTACCAGATACTCAAAGGGAAGTATTAGTGATGCGTCATTATATGCAAATGAGTTTCCAAGAAATTGCTGATTCTACTGGTGTTAGTATTAATACTGCATTGGGTAGAATGCGTTACGCCCTCATCAATCTTCGCAAAATGATGGAGCAACAAAGCGAAAATTCTACTAATGCAGTTAGACAAAAAACATCCACACAAAGAATCTCTTCTTAATAAGGTAATTCTTCAATTATATAACGAAGAGTCTTTATCACTTGATGATAAAAAAATTATCTCAACAGATGCTACGTGTAAAAAATTCCTAAAAGATGGGACTACTACAAAAAATGCTTTAGATAAAATTGAAAAAGAACCTAGTATTAGGTCTATTAAAAATATATTGGAATTCGCTAAAAAGGCGATTGACAACGACGAGTCTAATTGATTTTAATAAATTAAACTCTTAAAAAAAGGCTATCATTTTGATAGCCTTTTCTTTTTCTTAAAAGAATGTCTCGTCCTGAATTAGTGTTACACAAAACGTAACATTATGAATGAAGATCAAGAATATCAGTACACTAAACGTACACAAAAAGATTACAGCTACTCTTTTAAATTACAAGTTGTAGATGAAGTGGAACGAGGGGAAATAGGTATAACGGCAGCAAGACTTAAATATGGAATACAAGGTCATGGTACCATCCGTACTTGGATAAGAAAGTATGGTAATTTAGATTGGGATAATAAATCTGATTTAAAAATGGGAAAGACACCAGAACAAAAATTATTGGAGCTAGAACAAAAGGTTCTATTATTAGAGAAGCAAAAAGCTTCTTTAGAAAAACAACTCTACGTAACAGATAAAAAAGCAATTTTCTTTGATATGATGATCGATATTGCTGAGGATGAGTTTAATATTCCTATTAGAAAAAAGTCTTTACCCAAGCAGTTGACCAATTCAAAAAAGAAGAAAAAATAGGAGTCAAACCGACTTGTGAATTGCTTGGGTTAAATCGACAAATTTATTATCGTTCGAAAAGAAAAGTAAAAAAGAATAATAGTATTGCATCTAAAGTAGTAGACTTAGTGAAAAGAATTCGTTTGAAACAAACTAAAATAGGGACAAGGAAATTATATCAATTACTTCTTCCTGAATTGCAATTACTAAATGTAGGTAGAGATAAGCTTTTTGATATCATGAGGGCTAATCGACTCGATATCAAGCCTAAAAAACAATATCATGTCACTACAAATTCTCATCACAGGTTTAAAAAGCATAAAAACCTTATTGAGCATTTGGAAATAAATAGACCTGAACAAGTATTAGTTTCTGATATAACTTACATAGGTGAGCGAAGTAACCCAATGTATCTATCCTTAGTAACAGATGCCTATTCTAAGAAAATAATGGGGTTAAATGTATCAGATAGTTTGAATGCAAATGGAGCTATTGCAGCATTAAAAGAAGCACTGAAAAATAGAAACTATGTTGATTTACCAATGATACACCATTCAGATAGAGGATTACAATATTGTAGTCACGAGTATCAACGACATCTTCAGGAAAATAAAGTATTGTGCTCGATGACGGAATCTTACGATCCTTATCAAAATGCGGTAGCAGAAAGAATAAACGGAATTCTTAAGCAAGAATTTATTTTAGGAATAAAAATTAATGATCTCGATTTAATGAATAAATTTATTAGAGAATCTGTATATATTTACAATAATGAAAGGCCTCATTGGAGTAATTATATGAAGACACCTGTTGAGATGCATCAGCAAAGTGAAATAAAAATGAGAACTTATAAAAGTAAAAATAGCACCGAGTCTACACTCGATGCTATCAATATATAATAGGTCTAAATCTGTAACGCTATGGACGGACTAGACAGAACCTTCTAAATAATATTATATTTTAAACCCATACTTACAGCGTATGCTTTAGGTGTTAAAGATATATCTTCATTTGTACTCTGATCTGTTAAAGACATTCCATAAGATGTTCCTAGCTTTACAGAATATTTTTCTGATAACTTATAATTTAGTTCCGCTCCTACTTGAGCGGTTAAGGAAACAGTAGATAGATCACTTCCATTTATTAAAGTATCATTTGTTGTTTTATGCTGAAGTAAAACATTTGTGACTGCTGCTGCATGTACACCTAAAGACCACTTTTCTTTTTCAAAAGCATATCCAACTTTTACAGGTATAGATAATACTTTTTGAGCTATTTCTCCTGAATTATCATTATGATTTACAGTATAAAGTAGATCTGTGAACTTTACTCCTAGAGCTAAAAACTGTCCTTTATTAAATTTTACTCCACCTTCAATACCTATAACTGGTGCAATTGCAGTATTCGATATTAATTGATCATTTACTTTTAGATTTGGATCAATTGACTGCATTTCTATATTTACACCAATATAGTTTTGCTTCTTTCTTTTATTTCCTGATACTGTCCCTGCCGAAATCAAATTCTGATTATAACTTGAATTTAAAGCTAAATCATTTTGTATATCAGTTTTTTCTCTTTCAATTCTACCTAATTCGTGGTAAACATATTCTGATGTTTCTTCATCATTATCAATTACTTTTTTAGTCTCAGTTACTATCTTTCTAGAAGGTATATCATTCATTTTATCTGTAAAATCAATTTTTGATATATTTTCTACAATCGATATTTTTTTAGAAGGTACACCTTCTAAAATATTTACTGGTAATACTGATGCTGTTTCAATTTTTTTATCATTAGTAATAACTTTAATACCTGCAAAAGATTCCTCTCTAGGCATATCATATTTTACTAAAAAACTTGTCAGTAAACCAACTGTAATCATTGCAGCAACAGAACGAAGAAAAGTATGATAGCTTTTCTTTTTATTAAAACCATCAATTTCTTCTTCTATTGAATCCCATAAGTCTGCAGGTGGAGCAACACTTTCATTTTGAAATGCATCTTTCCACACTTTTTCAAAATCTCCGTAATTATCCTCTTTCTTTTGCATAACAATATCTTTCAATTTCAGATTCTTCAATCATTGCCTTAAGTAATTTTCTTGCTCTCGAAAATTGAGATTTAGAAGTACCTTCTGTAACACCCGTCATTTCTGCAATTTCTTTATGCTTATAACCTTCAATAGCATATAAGTTAAAGATTACCCGACAACCATCAGGTAAACGCTGTAGAAGATTTAATAACTCTTGAAAGCTATAATCGTTTAACGCCATTGCTTCTTCTTTCAGGTCATACATATCGTTTACATCCATCATAGGATATAAGTATAATTTAGACCTCTGAAAGTTAATTGCAGTATTCACTACAATTCTTCTCATCCAATGTTTTAAAGATGATTCATTTCTAAAAGTTCCAATTTTTTTAAAAATCTTAATAAACGATTCTTGTACAATGTCTCTTGCATCTTCTTCTGTTCTGGAATATCTACAAGCTACAGACATTAGCGCACTACTGTATTGTTCGTAGAGTCTTCTCTGGATTCGTTTATCGCCGTTTTTACAGCCTTCGATTAAATCTTCGTCTTGAAACATGATGGATTTAAGTTACGTTTTATCCTTTACAGGATTAAAAAAATCAATATTTCAGTTTCTACATTAAAATAAAGAGACTTCTTTATTATTTAATTTGACACTACTCTTGCAGAACTGATTTACCTTAAGTCAACTATGTACTATATAGACACATAGTTTATGAAAATTGAATAGAGTTATATTGATCTAATGTAGATAAACGTTCTTAAATACTGATTATTAGCTCTTTATATTTTTGATTATTTCACAGTGAGTATTAATAGTTACTAAAGAAAATTGCAAAATATCTTAAAAACCAACCTTTTTGTTAAACTAAAATTTACCAATAAATCCAAAATGTATTTTAGCTAAATCCATGTTAAGAGCAATTTCATCTGTTCGACCAAGGGCATATGCTATAGAAAAGTCACCAGAACGGGTTTCTATATTTACTCCTGCCCCTATACCAAGCGGTAAATCAACTACATCCCCATCTCCAGTAATTGCAATATCTGCAAACAAGAAAATGAATGATGTTCCACCAATATTTATTCTAGGTTCTGCAGTAAAAATAGCGTATCGGTCTACATAAAGTTCTCCTTCGTTAAAACCTCTTAAACTTCTAAATCCACCTATTCTATATAATTCGTTTTTATAAAAATGATCTCCTATCATTTGGGCAGCATCTATTTTTAGATAACCATCTAACCACTTTGTCATTCCAAAATAATATTCTGCATCAAATTGCCATTTTATAACTGCAGAGTTAGGTTGTATTCCTTCATAAATATCTTGATCAAAGGATGGGTTATAGATTATAGTTCGTTGTCCTCCACTAAATGTTCCTTTCCAACGAATACCCCTTCTTGGAGCTAAAGGATCATCTAAATTTTGCCATTTATACCCTACAGAATATGTTGTAGTTTTTGTATCATTTAAAGTGTCTGCTTCTTGTTCAGATATTTCTCTAAGTAAACGACTAGATTCCCAATTTGCACCTAATTTAATTTCTCCTCTTATTGATACTTTTCTACTAAAATCAATTCCATTATTTACCATTAAAAATGTAGAATCCTGCTTTTGTAAATTTATTGAATAGCCAAAATCAAATCTAGATCTAAATATTCTGGGGTGCTCATATCTAGCATTAAACCATTGCGAATCATTATCCGGCTTTTTCCAATCTATATAAAATTTTTTTCCTGTTCCAAATGGGTTTCTTAAATCTAAAAGTACTTGTCCTGTTAGTAGTAATCCTCCTTCTTCATCAGAATTAGGAGCAAAACCTAACATACCATCTGCTCTACTTGCCTTACGTTTTTCAATTGGCATTTCTACCATTGCTTTACCATATTCAAATACTACTTTTGGCGATTTTTTTAGTTTTAAATAAGGTGTTTCCTTTAAAATTACTTCAGCTCTATCAACATTTCTTTGTCTAAAAACTTCACCTTTTTTTAAACCTAAATATGCTTCAAAAAATTTTTTATGTACACCTAATGGTGCAGTTTTTTTTACAATCAACGTATCAAAAACTACAGGGTCTCCTAAGTTTACTTTAAGTACTCCTTGTAATTTATTATTGTTATTAAAGGATATCGAATCAATCCAAGTAGAAGCAAAAGGGTAACCTCTATCTTCATAATATCTAATTATCTGATCTTTTGCTTTTGATAATTCCGTAGTTCGAACTTCTTTATTAACTCCATTTCCTTTCCAATACCTTCCCTTTAATACTTGCATATTTACTGCTTTAGTATCAACAGTCATTACCTCAAGTTTTGGCCCGATAAATACTACATATTTATAACTACTCTCTTTTTTAAGGATTGTGTCAACAGATGTAAGTAAGTAGCCAAATTCTGAAAGTTGGGTCACTTTATTTTTAGCGGCTAGTTTTAATTCTAAAGAATCTTTAAATGAATTAGGTTGAAATTGTTTACGAATAGAATGATGAATATTATCGTCTACCAATTCCCATTCTAAAGTATATGTTTCTTGGCCAAATAAATTGCCTGTAAAAAGTAAAAGTAGAGTAGTTATTACCACTACTCTACTCTTTTTATTTTCTATATGATTAAATTTTTTATTCAACTACTATTGTTCTTGCTCCATTATAAGAATGATAAGCTCCGTTATACATTGCATCAGCACTAACAGGACCTACTTTAAATGTTCCTTTACTTACAGCTCTCACTACATAAAAATATGTTTTTACCTTTTTATTTGCTGTTGTAAAGAAGTGTACACGGTCGTCTCTAAAATCTACATGCTGAGGAATACTTGCTTTAGATTTAGTCCAACCCATGCCTGGTACATCTCCTAATCTTGGATTTTCGATTTCAAAACCTGCTGGTAACATGTCTGTTACTACAACATTTTCTATATTCCTTCCATCAGATTGTAAAGTAATACCTACTATAATTAAATCATTTTGCTTAAATGAAGATGTAGATAAAGCTTTTCCGTCTCTATCATAATATGTTCTTCTAACTTTTAACTTTTTATCTTCTTCAGGGTATCTTCCTGATGCGTTTAAACCTTCAATCTCCCAAAAATAATAAAGTTGCCCATTTCCGGTTACTTTAATAACTATTTCTCTCCCTAGAACTTCTTTAGTAAGTGAAAGGTCATCATTATCAAATTCAGCTACTGTATTTCCATCTGCTAAAATAACTGCTTTTACATTCTGAGCAGATGCTTTCTGTGCTAATTTACCTAAAGCTAATAAGCCAAAAGCTCTTTCTTGAGTTGACATCCACTCTTTACTTTTCATAGACTCTGTCAACTCTTTTGATAACACTCCAATTTGAGCATTCTTAGGGTCAGTACTTAATAATACATTTAAAGCCAATGCTTGGTCTCTTATAAATGATGAAAAACTACCACCAAATTCTGACTCAGACTTACTTACTCCAAAAGATTTTGGTAATAATAGGCGATAACTTTTTTGGTCTCCAACTCTTAAATAAGAAGCTGCTAAAACATACTTTGAATCTTTTGGTACTAAAGAACTATTTTTCTTATAATAATTCATTGTAGGTATATCTGCCTTACCCGCTTCTGCTAAGATATACAAAGCATAAAATGTAGTTTTATCTGCATAAGTTCTAGAAGTTCTTTCGTTTCTACTATTGTAATAAGTATATGTTACTTTATTCTTTTTCTTTACATTTTGTAGAAGATAATCTAATAACTTATTTACTACTTTTTGATCTACTTCATACCCTTTATTTTTTGCTTCTAATAAAAAGTGTGCTGCATAAGCAGATCCATAATAACTTACATATGATCCTCCTTGCCAATAAGACAAACCTCCATTATACATCTGCATACTTTGAAGTTTTCTTATTGCTTCATTAATATAGAAATCAGACTTATTAGAATGAATACCTTTATTTAATGTATTGGCTAAATCTCCTAAATATAACTGAGGAAATACTGCCGATGTAGTTTGTTCAACACACCCATAAGGATATCTAATTAGATAGTTCAGGCTTTTCGCAAATTGCATCATTGGTGATTTACTCAACCATAGTTTTCCTTTAATTGAAGATTTAATATAATCTTCTTTTAAATCTATAGATTTAGACTGATTAGCTTGAATTACATTTTCACCACTTGATTTTAGTAAAGATGTAGAAGGACGTACATTAATATTCGTTTCAGAAATAAAATCTTCATTTAATGCATGTGCAATTACTGTTACTTTACCTGTACCAATTGTATTATCTGCTTTTAAAGTAAAGTTGATTATTTTCTCAGAATTAGCTGGTATTTTTACCGTTTCTAGTTGAGTATTTTCTACAGACAGTGCCCCTTCAATTGCTAAAGATGTTTTTACATCAACAGACTTATCTGTTGTGTTTGCTAACATAATACTTGCCTCATTTTTATCTTTAGGGCTTAAAAAGCGAGGTAAAGAAGTACTTATAACTAAAGGATCTTTAACTTTCATCTTCGTTTCTGCAGTACCAAAAGCATTACCTTTTATTGCTACAGCCATTACTCTCAACTCACCAGAAAACTCAGGAATATCAACTGTAAACTTCACTTTTCCATCATCATCAGTTTTTAATGTTCCGCTCCAATAGGCTACAAGATTTACTCTATTATTAATCATAGGATTAGCTCTTGCTCCTAAATTAGCCATATCAGAACCAAAGCTATTGGCTTGCTGTTTAAACTGCATCATCTTAGGGTAAATGTTGTAAGTTTCAACATTCAGTGCTCTATTCTGGTAAAAGAAATTAAACGGATTAGGTGTTATATAATTCTTTATCTGTAATATTCCTTCATCAACAACAGCTACTGTAACTTCAATATCTTCTTCTCCATTACCAGATGTAACTTCTATAGTTTGAGATTTTCTAGAACGACTATTTGTAGGTGCATCTATTCTCAGGTCTATTTTTCTTTTTGGTGATGTTACTTTTAATGGTACAAAGCCATGTGCCACAGTTAAAGGTAAAGCATTGTCTTTCGCTCCTTTAATTAAAGTTGCTGTAATAAATATGTTTGGTAGATGCTCATCTTCTATTGGAATTTCTATAGATGCTGACTTATTATCAGTATTTATAATTTGATATGATACTACTTCATCCTGCTCAATAGTAACAAGCATTTTTCCTTTAAAAGGTGTTTTGAATAAGACTTTTGCTTTGTCTCCAATATTATAAACTGTTTTTTCTGGCTCAATGGTAACTCTACCTTCTTTATCAACTTCAAATGCTGAATTAGTGGTCTCACCCCATCCATAAGCGTAATAGCGTTTATTTACATAATTACTTGCTCCAGGTAATTTTATTTGAACTTCATATTCGCCAGAAATTTCAGGAATAAATGAGAAGTATGCCTTTTCGCCAGATATATTTATATTTTTAGTAGAAACAGGAATAGCTTTTTTTCTTGATACATATCTATAACGTCCATTGTATGTACTTTCCATTACAGACTGCCACTCATAACGTATAAGTTTAACAATAACTTTAGCGTTATTAGCTACTTTCATATTTTTATTCACAGCTATAATTGGCAGTTTAACCTTACTTTTTGTTTTCACATACCAATCATCGTTCTTAATACCAATAAAATATTGCTGTGTTGGAATTTCTATTTTGGTTAATCTTCTAACAGGTCTTCCAGATTCATCAAAAACTGTGGTATAAATTTTAGCTTCAAGTAAACCACTATTTTCATATTTATCATCTATAGAAAATTCTTCTTTAAATAAGCCTTCTACATCTGTTTTTCCTTGTCTTAAATGATCTAAATAAGATAAATCAACTCTACCATTTAATGTAAAATTATACTCTTTGTAATCTTTTGGAAGAATTGCTTTTCTACTAAGTGATAAATCAACTTCATAATTTCTATCTGCTGCAGGGGGACCAAAAAGGTTTACAGCTTTACCATTTAATGAAAATTTATCGTTATTACTTATTTGTTTTTTAGATGTTTCTACTGCAACCTTAATACGATCTGGCATAAAGTCTTCTACAGATATTTTATGAGATGCTAAAACAATATCATTTGCTGTACTAACCTCTATTCTATAAGCACCTGTTACACCAGCATCCATCAGTTTTACACTCCCTTCATAAGTCCCTTGATCATTTAAAGTAGCTCTTCTTGATATTAATTCATTACCATCTGGTAAGAATACCTTAACTTTTATTGGTTGATTTGGGGCAGGGTTCCAGTTATAATCTCTTGTTATTGTTTTAAAATAAACTGTTTCTCCAGGTCTATATAAGTTACGATCACCATAAATATAGGTCATCATACCAGTACTATTTAATCGTAAACCACCTACATTAAATCTAGCTGTACTTATTCGTGTTTGATCGTAGTTTATATAATTGAAGTCTGAACCGTTTTTAGCATATACCATCTTTATATCAAACCCCTTCGCATTTTTTGCTAAATCATCAAATTTCGCAACACCATCACTACCTGTTTTTTGAGTATAAACTTCTTGATTATTTCTACTTACTAAAGTTACCTCTACTCCTGATAAAGCAGACGCATCAGCGATTGAATTAGCATAAACTAAAGCACTATTTTTCCCTTCTTTAACTATTAAACCAATGTCTGATATACTTAAAAGTTTATGTACCGCTAAATATCTTTTTTCAGAGCTTCTTAATTCAATTACATATACTCCCTCAAACTTATTTTCATCTAAAAAATCTAGTGATAATACTTGATTAATACCAACTGTTTCTAAATCTCTAACAGAAACTTTTGATCTAGAAAATACTTCATCTCCTAATTTATAATATTGAGGACCGTAATAATAATAATCACTTTCTTGGTAGTTGCTGTTATTATCAAAAAACGATAATAAATTGTTTTTATAGATCTTAAATATTTTGATATCTATCTCTGGTACATTGACTATTCTTAAGTCAACTTCTTTTTTGCCTTTATTTGAAAGATAAATTGACTTTTTGTCTACAAAAGAAATACTCGGAGTCAATTCACCAAAAACAACATTTTCTTTGTATTCTTTCTCTAAAGGAGTTCTAAAAACACCTTTTAATTTAGCTGAAATTGTAACATTATAATCCTGACCAGATCTAAAACCTCCAACTAGTTGAATTCCATTTTCCTTTTCCTCAACTTCAAAAGATACCTTAGGTGATACTTTAATTAATGATTTAATATTTTTCTCTCTATAAATACCTTGATTTGTATTGATCAGTATAACATTACTTCCTCCTACTACTTTTGCTTCTATAGATGTAATATCAAATTTTTGTTTCTTAGGTACTATTAGTTCTGATGTATAAGAAGGCATCGTTATACTACCATTCTTTGTGTTAAGACCTTTATTTATAGATAATTTAATTGAAGTATCTTTTTCACTATTATAATCTAAAAGAGTATAAACTACTTTATGATTTATACTATTACTATTCTTTTCAAACTTTAATGCTTGAATACCATTTGTAACTTTTAAAAGTTTTGAAAGTTCATCACTATCAACAGGGTAATTAAACTCGATACTAATATGAGGAACGGGCTTATTATGATTACCTAACGCCCAACTCACTTGCTTATTTACCACTTTTAATACAGGAGTTGTAAAAGAATAAATAAGCTCATCCGATGATAAAACAATCCCTTCTTTACTTAATTCATTACTTGATAACTGCAGCACATATTTTGTAGATGGTTTAAAACCTATTTCTGGAGAGAATACTAATGTGTTTTTAGCAGACCATCTAAACTTTCCTTTAACTTCCGGTTTTATTGTAATGTAAGGTGTATTTACCCATTCATCTGTTTTTATTTCTCTAGTCTCATTACTAAATGTAAAAGATAAATTTTGCTGTACTTCTACCTCATCTGTAAAGTTTTTATAAATAACTTTAGAGGATTGCTCTGATGAACAACCGAAAAATAGAACGAGTAAAAAAAGTTGTTGGCATTGTGTTAGGAACCTCATTTTGCTTATTGGTGTCTTAGTTTAGATTTTGATTAATCAAAAATAATTAAAAAAAGCCATATCAAATTGATATGGCTTATAGTATTTTGTTGTTCTTTTTAGTATTCCCAAAGAAGTGCTTCATACTCCATTAGTTTATAAACAGCTTCTTGAGATTGATACAAAGATCGTTTGTCATTTCCATACATCATAATGATTGAATTATCTTGAGGGTTTTCAAACTTTATTAATCTGCCGTCATACAATTCTAGAGCAAAAGCATCACCTAAGTTTCTATGCTGAGCAGGGTTATAACTGTTATACCATATTGCAGATGGATCATCTATTAATTTACCATCTTCTCCTTTTAAGTGAAATACCATTTCATTTAATTCTCTAAATGAGAAAGAACCTAATACAATATCAATTCCTTTTGGATTTTCTGAAGCAGGAATAATTAAATTTACTGCTACTAAATCTGAATACATCTTAGATCTTCTTTTATCAAAGATTCTATCCACTTTTAATTCTATTGCCCATAAACGATCTGCAGAATATTCATCACCTGGTTTTTGTCCAGAATCATTTGCAGATTTATTACCATTTAAATCACCCCAAGCGGCATCGTCGTCGTCATAATCAGTATCCGATATTGTTTGAGGAATAATTAAACGACTAAGGAATTCTTGTTTTGATATTCTTGTTTCTAAAGTATCACTAGCAAATGGAACAATTTTATCATTTTTTACAGCATCAATAATCACTTTTGTGATCTCATGATTTTTAGAGAAAAATCCATAATTAGCTTTTGTCTGAAGATTTACTCTAAACCACAAAGATTTTTTCCACATTACCTCATATTTCTGAATATCCATCATAGAGTGTGGGTTTGTCATTGTATCAGGTGCTTGAGCAAGTACCGATATACTTATAAATAATAAGCAAATCAATAATTTATATGTTTTCATTATTTGTTGCATAATGGAATAATATCAAGGATTATTTATTTTCAGTTACTACATCACTTAAAAATATCATGCCATATTCTTAAAGTTCTTATGTTAGCAGTACATACAAATATCGAGAATATTAAAAATCATTTAGCTATTAATGTAAGTTTTATAGTACCTAAGTAATAAAAAAAGCACCTTAAAGAATAAACTTTAAGGTGCTTTAAATATTTAATAATGTGAATTACATTGCTAACAATTTATCCTCTAATTTCTTAAGGATACGTTGTTTTGTTTTCAACTTATTCACATAGTTGTTACGTTCTTGGTATAAAGCGTAATTCTCCGTGTTTTGTTCCGTAGTAGACGAAGACAAAATTGAAGAATATTTGGCATTAAACTCAAATAACTCTTGTTCATCTTTACGAATAGATTCTCTTAAGATGTCAAGTTTGATTTTCAATTGCTCAAAATCAGATAAGCTATATAAATCTGGCTCCTCATTTTTTGCTGTACGCTCTAAGAAGTGACTCTCAAAGATTTCGTTACAAACAATACGGAAACGTAAATTCATTTCTTTATCTTCTTGAGAAGGCTCTTTACCTAAAGATTTCCATCCATTTTGCAATTGCTTAATATTTGCAATGTTAAAAGGAGCACCATCTGTTAAGTATCTTTCTGCAGTCTCTAGTAAATCTTTTTTAGATTCTTGAGGAGCTCCAGCTGAACCACCCATATCTCTTGTACTATAAGCAGGACGATCACTACCATAACTTTCACGTTGTTGGTAACTTCCGCGTTGTTGGTAACTACCACGTTCTCCACCACTACTACGTTGTTGGTATCCACCGCGATCTCCACCACTTTGCTGACCGTAGCCACCACGTTGTTGGTAACCACCACGTTCTCCACCACTACTACGTTGTTGGTATCCGCCGCGATCTCCACCGCTTTGTTGACCATAACCACCGCGTTGTTGGTATCCGCCGCGATCTCCACCGCCTTGTTGACCATAACCGCCGCGTTGTTGGTATCCGCCGCGATCTCCACCGCCTTGTTGGCCGTAACCGCCGCGTTGTTGGTAACCACCGCGATCTCCACCGCCTTGTTGGCCGTAACCGCCGCGTTGTTGGTATCCGCCGCGATCTCCACCGCCTTGTTGACCGTAACCGCCGCGTTGTTGGTATCCGCCGCGATCTCCACCGCCTTGTTGACCATAACCGCCGCGTTGTTGACCATAACCACCACCACGTTGTTGGTAACCGCCACCTTGTTGACCGTATCCACCACGTTGTTGACCATAACCACCACGATCTCCACCGCGTTGTTGACCGTATCCTCCACCTAATGAGTTGAAGAATTTAGCAGTTTCACGTTTGAAATCGTTACCCAAGAATCCCATTTTCTTTTTAGGAACTTGACCAACATTTCGCCATTCTTGCTGTATATCTTTAACAGCTTGAACGTGATCATCTCCTCCACCTTGACGATTAATTCGTCTTACTTTAATAAGTAAAGCTTCGTACTGATCAATATATTGTTCATGAAGTTCATTTTGCTCTCTAAAGAATTCTGTTCTTGCTTGATAGAATTCATCCATGTAAGCATTAAACTTCTCAGAAAGTTCTTCTTCTTCTTCTTTGATTGCAGAACCGGTTTTAATCCAGTTCATTTTAATTTCTTTGAAACGTAGAGATGCTTCTTTCCAATCTTGGCTACCTTTCCAATCTTCTGCTTCTTTTAATAAAGCTTGCTTAATTTCAAGGTTCTTATCTCTATTGATAGCAATGTACTCGTTGATTTCATCCTCTAATACATTGATAATTTCGTATAGTTTAGTAAAATCGCCTAAACCATTAAATGAAGCTAGATAAGTTCTCATGTGAATGAGCTTCATTAGGAAAGAACCTTTATTCTCTGCAGTATGAACAGCATCTTGTACAGCCAATACTTTGTCTGTAACCATTGTGAATCTGTCTACAAAATATTGTAAACTTTCTTCGTCGCTTTCTCTTACTACACCGATTTCTCTGTCTTTAAAATCGTAATACCCTCGTAGAAATACTTTACCATCTTGTACATATCCGTACTCTGTAATGTTCTTGTGCTCGATAATTTGGGAATCTGACATCGCTATTCGCCTGTTTGGTTTTTAAATGATAATAAAAGTTGTTGATTAAACTTTATAAATAAATTGGTGAAGATATATCCTTTAATGTTATGCCACCGACATACATTAAAATTGTAAATTATGATCAAAGTTATAATTCTGAAATGATCAATAGTCTTCGATAGTCTCTTACAAACCTAATTTTGATAATAAATTCTAATTAATATTTTAATATGTAATCCAATAACTAATTCAATAAATTCAAAGTAATTGAAAGTCAAAAATGAGTGTTAAAAATCAAGTGATTTATCGCACATTCATTAACGTTCATTTTAATAACTGATTATATATCATGCAATTTGCCACCTTACTTTATTAATTGCAAATTTTTATCAGATATATATCATAATTTGTACATGTATAACTAACTTTCATCTACATTTACGATTTATTGTAGAAATAAGTTCAAAGTATTAATAAATATGAGTAATAATAATGAAACTGTCATCTTCTCGATGGCTGGTGTTACAAAGGTATATCCTCCTAATAAACAGGTATTAAAAAATATATATCTTTCTTTTTTCTATGGTGCCAAAATTGGTGTTCTAGGTCTAAATGGATCCGGTAAATCTTCTTTACTTCGTATTATTGCTGGAGTAGATAAAGAGTATAGAGGTGAAGTTGTTTTCTCTCAAGGATATAGCATTGGTTATTTAGAGCAAGAACCGCTTTTAGATCCAGAAAAAACCGTTAAACAAGTTGTACAAGAAGGTGCTCAGGAAACTGTAGATTTACTTCAAGAGTTTGAAGAAATAAATTTAAAATTTGCAGAACCGGAAATATTAGATGATCCGGATGCAATGAATAAACTCATAGAACGTCAAGGAGAGGTTCAAGAGAAATTAGATAACCTTGACGCTTGGGAATTAGACAGTAAACTTGACCGCGCAATGGATGCTCTTCGTTGTCCTCCAGAAGATCAAAAAATTAGTGTATTATCTGGTGGTGAAAAACGTAGAGTTGCATTATGTAGACTTCTTCTTCAAGCCCCAGATGTACTCTTATTAGATGAGCCTACCAACCACTTAGATGCTGAATCTGTATATTGGTTAGAGCAACATTTACAACAATATAAAGGTACTGTAATTGCAGTAACTCACGATCGTTATTTCTTAGATAACGTTGCTGGATGGATTCTTGAATTAGATCGTGGAGAAGGTATTCCTTGGAAAGGTAATTACTCTTCATGGTTAGATCAAAAACAAAAACGTCTAGCAAAAGAAGATAAACAAGAAACTAAACGTCAGAAGACACTTGAAAGAGAATTAGAATGGATTAAAATGACTCCCAAAGGACGTCATGCTAAACAAAAAGCTCGTTTAAGTTCTTACGAATCTCTATTGAATGAAGATACTAAAGAGAAAGAAGCTCAATTAGAAATCTTTATTCCTGCAGGCCCTCGTTTAGGATCAAAAGTAATTGAAGCTAAAGGTGTTTCTATGGCTTTTGATGATAAAGTTCTTTACGAAGATCTTAATTTCACTTTACCTCAAGGTGGTATTGTTGGTATTGTTGGACCAAACGGTGTTGGTAAAACAACCCTATTCAAATTAATTACAGGACAGTTAAAACCATTGTCTGGTACTTTTGATGTTGGAGAAACTGTAGAGATTGGCTATATCGATCAAGAACATAATGATATTGATAAAACCAAAACAGTATGGGAAACAATTTCTGGAGGTAATGAATTAATGGAAATTGATGGACGTCAAGTTAATTCTAGAGCTTATGTTTCTAAGTTTAACTTTGCAGGTAATGATCAAAATAAAAAAGTAGGTGATTTATCTGGAGGTATGCGTAACAGAGTACAATTAGCCATGACCCTTAAAAAAGGTGCTAACTTATTATTACTTGATGAGCCTACCAACGATTTAGACGTAAATACAATGCGTTCTCTAGAAGAAGCATTAGAAAATTTTGCGGGTTGTGCAGTAATTATTTCTCACGACCGTTGGTTCTTAGATAGATTAGCAACTCACTTATTAGTATTTGAAGGTGAATCTAGTGTAAGATACTTTGAAGGTAACTTCTCTGAATATGAAGCAAAAAGAAGGGAAGAAGTTGGAGATACGACACCAAAAAGATTGAAATATAAAAAATTGACAAAATAATTTTTTATTAAACAACTCTAAAAAGATGCTTCTTTTACTGTTTATTAGTAGAAGAAGCATTTTTTTTCAACTGAAAAGACGTTATTTTTGTAATTCCGGTAAGATTAATTTTTATTGGATATTCACAATAAAAAAGATTAAGGTGCTATCTTTAAAAAGTAGCATTTTATAAAAAGAAAGTATGCAAGACGTAATTCGTTTATTACCTGAGTCATTAGCCAATCAAATTGCTGCAGGTGAAGTGGTACAGCGCCCCGCTTCCGTAGTAAAAGAGCTAGTAGAAAACGCTATCGATGCAGGTAGTGACTCTATTGTTTTGAAGGTAAAAGACGCTGGTAAAACTCTTATTCAAGTAATTGATAATGGAATTGGTATGTCAGAAACTGACGTACGAATGAGTTTTGAACGTCATGCTACATCTAAGATTCTTTCTTCTGATGATCTTTTTAATATCAATACATTTGGTTTTAGAGGTGAGGCGCTTGCTTCTATTGCCGCTGTAGCACAGGTTGTTGTGAAAACAAAAAAGGAAGATGATGAAATTGGTACTACTATAGAAATTGAAGGTTCTGAAATTAAAAAACAAGAACCTATCAGTACCCCTAAAGGAACTAGTTTTTCTGTGAAAAATTTATTCTTTAATGTTCCTGCAAGAAGAAAATTTCTAAAATCTAACCCTGTAGAATTAAAGCATATAATAGATGAATTTCAGCGTGTAGCTTTAGCTCACCCAGAAATTTCTATGTTGATGATTTCTGATGATAAAGAAATCTATAATCTAAGAGCTGGTAATATTGCAAAACGCATTGTTTCTATGTTCGGAAAGTCTTATCAAGAACAACTTTACCCTTGTCAAGAAGATCTTGATGTAATTAAGGTAAGAGGTTATATTGGTAAGCCAGAAAATGCAAAGAAAACTCGTGGTGAACAATTCTTCTTTGTTAATGGACGGTACATTAAACACTCTGCTTTAAACCATGCGATAATGACGGCTTATGATTCAATATTGCCAGAAAGTCATTTTCCATTCTATCTTCTTTATATAGAAATAGATCCTAGTGATGTAGATGTGAATGTTCACCCAACCAAAACAGAAGTTAAGTTTGCAGATGAAAGAACAACTTATGCAATTGTTAGCGCTGCTGTAAAGCAAGCTTTAGCAAGTTATGGAGTTGCCCCTTCTATTGATTTTGGGATAGATGTAAACTTTGCAAAAGATAGAAAAGAAAGTATTCTAGGAAGTAATAAAATGATACCTCCTTTAGAAAATGATCTTACTTCTAATATTCCAGATTTACCTGCACCATCATCAAATGATTTTTCTTCTGCATCAAATTCACTAGATAATTTTTCTGTCAATGTTCCTTTTGATCAGAGTTCTGAAAACGATGATTTTGTAAAGGTTTCATCACGCTTAAACACTTGGAATCAACCTTCTAGTGATATGCCTGATTTTACACCTTGGAATCCTATTGAAATGGATGATAACCAATCATCAAATAATTTTTCAAATTCAGATTCTACAGAACAATCACTTACTTATAGTAGTAGGGCTAATGATCTTGATAATTCAACAGAAAAAGATACCACTTTAGAAGGCTTCCCTTCTGATAATGTTATTCCAATCCAACTACATAATAAATACATTATGTATCAGGTTAAATCTGGCGTAATGTGGATGGATCAAGAAGCTGCTCACGAGCGTATTCTATATGAAAAATTTCTTTCTCAGATAGAAAATACATCTGGTGTTTCTCAGCAATTATTATTTCCAAAAACAGTTCAACTGAACCCCTCAGATTTTGCTTTATTTTCTGATTTTGCTACAGAAATCGCTGCATTAGGTTTCAATTTCAAAGTAGAAAATGATAACACTATTTTAATTAACGGAGTACCTGCAATTATCCAAGGTGGTGATGAACAAGAAATTCTAGAAGAATTATTTGAACAAATAAAGCATAACCAAGAACAGTTACGTTTATCTTCTAATGAAAATATTGCCCGTGCATTAGCAAAAAGAGCTAGTATTAAAAGTGGTCAATTATTAGAACTTCAAGAGATGAAATCCATGATTGAACAACTATTCTCTTGTTCTTCTCCAAATTATACACCTGATGGTAAAAAAACAGTAGTATTAATGGATACTGCTCAAATTGAAGGAATGTTTAATATCCGTTAGTTCCTAAATTTGATCTATTGCCGATGCTAAATCCCTATCTTTTTGAGTTACGGTATTTCCTGCATCATGTGTTGTTAAACAAATTTCTACTTTATTCCATACATTAGACCAATTAGGATGATGTTGATGAGCTTCTGCTAAGAACGCTACCCTTGTCATAAAAGCAAAAGCTTCTATAAAATCTTTAAATGTAAAAGTTTTTTGAAGTTGATTATTCTCCTCTTTCCAATTCATAGCAAGTTATTTTAAAGTAAAATGATTAAACTTTTAATCATGGCTAATATAATGATACTAATTCCTACATTTTTAAAATGTAGATAATTGTTCTTTAAAATTATTAATTATACAAAAAAATAGAAACTAGCCTCTGTAAAATATAAGCTCCAAATGCTAATAAAAAATTAGTCTTTTCTTAAAAAATTAAACTAAGTATTATTGGTATTAATAGTAAACAACATCATCAAAATAGGTGTTGTAACCCTGGATATTAACGATTTACCCTCTTTTAAAAGTTTTCATTTATAATGCAATAATACTTTTTGAAATAAAATTTATCAAAAAAAAACCGACACCCTAAGGCATCGGTTTATTTAAGCTAAAGCTTATTTATATTTTTAGTGCTTGAAATGACGAACACCTGTCATTACCATTGAAACACCATTTTCATTACAATAATCAACAGAAAGTTGGTCTTTAATAGAACCACCTGGTTGAACTACTGATTTTATTCCTTCTTTATCTGCAATCTCAACACAATCAGGGAATGGGAAAAATGCATCAGATGCCATTACTGCTTCTGATAGATCAAATCCAAAACTTTTTGCTTTTAAAATTGCTTGGTTTAAAGCATCAACTCTTGAAGTTTGTCCTACTCCACTTGCAAACAATTGACCATCTTTTGCTAATACAATAGCATTTGATTTAGTGTGTTTACAAATTTTGTTAGCAAATAAAAGTGCTGCAGTTTGAGCATCTGAAGGAGATTTTTCAGTAACAACTTTTAAATCTTCCCAAGTCTCAGTAGTTAGGTCTTTATCTTGGGCTAATACGCCATTTAATAAAGATTTATACTGAACCTTACCCAACTTCACCTCTTTTCTATTTAAGATGATACGATTTTTCTTACCTTTCAATAATTCTAATGCTTCAGCATTAAAACCAGGAGCAATTACAACCTCACAGAATAATTTATGAATTTCTTCAGCTGCTGCTAAATCAATTTCTTTATTACTGATCAATACACCACCAAAAGCAGATACAGGGTCACAAGCTAATGCTTTAACATATGCCTCTTTAATATCACTTCCTAAAGCTACACCGCAAGCATTAGTATGCTTAAGGATTGCAAAGGCAGCTCCTTCTTCTGCAGGAAACTCATCAATTAATGCTACAGCAGCATCTACATCTACTAAATTATTATAAGAAAGTTCTTTACCATTTAACTGGTCAAACATTTCAGATAAATCTCCATAGAATGTACCTTCTTGATGAGGGTTTTCTCCATAACGTAAAGTCTTAGCTGTACGTTCTGATACTTTCAAACTAGGAATAGCTTCTTCCTCTTCTGCTACTACACTATTGAAGTAGTCAAAGATTTTAGAATCATAGTGAGAAGAAATATCAAATGCTTTTGCAGCAAAACGCATACGATCTTTAAGATCTGTTGCTCCATTCTTTTCAGAAAGAATAGTTGCAACTTCATCATATTGTTCTCTAGATGATACAATTAAAGTATCTTTATAATTCTTTGCTGCTGCACGAATTAAAGAAATACCTCCAATATCAACTTTTTCAACAATTGCTTGATGTGCAGCATCTTGAGCTACAGTTTCCTCGAAAGGATATAAGTCAACGATAACAAGGTCAATATTAGGAATATCAAATTCCTCAATTTGAGCTTGGTCAGTTTCGTTGTCTCCTCTGTTTAGGATACCTCCAAAAATTTTAGGATGTAAAGTTTTAACACGTCCTCCAAGGATAGAAGGGTACGAAGTTAAGTCTTCAACAGCCGTTACTTCGGCTCCTAGTTCTTCTATAAAACTTTGCGTACCACCTGTTGAGTAGATAGTGACACCTTGTTCTTGCAGTAGTTTTACAATTGGCGCTAGATTGTCTTTGTAAAAAACCGAAATGAGTGCTGACTCGACCTTTTTCATAGTTGATAATCTTTGTTTTAGTGATTATAGCGCGAAACTAATCAATTCAAGTCTAAAAAAAATCTACTTGTACAAAAAAGACTGAAAATTACAGTAAATTACCTATAATTTTCAGCCTATTATTAAAAATTCATCAATACTTAACGTTATTTTACTAAAATTTCATAGTTACTAAAAGATCGATGAAGGTCTATAATTTCAGGGATTAATAATGATGAGTCATCATTTTGTAATTTAATATCTGCAAGACTAAATAACTTTTCTTCTTCTTGCTGTTTATTAATTATATCTTCAATTTGATTTTTTGGTCGATGATCTCTTTCTAAAACACGTTGTACTCTTTTTTCTATGGGAGCATCAACTACTATTACTTTATCAAGTTTTTTATAATTACCATTTGTAAACATCAATGCTGCTTCTTTAACAACGTAAGGATGTTTTTGTAATTCAATTCTAACCCAATCATTGTAATGATCTGCTACTCTTGGATGAACGATGCTGTTCATTATTTCTAATTTTTTCTTGTCAGAAAATATTTGGCGAGCTAAAAAAGGTCTATTCAGCATTCCGTTTTTAAGATATGCATCTTTACCAAACACTGAGATAATTTCTTTGATAATTTTTGGGTCTTCTCGCATTAACATTTTGGCCTGTGTATCTGCATTATAGATTGGAGCTCCTAATACTTTAAAAATTCTACAGATATAACTTTTGCCAGCACCTATTCCACCAGTAATTCCTACTTGCATGGCTTATTATTTAATTTTTTGTACTCTTAAGTACTTTGGTGATAATAAAATATTCTCGTAATTATCGTTATCTAAAAACACTTTTGGTGTTACCGTTGAATCTGCCCAATTAATATCCTTGTAGTCAACAACTACAGGTATTAAATCTATACTTTTAATAAGATCCTCTCTTATTATATAACTAATATACACATCATCAGGTACTAATGAAAATTTTTCTTCTGTATCTTCCTCTGGGAAATTAACTTTTAACAGTTTCGCTTTTTCTGTAGAAGAAATAAAATAAAATACATTAAAAGATATTTTCACTTCATCATATTGAGAAACTATTAACCTTTTATCATTATTACCTGGGATCTCTATTGGTATATATTCATTTAGATTCTCTGCAATTGGTTGGGCATCTTCTGACGCTAATAATAGATTATCGGGGAACTTAGCTAACTCTGTACTAGGCCCTCTAAATATTACACTATCAGGTTTAATATTAATTTTTCCAACTCTTCGATATCCATTTTGAAAATGAAAAGAAGTAGTATCTATTTGAACTGCTAATTTTTTATTTGTAAGCGTATCGTAATCGAATGCTAGTGTATCTTCTAATATGTAATTTACCTTTAAGCCTTTCAGTACTTGCGATAACTCTTTTAATAATACTTTACCAGCAAGGTATTTTACTGAAACAGGGTCTTCTAGGTTAATATTAAGTTTACTATTTCCTATTCTTAAAGACTTACTTAAAAGTGTCCAACCATTTCCTGTTGCATTTACGCTAACATATTTTGGAGGTTCTTGTAAGGCTACTACATTTTCTTCATTTACTTTTACATTAACAGGAATTTCTATTGTAGATGTATGGTCTTCGTTTAGAGAATGAAAAACCCAAAAAATAAATGCCGTCATGAAACACACAATCATAGCACTCCAATCCCATGTTTTTATATCTTGTAAGAATGTACTATTCTCTACAAAATTATTTAATTTTTCTTCTACCCATTTTATGAGTTTCGGAAAGTCTGGAATATGGTATTTTCTATTAGGCATATCTATTTTTAACCTATTAAATAATGCTATAATTTATTATTAGAAAACTAAAAAACCGTAACATAAATATATATTATGCTACGGTTTACAAGATAGTAAGGTTTATCCCGAATAATTATCAAACACTAAAAATATTTTCAAAATTATTCATCACCTTAATATTAAAATGGAGATTAGTCCTTTTTATCTTTTTTAGGTCCAAAAACAATATTTGTATTTTCAGCAGAGATAGATGATTTCTCAAAAGTTACTTTTACTCCTCTATCAATTTCTAAAACTACTGTAGTATTATTTACTTCGTACACTTTACCGTGTAAACCACTAACTGTTACTACCATTTGTCCTTTTTTTACAGCATCAGAAAATTTTTGTTGATCTTTTTGCTTCTTCTGTTGTGGACGAATCATGAAGAAATAAAATACTGCAACCATACCTACGATAAATACTAGGTTCATAATTTGTGCAGAATCTCCTCCACCTGGAAGTTGAAGTAAAATGTTATTCAAAACGTTCATTTTATTGTTAATTAAATTTTTAAAATTCTTTTATAATTAAGGTCCTTAGGTAACCTTTCTTACATTTTGCTACAAAAATACAAACCTCTACTAGGGAACTACCCTAATAGAGGTTTTTTTTTGTGAAAGATCCAAAAGAAAGTAAATTACATTGTTCCTTTCTCTGCTTTAGGATTCACTTTAGCTCTAATTGTTACTACATCCATACCATCTTCTACATTGGCTTGAATTGTAACTCTTTTAACTTGAGTACCTTTTTTGTGTGCACTATTAAATGTAACATTCAATTTAGCAGACTCACCTGGTGCTAATGGCTTTCTATCCCAATCAGGAGCAGTACAACCACATGTTGTTCTTACATTAGTAATAGTTAGAGGTACCTCACCTTGGTTTGTATAATTAAATACATGCGTTACCTTATCACCTTCTGTGATTTCACCAAAATCAAATTCTTTTTCCTCGAACTTAAATTTAGCTAAAGGACCTGTACTTGCTTTAGTAGTAGAAGCTGTTGATACAGCCGAAGATTTCTCTGTTGAAGAAGATTTTTTCTCTTCACCACAAGAAATTAACATTGTAGCCATAACTACAAGTATTGATAATGATTTAATTAATTTCATTTGAGTAATCTATTAAGATGTTTGATTATTATTTGTCAATTTAATTACAATAATAATCACTTTAAACTAAAAAAGGCAAAGAAGTAAGATCTTCCTTGCCTTTTAATGAAATCTAAAAAAAGATTTTATTAATCTTCTTCTCCTTCATCCATTGCTGGAGTTGCAATACGCTCTTTTAAAGCATCTACTTCTCCCATTAATTCTTCTGCATGCTTAATAGCATCATCTATTACACGCTGTCCTTCAGACTTAGCGGCAGTTACAGCTACTTTTCTTTCTTCTAATAAATCCTCAACAAGATCTTCTAAATCTTCTCTGTATTTATCTAACTTAAATGTTAAACGCTCTCTAGTATTTTTGCCTTTATCTGGTGCAAATAAAACACCTAATAAAGCACCTGCAGCCGCTCCTGCAACAAAACCTAAAAATGAATTTCCTCCGTTCTTTGCCATGTTAAAGTCAATATGTTTAATTATTTGTTATCCAGTAGACCTTTTCCACTTTTCTTGATTTTTCCTTCCGATTGTAATTCTTCAGAAATTGAATCTAACATACCATTAATAAACTGCCAACTTTTTGGTGTACTATATTGCTTAGAGATCTCAATAAACTCGTTGATTGTAACTTTTACAGGTATATTTCTGAAATTTAACATTTCAGCTAATGCCATATTAATTAGTATACTATCAACTTTTGCAATTCGATCTATAGCCCATTTTTTAGACTTATTGGCGATAATTTCTTTAAAGTTTTCTTCTTGGCTAAGTGTTAAGCTGAAAAGCTCTTCAAAAAACTCTTTATCTTCTTCCCAATTTTTAGAGATAGATAGAATTTCTGTGCCTTCATCCTCAGAGATATTTTTCACTGTCTTTAACACCATACTTCTTAGTATACGTTTGTTTTCAGACCAGTTTAAATCTTCTGCTTCAAAAGACGACTCAATTACCTCATTTTTAAAGATGAAGTCTCTTACTATTAAACGTAAAACTTCTTGTTGAGTTTCAAAAGTTGAAGAGTCTTTTGTAAGTTCCTCAATAGCAGTAATTAAATCTTCATCACGCTTTAAGACTCTTAACCATTCTAAAACTTTTTCATCATCCTCAATTCTTCTTAATTTATGTTTCGACAATAATTCTGTCAAAACATCATCTTCTCTTAGAATTGTGAATGCTTTATTATTATAGAACCAATCAACAAATTTTTGATCAAGTTCAATATTTCTTGCATTTTTCTCTACTTTTCTTTCCAGTTCTTTTTTAGATAACTCAGAGATATCTATTAAGTATGAAAGAATTTTAAGGTATTTAGTAAATAATTGTTCCGTTTCAATGACCATCTTTTTCTTGAAGTCATTTTCATCCTTAATTACTAATTGTTCGTAGTGATTCTTAGCCTTAGATGCTATTTTTAGCAATTTCACATCTAACTCCTCAGTAGAAGCCTCAATGTCTTCATTAAGATAATTTGTAAAGTACTCTATTACTTTAGCTTGTTCTTCATCAATTCTTGCTTTTTCCTCTTGTCCAAATTCTAAGAATTCTTCTCTGAATTCAGCCTTAATTGTATCTAAAGTCAATTCTTTATTTGATGCTTTACTTTGCTTGAAAGCATAGACGCTTTGCATTATTTTAATGCGTAATAATCTTCTATTGAGCATGGATCTATTTTATCTAAAAACTAAGAATTATTTACAACTACTTGACGAAAACAAACAAATGAAAGTTCATGTCAATTAATTTTATTAAGAGTTTGAATAGAACGTGAAATGAAGGTGATTCAATAAAAAGGTAGGATTAACTTCAAAAACAGTATTCAAACATACTCTAAGTTACAATCTATTATGATATCTAACACATAATCAGTATTGTATTGCATAGCTTAAAGATGAGATGTTTGTTTTAACAGGCTAGATAAACAAAACGTAACTTCCCCTTTAACTGCTTTTTTGTGATATTTAAGAAAAAGAAAAAGGCTAATCTAAAATTAGACTAGCCTTACTTGGTAGCGGGGACCAGACTCGAACTGATGACCTTCGGGTTATGAGCCCGACGAGCTACCAACTGCTCCACCCCGCACTGTTTTTCTTAAATGCTGTGCAAAAGTAGGTCTTTTATATTCACTAACCAAATATAAAGAGTTTATTTATCAATAATAAGCGTTAATATTTATACTACAATACCAATAGTTAATATACTTAGGTGTTTAATTTCACTATCTAATAACACATAACCAGCTGATTCTAAAGTAGAACCTGTTGTCAGTACATCATCAACTAATAGCACATGTTTATTTGAAAAAACTTTCTTTTCTTTTACATCAAAAACGTCTTTTAGGTTAATAGCACGTTCAATTCTAGATTTTTTTGTTTGTGTATTCGTATATCTCTTTCTAATCAAATTGTCTTTTTCATATGGTATATTCCACTTTTCACTTAATGCTGAACAAAATGTATCTACTTGATTGTATCCTCTTTCTTTCATTTTTTTAGTATGAAGTGGAATAGGAACGATATAGTCAATATCATTTATAGTTGAATTATATAAGTCACCAAAATGATTAACAATCCAAGTTCCAATAATTTCCTGATTCTTATATTTAAGATGATGAATTAAACTTCTTGTAACACCAGAACTTTCATAATAAAAGAAAGCAAACCCATATTTTAAATTTATCTTATGATCAAACAAATGAGTGATTATATTATGCTGAGAGTTTACCCAACAACCATCAAAAACAGGAAGTTTTGTATGGCAATGGAAACATAATACTTCTTCTCCCTCATTAAGCATTTTATTACAATGAAAACATAAGTCGGGAAATAGACTAAAAAATATGGTATTGAGTAGTTTTATAAGCTTTTGCATAGTTTTTTTGTATGAATCGTATCGTTAACTTGAGTAAGTTACGAGATCAAATAAATTATTCAATAATTATAAAGCTATAATACAATAGCTTAAAAAAGATATATAGTGGAAAACGAAGAATTAGAGCAATTAAAAATAGAATGGACACAGTTAATTTCTGCCCTTACAGAAGCATTAGGTAAAACTCCAGCAGATTTAAATAGTATTCTGTTTTTAATTGGTATTCAAGAATTAGGAAAAGGCCCTATTCATTTTTCTAAAGAAGAAAAGCAAGATTTAATTCATATTGCAACATGTAAGATACTCAGTTATTCTAATTATTATGAATTAGAAGGACTTGATAAAGAAGGTTGGCCTCATTGGAAATTAATAAAAAAAATACCTTCAATGGATTTACTTGCTCAAGAACAACTAATGAGATGGCATGTTGTTCAGTATTTTAAACACGAATCTGATTTATTAGACTAATATGAAAGTAATATCATACAATGTTAATGGCATACGTGCTGCTATAAAAAAAGACTTACTAGAATGGGTTAAAGGTATTAACCCTGATGTTATTTGTCTTCAGGAAGTTAAAGCAAACGAAGAACAAGTTGATCTTGAAGGATTCAAGGCATTAGGATACAAATATGTTTATTGGCACTCTGCACAAAAAAAAGGTTACAGTGGGGTTGCAATTTTCTCTAAAGTAGAGGCAAAATCTACTAAAATAGGCATGGGAATTGATGTATATGATGCTGAAGGTCGAACTATACTGTGTGAGTTCAAAGATTTTACCTTAGTAAATACTTACTTTCCTTCTGGGACATCTGGTGAAGAGAGACAAAAATTTAAATATAATTTCTTAGATGATTATTTTAAATACATCTCAAACCTAAAAACTGAATACAGTAATCTAGTTATTTGTGGCGATTTTAATATTTGTCATAAGGCTATAGATATACACAACCCTGAGCGCAATAAAAACACTTCTGGTTTTCAGCCTGCTGAAAGAGAATGGGTTACTAAATTTATTACTGAAGGTGGTTTTGTAGATGCATTTAGAAAATTTGATGAAAGCCCAGGGAAATATAGCTGGTGGACATACCGTGCAGGAGCTAGAGGTAAAAACTTAGGATGGAGAATTGATTATTTTATGGTACAAGATACTTTTGCAGATCGTCTTACAAACTCGCTTCTGCATAATGACGCTTACCATTCAGATCACTGCCCTGTCGAAATTGACTTTAAATAATTTTTTAAGAAATAATTCTATGAATTATTCATATTAACTAATTATTTTAAATATTTTTAGACTCACATACTGTATTCTTCTTCAAATGATTAGAGTACGAATCTAGCTACAACAATTTATGTAGCTGTAATACAATAGAAAATTCATTGCAGATGAGAAAGCTGATAGCTATTACATTCTCTTTTTTAATCCTAGCTGTATTTATGGGATGTGGTCCAACAAACCCTACCGAAAAAGATGCAGAAAATAAACTAACACCCACAAGTGGTGATAAATTTTACGGAGGAGTATTTAGGGTAAACGAATCGGAATATATCAAGAACTTATACCCACTAAGCATTATTGATATTTACTCTTATAGAATTGCTTCTCAGATTTATGAAGGATTATTCAAATTTGATCAAAAGACTTTACAAGTTGTCCCTAGTTTAGTAGACAGCTATGCAAAATCTGATGATCAACTAGTTTATACTTTTAAACTAAAAGATAATGTTTATTTCCATGACGATAAATGTTTTGAAAATGGCAAAGGAAGAAAGCTATCTGCACAAGATGTAGTTTACAACTTTAACCTTATCTGTACATACAATAGAAATAATCAGTATGCACATTTATTTACTGACATTGTAAAAGGTGCTGCTGAATATTATGATGCTACAAAAGAAAATCTATCATTTGTTAGAACTCCTGAAGGTTTAGAAGGTGTAGCTGGTTTTAAAGTAATTGATGCTTTAACATTAGAAATAACTTTATTAAAGCCTAATTCTATGTTTTTGTATAACCTTGCTAGGCCTGGTGCTTTTATCTTCCCAAGAGAAGCAGTAGAAAATTATGGCGAAGATATGAGAACAAAATGTGTTGGTACTGGTCCTTTCCAAATTGCTAGTGTTGACGAAGATATTTCTATCAATTTATCTAAAAATGAAAATTATCATGGTGTAGATGAATTTGGTAATAAACTACCTTTCTTAAAAGCTATATCAGTTTCTTTTATTAAAGATAAAAAGATTGAATTCTTAGAATTTAAAAAAGGTGAACTGGATATGATGTACAGAATTCCTACAGAAGATATTATTGATGTTCTTACAGAATCAGATGAGACTAACGAGAACTTCAAATATCATTTACAAAGAATTCCAGAAATGTCTACTCAGTTCCTTGCAATGAATAACCAAGGGAAGATCTTTAAAGATATCAATATCCGTAAAGCTTTTAGTTTTGCTATCGACAGACAAAGAATATTAGAATATATTTTAAATGGTGAAGGGTATATGGAAGGATACCATGGTATAACACCTCCAGTATTTAAAAATTATGATATTGAGCAAATCACAGGTTATAAAATGAATATTGATTCTGCAAAGTATTATTTAGCTAAAGCCGGATACCCTGATGGTAAAGGATTCCCTAAAGTTACTTTAGACCTTAATACTGAAGGAGAACAATATAGTAATGTAGCACTTGAAGTTAAAAAACAACTTAAAGATAAACTTAATGTAAATGTCGAATTAAAAATCTCTCCATTTGCTCAAATTGCAGAAAAAAGTATAATGGGTAGATATGATTTTTTACGTTTAGCGTGGATTGCTGATTACCCAAGTCCTGAAAATTATTTATGGGCTTACTATGGTAAAACACTTCCTGAAAATCCTGAAGAAAAATCTTGGCCAAACTTAATTCGTTATTCAAACCCTAAGTTTGATGTTGAATATGAAAAGGCTTTAGCTTCTGTAGATCAGAACCAAGCAATGGTACATTTTATGAACGCAGAAAAGATTTTAATGGCTGATGCACCATTTATAGTACTATGGTATGACGAAGGATATCGTCTAATTCAGAGATATGTAGAGGATTTCCCTAATAATCCTATGCAATATCGTGATTTCAGTACCGTTTATTTTGATAAAACTCATTAATATTAATTATATTACTATATGATAAATAAAACTGATTCTTACTTTAGAATCAGTTTTATTTTTTAATAGGGAATTTTTCATTCTTCTATCCTAAATTATTAACTCATAATATTATTACAAACCTTATGTTTGAAAGCAAAATAAAAGCCTATAAACAAAAACTATATAGAAACGCTGCTATAAAAGGAGCCATTCTTACACTAGCTGCTGTATTAGGTCTATTTTTGCTTTTTAGTGTTTTAGAGTACCTAAATAATTTTGGCACAACAACAAGAGCAATTCTATTTTTTGCTTACATCATGTCTTTCTCTTACATATTCTTTTTATGGGTGATTAAACCACTTGCAAAAATGAATGGTATAAGTAAACAAATTAGTGATGAGCAAGCTGCTATTGAAATTGGCAATCATTTTCCAGAAATCTCTGATAAGCTTATCAATTCAATTCAACTTCAATCAGAAGCAAAAAGTAATAGCCTTATAAAAGCCACTTTAGAACAAAGAGGACATCAATTTTCTCCTATTAACTTTACTACAGCAATATCTTATAAAGAAAATTTAAGGTATTGGTATAGGTATCTCCTACCTGCATTAGTAGTATTATTTGCTATCTTATTTGTTAGACCACAAATTATTGTAGAGAGTACTCCTAAAATTATTCAGTTCGACAAAGAATTTTTACCAATAGCACCTTTTACATTTAATCTATTAACCTCAAACCTAGAACCCTTCCAAGGAGATGACTTTGAGTTAAAAGTAGCGTTAAATGGAGATGTATTGCCATCTGATGTATATATAGAAACAGACAAAGGCTCTTTAATCAAATTACAAAAATCTAATCCTGGATATTCTTTTGTTCATACATTCAAAAAAATACAACATGGCGTTAAGTTTAGGTTTAAAGCAGCAGGGTATTACTCTAAAGAATTTAAAATAAATACATTAACTCGACCTAATTTATCTAAGTTTAGTGTACAAGTTACCTACCCTCGATATACAAATAAACCGAACGAGACTTTAGAAAATACAGGTAATTTACTTGTTCCAGAGGGTTCTAACATTACTTGGCTATTTGATACCAAAACAACAGATTCTATTCAATTATATTTTAAAGAAGTAGCACTTAAAGCTGATGCTGAAACTCTAGAGAACAACGTATTTAAGTACGCATATAAAACAAATGAATCTACATCTTATAGTGTTACCTTATCGAATATCTATGGTACTAATAAGGATAGTATTTCTTATTTCTTAAACGTAATAAAAGATAAGTACCCAAGTATAAGTATGAGGCAATATCAAGATACTGTAATGTTCGACTATCTAGTATTTGGAGGTAATATTGGAGATGATTACGGAATCACTAGATTACGCACACGCTATAGAATAAAAAAGAAAGAAGATACTAAACCTCCTACTACATTTAATAAAATCGATATTCCTTTTAATAGAAAGGCAATTGATCAAAGTTTCTATTACAAATTAGAGACAAATCAGTTTAATCTTAAAGAAGGTGATAAATTAGAATATTTTGTTGAGGTATATGATAATGATGGCGTAAATGGTAATAAGAGAAGTAAAACTCCTATGTATACTTTTATGTTACCAACATCTGCAGAAATAGAAAAAGATCTAGAAGAAAGTAAAAAAGAAACTGAAAATAAATTAGAAGAAACTCTTGCAAAAGCAGATGAGTTAAATAAAAATCTAAAAAAGTTAGAGGAGAAACTAAAAGGTAAAAGACAATTAACTTGGCAGGATAAAAAAGATATTCAAAAACTAATTGAAGAGCGAAAAGCATTACAGCAAGAATTAGAAAATCTTCAACAACAAAGTCAAGAATTAAAAGATAAGCAGAGTAAGTTTTCAGAACAAGATAAAAGTGTAGCTCAAAAAGCTGAACAGCTTCAAAAAATAATTGAAAATATTAATGACGAAGAAACTCAAAAACTTTATGATGAGTTACAAAAGTTGATGGAGCAAAATTATATTAATCAGCCTCTTCAAGAAAACTTAAAAAATATTGAGAAAAAACAGAAGAACCTTAAAAATGAGTTAGAAAGAACTATCAAACTTTTTAAGAAACTTCAGATAGAACAAAAAGCAAAAGAAGTATCTAGTAAGTTAGAAGACCTTTCTCAGAAGCAACAAGAAGTTGCAAAGGAAACTGATGAACTACAAAAGAAGCAAGAACAAGAAGCTGAAGACCCCTCTAAAAAGGCTGAAAATGATAAGGTAAAAGAAGACCTTGTTAAAAAGCAGGAAGAACTGAATGAAAAGTTCGAAAAAATAAAACAAGAGATGGAGGAACTTCGTAAAATGGATAAGAAGGAACAAACTAATCAAGATTTTGAGCAGTTTACTCCAAGCGAAAGATCAATTCAAAAAGAACAACAAAATGCTTCAGAACAATTAAAACAAGATAAAAAGAAAGACGCTCATCAATCACAAAAGAAAGCGGCCAATAAAATGCAACAAATGGCAAAGCAAATGCAACAGAGTATGCAATCTGCAGAAATGGAACAAATAAGCGAAGACCACGATGCATTGAGACAAATAATGGAAAATCTTCTAAAACTATCCTTCGATCAGGAAGATCTTATGGAATCCTTTAAAAAGGTGAGAAGAATTGACCCAAAATTTGTTGAATTGTCGCAAACACAACTTAAATTGAGAGATGATGCTAAATACATAGAAGATAGCTTAGTTGCACTCTCTAAAAGAGTATTCCAAATAGAGTCGTTCGTTACAAGAGAAGTAACTGATATGAACAAATATATGGATGAAAGCTTAAATGCAATCAAGAGACGTGTACCTGAAGTGGCAGCAAGTAAACAACAGTTTACAATGACCTCAATAAATAACCTTACGTTATTATTGAGTGATATATTAGATAATATGCAGCAGCAAATGAGCCAAAGTATGGCTGGCCAACAGATGAATCAGAAACAATCTTCTTCATCCCCTAGCCCTAGTCAGATGCAACAGCAATTAAACCAACAGATGGAAAACTTGAAAAAGAGTGGTAAATCTGGAAAGGAATTATCTAAAGAACTTGCTAAATTAGCAGCACAACAGGAAATGATTCGAAATGCTTTAAAACAAAGTATGGGTTCAGGACCTGAACAAATGCAAGGACAGAAAAAAGATGGCCAAGATGGAGAAGGAATAAAAGAGGGAGGAAATGGCTATGGAAAGATCCTTAAAGAAATGGAAAAAACGGAAGATGATTTAGTTAATAAAGAACTTACCGATAAATTAATAAAAAGACAAAAAGAAATTTTAACCAGAATGCTTGAGTCTGAAAAGGCTAAGAAAGAAAAAGGGAAAGATGAAGAGAGGAAAGCTGAAACTGCTAAAAAGCAAAGACAGATACCTCCTCCGGATAGTTTTGATGAATATCTAAAACAGAAGGAAACTCAAATAGAATTGTTACGAACAATTCCTACCTCTTTAAATACTTATTACAAGCAGGAAGTGAATAAATACTTTGAAAAGATAAAGGATTGAAATGCCTACAAGCACAATGAATAAACCATTCAAATTAAAGATACCTTCGCTAATAGAAAATGTTCGTATTGCGGAGAGTTTTATTGATCAAGCTCGAGAAGAGTTTAATTTCAATGATGACATTTATGGCAATATCATGATTGCTGTTACAGAATCTGTAAACAATGCTATTATCCATGGAAATAAAAACGACAAGGATAAGAACGTTCATTTAGAGTTAAAAGTATCAGACAAGGATATCGCTTTTACAATAGAAGATGAAGGAAAAGGTTTTGACTATGAAGGTCTACCCGATCCTACTGCTCCTGAAAATATTGATAAGCCAGGTGGAAGAGGAATATTTCTTATGAAACATCTTGCCGATGAAGTAACTTTCTCTAACGAAGGAAGAGCAATTACACTTACTTTCTATATTTAATTAATGGAAAGAGAAATTACTTTTTTTACAGAAGACATTTCTTTTGATGTTCCAAACGAACAACTCTTAAAAGAATGGATTCAATCTGTTATCGAAAAATTTGATTTCAAATTAATTGGTGTCAATTATATATTATGTTCTGATGAATATCTACATAAAATAAATGTAGAATATTTAGATCATGATACATATACTGATATCATTACTTTTGATAATTCTGAATATGAAAATGAAATAGAGTCAGATATTTTTGTAAGTATTGATAGAATTAGAGAAAATTCTAAAGCTATTGGTACTAATGAAATAGATGAATTTCATAGAGTATTAATTCATGGTATTTTACACCTTCTTGGTTTTAAAGATAAATCTAATGAAGATGCTAAAAAGATGAGAAATTTAGAAGATGAACAATTAGCTTTTAGAAATGATTCTTTAAAAGCTTAATTACTAATCTAAGTACCATCTCTTATTGTTCCACGTAAAACATTTTCAATTTAATTGAGTGTTTCACGTGGAACTTTTTTTATTATATGAAAACATTAAGTCTTTGATAATTTTTGATTTATTATCTTTGCAAATAATTACAGTTGACTTTAATCACTGTAAATCAGAAATCTGAAGAAATTTACTTACGTTCCACGTGGAACGAAAAAATAAAAAATAGAATGTATCCATCTTATGACGTTATAGTAATTGGAGGAGGACATGCAGGCTGTGAAGCTGCTCATGCTGCCGCTACACTAGGATCTAGTGTTCTACTAATTACAATGAATATGCAAACTATAGCTCAAATGAGTTGTAACCCTGCAATGGGTGGTGTTGCCAAAGGACAGATCGTTAGAGAAATTGATGCTCTTGGTGGTATGTCAGGTATTGTGACTGATAAATCTATGATTCAATTTAGAATGTTGAATAGATCAAAAGGTCCTGCAATGTGGAGTCCAAGAGCACAAAGTGATCGAATGGTTTTCGCACAAGAATGGAGAGATACTTTAGAAGCAAATCTAAATGTAGATATATGGCAAGAAATGGCAACTGAAATTGTTATGGAAGGCGATAAAATTACTGGTGTAAAAACAAGTTTAGGCGTAGTTTTTAATACTAAATCTGTTGTTTTAACTAATGGTACTTTCTTAAATGGACTTATTCATATTGGTGAAAAACAATTTGGAGGAGGACGTAGTGGTGAACATGCTGCTAAAGGATTAACTGAACAATTAGTAGGTTTAGGCTTTGAAGCAGGAAGAATGAAAACAGGAACTCCTCCAAGAGTAGATGGTCGTTCTTTAAATTGGGAAAAAATGCAAGAGCAAGCTGGAGATGAAAATCCAGAAAAATTCTCTTATTCAGATACTACTACCACTCTTACAAAACAAAGAAGCTGTTTCATTACTTATACTAGTAATGCAGTTCATGATGTTTTAAAAACTGGCTTTGATAGATCTCCAATGTTTAATGGAAGAATTCAAGGTTTAGGTCCTAGATATTGTCCTTCAATAGAAGATAAAATTAATCGTTTTGCAGAAAGAGATAGACATCAAATTTTTGTAGAACCTGAAGGTTGGAATACATGTGAAATGTATATCAATGGATTTTCAACATCATTACCTGAAGACGTACAATACAAAGCACTTCGTAAAATTGAAGGTTTTGAAAACGCAAAAATGTTCCGTCCGGGTTATGCAATTGAATATGATTTCTTCCCTCCTACGCAATTAAAATCTACCCTAGAAACTAAGCTTGTAGAAAACCTTTATTTTGCCGGACAGATAAACGGAACAACAGGTTATGAGGAAGCTGCATCTCAAGGCTTAATGGCAGGGATTAATGCACATAATAAAATAAAGGAAAAAGAAGCATTTATCTTAAAAAGATCTGAAGCATATATTGGAGTTCTGATCGATGACCTTATCAATAAAGGTACAGATGAACCTTACAGAATGTTTACTTCTAGAGCCGAATATAGAATTCTTTTAAGACAAGATAATGCAGATATAAGGTTAACTCAATTAGGCTACGATTTAGGACTTGCTTCTCAAGATAGATTTAATGCTGTTGAGAAAAAGAAAAAAGAAATTGATAATGTTGTAGAAACATTAAAAGAGACAAGTATTAAAGTTAACCATGCAAACCCTCTTTTAAATGAAAGAGAACTGCAACCACTATCTCAAGGTATTAAAGCCAATCAATTTATAAAGCGCCCTCACGTAGATATTAATTTAACTATGGAAGCTAACCCATCGCTTAAAGAAGCATTTAATGGGTATGGTGAAAAGGCACTAGAAGAAGCTGAAATTCTTTTAAAATATGAAAACTATATTGAGAAAGAACAAAAGCTTGCAGAGAAGTTAACTACACTAGAAAGTTATAAAATACCAGAAGGTTTTGACTTTAAATCAATCACTGCTTTATCGTCTGAATCAAGAGAAAAAATGACAAAAGTAGCTCCTTTAACTTTAGGACAAGCCTCTAGAATAAGTGGTGTTACACCTGCAGATGTTACAATATTGATGGTCTATTTAGATAAGCAAAAAGTCTAAATAATAAATTAATATCATATTTATTTAAAAAGGCATATTTCATTTAAGAGATATGCCTTATTTTGTATCAGAATAATTTATGCTGATTACCTTTGATTAAAAGATAAAACAGTAGTTACCACTCAGTACAAATAAAAGTACACATGAACTTATTTTTAAGAATCATTATCTCAATCTATATACTATTTACAGTATATGCTTGTGCAGTTGTCTCCTCTCCTACAGGTGGTCCAAAAGATGAGATTCCTCCTAGGTTTGGAGCAAGTGATCCGTATAATGGACAAACAAACGTTGATACAACCAAGTTAAAAGTAACACTTTACTTCGATGAATATATTCAAGAAGAAAAGCTTAAGCAGAACTTAATTATTACTCCATATAAGAAAACGTTTAGATATAAATCTAAGTTTGCTAGAAATAAAGTAATCATAAATATCTTAGATACTTTAGAACAAAACACTACTTACTTTTTTGATTTCGGAAAATCTGTTGTAGATGTTACAGAGAAAAACCCTGCTAAAAATGTTCGTTTTTCTTTTAGTACTGGAGATTATTTAGACTCCTTAGAAGTGACTGGTCAAGTAAGAGATTTACTTACAAATGAGCCAATCGAAGGAGCAATAATAGCATTGTATGATCCTTATGATTCTCTTGATGTAAATACAGATCCTCCCGTTTATTTTTCTAGAACTGTAAAAGATGGTTTATTTATTCTAGAAAGATTTAAGCCAGGATACTATAATGTGTATTCTGTTGAAGATGCAAATGATGATTATAAATTTACTTTAAGAGAAGAGAAAGTTGGCTTCTTTTCAGACTCTCTCCTACTCGATCAAAATATTGATGGTGTTCAACTGTTTGTTAGAGATTATGATTTAGTTGATCTTGCTTTTAAAAATGTAAAAGCAGAAAGTACTGATCTACTTGTAAAGTTCAACAAGTTTGTTGTAGAATATGGAATTGATTTCCCAACTAAAAATACTTATACAGATAGTATTTTTAGTATGGCTGAAAAAGGAGAAATTAAACTTATCTATACTGGTGAAAGAGACATGGAAGACTCTCTTCAAATTACTGGATATGCTATAGATTCTATAGAACAAAAAATTGAATTCGATACACTTATTATGTTCCCTAGTAAAAGTGAAGTTTTAGCTGAAGAAGAAAAACAAACTAAGAAAAAAGGTGGTGGACTTTTAGGCGGTGCAATTAATACAATCGGATCTGCATTAGGTGCTGAAGAAGAAGAAGAAGAAATTGTTAGAATTAAATTTGATAAAATTCTTCCAAAAGATAATGACCTTATTCCAGAAGAAACTTATGATGTTACTTTGAAGTTTCCGTTACCAATGAAAGAAATGAATATTGATAGTATGTACTACGTCTATAGTGAAGACACTACAAGATTAGACAGTATTCTTATTGATAGAGAAATGACTTTCAATTTTAATAAAACAGAATTAACTATTCCAGGTTTTGAAGTTGATTCTGCCTTCAGTCTTATTTTTAATGAGAACGCTTTTGTTTCAGTAAAAGAAGATTCTACAAATGCAAAGACAGTTAGCTTTACAATTAAGCAACTAGATAAATACGGAATTGTAGAAGGAGAAGTAAAAGGAAGTCACGATAGTTTTATTGTCCAGTTAATAGACTCCAAAGCAGAAGTTGTTCAAGAAGTAAAAAATGAACGCCTTTTTTCTTTCCATTATGTAAAACCAGGAACTTATCAACTTAGAGTATTAATTGATGAAAATGGAGATGGAGAATGGTTCCCTGGAGATTTTAAAACTAGAATACCTCCAGAACCAACGGCATTCTTCCCTAAGAAAATAAAAGTAGAAGCGAACTGGGAAATCAGAAGAGAAGAAACAATAATCAATACAGATAAGAAGAGATAATGAATCAAATTTTTTAAATAGATGAGTCAGTATGAAAATACTGACTTATTTTTTGCTCTATTTTTTAATATGAGTTTAGATGTTGTGTTTATAAGTAATGGAAAATGTATAATTATTCATCAATTGTACACAATAGCGCTTTATAAATTAGTACTTATTCATATATGATTGTGAATAACATTTAATTGATTAAAAATCCAGCATTTACATCTAATTATAAAATATGATTAATAACTAAAAATGCTGTTTATGCTCCATATAGGCTTGTTTTTAACATTTCAATGTACTTATGGCTTTACGTAGTGTTATGGGCTATATTTCTTTAATTTTAATAGTTATAAACAATACTACTAACACACACTATAAAATTTTGTGGATAAAAGAGGTACTTATCAACAGACTTATCCACAAATTGACTATAAAGAGTAATATTCACTTAGATATACACATAAAATAAGAATAAATTGGCTGTTAATAACCATCTTAACTAACTGATTATCTATTAATTATAGATCAAAATTAATTAAGATATACACATATAAACAAATACCCTATTCACATGCTGTGCGCAAATCAATTGTAAAATCAAGAAATTGAAAGGGTCTTCACGATTACAAAAGTATAGAGCTACACAAAAAATTATCACTCTATAAATGAAAAAAGAAGGTGTTGAAAACTTTTAAAAAATCGGTAATAATTTTGGCGCTAAATGGTCTATAATTAATCAAAGTGTGTAACTTAATAGAGAAAGTAAAAGTTATTCACTAAAATTATATCAAACGGATAAATTTTTGTACAATTATTAGATATCAACGTTAGTTATTCACATAATTCACACATATAATAGCTAAAATTGTGATTAGTTGATAAAATGTTGAAAAGGTGTGGATATTATCAACAGTAATTCACAATTAGTACTTATTCACGCTATTCACATAGGTGTTAATAAGTGGATGTGGGTAAAAAGGGCGCTTGCGCACAGTAAAACTAACGGAATAACTTTAATCAACTTATACATAATCATACTGTTGAAAAGCGCCATAAAACACTGTTTTTAGGTATGTTATGCAGTGAATAGTTATTAGATCAATTTGTTTGTAAGTAGTAAAAAGCTGTTAGTAAGCCGAGTTATCAACTTATAAACACCCCTAATAACAATAAAAGGAATTTTAAATTTTTATTTTTTTATTATCTATTAGAAAGTGAAATGTTGAAAACCGTACTTAGACAAAATTCGAGATTGCTTATTCTCTCTCTTTTCTTTTTGGTAGGTATCCCTGTTCAAAAAAGTATTGGACAAAATAAAACAGAAGAGAAACTAAATCTGGCTCAGGAATATTATAAAACAGAAGAGTTTGATAAAGCACTAGAGTTATATCGTGATTTATCAAAGAATAAAAATCTTATACCAAACATCCATGAAAACTATCTGAACATTCTTTTAAATAAAGAAGAATATAAAGAAGCTGATAAATATTTAAAGAAGGTTGTGAAGAGTAATCCACAAAACGCTATTTACAATGTTGATTACACAAGAGTAAAACTTTTAGAAAAAGATACAGCTGCTGCAGATAAATCTATTGATACGTTTATTCATCAAGTTGCTAACAATACCACCAAATTACGCTACTGTGCTTTGTACTGTATAGATCTTAGATTATTTGCATATGCTGAGAAATGTTACAGAACTGGTGAGAAAAATAGTGATGAAATATTTTATTATGAATTGGCAGACCTTTACGCTAACTGGGGTAAATATGATTTGATGATAGATGAGTACATGAAACTTCTTTTAATCAAACCAGACCAATTAGAGTATGTGCAGATGGCACTTCAAGACAGACTGCTAACAGAAGAAGACTTTGATCTTTTAGAACCTAAGCTCCTCACGCTTGTTCAGAAGAACTCTAGCATGACTGTGTTTAATGAGATGATCGTTTGGTACTACTTACAGCAGAAGAAGTTTTACGGGGCATTTGTGCAAGCTAGAGCGTTAGATAAGAGATTAAGATTAGAAGGTTATAAGATTTTAGAGATTGGGCGTTTAGCAAAAAATAATGCTGATTATAAAAATGCATCTAAAATATTCCAATACTTGGTAGATAGATACAAAGAATATGCTGTGTATCCAGTTGCAAGAAAATATCTAATAGAAACAAAAGAATCTATTGTAAAAAGTACCTACCCTATTGATAAAGATCAAATTCATTCACTTGTCAACGATTATCAACAAATTATTGATGAAATGGGGATAACTGATCAAACTGGAGAGGCTTTAAGAAACATGGCATTACTACAAGCTTTCTATTTAGATGAAAAGGACGAGGCAATTGTAGAATTAAAAGAACTTATCAACAATCGATCTATTCCGAAGAGTTTAATTTCTCAAGCAAAACTAGATTTAGGCGATATCTATCTTTTAAAAAACGATCCATGGGAAGCTTCATTACTTTATTCACAAGTATCTAAAGCGAATAAAGAAATGAAAATAGGACACATAGCTAAATTAAAAAATGCGAAGATCTATTACTATACAGGTGATTTTAAATTAGCTCAGTCACAATTAGATGTTTTAAAGCTTGCTACATCTAGAACGATTAGTAATGATGCAATTGCTTTATCTATGTTGATAAGTGATAATTTAAACTTGGATACTACATCTTTTGCAATGGAAGCGTATGCTGAAGTTGATTTGTTGATATTTCAAGGAAAATACATAGAAGCATTAGAAAGTTATGAACAAATGTTAGTAGACTTTAAAGGACATAGTCTTACAGATGAAATTCTTTGGGAAAAAGCACATTTGTTGATAAAATTGGGGAAATATGAAGAAGCATTAGAACCTTTGAAAGAAATTCTCGAGTTTTACGGTGAAGATATTCTGGCGGATGATGCAAACTATTTGATAGGAACAATCTATCAGGATAATCTGAATGATAAAACTGAGGCAATGGAATACTTTAAAAATCACCTCATAGATTTTAAAGGTTCAAGTTATGAAGTTGATGCTCGAAAGAGATTTAGACAACTTAGAGGCGATAATGTGAATAAATAATAGAAAATAGCTTTTTATTAAAATGTTATCCCCATAAATGTTTAAAAGTTTTTAAAAATAAGACATTTCAGAATGTTATTAACTTATAAACATCCTATTCACTAATAAATCAAGAAGTTATACTTAAAATATTAAAAGTTATCAACAGTTAATCAGTTTAATTGTTGATAACTTTTCTTTTTTTACCTAATAATCAACCTATCAATGGTTAGTAAATTGATTTTATTTTAGATTTTTAGAAATTTGTCAACAAAAAAGGCTGAATACAATTGAGTATTCAGCCTTTTTTGTGCATAAAATATGGATTATTGCTTCTGGACAACAAAAATCATCCTATCAGATTTCTCTCTATCGAATAAATTCAAGTTATAATCCCCAAAAGTGTTGATAACTTTGAGATTTACGCTTTCAAATAGCTTTAAAAAGTCTTTATTCTTTAAAGCTTCTACTCTTTCTGTGAATAAATAGTCTTTTCCATCTGCTGAAAATGCAATTTCTTTCATTACATGTCGATTTTTTAAATACTTATGCACATTAAAATCCATTTCAGGTCGTTTAATCACTAATTTTTCAGGTAAACTATTTATAACCTTATAAGTATTGAAATAGTCTAAAACAAAATAGCCATTATGTTTTAAGCTGTTGGCTATCATTTTTAAAGCTAAAAGATCTTCTTCTTCAGTTTCAAAATAACCAAAACTAGTAAATAGATTTAATATAAAAGTAAACTCTTCCTTTTTGTAGAGCTCTCTCATATCATGTGTTGAAAACTTTAGCTTTTCGTTCTCAAATTGCTTAGCATGTTGAATACTTTCTGTTGAAAGGTCTATTCCCTCTACATTAAAGCCAAGTTTATTCAGAAAAATTGCATGTCGACCTTTTCCGCACGCTAAATCTAAAACTTTATCAACATTGGATATATTTAAATGATTCGAAAGCTTTTTTACAAAAGTTTCAGCCTCTTTAAAGTCTCTGTTCTGGTATAAGATGTGATAATATGGTGTATTGAACCACTGATCGAACCATTCTTCACCCTTTTGCATTTTATTCACTACTTTTTGTTTATCTATAATGAACAACCATTAACTTTGTGGTTGGTTTGAATAAATGTAAGTGCAAAGTATACTTTTCATTTATATACATCAAAACTATTTTCAATACTGTGCATAAGTTTCTGAAAATTGATGAATTTTTTTATGATTTATCGATTTTCAAAAAGTTATCAACATTTTTAGGTTTATTATGTGAATAACTTTGATTTAGATGAAGTAAATCATCTGTTATTCAGTGTAAAAGGGTTGTGAATAACCACTTCAAATTGATTAACTTTGCAGCGACTTATCGTCAGTATATAAGAGTAATATAGGCCAATAAGAAATTTTGAGACAAATTCATGTCAAAGCATTATAATAGATATACAGTAACTGCGGCATTGCCGTATGCAAATGGTCCTTTACATATCGGACATATTGCAGGTGCGTATTTACCAGCAGATATTTACGTTAGATCATTACGTCAGAAAGGAAAAGATGTAGCATTTATTTGTGGAAGTGATGAGCACGGTGCTGCAATCACTATTCGTGCACAAAAAGATGGTATCACTCCTCAAGATATTATTGATAAGTACAATAAGAATATCAGAGAGACTTTTGAGAATTTTGGTATTTCTTTTGATTTATTCCACAGAACTTCTGCGCCTATTCATCATGAAACAGCACAAGATTTCTTTAAGGTTTTAAATGATAAAGGACAATTTGAATTAAAAGAGTCTTCTCAATATTATGATGAAGAAGCAAAACAATTCTTAGCGGATAGATACATTACAGGTACTTGCCCTAAATGTGGAAACGAAGGTGCTTATGGAGATCAGTGTGAGAAATGTGGTTCAGCGTTAAGTCCAACAGATTTAATTGATCCTAAATCTCAAATTACTGGTGCTACTCCTACTTTAAAAACTACTCGCCACTGGTATTTACCAATGAACAAACACGAAGATTGGCTTCGTGAGTGGATTGTAGATGGTAAGTTAGATGGTAGACAACACCATAATCCTAGTGAATGGAAAAATTCTGTTTTAGGACAATGTAAATCTTGGTTAGATCAAGGGTTACAACCTAGAGCTATGACTAGGGACCTAGACTGGGGAGTGAAAGTTCCAGTTGAAGGTGCAGATGGCAAAGTTTTATATGTTTGGTTAGATGCTCCAATTGGCTATATTTCAGCTACAAAAGATTGGGCAGCTAAAGAAGGTAAAAACTGGGAAGATTATTGGAAAAAAGCTGATACTAAGCTAGTTCACTTTATTGGAAAAGACAATATTGTTTTCCACTGTTTAATATTCCCTATTTTATTAAAGGCACATGGCGAAGGGTATATCTTACCAGATAACGTTCCTGCAAATGAGTTTTTAAATTTAGAAGGTGCTAAGTTATCAACATCTCGTAATTGGGCTGTTTGGTTACACGAGTATTTAGAAGAGCTTCCTGGTAGAGAAGATGAATTACGTTATGTATTAACATCAATAGCTCCAGAAAATAAAGATTCTGAATTTACATGGAAGGATTATCAAGAACGTGTAAATAATGAGTTGGTTGCTATTTTAGGTAACTTTATCAACAGAGCAGTTGTACTTACTCACAAATATTTTAAAGGAGAAGTACCTGTAGCTGGAGAATTTACACCAATGGAAAATGATATCATTGAAGAAATGAAAGCAATTCCATTACGTGTAGAAAAACTAATTGGTCAATATAAATTTAAAGAAGGACTAATTGAGGCAATGAAGTTGGCTCGTTTAGGTAATAAATATTTAGCAGATACTGAACCTTGGAAACTGTTTAAGCAAGATCCGGAGTTGGTAAAAACTATATTAAATATGTCGCTTCAAATTGCGGCAAATTTGGCTATTACTATCGATCCATTCTTACCTAATACGGCTAAGAAAATTCAGAATATGTTAGGCATGGAATCTCTGGATTGGGATAAAGTTGGTAGCCCAGATTTAATTACTGCTTACGATCGTTTAGCTCCGGCTGAATTATTATTTAGTAAAGTAGAAGATAAAACTATTGAGGAACAGATTGAGAAGTTAGAAAAAACAAAAATTGCTCAAACACCTGTAGAACCTCAAAAAGATGAAACTACTTTTGATGATTTTCAAAAAATGGATATCCGTGTAGGAACCATTATTGAAGCAGTAAAAGTAAAGAAGGCAAAGAAATTATTACAACTTACAGTAGATACAGGAATTGATAAGAGAACTGTAGTAAGTGGTATTGCAGAGTTTTTTGCTCCAGAAGATGTAATTGGTAAACAAGTATCTATTTTAGTTAACTTGGCACCAAGAAAAATTAGAGGAATAGAATCAGAAGGTATGATTCTGATGGCAGAAGATAAAGACGGTTCTTTATCGTTTGTATCTCCATCTGCTCAACTATCAGAAGGAAGTATCATTAAATAAATATTAAAAATGAAAGGTTACTAATCTCTTTGATTGGTAACCTTTTTTTAAATAATTAAAACTATGAGCAAAGGATTTGGCAACATTGTAAATATCATTTTTGTTATTGTAGCAGTTTCACTTTTACTGTTGGCTTATTACGATTATGATCAAGGAAAAGATTATATGGAAAATTTACAGTTAGCAGGTGGTGTAATTGCATTATTAGCAGCTCGAATTTTTTTAACTAAAAAGACTAATAAAAGAGATAACGATAAAGGCGGAATGTTTAGAAAATAATTATGTATTCTGTTAGAGAAATATATTCACTTAGAGAAGAGGGGAAATATCAAGAAGCTTTTATAACTGCAAGAAGTTGGTTAGAAATCTCTCCTAATGATGAAGAATTACAAGCTGCAATGGCTTGGGTACTTTATGATATGATTAAGGTGGCTAATCAAGAAAAAAATGCAGAACAGTTTGAAGAATTGTTTGGTGTTTTTGTAGAATATATTCCTTTAGAAGCAGATAAATTACAGTTAGCAGCTTGTAGAATTTTATTGATTGAAATTGAAAGATTACTCAATTTAAAGCAATTTGATAAAATAGACCGTTTACTACTTTTAATAAAGCCTTTACAATATCATCCTGAAAAAGAACGTCCCAAAGCGTTCTACCAATTACTAGAAATAGCTGTTGGTAATAGTCAGTTTCTTCCTAATTTTTTGACGTTTATACGTATTTGGCGTTTGTCAAATTTACAGCCTCAACATTATCAAAGTTATGGAGATTCTATGAGTCTTGCAGAACGAGTGCACTGGTTAGTGGGACAACATTTATATGAGCATAAAGAAGAAAACCAAGAAGTAATAAAAGCTTATATTAAACAGCTTGATCTTCTTTTAGAGAGATGTCCTCAATTTGGTTACATAAGAAGTTTAAAAGAAAAACTAAGCATACCATAGAGTAACAATTATCTGTAAATGTTACATAATATCTATTAACTACATAGGTGGTAACAATGTTACCTAACTAGCGTATAATTGTAATATCAAAACAAAAAGAGATACTTAATCTATTAATTACAATTATAATGAAGACGAATATTTCGCTATTAATTTTATCAATTTTGTTAGTTTCATTATCTGCATTTTCTCAAGATTCTAAGAATGTAGGTCTTTATGATGAAAGAGTAGAAACATATCTTAATAAATCTGGGCTTTTGTCTAAAATCGATTCGGAACTATCTTTTAAGGATCAATATCAGAACAAAACAAGGTATGTTTTAGTACAACACTGTGGAGCTGTAGTTGTATTTGATCTTTATAATTCTGGAACTGTTAATATTATCCATAAAAATCAATGTTTATCATCTGAAGAACAATCAATAGTTTGGTTAGACGAGGTAAATAAAGATAGTAAAGGAAATATTTCTAGAGTTAAATTTCTTGATTAAAAATTTATCTAAAAAAGTAACACTGTTTTATATTTTAAAAATAAAAAAATGAAAAAATCATTATTACCCCTATTATTATCGTATTCAATTTTTTTCACTTTCTTTTCTTGTTCAACCGAAGATACTGAATTGGAAGAACCAGTAAAAGAAGGTAGAGTAATAACAGTTAGACCTGTTATTGATGAACAAATTACCCCTATGACAAAGGGTACTAGAGATCCTAAAAATGGTTTAGAATATAATGGTTATACTATAATTGTAATAGATGAGAGTGGTGAAAAAATATATAAAGAATTTTCTTTAAGAGATACACTCGTAACTGTAGATTATGTAGTTGGTAATTTTTCAATTGATATAGTACATGAAAAATCTTCAGAGAAAGTATCTAAAAATTATTATTTAAAAGGAAGTGAAAGTGGTTCCAATGTAGATGAATTTGTTACTATTCGAATGAATAATCAACAGTTTGCTTATGTACTTATTGATGGTGCAGAAGATGAAGTAACTAATGCATCTATAGATGATTTTGAGTTAATACCTGACAGTAATGATATTTACCCTAATTTTTATGCATATGTTCAATCAGATTTAGACCATAATATTTTAATTAATACTGTAAGAGGATATGTGGGAGTAACACTAGAAAATGCTATTTCTGATAAACAATATACTTACTCGGTTAATTTTTCTACAACTGGTGAAATTATAATTAATCCAGGTTTTGACGGACGTAAAGATGACCCTATAAAAGTTATACCTATTTATCCAGTTGTTCCAGAAACATATATTTCTAATGCTGAAAATTTAGTAACGGATTACTTCACAGGTGTAATTAAAGGTGATAATAAAAGTAATAAAGACGTTTATGTATATGGAGTTTCATATGGTAAGGATAATAACGGAAATGAATTTGATTTTAGTCAAAAAGTTACAATAGAAAATAAGCCATCTTTTACTGCTTCTTGGAATATAGATATAAATGCTGGAGATGGAATTTATATGAATATCTATGTTGAAGGTGGAACTGATGTAAAGAATAAAAAAATAATTAAGAATATTAATATATATGAGGATTCTGAATTTGTAACAGTACATTATACAGACGGTACTCAAGATCCAACTAATAGAACTTGGGAAGAAGTTTTAGGTAATGTAAGTGGTGATATGGTTTATTCTAAAAGAGCTGATTATGGAAGATTAAATACAAATTTTATTATACGTTTTGATGGTAATAATAAAGAAAATTTTGAATTTGAATTATCAGCATTATCATTCTAAAAGTTGATATAATGAATCTTATTCATGATTCCAGTTATTAAGACTGGAATCATGATTTTTATTTTTAATGACATCAATTAGAAATACTTAATAATAAAATCTGTCAACTTACTAGCTAATTTTCCATAAGGAGGATATACGGGTTTTACACTAGTTAAACCAACTCTATTTTTTAATACAGCTCTTTGATTCGAAAAACCAACAAAACCATATTTACCATGGGATTTACCAATTCCACTATTATTAATTCCACCAAAGGGTAAATCAGGATTATTGATATGTAAGATAGTTTCGTTAATACAAGTACCTCCTGCGGTAGTGTTCTGCAGAACTTTTTTTATTGTTTTCTTTTTCTTTGCAAAAATATATAAGGCTAAAGGTTTCTCTTTTTCTTCAATAATTTCAAAAGCCTCTTCAATTTTATCAAATGATTTGATAGGATAAATAGGACCAAATATTTCCTCTTGCATTAAACGCATATCATTTGTTACGTTGGTAACTAAAGTTGGAGGCATATATTTTGAGGCTTCATCCATTTCACCATTCATTATAATTGTAGCACCTTTTTCAGAAGCATCCTCTAAAAGGCCTTTTAATCTATTAAAGTGATCTTTATTAATAATACGGCATAAATCAGGAGATGCTTTAATTAGTTCGCCATTAGGAGAATAGAACTCATTAATGGTGTTTGTCATCTGCTCTACAAACTCTTTTTCTACAGATTTATGGATTAAAGCATAATCTGGAGCTATACAAGTCTGACCAGCATTTAAGAATTTACCCCATGTAATTTTATCAGAAGCATCTTTTAAATCAGCATCCTTACAAATAACCGTTGGCGACTTCCCTCCTAGCTCTAAAGTTACTGATGCTAAGTTATTTACCGCTGCTTTCATTACTACTTTTCCTACGTTAGAACTACCCGTAAAAAAGATATGATTAAACTTTTGTTTAAGTAGTGTTGTAGAAACTCCAACCCCTCCGAGTATAACTATCACTTCATCAGTAGAATAGAGTGAATAAACCATCTTTTGAATATATAAAGATGTATGCTCAGATAGCTCAGAAGGTTTAATTGCAACTGTATTACCTGCAGCTATTGCATATATTAAAGGAGAGATTGCCAAGTAAAAAGGATAGTTCCAAGGTGCAATAATTAAACACACTCCTTTAGGCTCGTGCAATACATAAGAAGAAGTACCCAACATACTTAAAGGTGTACTTACTTTATTGGGTTTCATCCAAGATTTTAAATGCTTTTTTGTATGTCGAATTAAGCCAACTATTGTTAGTATTTCTGATGTATCTACCTCTACTGGATTTTTTTTAAGGTCTTTATAAATAGCCTCATGTATCTCTTCTCTATGGTCTAATATATAATGTTCTAATTTTTCTAATTTCTTGATACGTTCTTTTACAGTAGTCTTTTTAATGGTAGTGGCATTCTTCTTTAGATGAATGAATATATCTTCAATATTTTGAGTGTTATTATCGATAATTACTGATGTATTCATAATTGATACTGTTATTTTCTATAGATGTTGCTTGAGGTAAAAAGATAGACTAGATAAAAAAGTAGTAGTAATTTCTCTATCAGTTATCATATTACGATGGATTTTCTTTAATTACATTAATATCTTAATAACATGCAAATTTTTGCAATACTAACCTATTGATAAACACATAGAACTAATTATTTCAATGATTAATAGAACACATAATAATCAAATTAAATCGTGGGTAAAAGTTGATAAAAAATCAGATTTCCCAATTCAGAACCTTCCTTACGGAATTTTTTCAACAGCTACTCAATCTAAAAGAGTTGGTGTAGCAATTGGAGATCAGGTACTTGATCTTGAAGCTGTTGCAAAACTTGGTCATTTTGATACTATTATAAATGATCTTACGGTTTTTAGTCAAGATACTTTAAACAATTTCATCTCTTTAGGTAAGCAAGTACATTCAGCAATAAGAGAATGCATTTTTGATTTATTGAGCGATAATAATCCATTAATTCAAGCAGAAAATGTTTTATTTGATTATGGTGCAGTAACAATGCATCTTCCAATTAAAATAGGTGATTATACAGACTTCTATTCATCTGAAGAGCATGCCACGAATGTTGGGGTAATGTTTAGAGGTAAAGACAATGCACTATTACCAAATTGGAAACAAATGCCTGTTGGATACCATGGAAGATCCTCTTCTATTGTAGTTTCTGGAACAGCAATTCATAGACCAAAAGGACAAAAAATGCCCCCTGATGCTGAAGCACCAATTTATGGCCCTTCTAGTAGAATGGATATTGAATTAGAAATGGGTTTTGTTGTTGGCAAATCTACAACTTTAGGAGACACTGTAAATGTAGATACTGCAGAGGATTATATTTTTGGACTTTTACTTTTTAATGATTGGTCTGCAAGAGATATTCAGAAATGGGAGTATGTTCCTTTAGGTCCTTTTCTAGGAAAAAACTTTGGCTCTACAGTTTCACCTTGGATTGTAACTTTAGAGGCTTTAGAACCTTTTAGAGTAGAAAGCCCTAAACAAGTTCCAACTCCTTTGCCTTATTTACAATCTACAGGTAAACATACTTTTGATATTAATTTGGAGGTTGGTCTTACTCCCAAAAATGGAAAAGAAACTATAATTTCTCGATCAAATTATAAGTATTTATATTGGAATATGTGTCAGCAATTGGCACATCAAACAGTAAATGGTTGTAATATTAATGTAGGTGATGTTTGTGCATCGGGTACTATTTCTGGCCCTACTAAAAACTCATTTGGATCTCTTTTAGAATTAAGTTGGAACGGTAAAACACCAATTGTTTTAGAAGATGGACAAGAGAGAAGTTTTTTAGAAGATTATGATTCTATCTCTTTAAAAGGATATTGTGATAATGGAAGTTTAAGAATTGGCTTTGGAGAAGCAAATGGTATGCTTTTACCTTCGAAGTAAGCCTTCAATTTTGAACATAAAAAAAGTCCAAAATCAAATTTCTTGATTTTGGACTTTTAATTTTATAAATCTTTATAAAATTAATTTTTAATTATTCTTTCCGTAAAAGTACCATCACTGGTAATTATTTCTACCACGTAAACACCTGTATTGTATGTTTCTCCGATAGTAACAACATTTGCACCTACAACTCCGGTAATGTCTTGTTTTTCAACAACTCTACCGTTCATAGAGTAAACAATAAGATGGTAATCATGTCCTTTATTTAACTGGAATGATAAGTTAAATTCAGAAGACGAAGGATTAGGATAAACTTTTAAAGAACCAGGGTTTAAATTAATATCCTCATTTGATGCAATCACTTCTCCTAATTGAATTGGAGTAATGAATGTTCCGTAAACGGCATCATCTTCAAATACAAACTCCTCTCCTGCATCCGTAAACTGTAGGTTATCTTTTAAACTGAAAGTAAGGTTTTCATCTGCATTACCATATACAGTAATGAATGCTAAGTTTCTACCTTCAATTTCAACTACATTACCTACACCTCTAATATCATGATGCTCATTGTTGTATACATATACTTGATCATATCCATCAGGTACTTCAACAATAGTACTCATATTAAATTCATAAGCATTGTTTACAAAAGTATCGCTATTATCATTTTCTCCACTCTGACGAGCATTAGAGAATACTTTAGGATAAGAGAATTGTTGAGTTGTTCCATTTGATTTCAACATGTACCCTTCTCCTTTTTTCAAGAAAGATAAAGTACCTACCCAACCTACTAAATCGTTATAAACTGCAAACTGATTTTGTCCTTTAATTATATCACCATTACTAGCTTCGTAATATGCTAAGGCATCATTTACATTTAAATTATTTAGTACAGGATATGGAAGCCAGTTCCAACCATTTGCAAGAGTAACTTCAAAGTTATTGTTATCAACCATGTCTCCTTTCAGTTCAAGAGTATTGGCATCGGTTAATTTCATTTTATACATTTTGACATTTGTCATTCCTGCATTAGAAGAAATACTACCCGACCATCCAATTGATTGATCGTAAACATCAAATTCAGATTGAGCAACAATTCTATCACCGTTGCTTAATTGCATTTGAGAAGTTAAAGCATCCAAATCAGTAAATCGACTATCATTAACTGATAATGAAACCCATGTCCAACCTTGATTTAACGCTAATGATTGTTCCATTACGTTAGTATTACTAAAGATTGAAGGAGTAGCTTTAGTACCTAGAATCTGATCTTGAACAAAAGCGATAGTAGCATTTCCATCAATTTCAGCATCTAGTACTCTACCAGTTGTAGCATCCCATATTTTGAATGAGAGATTTTCTACAGAATCAGCATTTGAATAAATTGTTAGGTATAAGAAGTAATCGTCCCAATTTTTATCATAGATTAATTCAGCTTCACCTCTTGGTTCTTTACCAACAAAAACACCAATTTTAGTATGTGCATCCTCAGCAAAAATATTGTCAATTTTAATCTTACCAACTACATTCATGTTGTAACCAAACTGAGTTGCATCAGCACTCCAATCAGGTTCGTTTTCTAAAACTCTTAAATCAAGTTTTATTTTTTCGTCGTAATTGTACTCTGTATCTAAGTATAAATCTGTGCTATATTCACCTACAGAAAGATTATCATTAACCTCAGCAGTAATTATACGCTTGCTATCTGGATCTAACTGTCCAGATGTTTGACTAAGCGTTAACCATGTTGGAACATTTTTGATATTGAAATCTTGAGGTGTTCCTCCAAAGTTTTCTACAGTAATATCAAATGATTGATTTATGCCTACATAGTTTTGTAAATTAACATAGTCTAAACCATCTTTTACAGACCATACCACTTGATTTTTACGGATATAGGCTGTCCAAGTAATTGGAGATACTTGTCTGTTTCCTTTTTCATCAAATAATCTAGAAACAGTAATATCAATAACTTGTCCTTCTAATACCGACCAATTACTAATGATCGGGTTAATGATCATTTCATCACCATTTATCACATGAGTAACGGCAAACATCTCTAAGTTTCTTTTTGGTTTCAATGCTGGAGCATCCTCATCAAAAGCAGGAGTTGCAGCCACCATTATACTTGTAGATGTAGAAACAATATTATTAGCATCCATATGATAATAGGTAGGAGCTAAATTGTCTAAAGGATCTGGCTCGTTCATTCTAGCATAAAGCATAATACCTGTAGTAGAGAAATCTACTTCAAAATACCTATCTCTGCTGATTTGCTCTTTTGTTCTTGCAAGATTCCATAAACGTAATTCATCTATTTTACCTACAAATTTTTGATCTACCTCATAAGTTCCATTGTTATTAAAACCTCTAGCTCCTATAAAGTATTTATTACCAGATAAACCTGAGATGTCATTTGCAATATTTGAGGTAGTTAAATCAGCATCAACATATGTTTTCATAGCTCCAAGTCTATTTAAAACAATTGCTACATGATGCCATTCTCCATCTACAATATCATTGGTTAACTCGTATGCAATACCTTCATTATTAAGATAAAGTTTACCATTAGTATGTACATCTACCGACCATTTGTTGGCTTTGCCATTGGCCTCAATTACATCTGTTCCATCACCTCTACCGTTTGAGAAAATAGTAGCTTCTTGTGACTGATCCATTTTCACCCAGAATGATAATGTAACATCCATCTGACTTGTAAGCTGTACAAAGTTTACATTGTCGAGCGTTAAGTAATCGTTGTTTTCGAAATTATAAGCAGTTCCTTTCGGACGAATATCCCACTCAGCATTCATAATGCCGTGTTTGTTTCTTGCTTTATCGTTAACTACGCTTTCTCTTCCCTCATCCATTGGCCAGTACCCTTGAAGGTTTTGTTCAGTGCCAAGCAATGATTTATACATTTGAGCGTATGCTTCAGAAAGTGATAATGCTTTTGACCAGATTCTTAATTCAAGAATATTTCCTTTGAAAGTAGACCCACCAAAAACCAAATCATTTCTATTAGGAATAGCAAAAGCACCTGTGTTGGTAAATCCTAATTCCTGATCATCTTGGTACATTCTTAGTGTTCCAGAATCAGTTCCATCGTAAACAAATACATAATGATGGAATAAGTCATCGTCTAGAATCGGACTAGAAACAGAGTAAGTAGAACTTCCTTCGACAGTCCAAGTAAGAGTATTTCCAGAAAGCGTTGCTTCCATACCATTTTCTTGTTTGAAAATGATAGAATTCGTTTCAGTAGAAAGGTTTCTCATCCAGAACTCAATAGTAAAGTTCTGATCACTAATTGATGGTTTCTCAAAAGTTGCCGTGTTATTACTTCCTTCAAAATATACAGAAGTACCGTGTGCAATTTCTTGATCATTAGTTTGACCTACGATTTCAATATTACTGATGGCAGAATTATATAAAATATTCTCACTGTATTTTAAAGTAAGGTCTTGCCCTGCCGATAATATTCCGTTTCTAGGAGACGGAGTTCCGAAAGCAACAGGAATATTTAAATCAACTTTACCAGCAACAACATCAGAAATATATTCCGTTCCGTTATCACAATAAGAAATAGCTCTTATTTCATAATCACCATCACTTAAACCGGTTGCGCCTATGTCCCAAGAAAAAGTGATATTATCGTCAGTGATCATATCAATTTTTGATTCTTGAGCAGCTACAGCATCAGCATAAGATTGTTCATTATTATAATAAGTATATAACCTTGTCCAAGTTGGAGAAGTAGATTTTCTGTATTCTAATCTTACTTTTTCAAAGCTATCGTATGTTCTAGAATAATCACCTAAAACAATTGGTAGTGGATTAGTAGAACCATCTTCGTTGAATGCAGTAGTAGCATTCATTACCCATTTTTCAAGAGGTTTTTGAACTTCTATTCTAGTACACGAAGGAACATAATGTACAGATACTTCTACCGTTTCTTGTAAATCAGATCCCATACAGATTGATTCTAATACAATACTTAGGTCTTCATAATCGTAAACATCTGGTTTAGATTTTTCTAAGAATACTGTATAAGTCACCGTTTGATCATGTGGTACTTCAACTTCAACTCCCCCTTGTGGAATATTAGATTTAATATTGTGAGGGTTAGTTGTGTTATCAATGTAAAGCATGAAACTCACGTTCTCATTAAGATCAGCATTTGTATTATTCAATAGTGTCAATTCAATTACCGCCATATCATCTTCAGGTATGTTGGTAATATCAGTAACATTTGCAGTAATAACCGGAACTTCTATTGCTTGTGTTGCAATAGATAATGCTGTTCCACCTGCTCCAATTACACCTTCCTCATAATTCTCACTATCAAAATAATTAGAAAGTAAAGGACCTTCATGCGGACAAGAAGTTCTACCACCAAGAGTACGGAAAATAGGACCGTTACCATCAAATGGATTTACAACGTCGATACTTAAATAGTTATCATCGTCATTATCTACAATTGAATAAGTAAAAGCAGTAGATTCAGCACTTTCTGATGCATCTGATTTAGCAAAACCTTGGCTTACACCAAAACTTGTTGTTATCTCATCACCTGTATCATTAATTTCTTTACCGAATGTGTGAGCAAATGTATAATCTAAGGCTACTTCATAAGCATAAGAACTTCCAGAAGCTGTAAATGTACTTACCGTTCTTTCTACACCACCAACACCATAATCAATAGAGATATTATCTTTAAAATGCTTATTGACAAAATTAAGATAGTTTTGAGTATAACTGTTGTTATGATCTAAGTTGTACTGATCTTCATTGGCAGTAATTGACGCAAGAACCTCATTAAGGAAGTTATCTTGATCATTAAATGCTCTATATTTTGTTCTCTCGTTATTCTGAATAATCTCTTGCCATAATTTTATTTGAGTTTCATATTCAGTTTTCGAAAGTACACCTTCATCATCTGAATCGAGAGTTCCGTTTTCTAAAGCTGTAATAAAGCTCTCGTATTCTGGAATTAACGTATTGATAATATGTTTTTGAGAATAGATAAAGAAGGTAGATGTAGGTGCTTCGTTAAAGTATAAAGCTTTTTGTTTATTGATATAAACAGTATCTAAACTACCATCATCATTATGTTTTATAAATGCAGTGTTATCAATTCCTTTTACAATTGTATCTGTAGCAGATAATCTGTTATAAGATCCGTATTGTAAATTTTTAGAGTGACCTATATATAAATCACCATCAGAACCTACAAAGCTTTCGCTATCACTTGTTGAGATTGTTTGAGAAAATGAATATGATTTTGTAAAACCTTCACCATAATCAGAGTTATAACTTACGCTAAAACCACTTTCAACATCGTTCACTGCTTCAACAGTATTTTCTGGTCCTGCATCTGCACCACCAGTAGTAACTGTAGTACCTAACTTTAATGTTAAACCTTGTTCAAAAGATGATGATGTAAGTGCATTCATCGAGGTCTCTATTGTTAATTCTGTTCCAGCTTCAATAGAGGCTGAACTACCAGAACCTGGAGGATCTCTAAGGATAATATCTGGAATATCTGGTGCTTTTGTTACAAATAATTGAGAACCATCTGATTTACCACCGAAGATAATTCCCTCTGAAAGTAAATTATCTGGAGCATAATCAACATCTTTAATTCTTAGCATTACGCTCATTCCCTTTCTAAAAGGAGCATTCATTAAAGGTAATCCAGCAGTAAAGTAATACGTTACTTTATTTTCTTCTTCAGGATCTTTTTCAAATCTATCAGAATTAGCTCTTGCTAAATTATTTGTTACATAGTATTGACCATCTGTAACTGGTACAGTAAATTTTTGATTGATTTCTTTGTTTTCATATTCTTCAAAAGCAAGTAAATCAATTTGATACTCGTACAGTTGTTCATAAACAGGATACGTTACAGAAGTATCGTTTTCTTCAGATACAAGGAATTCATACGTTTGATTCTCAATAGTTACCTGAGGAGTAGATCTGTAAATAAAGTTTTGAACAAATTTATAAGGCTCAGATTGGATTTCGTTACCCACTGAATCTTTAAAAATTCCACGTTTATCATTTGTAAAAGGAGAGTAATCCACTTCTTCACTTCCTGATAGTAAAATTACATCAGGATTACTTTCTATCACTGCTCCATTTATTTCATTAATGATATAATTTATTGGAATCAACTCTGCTTTATATTCACCTGTTTTATTATTTGTATAAAAACTAGTTGATAAATATCCGGTTGCAGGATCTGCACCATAAGGAAGGTAATCAAAAGTAATTTTAGCAGTTCCTAAATTATTTGTTGATGAAATCTCTACAGTTTCTGATGAATCTACTGTGTGGAAAAAATCAAATTCTTTAATTCCATCAAAACCAAAACCAATAGGCTTTTCAGCTTCCACTTGTCCACCTACTACTCTACCTACAACACTAACTCTAGTAGTATCAAGAAAAGGTTTAGGTGTTTCATGATTTTCAAAAAACTCATAATAACCTTCAGCAGGGAACCTACCATCATGAACTAAGCCATGACCGTTTTTTCTAACTTCTATGTAATGATTACCAATAGGAACTTGAATTTCGAAGAAGCCATCTTTGCCAGTAACAACAGGTGCTTTGTTTTCATCAAGTACCATGTTTCCATCAACATATACATTGGCTTCGTCTAAAAATATTTTTGGATACTCGTATAGTTCTCCAATTTCATTTTTAAAATAATGCCCTTGATTGTACATTATTTTTGTACCATCAATTGTTACTAGGTATTGATTATAACCAGCATCTTCTATTTGAGTAACATCATCTACTTTTCTTAATGAACCATATTGACCTCTTACATCGTAATAGGCTATTCCTCTAAATATAAATGATGATATATCTTTAAAATCTAATTTATTGATAACTTCAGATCCTTCTCCTATAAATACAACTTGTTGTCCTGGGTCAAACTCATGCACACCAAACATAGGAGTAACAGCATAAGAACCACCATTACCTGCATAAGGAATTGATGTAATTACATAATTACCAAACATATCTGTTACACCAAATATACCTAATTGACTAATTGTAGGTGTAACCTGAGACCATTCTGTATTTAGTAAAAATGAATGTCTTTTATGAAATGTAAATTCTTCTTTAGATAGATCATAAGCATAAGCACCTGTACCTTCATCAATTCTAAGGTATACTTCAAGTCCTCTTTCTGCTCCACTTAAATATCTTCTATAATTTTTCTGAACATCATCGTTACTTAGTGCATTACTCCAAATTCTGATATCATCAAAATAACCAATAAAACCATCTGCCACTCTAAAGTAACAATTGTCTCCAGTTATTGGTTGGTATGTAATGCTATCAGTATTAACCGTTGTAATGTTAACTAAATGGCTAATTTCTGCAGGGATTGTTGTACTATAATTCCCATCCATTAAACGACCATTGAAATATAATTTAGGTATATCGTTTGGTGATAAAACTAAACTATAATTATTAAATTCCTCCATTACTTCTGAGAAAGGAATTACAATATCTTCTCCTGCTCCATCAGATTCTCCATTTGGCAAAGAACCAGCAAGTGTAAATGTTATATCTTTTGATAAAGATGGTGAGTGTAATGTTAACTGAATATCATTGTCTGATTTTATATAATCAAGATCATAATAAGATGATCCGTTAAACATTTTAAATAATTCTCCAGAAGAATTACCATCAAATTTAAACCAAGATTGCAATGTGAAATTTGTTGGAAGTTCTCTTGCTTCCATTTTCGATTCTATATAACCGGTACCATTTACTTTAGCACTAAAAGACTGAAGAACAATTTCTCCACCTTGAGGCTCAGCTCTAACTATTACATCTTGTACTGGGTTTCCTCCTTCAAAAGTAATATTACCAGTTATTGTAGCCGTAGGGTTTCTAAACCCAATACCTGTAATAAATGATGTATATTCTATTTCTAAATCACCTAAACCATCTGCAACAACTTTATATTCTTGTAAAATACCACCTTCAACATCATAATCTTCATAAGAGTAAGACGTATTGTCAAGCGTTGCTATTAACTGATAATTTTCAGAATGATTTTCATTATTAGGGTCAAATTTTCTTCTGTATATTTTAAAAAATGTAATCAAATCAGCATTGTTAGATACTTGCCACTGAATTGATGTTTTATCGTTATAATACCCTTTAGAAACTTCGAATGAGTTTCTTGTGAATGTAGGAGCATTGTAAAATATATCCCAAGGGAAACCTAAAAGTATTTTACCACTTTGTATTGTTTCGCTATCTGATAACCCTGTATCTTCTTCTCTAAAAATCTCATATTGTGTAGATGTATGAACAGGTGAAAAAGGAGTACCAGCAATTATATTTAAATAAGTACCGTCATCGTCAATTTCTTCTCCTAGTACATTATTAAACCCAATAACAATGTCTATTCTAGGATCCCTTTGTTCATCATCAATATCTACTGTATTACCGCTAGAAAACCCATCAATAAAATCAATTTCAACGTTAGATTTTGTTGAATTTGAAACTTGACTAGCAGTACTACCAGAAAACGCAGCATCATTAAATATTATTTTAATATTACTGATATCATCATGGCTTCTGTGCACATTAGCAATACCATTTAATGTAATGGTTGCTGTGGTAGGAGAATTAACAATAACATATGGACTTAATCCACTAGGTAAGTTTCTTACTTCTACAGCACCAGGTCCAATTAAATCTGTTCCTTGGCTTTCACTAAATGTAGTACCTGATAATGTAACTTCAATTGTATTTCTAATGGTACCATTATTGGCTTCATTTTCATGAAACGTAGTGGTAGAATAGGTCACATTTTTAGAAGAAAAAATAAAGTTATATATCTTTTCAAGAAGAGGTTCTTCTTCTTCTTCTTCATTAGCTATGTTAATGGGGGTTTCTGTATACAAATCATCATCATTAATATAATTTGTATTTTCTGAGTGAGCCACCCCTAGCATAGTTGATGCAATAAACATCAATAGCAAGAGTATCTTTTTCATAATTTATATGCTAATAAAATAGTACACATAATAGAGTGTAATATTTTTATAATAAAATTAGTTTAACAGGGCTATTGTATTTCTTATAGTTTTATGATGTAGGTAACACCATAATTTATAGGTCTTGTTTCTGTACTAACAGCTCCACCGTTAGCGTCTCCAATACTACCAGATAATGTAGCTGTATGACTATGTGACCCACCTGATCCAGTACTTCTACTAAAGTTATCTCTTTTGTTTACCCCTGCAGCATATCCGGTTACATCTGTACCAGAGTTGTCTTCTAATTTGTTATAATCATGGTTATGAGAACCTGCATTAGAAAGAGATACTGATATATCGTTATCATGGCCGTGATCTCTTAATTTATCTTTTTGATAACCATTAAGAGACGGACCTTTTACAAATGCATCACTACTATTTTTGTATGATGTATTTGTACCTGTTCCTCTTAAAAATATACCTCTTAAGTCAGGAGATTTAGTTAAGCCAATAATATCTTTTAAGGCTGTTCCGTTTGGTACATTACTGCCATCACATAGCATCCAGCCATCTGGAGCAGTACTACCTACATAAGATATTATAGTACCTGATGGTGCACCATTTAATGCAGAGTATGCATAAGGAACATAATTGAATTTTTGTTGAGAAATGATATTTTCAGAGCCATCTACCGGCATTGAAATTGTTAGCATCAACCCATCCTTTTCGTAAGGAATATTTGCTAAACTTCCCGTTTGATTACTTCCGTTCCCAATAACATGAGCAAAAACTCCTTGAGCATCTGTTAGTATTGCTTCGGATTCTGTGTAATAATTGATTGTGTTATTTGAGTTAGTTACTCTAAATTTAAAATGAACTAACTTATTAGGAATAGGAATGTTAGTTGAATTTCTTGCTATTCCTTGAATAACTAATCCACCAGAATCTTGGGCGAATAGACTACCACTACTTAATGTTAGGGTTATCAGTAGTAGTAAATTGAGATATTGGGTTTTAAGTAACATATATGAGAAAATTTATTGGGTTATTATTTTAGGTCTTGGGTTTTCTATGTTAATAATTAATTTGATTGTTCTAAGTAGTTACGTGCTATACAAGATAACATGTAAATACTTAAAACAATTCAGATTATATATTTTTGCAAATCATTCAATAAAATCTTAAATAAATTTCTTTAAACAATGCAATTTATTTTTTAATTATTCTTTCCGTAAAAGTACCATCACTAGTAATTATTTCTACCACGTAAACACCTGTATTGTATGTTTCTCCGATAGTAACAACATTTGCACCTACAACTCCGGTAATGTCTTGTTTTTCAACAACTCTACCGTTCATAGAGTAAACAATAAGATGGTAATCATGTCCTTTATCTAACTGGAATGATAAGTTAAATTCAGAAGATGAAGGATTAGGATAAACTTTTAAAGAACCAGGATTTAAATCAATATCTCTATTAGATGCAATCACTTCTCCTAATTGGATTGGAGTAATGAATGTTCCGTAAACGGCATCATCTTCAAATACAAATTCCTCTCCTGCATCGGTAAACTGTAGGTTGTCTTTTAAACTGAAAGTAAGGTTTTCATCTGCATTACCATATACAGTAATGAACGCTAAGTTTCTACCTTCAATTTCAACTACATTACCTACACCTCGAATATCATGTTGCTTATTGTTGTATACATATACTTGATCATATCCATCAGGTACTTCAACAATAGTACTCATATTAAATTCATAAGCATTATTTACAAATTGATCTATCTCTGTATTACTATCTCCTTTCTGACGAGCATTTGAGAATACTTTAGGATAAGAGAATTGTTGAGATGATCCATTTGATTTCAACATGTATCCTTCTCCTCTTTTTAAGAAAGATAAAGTACCTACCCATCCACTAAACTCATCGTAAATAGCAAATCGATCTTGCCCTTTGATTAAATCGCCGTTACTAGCTTCATAATATGCTAAGGCATCGTTTACACTAGAGTTTGTTAAAACTGGGTATGGAAGCCAGTTCCAACCATTTGCAAGAGTAACTTCAAAGTTATTGTTATCAACCATGTCTCCTTTCAGTTCAAGAGTATTGGCATCGGTTAATTTCATTTTATACATTTTGACATTTGTCATTCCTGCATTAGAAGAAATACTACCCGACCATCCAATTGATTGATCGTAAACATCAAATTCATTTTGGGCAACAATTCTATCACCGTTGCTTAATTGCATTTGAGAAGTTAAGGCATCCAAATCAGTAAATCGACTATCATTAACTGATAATGAAACCCATGTCCAACCTTGATTTAATGCTAATGATTGCTCCATCACGTTTGTATTTGTAAATACTTTTGGAGTGGTATTGTCACCCATCACTTGGTCTTGTACAAATGTGATTTCAGCATTTCCATCAATTTCAGCATCTAGTACTCTACCGGTTGCAGCATCCCATATTTTAAAAGATACTTGCTCTGAGGTAGTTGTATTAGAATTTACTGTTAGATATAAGAAATAATCTTGTAATCCATTGTCATATACTAATTGTGCTTCTCCTCTTGCTTCTTCTCCTACAAAAGCACCGATTTTGGTATGTGGATCTTCAGCAAAAACATTGTCAATTTTAATCTTACCTACAATACTCATATTGAAACTGTAGTTACTTTCATTGACAGCCCAATCAGGTTCGTTTTCTAAAACTCTTAAATCGAGTTTTATTTTTTCATCGTAATTGTACTCTGTATCTAAGTATAAATCTGTGCTATATTCACCTACAGAAAGATTATTATTAACCTCAGCAGTAATTATACGCTTGCTATCTGGGTCTAACTGACCAGATGTTTGACTAAGCGTTAACCATGTTGGAACATTTTTGATGTTGAAATCTTGAGGTGTTCCTCCAAAGTTTTCTACAGTAATATCAAATGATTGATTTACGCCTACATAGTTTTGTAAATTAACATAGTCTAAACCATCTTTTACAGACCATACCACTTGATTTTTACGGATATATGCTGTCCAAGTAATTGGAGATTCTTGTCTGTTTCCTTTTTCATCAAATAATCTAGAAACAGTAATATCAATAACTTGTCCTTCTAATACCGACCAATCACTAATTATTGGGTTAATGATCATTTCATCACCATTAATTACATGGCTAACAGCAAACATTTCCAAGTTTCTTTTCGGTTTCAACGCAGGAGCATCTTCATCGAAAGCAGGAGTTGCTGCATTCATTATACTTGTAGATGTAGAAACAATATTATTAGCATCCATATGATAATAGGTAGGAGCTAAATTGTCTAAAGGATCTGGCTCGTTCATTCTAGCATAAAGCATAATACCCGTAGTAGAGAAATCTACTTCAAAATACCTATCTCTGCTGATTTGCTCTTTTGTTCTTGCAAGATTCCATAAACGTAATTCATCTATTTTACCTACAAACTTCTGATCTACTTCATAAAGGCCTCCGTTATTAAAACCTCTAGCACCTATAAAGTATTTATTACCAGATAAACCTGAGATGTTATTTGCAATATTTGAGGTAGTTAAATCAGCATCAACATATGTTTTCATAGCTCCAAGTCTATTTAAAACAATTGCTACATGATGCCATTCTCCATCTACAATATCATTGGTTAACTCATAAGCTGTACCTTCGTTATTAAGGTAAAGTTTACCATTAGTATGTACATCTACCGACCATTTGTTGGCTTTGCCATTGGCCTCAATTACATCTGTTCCATCACCTCTACCGTTTGAGAAAATAGTAGCTTCTTGTGACTGATCCATTTTCACCCAGAATGATAATGTAACATCCATCTGACTTGTAAGCTGTACAAAGTTTACATTGTCGAGCGTTAAGTAATCGTTGTTTTCGAAATTATAAGCAGTTCCTTTCGGACGAATATCCCACTCAGCATTCATAATGCCGTGTTTGTTTCTTGCTTTATCGTTAACTACGCTTTCTCTTCCCTCATCCATTGGCCAGTACCCTTGAAGGTTTTGTTCAGAACCAAGTAATGATTGATACATTTGAGCGTATGCTTCAGAAAGTGATAATGCTTTTGACCAGATTCTTAATTCAAGAATATTTCCTTTGAAAGTCGACCCACCAAAAACCAAATCATTTCTATTAGGAATAGCAAAAGCACCTGTGTTGGTAAATCCTAATTCCTGATCATCTTGGTACATTCTTAGTGTTCCAGAATCAGTTCCATCGTAAACAAATACATAATGATGGAATAAGTCATCGTCTAGAATCGGACTAGAAACAGAGTAAGTAGAACTTCCTTCAACAGTCCAAGTAAGCGTATTTCCAGAAAGCGTTGCTTCCATACCATTTTCTTGTTTAAAAATGATAGAATTCGCTTCAGTAGAAAGGTTTCTCATCCAGAACTCAATAGTAAAGTTCTGATCACTAATTGATGGTTTCTCAAAAGTTGCCGTGTTATTACTTCCTTCAAAATATACAGAAGTACCGTGTGCAATTTCTTGATCATTAGTTTGACCTACGATTTCAATATTACTGATGGCAGAATTATATAAAATATTCTCACTGTATTTTAAAGTAAGGTCTTGCCCTGCCGATAATATTCCGTTTCTAGGAGACGGAGTTCCGAAAGCAACAGGAATATTTAAATCAACTTTACCAGCAACAACATCAGAAATATATTCCGTTCCGTTATCACAATAAGAAATAGCTCTTATTTCATAATCACCATCACTTAAACCGGTTGCGCCTATGTCCCAAGAAAAAGTGATATTATCGTCAGTGATCATATCAATTTTCTGTTCTTGAGCAGCTACAGCATCTGCATAAGATTGTGCGTTATTATAATAAGTATATAACCTTGTCCAAGTTGGAGAAGTAGATTTTCTGTATTCTAATCTTACTTTTTCAAAACTATCGTATGTTCTAGAATAATCACCTAAAACAATTGGTAGTGGATTAGTAGAACCATCTTCGTTAAATGCTGTAGTAGCATTCATTACCCAATTTTCTAAAGGTTTTTGAACTTCTATTCTAGTACACGAAGGAACATAATGTACAGATACTTCTACCGTTTCTTGTAAATCAGATCCCATACAAATTGATTCTAATACAATACTTAGGTCTTCATAATCGTAAACATCTGGTTTCGATTTTTCTAAGAATACTGTATAAGTTACCGTTTGATCATGCGGTACTTCAACTTCAACTCCCCCTTGTGGAATATTAGATTTAATATTGTGAGGGTTTGATGTATTGTCGATGTAAAGCATGAAACTCACGTTCTCATTAAGGTCAGCATTTGTATTATTCAATAGTGTCAATTCAATTACCGCCATATCATCTTCAGGTATGTTGGTAATATCAGTAATATTAGCAGTAATAACCGGAACTTCTATTGCTTGAGTTGCAATAGATAAAGGAGAACCACCTGCTCCAATTACTGTAATATCATCATCGTTATCTTTATCAAAATATAAAGAAAGTACTTCACCTTCATGCGGACAAGAAGTTCTACCACCAACAGTACGGAAAATAGGACCGTTACCATCAAATGGATTTACAACGTCTATACTTAAATAGTTATCATCATCATTATCCACAATTGAATAGGTGATATCTAAAGATTCAGCTTCTTCTTTTCCATCACTTTTTGCAAATGATTGATTAAATTCTACACCCATTGTATGCTTAAAACCTGTACCGTTTACCACAGCACCAACAGTTTGTGCATAAGAAGCATCTAAGTTAACATCATAAGAATACGATGTATTTACAGCAGAGAAAGTACTAATTGTTCTTTCTAATCCGCCAACACCATAATCAATAGAAATATTATCAGAAAACTTACTATTGATTAATGCTGCCAGACCATCATTGTTTAACTGAGAAGTAATATTTGCAATGATTTCTGCTTTGTAATTTTCTTGATCATTAAATGCTCTATACTTTGTTCTTTCGTTATCTTGAATAATTTTTTGCCATAACTTGATCTGTTTCTGATATTCTTCTTTTGTAAGAACACCTTCATCTTCAGGATCCAAAGTACCGTTGTCTAAAGCAAGAATAAAGCTCTCATATTCAGGAAGCAATGTATTAACAATATGCTTTTGAGAGTAGACAAAGAATGTAGATGTCGGAGACTCATTAAAGAATAAGGCTTTCTGTTGATTTACATAGACAGTATCTATTGTATCATCGTCATTATACTTATAGAAAGTAGTGTTATCTATTCCAGAAACAGCTGTATCTGTAATCACTAACCTTTTAAAAGTACCATACTCAAGATTTTTTGAGTTACCGATATATAAGTCACCATCCGAACCTACAAAACCTTCACTATCACTTGTAGAAATACTTTGTGAGAAAGAATAAGACTTTGTTTGGTTTTCTCCGTAATCAGAACCGTAAGAAACAGATATACCATTTTCGATATCGTTAGAAACATCAGCTTCTACTTCTGGACCAAGTTTACCACCACCAGTAGTAACTGTTACACCTTGATGGAATGTATTTGTATAAGAAGTAGATACATTTGTAAGTGTATTTAATTCTGATGTGATTGTAATTTCTGTACCAGCCTCAATGGTAGCTGAACTTCCAGAACCTGGAGGATCTCTCAGGATAATATCTGGGAAATCTGGTGCTTTTGTTACAAATAGTTGAGAACCATCTGCTTCACCACCTATAATAAAACCTTCTGCTAAGAAATTTTCTGCAGGATAATCAACTCCATTAATACGAAGATTGATACTCATGCTTTTTGTGAAAGGAGCAGTCATTAAAGGTAAACCAGCTTTAAAGTAATAAGTGGCTTTATTCGGCTCTTCTTCACTTTTTACTAGATTTTCTGCAGTTTCATCAGCTAAATTATTATTGATAATGTATTCACCATCAGTAATTGGAACAGTAAATTTTTGATTAATTTCCTTATTTTCATATTCTTCATAAGAAACCAAATCAACTTTATAATCATATAATTGTTCATATACAGGATATTTAATAGATGTATCCCCTTCTGCAGCAATTAAGTAATTATAAGTTTGTCCCTCAACATTTAAAACTGGCGTTGATCTGTATATAAAGTTTTGAACAAAATGATAAGGATCAGATTCTAACCCAGAACCATTTGGATCTTCAAATACAGACGTAAATTCTTCAGTAATAAAAGAGAAATCAACTTCTTCGTTACCAGATAATAATTGAACATCGGTATTACTTTCTATCACAACACCAGTTACTTGATTTATGATATAATTAATTGGTAATAATTGAGTTCTATATTCACCTGTTTCTGAATTAGTAAAAATACTAGTTGATAAAAAACCAGTAGCAGGGTCTGCACCGTAAGGAAGATAATCGAAAGTGATACGTGCTGTACCAATATTACTTATAGAAGATACACCAACTACTTCAGAAGAATCTTCTGTGTAATTAAAAGTATATTCTTGAGTACCATCGTAACCAAATCCAATAGGCTTTTCGGCTTCCACTTGTCCACCTACAACTCTACCTACAACATTTACTCTTGTAGTATCAACAAAAGGTTTAGGAGCTTCTAAATTTTCAAAAAACTCATAATAGCCTTCAGCAGGAAATCTACCACCGTGTACTAGTGTATGGTTTGCTTTTCTAACTTCAATAAAGTGGTTACCAATTGGTACTTGAAGTTCAAAGAAACCATCTTTTCCAGTTACTAGAGGTTCTTTATTTTCGTCGAGCATGATATTACCATCAACAAAGATATTAGCACCATCTAAAAATACTTTAGGGTATTCATAAAGGTCTTCTTCTTCATCTTTAAAGTAATGCCCTTGATTGTACATTATTTTTGCACCATCAATAGTAACTAAGTATTGGTTATAACCAGCATCTTCTATTTGAGTAACATCTTCAACTTTTCTTAAAGGCTCAAATAATCCTCTAACATCGTAATAAGCTATTCCTCTAAATAAGAATGAAGATATATCTAAAAAGTCTAATTGATTAACAACTTCAGAACCTTTACCTACAAAAACTACTTGTTTGATAGGATCAAATTCGTGCACGCCAAACATTGGTGTAATAGCATATGTACCTCCGTTACCTGAATATGGGACAGAAGAAATTACATAATTACCATACATGTTAGTTACCCCAAAAATACCTAACTGACTTGTAGTTGGTGCTTCTTGAGACCATGTTGTATTTAAAAGGAATGAGTGTCTTTTATTAAAGTCAAAACCACTTTTAGATAAATCGTAAGCATAAGCACCTGTTCCTTCGTCTATTCTTAAATAAACTTCAAGAGCATTTTCAGCACCACTTAAATATCTTCTATAATTTTTCTTTACTTCATCAGCATCTAATGCTCTACTCCATACTCTAACATCATCGATAAAACCAACAAAACCATCACCCACTCTAAAATAAGCATCTTCGCCAGTTAGTGGTACAAATTTGGTGCTGTCGTTATCCGTGTTCATAGACACGTCTACCAAATGAGAAAGACTTTTAGGAACATTATCATCTGCAAAATTAGAATCCATTAATCTACCATTAAAGTAAAGTTTAGGTAGCTCTTCTGGGGTTAAAACTAAAGAGAGATGGTTAAATTGATTAAGAATATCAGTATAAGTTTCAACTACATCTTCACCTGCACCATTTGCTTCACCAGATGGTAAATAACCAGCAAGTCTATATGTAATCTCATCAGAAATTGATGGAGAATGTAATATAAATATTAATTCATCATCTGTTTTTTCGTAATCTAAATCATAAAAAGAAGATCCATTAAATAATTTAAAAGCTTCTCCTTCTGAATTTCCATTAAATTTAAACCAAGATTGAATAGTATATTCATTTGGTAAATTATCTGTTTCAATAACAGACTCTACATAACCATCTCCTTCTACTTCAACTGTAAAAGATTTTAATTTTAATTCAGCTCCCTGAGGCTCTGCTCTTACAACTACATTTTCTACAGGATTTCCTCCTTCAAAAGCAATGTTACCAGAGATTGTTGCTGTTGGATTTCTAAAACCAACGCCAGTTATATAGGTGGTATATTCTATATCTAAATCACCTAAACCTTCAACATCAATTTTATATTCGAATAAAATACCACCTTCAACATCGTAATCAGAATAGCTATATGTTTCGTTATCTAATGTGATAAGCAATTCATAATTTGTGTATAAATCTGTAATTGAAGGATCGAACTCTCTTCTATAAACCTTAAATGTTGTAATTAGGTCAGAATTGTTATTTACTTGCCAATTTATTCTTGTTTCATCACTATAATAACCTTTAGAAATTTCGAAGGTATTTCTAGTGAAAGTTGGAGCGTTGTAAAATATTTCCCACGGAAAACCAATAATTAAATTCCCCTCTTGGATGATCTCACTATCTGATAAATTTGTATCATTATCTCTAAAAACTTCATAATTAGTTACCGTAGTAACAGGAGATAACGCACTACCTACATTTAAGTTAAGGTAGTTTCCTTCATCATCCATTTGGTAATTAAGTGTTCCGTTAAAACCTGTAACAACACTAATTCTTGGTGTTTCAATTTCTATATCATCTGTATTGAAATTACCACTTGAGAAACCATCTATGTAATCTACATTAATGTTACTTACAAATGTGCTAGAAACTTCTGAAACTGTAGCATCTAAAAAAGCATGACTGTAAAATTCTACTTCAATTTGTGATACATCATCTTGACTTCTATGTGTATTTGCAATACCATTTAAAGTAATAGAAACCTGAGAAGGAGATTCTACTACAATGTATGGAGTATATCCAGGAGGTAAATTTCTTACTACAACAGCATCTTTGTCACCTAAGTCGGTTCCTTTTTTACCATGAAAAGAAGCTCCATTAATAGTAACAATTATTTTATTTTTAATTGTACCGTTATTAGAATCATCTTCATGAAACGTAGTTGTAGAATATGTTAAAGATTTAGAAGAAAATATGAATGAGTAAATTTTATCTAATAAGGTCTGGTTTTCTATTTCTTCTGTAGTACTTATTTCGTTATTCGGAGTTTCACCTTCTGTGTTAATATCTTTAGTAGAATTATTAACTGATGAAGACGCAACCCCGAGCATTGTTGATGTCAGAAACACCAATAGCAAGAGTATTTTTTTCATAATATTAAGCTGAATAAAATATTACATCATAACATGTAATACTTTTAGTTATTAGGTTTAACCAAAATCGAATTAAAGCTTAATGATGTAATTTACACCATAACTTACGGGTTGTGTCTCTGAGTAAACGCCATCTCCAGTTGCGGCACCAACGCTACCGCCTATTGTTGTTGAGTGGGTATGATCTCCAGAATTTCCTGTAGTTCTACTAATGTTTTGTCTTTTAACCACACCACCACCATGGCGACCTAAATTACCTGATCCGCCTTCTCTAAATTTACTATAACTATGGGTATGGCTACCATCATTCGAGATATCTACACTAAAATCATTATCGTGACCATGATCTCCTAATTGATCTTTTTCATAAGAATTTAAACCAGGTCCGGTTGCATAATCATTATTACTATTTTGATGAGTTCCGTTAGTACCTGTACCTCTAAGATACATTCCTCTTAAGTCTGGTGCATTTGCCATTCCAATCATATCTTTTAAATATGTACCTGATGGAACAGAACTTCCATCACACAGCATCCATCCTAACGGAACGTCTGTACCAGTAAAAGGAACTATAGACCCAGAAGGAGCTCCATTTAAAGCTGAAAAAGCATAAGGAACATAGTTTATGATTTGTTCTGATATTACGTTTTCTGTAGAGTTAGTAATCATAGAGATGATCAATTTTAAATTGGCATCTTTATACGGAACAGTTTGGATTGACCCAGTAGATACTGTACCTGTACCTATTTCATGAGAAAATACACCTTGTGCATTTGTTACTAACTGTTTTGTTTCTGAAAAATATGTAGATGACTTATCATTACTAACTATTGTAAATTTAAAGTCAATTACTTTATTTGGAATAGCAGCATGTAATGAATTTCTTGCTAGTCCTTGTACAACAAAACCTCCGCTTTGAGCGAATAGATTACTATTTAGAAATAGTAATGCTATCAATATTATTGAACGATAATGAGTCTTAAGTAGCATAAATGAATATTTTTGATGGGTTATTTTTTCTGATAGCTTCTGCTATGCTAATTATAATTTAATAATGTAAGCTACACCATAACTTACTGGTCGAACTTCATTTCCTGTCCCAACGCCATTTACGGAATTAATAGAACCAGAAACTGTTGCTGTATGCTCGTGAGCACCAGCTGATGATGTATTAGTACTTTCTGTACTAATATGTGCACCTAAACCAGCAATGTAGTTTAGTATACCATACGAACTAGCACTTTCTACTTTAGAATAACTGTGTGAATGGGAACCTCCACTATTTACCGATACCGAAATATCATCTGAGTGACTATGAGGACCTATCTTATCTTTTTCAACATCATTTAATGCCGGACCTTGTGGATATTCACTATTAGAATTAGTGAAAGTCTCGTTAGTACCAGAACCCCTAACAAACATACCTCTTAAATCAGGTGCATTGTTCATTCCCAAAACATCTTTTAAAGTAGTTCCAGATGGAATTGAACTTCCATCACATAACATCCAACCACTTGGAGCAGCACTTCCTACAAAAGGAATTATTGACCCAGCAGGTAACCCATTAGCAGCTCTATATGCATAGGGTACATAATTCATTGGTTTATCAGAAATGATTTGTTGGTTGCCATTATCATCTAAAGAGACAATTAATTTTAAATTGCCTAACGTGTAAGGAGCATTTTTTAAATTACCGGACTGATTATCACCTTGTCCTACTATATGTGAAAACACTCCGTACGTATCTGTTCGGATTGACTTTGTTTCACTGTAATAAGTGGTAGATCCATCATTACTTTTTATTTGAAAGGTAAATGGTATCAATCTATCACCAAGTGCCGCATGGCCATTATTTCGTGCAACACCTTGTACAACAAAGCCGTTTTGGGCTAAACTGAAGGAAGAAACAAAAAGTGTACAGATAAAGAATAATGAAACAATCTTTAGGCTTAATATTTTCATGGTCGTTAATTGGGTTAAAGACTATTCTTGGGTTAACAAATACAATAACGTAAATAAATGTAAAATAATTCCCACAATAGTGATTACATATAATTTATCTGAAATCAATTCTTGAAAGTATACAAGTACTCAATAAAAATACAGTTGATTTAAATAAATAATGAACTATTATAAAGTTGTGTGTGTAATTATAGGAGATAATTGTAACTAATTATTAGTTAAAAAGACCAGAAGAAATCTGAAAGATTCTTTAATAACAACCCAAAAAATAACTCATTTACATCATGAAAATTAATTTGATCATCTCCTTTTTTATGGAATAATTTACTATTTCACTATTTAATGTATAGTGTTATATGCTTATTTAAAATAGAAAGTAAATAATTTACTTTATCTATTAATCACCATAGATTACTAACTGTTATGAAAAGGTTATTCCTAATAATATTAACGCTCTCCCTCTTTACTCCACTTTATAATTATTCTCATGCTTTAAATTTAGAAGCAGAACAAGATGGTATTGAATGGGATGGAAATACATTTTCAGAATCGAATGATTTTGATGGTACATTTCCATATTCTGTATACGCCAACGCAACAGGAAATATTACTTTCTCACCTTTATTAGATGAAAATGACGGATCCATTTTTGATTTAGATGGTATTAGAGATGATTATATAAAACTAGGATATGCTGAAGTAGAAAACCTACCTGAAGGATTACGATTAGAAGTTGTTCCTATATCTGACACACGTTTACAAATTACTTTAGTCGATACAGCTAATTATCATTCAGATAATGAAGATATTTATAATTTAAGATTAATACTTTTAGACGATGCCTTCCAAAATGGTTCAGCAAGTGATTATGCGAACACATCTAAAGTATACAGTGTAAACTTTAGAGATGCTCCTCCAATTACAGATAGTGATTTTGAGATAATAAGCTCAACACAATTTATAGAAACTTCCGCTGATGATGGTGCAGTAGAAGGTTCTCTAGTTTTAAACTTAGTTGGTGGTGATACCTTAGCAGGAATTATTGGTCAGGATTTAGTAGAAACTGGTTTTGTTAAACCTATCAATATTCCAGAAGGATTAACGCTTTCAGTAATAAGAAATAGTCTTACAGAAGTATCAATTTCTTTAATTGGAAACGCGGATAACCATGCAGATGCAAACGACATTAGCTGTGGTTGGATATTTGAAGATAGTGCATTTTTAAATGTAACTAATAGTGTTGTAGACTTTGCTGTTTCTGAAGAATATATAGAAATTGATTTTAGTACTATTGAGGTAAACTTAATTGAAGATAGTGACTTTATAATAAGCTCAAGATTGCCTTTTATAGAAAACGATGCAAATGATGGCAGTGTTGGTGGTAGTATGGTATTAAACTTAACAGGTGGTGATAAGTTAAATGGTGCTATAGAAGCTGATTTAGTAACTCTTGGTTATGTTGTACCTAATAACGTACCCCAAGGTTTAACACTTTCTGCCATAAAAAATTCTGATTATAAAGTGACAATTACTCTAACAGGAAATGCAGCTAATCATACTATAGACGATGATGTTACTTTTGGTTGGACATTTCAAGACCATGCATTTGAAATTTTGAATGCTGACGTTATAGATTATGCCGTTTATTTAGAAGCAAGTAGTATTAGTTTTATGACTGATGACCCTCCTTTATTTACGGATAGTGATTTTGTTGTAGTAGAACAGGGTAATTTTAAAGAAAATGTAATTAACAATGGTACAATAGTAGGTTCTCTTGAATTATCATTAACAGGTGGCGATACTTTATCAGGTCTTGTTGGAAACGATCTTGTAGCACTTAACCATATTACGCCTACAAATATTCCAGACGGATTAATTTTAAAAGCATTAAAAACATCTTCTACAAATGTAATTTTCTCTTTGAGTGGAACTGCTACAGATCATTCATCACAAACAAAAAACTTTGGTTATTCTTTTAAAGATAGCGCGTTTGGAGAAATACCTGCAAGTGAAATTAACTTCTCAACAATATCAACATTGTCAGTTCTTTTTCATGATGGATATGATCCAGAAATAACATTAACTACTTCATTGGCAGGTAATGCAACTTCATTTACAGAAAGAGAACCTTATGATGGTGGTTTTGGTAATATGCAAGTTCATTTTAATTTAGTACATGATAAATTTATAGACAGTGTAGCTAATTTAATTGAAGTAAATAATTTACCAGAAGGCCTAACTGCTAATTTTACACGCGTGCACAATAAGTTACTAACAATGACTGTTAGTGGTACAGCTAATGCTCACTCACCGAGTGATAGTATTACAACTACAATAACATTCTTAGATAGTGCTTTTGTTGATTTTACAAATACGCTAGTAGCCGGATATACCCAAGATATTCAGTTTAAGTTTCAAGAATTTCAAGGAATTACTTTAAATAATTATTCTCTAAGTGAGAACCCAAGAAACGACGGATCTATTGAAGGTAGTGTAATTATTAATTTATTAGGTGATGAAACATTCAATGGCTATAATGGTGAAGATTTTACCGCATCATCAAAAGTAATATTTAGTAATTTACCCGAAGGTTTAGAAGGCAATGTTATCCGATTATCTGATACAAGTTTAGAGCTATCGTTTTTATACAGTGCAACTTCTCATAAGCAAGAAATTGATGATGTAAATGATGTGGTAATAAGCATTCAGAATTCAGCTTTTACTTCTGCTGTTTTTCCAACATTAGTAAATCAGACCATCAATAATTTTGAATTGAATTTTGTAGAAGCACCAATTACACCAACATTAACGTATAGCACAAAAGTATTTTCCGAAGATATGGATAATGAAGGAACCATTGAAAATGCAGTGGTTGTTTCATTATATAATGCTACTTTCTCAGATAGTATATCAACAAATAATATTGATGTAAGTAATCTTCCTGCTGGTTTTGATATTGAATTATCAAGAATTTCAGAAACACAAGTAAGGTTATCAATGAATGGTTCAACAACTGCTCATTTTGATAATGATGATATTGAGAACTTGATGATCACTTTTAATGATAACGGTTTAGGAGCAATCAATGATCATGTAATTACTACTATTGAGAACTACACTTTTACTTCTAAAATCAATTTTTCTGAGATATACGGAATGTATTGGGGTGACATGGTTTTTAATGAAGATACATCAACTTACTTAGGTGATATTGTAACAAAACAATTAGTTCAGGTAAGTAATAGAAAAACTTTTATTGGAGCTATTGGCGATACACTTTCAGAATATATAAATGTTGCCAACATTCCTACGGGGTTATCAACAGAAATTGTAAAAGTATCAGATCAAGTAATAGAATTATCTTTTACAGGAAAAGCTGTAGAGAATGATTATATAAATACTACTTATGATGGGGCTATTATTCTGAAGAAAACAATTTTTACAGAGGAGGATATTACTTCTTTTGAAAATATCTCTCACCAAGGAATTCAGTTTAATTTTTATGATACTCCTGGAGTAAATTATTCTAAAGATTATTTAAACGAGTCATTCAGTTTTGATGGATCTATTGCCGATTCACTGTTTTTATCTGTTCAAGGAGATATTCAATTTGAAACAGGAAACACTGATTTATTATCTGCTAATCTTGCTCAAGTTACAGGAGTGCCAAACGGCTTAACAGCTCATATCGAATTAACTGATTCAGAAAATATCATTGTATACTTTACAGGTAATGCGGTAAACCATGGCGATAATGAAGATGTTACTGTATCAATTCAACTTTTAGATCAATTATTTGTTGATGGTACAAATGAACATTTCTTTAATCTTCAAAAAGATATAAACATTAACTTTAGAGATACTGCTCCTTATTTAGTTTGGGATGCAAACATCTTTACAGAAAGTAATGTTGACGATGGATCGTTGACAGGAAGTAAAACAGTTACGCTAGTTGGAGATACATTTATTGGTACAAATGATAGTCCTATCTATGCGTATACAATCCAAAATGTACCAGATGGATTAACAGCAATAGTGACCAAAGTAGACGATAACAATTGTACATTAACATTTACAGGAAATGCTACAAACCATAATAATGTAGATGACGCAAATGATATAATAATAACATTTACAGATGAAGCATTTGTTTCTACAGATGTCTCTGCATTTTTAGGATTAACCAATACAGATTATCCTATTGAGCTTAATTTTAATGATACCCCTATTACAGACAGTGATTTTGTAGTTGTGAGTTATTCTCAATTCAAAGAAAATAGCAACAATAACGGTGTTGTTGAAGGAGAATTAGTAATGGACCTTACTGGAGGAGATGTTATTTTAGGAAAAGTGGGTGTTAACCTTGTAGATCAAGGGTTAGTTGTTGCGAATAATGTTCCAAATGGATTAACATTAAATGTTGTAAAAAATAGTTCTACTCAAGTGAGAGTGTTCTTTACAGGTAATGCATCAAATTCTCAAAGTACAGTTACTTTTGGATGGACTTTCTTAGATGCTGCTTTTGCAAATTTACCTGCGGCAACAATTGATTTAGCCATTTTACCGAGTGCATACCAAATAGAATTTAACGATCCTAACCAAAGTGTTTTTGATGGCTCTACATGGTCTAATGGACAACCAACTACAAGAACAAATGTAGTAATAGAACCCAACGTTACTTATAATGTAACAAATGATATTATAGTTAACTCTGTAAATTTAGGAAGCAATAGTAAAATTAGTGTAAAACCAAGTGCTAGTATAACTGTAAATAATGACTTGGTAAATAATGGAGTGATTACTATTGAAAATGGTGGGTTTTTAATACAAACTGAAAATTCTGAATATAGAGGTACAGGTGTTGTAGAATACACAGTGAAAGGTACAGGAATTGAAACGGTTTATAATTACTTTTCGAGTCCGTTTAACTCGCATCAGTCTTTTGGAGAGAATATTTATTCATATGATCCAACCATTCCGCAAACACATAGTTATACAGAATTAAATAAAGGATGGGTTGCTCATAACGGAGCAATGGTTCCTGGACAAGGATATACAGCTACGAATGTAAATCTTAAAAAATTATCAGGTATTCCGAATAATAAAGAGGTAACAATAGCGGTGAAAAAAGGAGCACATACAGGTTTTAACCTACTTGGTAATCCTTATATTTCTCCAATTAGAATTGATAGGTTTATTGATGAAAATGGAGCCAAAGGATCTAATTTGATACAATCGGCAGTTTATTTTTGGGATCAAAATACAGAAACAGGCTCTAATTTAGTTTCTTCAGATTATGCAACGTTTAAGCCTGGTATTGGTGGAGTATCTGGTGGGTCTTCAGATTTACCAAATGGAGAAATTGCTGTAGGGCAGGGATTTTATGTAGAAGCAAAATCTACAGGTAATGTAACGTTTACCAACGCTATGCGTTCATCGAATAATCAACAGTTTTTTAGAGTTAAAAATGCTACAGAATTTGCTAGAATGTGGCTAAATGTAGTTCACGAAGATGGATATTTTAATCAAGTACTTGTGGCATTTAAAGAAGATGCATCTAATGAATATGATGCTCAATTTGATGTAAAGAAATTTGTCGGTAATCCTGGATTCTCATTATTCACTGGCATTACATCTACAGAAGATAAATTTGTTATTAATGTTTTAGATGATTTTGATATACCTTCTAAAGAAGTTCCTGTAGGTTTAATTACCGCTCATGGTGGTATTCATAAATTTTCGGTTCCTAATTGGGATAATATGGAAGGCATTCCAATGTTATTACTTGATAAAGAAACGGGTATAGAATATAATTTAGAAGATGGTGAAGCACACATTAATTTAGCTGCAGGTCAATACGAAAATCGTTTTTATTTAATCTTTGAACAGCGCTCAGTATTGAGTCTTGAAGATGAAATAAGATCATTAAAATTAGGTACTTCATTAAGTCAGATTCATTTTAATACTTCATCAAAAATTGAGCAAGTAGAAATTTATACTTTAGACGGAAGTCATGTACTTTCTTTAAAAGATATAGTACCAAATAGCTCTGTATATCATTCATTAAAAAGAGGTTTATACATAATATCAGTAAACCAAAATAATAAAATTAGTAATTATAAAATGGCACTTAAATAGTGAAAATTCAATTTTTAATTATGATTTAAAAAATGGAGTTTAGTTTTTTCACTAAACTCTATTTTTTTGTGTCCATTAATTAAGTTCATTTATCTATACTTATATAAGATTAAAATTTTCTCTATCAATCAACGTGTTACTTTATGAATACTGACTTAAAATATGCCTCTGTTTTTGCTATTCTTACTTTAATAATTTCTTACGTATTTACTTTCTTTATTTTTTTTGATGGAGAAAATATCAACTTAGTATCATTGGTAATGTTTGTACCAGCGATTATAGGTTTGCTATTAAATTCAATTCGATATAAATCATTTAAAAAAGTATTTGCACCAGTTTTTCATAGATTAAATTTAAAGGCACTAGCATTTTCGGTACTTTATCCAATTTTATTTATTGGAGTAATTTGTCTTGTAACCTATGCTTTAGGTTTATCAACTTTAAATAAAGATAAACTTATAGAGTTAACGGTACTTCCTGGCATTGCGAATGTATTAATTGGTTTATTATTAGTTTTTGGCGAAGAATATGGCTGGAGAGGCTTTTTATTAAAAACCGCAGCTGCAGCACATGGAAAAAACTTTGCAGCTATTGGTGTTGGAATAATTTGGGCATTATGGCATGCTCCTATAGTATTAGAACTTGCATTTTTAACAAATGTAGAATATCCATTTGTATTAATGTTATTACAATTATGTGCTGTATTCATTTTTTCTATGCCTTTTGCATATGCTTATTTTAAATCTGATAGTATTATTCCTCCTATCATTTTTCATTATGTCTGGAACTACTTTAATCCAATTCTTTTAGGAAGTGTTTATTTTAACCAAACTGGTATTTTTGAAGGAAATATTACCCTTATAAACGGAGAAGGTTTAGCGGGTGTACTTTTAGGTATTCCTTTCTTTTTATGGTTCTTAAAAACAAATAGTACTAAAGAGATTGTTGAATAATAGAGCAATTGAGTTTAAGTTTAGGTCGTTTAATAAAGCATAGATTATAGAAGTGGATTAACTTTTGTACTTTTCAAAATCACTATAATTCTTTATGACTTTATGCTAATTCATTTATGCGATTTCTATTACTATTTTTTTTACTTACAATAAATTTATCAACCGCTGCATTTGATATTGTATCTAGTGCAGATGCATTCTGTATAGATAATGCTCCTTCAGAAGTATTTCTATTTCTGAATCATGAGCAAGAAGAATCTTTTTCTAGTATAACAGGTTTAGAAAACTTTGGCATTTTAGCACAAGTAGATGTTATTAGCCCTAAATCTACACGGTTAACAATAACTGTTGATAAAGCCAATTTAAAAGAACAGTTGTATACTTTAACTGTTTTTATGGAAGGTGATAATAATCTCATAACATCAAATACACTTACTATAGATGTATTTGGTAAAATAAATAGAAAAGTACTTTTCGATCCAGATAAAGACCTTATTTATTCTTGCGATAATGTAATAATCAATTTTAAGACTCAAGGAGATAGTGTTACTAAAGAAGTTGTTCGAGTGTATATCGATAATAAATTTTATAGAGAACAACAATTAGTATTGGACGAAAGCAACAATGGAATTTTAGAAAACCTTCAATTAGATAGATTAGAAGATGATTCTCTGAATATTCAAATTTTTGTAGAATCTACTAGAGATTTTTCATGCACAAACTCTTTCTTAATAGAAGATGAGGAACTCCAAGCCATTCCTCCAATGTTAAAAGCTATTATTGACCCAAATTATATTGTTTCACAAACGATATATGGAGAAGTAACCTTTTCATCAAATTCTATAAATAGCGATGTTCAGTATTGGGAGATATATGAAAATGATATATTATTAGAGACTTTGGAAGGTTATAATAATGAAGATATAACCTATATATTTACTACCTCAAATCTTGAAAAGGGAGCAGTAAATCCATACAAAAAATACAAAGTGATTTTAAAAGCATTAGATGCATCTTCTTCAGATATTTCTTGCCCATCTAATAGTGCTACCCTTGATAATATTGAAGTTCCGTACTTTCCAAGAGTAAAATTGCCAACAGCAGTTACGTTAACATCAAATTCTAACGGAGATAATCAGTTTAGATTATTGGTACGAGATAATATAGAAATTACTTATTGTATGGTACAAATCTATTCTTCATCAAACCAGTTGGTATTCGAATCTGAAGATCCAGAATTTATTTTTGGTGATAATGAAACACTAACTTCCTCTTTATATACAGTTCTTTTAACTATTGAATACGGAGACAATTTGAAAGAAGCCATTCAAGCAACTTTTATTGTGACACCATAAATAACTAACACATGAAAACTTTTTTACTACTCACCTACTTAGTACTACTACAAGTAACAATAATTAAAGCACAAGATGTTATTTCTGCTACTCCATTATGGTTACCTTCTTCTCAGAACCCTGCCCTAGCAGGATCATCTTTTAATAAAGGAAATGTAGCATTTCGTTACGCAACCATTAAAGATGGCCTTAGTTATATAAACGTAGGTGGAGATTTAGGTATTCAGAAAGAAAAAAGAAATGGTTTAGGCATTGGTATCAATTATAACCAACTCACCTATCCTTTTAGACAGGATGACAACAATGAAAAAGGAAACTTAAAACAACAAGCTTTATCTATTCCCCTATCAATGTTATTTAGAAATGAAGAAAGGGCATTTTCATTTGGAATATCTTTAGGGTATTTACAATATAGTATTGACGATAATTTTGGTACTTACTACAGTCAACTTAACCCTAATTCTTCTATTAACGGAAATTCCCCTTCTTATAGTTTTTCAAATAGACAAGAGTCTACTTTTGATATTGGAGCAGGGGTTAGCTTTTTTACACACGAACATTTTTTAGTAAGTGTTTCTGCAAAACATTTGCAAAATTTTATATCGTCAGAGAACGAAGCGAGTTTATTTAATCAGTTACAGCCTAGAGTAGAGTTTTTAGGGCAATACATTATACATAATCCAATCTCTTCTTTAGGTCTTATATCTACCGCAGGTTATTTTTGGGAGAACAACAGTCAACAAGCTTATTTATCTGTAGAAGGAAAAATTGAAATAATAAGTTTAGGAGGAGGTTGGATTCCAAATTTTGCAGATAATGTAGTAGATAATAGGTATTTTATAACTTCTTCAGTTGATATTCCGATAGGAGAAAAAGCAACACTATCAAGAAGAGGGAGAATAGAAAAAGCAAAAAATATTATTGGTTTAAAGTTGGTTTATTATCCAAGTATTTCAAATAACTCACTGATTTACCCGACGATAGAGTTTACTTTGTCGGCAAAATTATCAAATAACAAATTTAAGAAACAGCTTAAGCGCTTAACATCTCTTCCAACTTTATAAGAAAAACAGGCAATTAGTGTTAAATCATTTTGCATAACTTTTTACATTTCACCGCTAAAGGTGTTAATCAATGTAAATTAATAACAAGACCTTGTTAAGTTGGTTAAATCACTGATCATCAAAAAGAAATAATTGTACATTAAAATTACCGAAGAGGCCTCTTCTTTTAAAATAATCTGTTCACATAGACGGTACTACGCAAGTATGCCTAAAATTTAATGTACTATGATTGATATTTTAAAACTAATTGGTCCCGAAGGTATACTCTTCATCTTCGTGACACTCCTCATTGTACTTGTTCAACTCTTCAGGTACATCATTAAAAAACGGGAGACCACTCCTACGCATCTCAGGAATGATTTGCAAAAAAAGTACGACAGCGTAAACTTAGATAAGTACACTAGCTTTTTTAGAATGGTTGGTTTATCTATTGCTATGGTTACGCTATTAGCTGCTTTTGAATATCCTACCCCTAGATCTGTAATTTTAGACGATTGGGAAGCAAAAAAACTTATAGATGATACACAGTTTGACTCATCTTTTGTGATTCCAGACCCTGTTTTACCAAAGGTAAAGCCAATACCTAAAGTTATAACTATTATTGAAGTTGATGACCCTAAAGATGTCACTGATATTATAATAGATATTCCTGAAGATTTTACAGATGATACCGTAATTGAAGACCCTGTAGAAGTTTTTGACGAACCAGATGAACCGGTTGTAGATTATGTAACTATTGCAGAACAAACAGCATCTTTTAAAGGTGGAATGGGTAAGTTCTATAAATGGTTAGGTAGACGTATAAAGTACCCTGCCCAAGCAAAACGAATGGGCGTTGAAGGAAAAGTTTTTGTTCAGTTTATAATAGAACTTGACGGTAAACTTTCTAATGTAAAAGTAGTAAGAGGAATTGGTGGTGGTTGCGATGAAGAGGCTGTAAGAGTCCTCAAATCATCGCCAGATTGGAAACCAGCAAAACAAAGAGGCAGACCTGTAAGAATGCAAATGGTTATTCCAATTTCTTTTCAATTGAACTAAATATTAACCGATACTGTATGAATAAATAAGTAAGGAACTATTATCCGTTTTTTCTTACTAATCCGTAATCGTAAATGCATCAATATTTTAAATAATGTTGATGCATTATTATTTTACGGTAACAGATACTTTTTCTTGTAATTCTTTTTTACTTTTTAGTGTTGCTACCTCTTTACTCAAAGCCATTTGATAATATTCAGCAGCTGTTTTCCAATTATTATTTTTGGCGTAATAATCCCCAATTATCTCATAACTTTCATAAGCCTCAGGGTTTAATTGTATAAATTCTTGAATCTCATTATCAGTAAGTTTCTCTAATTCGTAATTCCAATTTTTATATTTTGTGGCTAATGCTTTAAAAGTAGCGTAGTTTTTAAAATCAGTTGTTTCTATAAACTCATCTTTAGGAATGTGTTTGTTGGTAATAGACAGTGAAATTGGAGGAGGATAATTTTCAGCACCTTGAAATACAGAGTCTAGATTATAGCAAATATATTCGTCTAGTTGAGAATGATGAGCTGCTACCCACATTTCTTTACTTAAAGGCTTAAAGATGACAGAGTGATGTAAATTAAGAGTGTTTATAGATTTCTGATTTCCATATCCAATATTCTGATTTTCGATCCCTTTTGTATCTCTTAAAATACGAGCAATATCAATTACAGATAAATGCTGTCTTTCAGCCAATAATTCGGTAAGTCTAATTGCTCTATATTGTGTAGCATTTTCTTCATTATATACTTTGGCAGGGTGTAAAGATGGTGTCTGAAGGTGGTTGGTAACTATAAGTTCATCGGTTCTCATATGTAGAGAATCAATACCAGTAGGTGTTTTTTCTATTAGGATAGCAGTAGTATCAAAAGCAGAAGAAACTAATATAGATTCAGAAATATAAGCTTCTTTTGTGAATGCAATATTATAAGCTTCATCCACTGTTAGTGCATATTGTAAAATTTCTCTTGCAATAAGGGACATAGGCATTGTAGCTGCTAACGGAAATTTAGATTCAACAGCATTAATACTTACAGTTAAACCTGTCTCGTTCATGCCAGAAACAGCACCAATAAACCCACCCCAGCTAATAGAAGCATACTTAAAACCTTCTTGTGGTTTTACAAAATGTATTATTTTTTGTTGATCAAATTCTTTACCCAAAGAGAAATCAAAATTTCTACCAATAAGTACATCATTGTCTAACGTTTTTTTTCCTTTAATGGCAAAGGCTGTATTTCCTTTTACCTCAACATCTTCAAAAGAGTGTTCAATATCATAAATACCGTGGTAGTTTAATATTCTCTGATAAGGCGTTCCAAAATCGTTATATTTAGTAGAGGCATTTAAAGAAATACCATACATTTCTTTACAATATTCAGGTAAGATTCTATTATCAAGATGGCGGTTGTACATAGCATTTAATACTCTAATAACTCCAATGCTTTTACTCGGTGACTTTTCAGATATTTTTTCTATAAAAACTCGTTCTTGTTGTTGTAAAATGTCTTGACTTAATTTACCTGTACTGTAGCCAATTTCAAAGGGAGTACCTTCTGTATAAAGCTCCCAAATTCCTTCCTTTTTCTTATTGATGAAATTATTTTTTAGAACAAAACGAGTACTGCTTAACGTATCAACTTTTAGAGTTGTAATAGAAGTATCACTAATTGTTGGGTGAGGGATATTAATCCAAGATTCTACCCATACAATAAGAATTAATATTAATAGAGAGAGTGCTATTCCTAGTTTCCTCATGAAGTAAAAAAATATTTAGGAGTTAGAAAGTAATGAGTGAAAGTAAATATACTAATTTTAGTAGTAAATTTTGAGGTGAAAATTAATCAAAAAGCACGACTACCATACAGTAATCGTGCTTTTTAAAACTTTTTTAGAAGTAAATTCTAATTATCTGATAGTGTAAATATTCCTTCAAACTTAAAGAAAACTTTATCATCTGTAGAAATTTCTGCACTGACTCCAATATCTTTTTCAGAATAATTTTTAGTGTTGATAGACATATCTACAACGCTTTGTTCTTCTGGTTTAAACAAAGAAATCAACTTAATTTTATTTGCTGAAGAGATAGAACAATGTACATTCTCTTTGTTTTCATAAATCTTTTTTACTAGTTCCATCATACTAGCTTCTGGTGCATCTGTCTCTGTTTCTGACAGAATATTCTGATTTACTTTAAATTGAGCCTCGATTGTTTGTTTATTCTTTTTGATGGTGTCTATTTGTAAAAACTTAGTAGCATCTAACATATTGATTAGTGTATTTTAGTTAGAGAATTTGATTTCTTTAAACAGTGTTATAAACCTTGTTTAAAGTATTGTCAAAAAATTGATTTTATTGAACTACATCCTGTAATTCTTGCCGATTGTTTGCTCAAAGATAACAAAGGGTTTTGATTTACAAGAAAATGAATGAATAATATATTTATACAACGTTAATTGTAGAAGTATTTATTCACTTATAGAGGCTAGTTTATGATTTTAAATTTATTTGACCAATCTTCTGTTATCTCATTTTTATTAGAATATCTTTGTTAGTAGTATAATAGATTAACTATTTATGAGTATAAAACAACAAATTTGGTATTGGTTTAAACGGGTAATTTTACTGCTATTTATAGGGATGATAGCATTCTTAGGGTATTACCATAAAGAAGCAACTTATGGAATTCGTCAGGGTTTAGGGCAATTAGATATTATGTTTAATGCAAAACCCCTTGATGTTTACTTAGCTGATACCTCTTTTACAGAAGAACAAAAGAGTAAGATTAGATTAATTCAGGAGATACGTCAGTTTACTGTAGACTCTCTAGGTCTAGATAAATCGAATAGCTATACTAAATTATATAACCAACACGGTAATCCAATTCTTTGGACAGTAACAGCCTGTGCTCCTTTTAATTTTGAAGCAAAAAGATGGTCCTTTCCTATTTTTGGAACGTTTTCTTATAAAGGTTTTTTTGATAAACAATTGGCAAAACAAGCTAGAGATAAATTAAGAGACGAAGGTTTTGATGCCGAGGTTGGAGAAGTGTCTGCTTGGTCTACTTTAGGAGTTTTGAATGATCCTATATTATCAAACATGCTCAATAGAAATGTAGGTAGTTTATCTCGTTTAATAATTCATGAGCTAACTCATGGTACTCTCTATGTTAAAAATAGTGTTTCATATAATGAGAACTTAGCAGATTTTGTTGGTGACGAAGGTGCTAAAAGATTTTTAATTTATAAATATGGTAGACACTCAATAGAATATGTAACGTATATGGCAAGGAAAGAAGACCGTAAAGTGTTTTCAGAATATATATTGAAAGGAACTAAAGAGCTTGATAGTCTATATTTATCTTTTCCAGAGAGTATGAGCGTGGATCAAAAAAATGAATTAAAAAACAAGAAAATTTCTGAAATAACGAAAGGTATCCAACATCTTCAATTTGCAAACGATCGCTACTGTGATTATTTCTCAGATTTCACTCCTAATAATACCTTCTTTATGGGTTTTAAAAGATATAGAGGAAAACAGAATGAGTTTAAAGAAGAATTTGATAACCAATTTAATGGCGATTTTCATGCTTATATGACTTATTTGAAAGAGACTTATAAACCATTGTTTTAGAATAGAAATCATTTTACATTGGTTAGAATTTCAGTATTTATTGGTTTATTCTAGATTTATGACTAATTGAGTTCAAATATGATTTGTTAGTATAACATATTCCTTTAAAGTATTGTTTTACAATAGTATAACCTGAATTACTTTTCAAGTTCTTACTCTAAGATAAAAGTATGTAAATATTAATATTCAGGTAATTCTAATTCAATTTCATCAAGTTCTTCTTCTTCAGGAACTATAATTTCTACAACTTTAAAAAAACTTTTTCTTAAAGCAGTTTCATGTACGTTTGGATAAAACTCTTCTTCTTTATTTAGAGATTCAAATAGTTTTTCTACGTCATTAATACCTTCCAATTTTGAATTTTCTATTAATTCAAAATTCATAAAATATCTTGACCCTAAATTATGAATTATTCCTATTTCATTACTAAAGTAAAGCGTTCTGATAGTATCATAATTGTTATCAGGACAACATGAACAATTTTTTAATTTCAGTTTTACGAATTTACTTACACTAATTTTTTGATGATTGATAGTAAATGATTTCTTGTCAATAAAATTCAATTCTTTCATATCATCTCCTAACCAATTTCCTTTGAGTGTATTCTTATTATTATCATACACAAAATGTGAATGTTGATAATCATAAATTTTAATATTTTTGTCAATAAACGATTCTGTAATTTTTAAATTGAGATTAGAATAAGTATTTAAATTTGAAGTTGAAGGACTTAATTCAAAGTTTCTAAATAATTTTACTTTATATACTTCTGCTTTTTTGCTTTCTCCTATAAATTCTGATTCAGGCTTACATGAAAAAAATAAAAAAGTAAATATGATAAAAGATATAGATTGAATTTTAAGCATAGTTTAGATAATGAGGTGTTTATGATCATTTTATAATTTAAATATGAATTTTTATGAATCTATAAAATGGACCTTTCTCTTAGGTTAATTTAAGGTATTAAAAGAAAAAGAGGGAAAAGTATCACAAATACCTCATCCCTCTTACTTCTATAGTAGATATATCTAATTGATTTTCAAATCAACCTTTACCTTTATCATTAGACGTTTGTTGTCTTAAATGGTTCAAGACATCAATCTTAGTAATAAGCCCAACAAATTTACTATCGTTCATTAAAATAGCCACCATTCCATCACGGAAGATTTCCATTAAACGGTCAATACTATCAGATGCATCAATTACTACTAAATTACTGGTCATGTATTCTGCAACAAAACGCTCAAAGGCAGATTCATCATCATAAACGCTAAAAAGAATATCAGATTCATCAATAATACCTAAGATACTATCACCATCCATAATAGGAAGCTGAGAAATATCATGAGTTTTCATCTTTTTATAAGCATCTAAAAGCGTATCTTCAATACTTGCCGTTACTACCTCACCTCTATCATAATAATTAGAAATAAGGTCACGTAAATCGCCAAAAGTTTCTTTATCGATAAAGCCTTTTTCCTTCATCCAATTATCGTTAAATAATTTTGAGAAGTATTTGTTACCACTATCACAAACAAAAGTAACTACACGTTTAGGAGTTGTTTGCTCACGGCAATATTTTAAAGCTGCAGCAATTAAAGTTCCTGAAGAAGATCCTGCTAGAATTCCTTCTTTTATTAAAACTTCACGAGCAGTATTAAAACTTTCTTTATCAGAAATAGAATAGGCTGTTTTAGTCATAGAGAAGTCGGCAATATCAGGAATAAAATCCTCTCCAATACCTTCTACATACCAAGAACCAGCTTCTCCGTATTTTCCTGTATCTATATAATCTTTTAAGATTGATCCTTCTGGATCTGCAAGTACTAAATCTGTATCTGGACTTTCCTTTTTAAAGAAAGCAGCCATACCAGAAATTGTTCCCGAAGATCCCACACCAGAAACAACAGCATCTACTTTACCATCCATCTGATTAAAAATTTCTGGAGCAGTAGTTAATTCGTGTGCTAAAGAGTTATCTGGGTTAGAGAACTGATCTATATAATAGTATCCCTTTTCTTTAGAGATACGCAATGCCATATCTTGATAATATTCTGGGTGACCTTTACCAACATCAGAACGTGTTTGTAAAACCTCTACTCCCATTGCTTTTAAGTGAGCTACTTTTTCTCCACTCATCTTATCAGGCATAACTAAAATCAATTTATAGCCTTTAAGAATAGCAATTAAAGCCAATCCTAAACCAGTATTACCTGCGGTTGCTTCAATTAAAGTATCACCAGGTTTAATTTTACCTGCTTTTTCAGCATTTTCAATCATACTTAAAGCAATACGATCTTTAATAGATCCACCTGGGTTCTGGTTTTCTAGCTTTAAATACAACTCACAATTGCCTGTATCTATATTACTAACTTTAACGATAGGAGTATTTCCAATCAGAGAAATAAGGTCATGTTGTTTTTTGTTCATCTTTCTCGCGCTTGTACGTTCCACAATTCGACAAATTTTGACAAAAATACACAACATGATTTGATAAGTAGGTTTAAATATGTTAACGATTTTGATTATTTATAGGATAGTTGAAAAAACAAATGTTACATAATGTATCAATGTTGATTTATTAACCAATAAAATGATTTTATTTTAAACTTTATTAGTTTTTGTATTTTTGAAAATGTATATTTGTTCAAATATTTATCGGTAATGGTTTCAAAATTGAGATTTTTGATAGATATTTATATAAAAGTCAAAAATAATTGACATTCTTAAGAACTACGTACTTATGTTACGTTCTTCTCCCCTAAGTTTGTAATATAATCAATGAGGAAACGATTTGATTTTTACAAGAAACATAACTTACACCATTAAATATATATTATCATGGCTGCGGATAAAGGTCAAGGCACAGAAAAATTAAAAGCATTAGAAACTACTATTGCTAAGTTAGAAAAGCAATTCGGTAAAGGAGCTGTTATGAAAATGACAGATGATAGTGTTACCGATGTACCTGTAATCTCAACGGGTTCATTAGGATTGGACTTAGCATTGGGTGTTGGAGGTATTCCTAAAGGTCGTATTATTGAAATTTACGGTCCTGAATCTTCTGGTAAAACAACTTTGACTTTACACATTATTGCCGAAGCACAAAAGCAAGGTGGTATGGCAGCATTTATTGATGCAGAACATGCATTCGATAAAATCTATGCTGAGAAATTAGGTATCGATATGGAACGCCTATTAGTAGCTCAGCCAGATCATGGTGAACAAGCATTAGAAATTGCAGAACAATTAGTACGTTCTGGAGCTATTGATGTTATGGTAATTGACTCAGTAGCTGCATTAGTTCCTAAAGCAGAATTAGAAGGTGATATGGGAGATAGTAAAATGGGTCTTCATGCTCGTTTAATGTCTCAAGCATTACGTAAAATTACAGGTGCAATTAGTAAAACAGGTTGTTCTTGTATCTTCATTAACCAATTACGTGAAAAGATTGGTGTAATGTTCGGTAACCCAGAAACAACAACTGGTGGTAATGCTTTAAAATATTATGCTTCTGTACGTTTAGATATTCGTCGTATTGGTGCTATCAAAGAATCTAGCGATAATATTACAGGTAACCGTACTAGAGTAAAAGTTCAAAAGAATAAAGTTGCACCTCCATTTAAACAAACTGAGTTTGATATCCTTTATGGTGAAGGTATCTCTCGTGCAGGTGAGGTATTAGATATGGCTGTAGAATTTGAAATTGTAAATAAAGCAGGTTCATGGTTCTCATATAGCGGTTCTAAATTAGGTCAAGGTAGAGAAACTGTAAAAGAGTTGATCAAAAATAACCCTGAACTAATGGAAGAATTAGAAGAGAAGATTAGAACTCAAGTATTTGGAAAAGGTACTGAAGAAGAAGAGGTAGCTCCTGAAGTTGCTGAGTAAAAATAAAACGAACATTTTTATTAAAGAAGGATACTCTGAGTAAAATGTAAGTAGTAAGATGCCCTAACCAATTACGGTTAGGGCATTTTTTTTAGATAAAAGATTTTTTTAAATTTTAAGAATTCCCTTTATATTTTTGGAAATGATACCAAGATCAAGTTCTTTTTTTTTTATACAAAAGTTTTTATATAAACCATCTTTGAGAAATTGATCAGCTATAATAAATAGTTGATGATGATTTTCTGATGGAATAAAGGCAACTTCTATATTTGATTGAGTATTAGGTTTAAATTACTTCTATAAGTCTTGAACCTTATGAGGAAAAACAGATTTATCTTCAGTAATATATTTGATGTTGATAAAACGATACTCTCAACTATCAATAGCTGAATGAGTTGAAATAATTTGTGGTTGTTTCACTTATGTTAAATCATCAAAAGCAAAAGGGGAAATAGTATTACAACTAAATGAACCCAAAAATGAGATCAAAGAAATAAAGCAGAAAGAAAAACTATGAAATAGTGATTGGCAGATTTTTTTTATAAATTAAATAAAATTTAGCTGTAACTATTTAAACTACTGACATGGGGCTTTTTGATTTCCTAAGAAAAAGAAATAATTCAATTGAGAGACTAAAACGATTCACTACTACTATAGAGTCTTATCTTACAAGGTTAGAAGATACTGAAAACACTTTTATAACAGCTCAAGAGAAGCTTTCTAAACCTCTTCCAAATCATATGGTAGCGATTTTGGAAAGAAAGTTAGTGTTTCATGATCAAATTTCTGAATTATTTAATCAAATCAATACATTAAAAAGTATTGAATCTTCAGATCCAGACTTTCAACTTCATTTGGAAAGTGCAATTAAAAATTTAGGTGCTTTAAATGCAGTATCAGAGATGGAATTAAAAGATGCAAATAATACTTTAATAGAATCAAATAATTTCCAATCATCTTATTTATCTAATTCAGACATGAGTAACGTTCATAAAGAAATATCTTTATTAAAGAAAGAGAATCTTAATTTACAGGATAAAATTAAAGAGTTGATGAATACTATTGACTTGAATACTATTTAGTATTATAAGTAAGTAGTGTAGAAACTATCTTTATTCATTAATAAATTGAATAACCTCTTCAGTCCCCAACTTCTTCAAACACTCACAAGGTTTATCTCCTATACATTCAAAGCAATCTGTTTTTTCAGTTAGAATATTTTTTATTTTTTTATTGATAAAAAAAGCATCTGCAGATGAAGTGATACAAATTACTTTTTTACCCATTGCTTCTGCAAAATTAGAAATGTCTGTATTGTATGTAATTAATACATCTGATTTAGCAATTAAGGCAAGTACTTCTTCAAGGCTTTCTAAATCTGTAGCGTCTTTTACACTAGGTACTCTAAATAATTCTGGAGCAGTAAATTTTAATGCCTTTCCTTCTTCTTCAAGTCCAGCAATAATATAATTGTTTTCATATTTAGGTAATGAATCAATTAATTCAAAATACCTAATACCCGGCCATGCTCTATGTGCATTCGACCTATAAGGATAGAAAACTATATTTTTTAAATCCTTTTTAATGATACCTCTAAAAATTGCAATAGGATGCTCTATTAATTGCTCTTTTACATTGGTAGAAGTATCAATATCTAATACATGAAGAAATGACAAGTGAGCGTCTAATAGAGAAGTAGCAGTACTAGTATCAATACTGTGGGTTAACCTTCTATTATTTCTCCAAGAATCTTTACCTCCTATTCTGTAGCTAACTTTTAAATCACGTGCCTTTTTAGATAACTCTTTATTACTCTTTAAGAAAAAGATAGCATCTGTATCTTTCAAGGTATTATCATCAATAGTATCAAATAAAATAAATTGATCTATAGATGTAATAAATTTGGAAATTTCGTATTGTACAGAATTTCCTATCCAAGTAATTAGAGAATCAGTGTATTTATTTTTTAAATAACTGATTATCTGTATAGAAATACTGAAATCTTTTAAATTATCACTACCACTTATAACAATATTCTTTAATTGTTGCACTCTCATAACATTATCTACACGATAGTTGTACTTCTTAATGATTTTTCAAATTTGGCGTATTATATTTAGATAAACCAAATAAGTAATTACAAGTTCTTTCTGTTTTAACCTAATTTATTAACTAAAGAAAGAGATACCTCAAAGGTAGCTCTTTCCACTATCATTACAATTATGAGTAATAACCTAAAGAAGAAGAATTCTACTCAAGAACGATTAATTATTTTCGACCGAGAGTTTGCTCCTCACACAGATTCAATGTATAGTTTTGCCTATCGTTTAACTGGAGATGATGAAGACGCAAAAGATTTAGTACAAGATACGCACATGAAAGCGTATAGATTTATCGATTCATTCGAAAAAGGAACAAATGCAAAAGCTTGGTTGTTCCGAATTTTAAAAAACAGTTTTATCAATGAGTATAGAAGGAAGAGTAAAGAACCTTCAAAAATTGATTATAATGAGGTTGAGACTATTTATAATGGAGAAAAAAATGATCCTAATTTAGTTTCAGGTATACGCCAGGATAACAATAAATATAGAATTGGTGATGAAATAACGAGTGCTTTAAATGCATTAGGCGTTGATTTCAGAATTGTTATCATTTTATGTGATCTTGAAGGGTTTACCTATGAAGAAATGTCTAAAATCCTTGATATCCCTATTGGAACGGTAAGAAGTAGGCTACATAGAGCCCGAAATTTATTGAAAGAAAAGCTAGTTGGTTACGCAAAAAAAATGGGATATTCTCAAAAGAAAGCAAACTAAATGAGAAATAGCCGTTTAAGTCATTATCTTTGCATCTTTAATCAAAAAATTATTTGCAAATATAAAGCATGAAATCAGGCAAAGTATTTATCTTTTCCGCACCGTCAGGATCAGGTAAAACCACCGTTGTGAGACACCTTTTAAGTGTATTCCCTGAATTGACATTTTCAATATCAGCAACTACACGTGCTCCGAGAGGAGAAGAAAAAGATGCTAAAGACTATTATTTCATTTCTCTCGATGATTTCAAAAATCGAATTGCAAATGATGAATTTGTAGAACATGAAGAAGTTTATGAAGGGCTCTTCTATGGAACTTTGAAAAGTGAAATAGAAAGAATTTGGAACGAAGGCAAACATGTTGTTTTAGATGTAGATGTGCAAGGAGGCATTAGTCTAAAAAAATACTTTGCAGATAAAGCTGTTTCAGTTTTTGTGTGTCCTCCTAATGTAGAATGCTTAGAGCAACGTTTAAGAGATAGAGCTACAGATTCTGAAGAAGCGATTAAAGAACGTGTGGCAAAAGCAGCTGAAGAAATGCCTTTTGGTGATCAATTTGATATTCGTTTAATTAACGAGGATTTACCAACAGCTCTTGCTAATGCAGAAAAATTAGTAGAAGAAGTAGTAGCATAAGCATATACTTTAATATAAAAATAGAGGTCATCAAGAAATTGGTGACCTCTATTTTTATTCCATATATTTTATTTTTTCATCAAAAAAATCAACTTAATAACACGATGAACTACTGCATTATTTGAAACTGAACAAATAATGAAGTCATATGATAGTATAGTGTAATTAATTTATTGAAGTATCGAAATATTTGTGACTCTACAAAGCAAATAAACAGATGGATGGTATCTGTTAGATTATCAATTTCACTAATTACAACTATGCGAGTATTTATTAAAAAGCTATTTTCATTACTTCTATTTTTAGTAGTAGGTATGCATTTATTATTGGCAGCACCTAGAAATGGAGAAGTACAAGAATTTGAACAGCCAGACGGATCTGTAGTTCAAGTAAAACTTTTTGGAGATGATTTTTATTTGCGAGCAGAAAGTTTAGATGGTTATACGTTGATAAGAGATGAAGAGACAGAATGGATTTGTTATGCACAATTATCAGTTTCTAAAAATGAATTAATATCTACTGGTATTCATTATACAGGTGAACCTTATGGAGTGTCAATATCTAGTTTTAGAATAAGTTTTCAATTAGAAAAACATCTTGATTTGGACCGGTCAAGAATTGAAGTACAGAGAATTCAAAACCAAGATGCATTAAAAGAAAATACTCATCTTGATCATCAAAATATTTATAAAAGTAGTGCGGCTAATGGTAGTGAACAACATGCTACACCTACAAACCATGTTATTGGTAACTACAAGGGAATCTGTATTTTAGTAGATTTTAGTGATGCCCCTGCAGTTTGGGATAAAAGCACTATTGAGCAAATGATGAATGGAGATAATTTTCAGGTAAATGGGAATTATAGTTCAGTTAAAAAATATTTTGAAGATGTATCGGGTGGTTTAGTGGAATATGAAAATGTTGTTTTTGGCTACTTTAGAGCCCCTAAATCATTTGCTACTTATGATAACATGGGCTATGCATCTGGAGCAAGAGAAATTCTTGAATTTGTTTTAAGTAAGGTAGATGAACAAGGGTTTGATTTTTCATCATTAAGTATTCAAAACGGAAAAATACAAGCAATTAATTTGATGTATACAGGTAGGCCTAAAGCATGGGCTAAAGGTATGTGGCATCATAAAGGAACATATACAGGTTTTTCTGCAGATGGGGTTTCTTCTAAAGATTATAATACTTCGCCAGTAAATACTGATTTATCTATTGGTACAATTATTCACGAGAATGGTCATATGTTATGTAAATGGCCAGATCTTTATAAATATTCTAGCTCTACAGGTACGAGTGGAATTGGTAATTTTTGTATCATGGCAGGTTATGGAAGTACTAAAAACCCAATTCCTCCTAACCCTTATTTTAGATGGTTAGCAGGTTGGACAGCTGTAACTAATATTTCTAATTATAATGGAACTATAAATGAAACAGCCAATGATAACACTATTTATAAGTACGACCACCCTACTAAATCTACTGAGTTTTTTATGATAGAAGCTGTTCAGAAAAATGGCCATAGCACTTATTTACCAGATGAAGGTTTAACAATTTGGCATATAGATAGAACAGGGAATAACCAAACTTGGAATCATGAAGTTTGGTTGGAACATGCAAATAATACAAGAGATACGCACAGTGGAGCATGTTGGCACGATGGAGGAAATGAAAGATTTAATGATACTACTTTGCCTAATTCAAATTGGTTAGATGGATCTTCTAGCGAATTAGAAATTTCTGAAGTAAGTAGAGCGGCAAATATTATGACTTTCAATGCTGTAGGAAATGGGGCTGAATGTACTAACCATGAGGTTGTAGATATTACTGTTTCTCCGCAGATAACGACATTATTCAGAAATCAAACGGTTCAACTATTAGCTATTCCATTAAATGAATGTGGAGGCATGGAAAATGTTGATATTACATGGTCTGAAAATGCACCTTCTGGCTTATTTACGGCTATAGAATTTGGTGTATATACAATCACCGCAAATGTAAATAATGTATCTACTTCTGTAACTATAAATGTTGTTGAAGATCCGAATAATTGCTCAGATTCAAGTATTATAGATTTAGTCCTCACTCCTAGTACTAAAACTATTTTTATAGGAGAACAATTAACTTTAGAAGCTATTGGTTTTAATAAGTGTGGAGGTGAAACTACTCTATCACCTATTTGGAGTTTAAATGCACCAAATGGAGTTTTTGATGCAACAGAACAGGGAGTTTATGAGATAACTGTAAGTGTAGGTCAATTAATAACGAACGCTATTGTTACGGTGTTACCAGAAAATGCTACTTTAATTAGTAATAGCGAACAAGGAAATATCTCTTTTATGAATACAGAATGGTATGCACATGATGATGGAATAAATGGAAGATCAACTGTTACTCCATCTAATCCTTTTGAAATGGTAAATGGAGGTGCTAATGGTTCTGATTATTCAGCTAAAATTAAGTATAATTTAAATCAAGGTTCACTTTCTTATAATCCTTTTGTTGCTTTTGGGTTTGACATGAAACCAGACGGTACAGATTATAATTTAACAGGGTCGTCAGGTATCTCTTTTTATCATAAAGGAGAGGCGTTGCATCTACAAACATTATTATCTTCTATTACAGATTATGCTCATTATCAAATACAAATTCCGTCTCATTCAAACTGGACAAAAGTAACATTACAATGGTCTGATTTTGACCAACCTTCATGGGGAAGATCTGTAACATGGAATCCATCTAAAATTACAGGTTTTAAATGGCAAAAAAATGGTAATACGGGTGATAATGGTACTATCTATATTGATGAAGTTAAAATTGAAGGATTAATTTTTGATACTCCTTTAACACCTTGTACATCTACAGGTGTAACTTCTTTAGCTATTTTACCTCAAGAACAGCGTGTAAAATTAAATAGTAATGTTCAATTAGAGGTTACGGGTTTAGATAATTGTGGTAATAGAATTGATATCACTCCTACTTGGTCTTTAAATGCTCCAAATGGATTGTTTTCAGCATCATCTTTAGGAACATTTGATGTGACTGCTAGCGTATTCAATGCTGCTACGAATGAAACTATAACTGCAACAGCAAGTATTTTTGTTGTATTAAACGAATTGCCACTTATAACACTTACTTCTCCATTAACGGGTTCTTTTGATACAAATGAAATATTGTTGTCAGCTGACGCTTTTGATACTGATGGAACAGTTACGAAAGTAGAATTTTATGCAAATGATATTTTAATAAGAACAGATCAATCAGCTCCTTATTCATTTGTGTGGAATGCAGAAAATGGAATTTATAATATTAAAGCTATTGTTTTTGATAATGAAAGTGGATCAACAGTATCCGATGAAGTAACAATCACGATTGATAAAGAAGAGGTTTCTTCTTGTCCATTTTGGAGCTCGGTTTCACAATATCGATTAGGAGATGTAGTTGAGTATAATGGCACAAATTATACAGTAATAAGTGATTGGCCTAATGTTGGAGAAAGTCCCAAATACAATATAGACAACAATTGGGGTTGGGCATGGCGAGAAGGGGGTTCTTGTGAGGGTGGTCCTGCTGCAGCACCTCAAATAATCTTATCTTCAAGTGTACAAGAAAAGACTTTATTAGAAGTGTACCCCAACCCAACTTCGGGTAAAGTAAGAATTGATATTCCTTCTGGAGATGGACAGTTGATTTTGTTTAATCTACAAGGTCAAGCTTTGTTTACTACAGAGGTTATAAATTCTTATCAAGAAGAAGTTGACCTAAGCAGATTTGGTAAAGGACTATTTGTGCTATATTTAGAGGTAAATGGCAAATCAGTTACTAAGAAAATTAGGGTTAAATAGGACCTTTATATAAAAAATAGCCCTGAAAAGAAATAATTTTCCTTTAGGGCTATTTTTATATTTTTAATACTGCTTTCACATCTTTTCTTTAGTGAAATTAGCAAAGTTATGTTCCTTATTTCTAATTCTTTGCCCAAGAACTTTCATAATACCCTGCATCAAACTTCTTCTATAGCCCATTAAAGCAAGAAAATCATCTTGTTCAATTCTTAGTAAAACGGAATCTTTTGTTGTTGTAGCAGATAAAGTTCTAGGTGATGAATCAAGAATACTAAGATCACCAAAAAGATCTCTATTCATAAGGTTACTGAATGTAAAATTACCATCATGTAATTTTACTTCTCCCTCATAAATAATATACATTTCTTTACTTTCCTCCCCCTTTCTAAAAATTGTAGAGTCTCTAGGGATACGTACTTCGTGCATTATACTTGCAATATCTACCAATACATGTTCCGGTGTTTCTCTAAATAGATTAGTTGATTTTAAAAGTATAACTTTTTCTAATTCTAATAGAGGTTTTGTTCCTTCGTTTAATATTCCCATGAGCCATTTTTTTCTATCCGGAGTAACTAATTCATCTAATACTTTTGAAACAGAGATATCTTGATAATCTTCTATTCGTTTTAAACTGATAAGGGCAGGTTCAATAAGTTTGATATTGTCCTTGTTTAATATTTGTCCTATATATTTTAATAAACTTGGAGACATTGAATCTCTCACGCTTATAAGTGCAGTAATTTTTGTCCAAGTATTAAAAAGTGGACGGTTATAAGAGAAAGGGCGAATGATTCCTAATGTGATACTAAGAGGATCTACAAGATTAGAAGAGTAGTAATCTCCTAGTTTCTGCATTTTTGCTTCAAGATCATAATACCCTAAAACAATAATTAATTTCTGATAGATGGAAGAAGGCATTGTTTTCCATAAATTCTTCTCTATTTCTGCATTTTGTAAAAGAGATTCTTGATCTGATATATCAAATTGTTTGTGTTCTGAATCTGTTTTTCTATACAGTTGTTCGCCTTTACCTACAATCAAAAATTCTTGAATTGTTCTTATGTTTTCTTCTATTAAAACGAGCTCTTCATTTAATGCTTTTGATAACATTGCTCTAAATGGTTTTTCATGCTTTAAAACATAAATAGCATTGCATAACCAGTAGTAATTAGAGAAAAATCTTTCTAAATGTTTATTCAGCAAATCAAAATCGCTTTTACATTTAGGACGGTATTTTAATCTCTTTAAAGCATTGTATGCTGCCATTCTCATAAAAGGCCAAGGGTAATCAACCAGAAGCCATAAGATTTCATAAGATTTTGGAGCATCTATTTTTCCTAACGCTTTACATAAAGTAATAAGATAAATATCCTCTCTCCTTTTATTTACAAAGAGTTCATTTTCTATAATATCTAAACAATCTTCTCCGTAGGCAATTAACGTTCTTAAGATGGTATCATTAAACTTACTTTCTTTTAGTAACGAGATTAAAAGAGGTAAGTGTGTTGGACTTTTTACAATTGCTGCAACTTCAATACTTCTTTCAATTAATAGATCGTCACTACTTAAAAGAGCATCAAAAATATAAGGTTCACTTTCTAAAGGAGAAACTTTAGCAAGTACTTCTAATGCAAATAATGCTGTATGTATATCTTCTGACTTAACCGATGCTTTAATATAATTTAGAGCAATGTTTCTTTGTTCTTCAGACTCAGATGATAATAAACCATATAAAGCCCCTTTTTTTATTTCATCTTCTTTATCATCAATCCAATCAATTACTTGATGTATAAAGGTTGGATCATACTTACATGTACTGACAATGGCTTTCTTTTTTACTTTAGGGTCATCATCATATAGAGCAATATTTTTTATTGTTTCAGCAACTTTTTCAGTTAAGTTATTCTGACTGAAATCAATTGAAAAATAACGAATAGCACTGTCAGGGTGGCGAAGCATATGTAAAATAATAGCTTCATTCTTTTTTGGATTTATGACAGTGTTTGCTTCAAGTGCATAGATAATATCCTCTGGTAATTTAGAGGTTAATTTTGATGCAAGTAATCTACTAACTTCTTTATCATGTGTAGCTATTTCATAGCTTTCCATATCTCTTAACAGAAACGCCCTTCGAATAATTACACGGTAATCTCTTGATACAATTTTGGCAGTTAACCACCATAATATTAATAGGCTTACTAGAATCCATAGTATAATTTGTCCTTCATCAAAAGGTCTATCAACATCAATAATCCATAATAAAACACCAGCGAAGAAAAGCCCGATAGAACTAAAAAAGCCTCTTAATATTCCAAAGGTAAAGCCCCTATGTTTACTTTGTATTGGTCTTAATAATGAAGGAGTAATTGTTGAAAATATTACATGCCTTGTGAAAATAAAAGCAATAGCAACTAAGGCTAAAAAGATAGGAACTTTTGAAGGACTAAATTTTATAAATAAGTAAGTACAGCTAACTATTATTAATAAAATGATTGGTGTAAACTGTAGAAGTTTTTTGATACCAATATCTTGAAGTTTTCTAGCATTAAGAAAAGGTTGTACTACAGAAACAATAGCATAAGATATGATTAATAATAACGCTAAAGCATAAATTCCTTTAGTAGGTGTGTAAAGCGTCATTCGTAGATCTATCATAAAGAAAAACTCTACAATAGCCCACACGCTGGCAATACAAAATGTTAGTAAACCTAATTTAAAAACGTAGGGGTTTGTAATTCCAAAAGCCCAGAAACTTTCTGGAGTGAATTTTCTAGAAGGTCTTGTTACAGTATCATGGTATTTTTCTAACCGTTTTTTAACTTTATCACTAGAAAGAACTTGCCATAAACCCCACCCGGCAATAACATAAATTGGAGCTATCCAAAATGACATTGCTTGTATACTTGCAAATTTAGAACCTACTAATACAATTAAGAAACCGGTAAGTTTAAATACAATTTTAAAAGATTTAGCTTTATCAAAAGCTTTCATCTCATTAGGGTTTGAGTAGATGTGTTCTACAATAGCCCAATAGGTACAGTCTTCAAAAAATATTAATGCTTTTACGCATACAATTAGACTAAGAATACCTAAATAATCAGGCTTACCAATACTTAAATAGCCAATTAATAGAGCAGTTAAAATTTTTAATAATGAGTAAGCAGCATTTAGGTGTTCTACTCTAAGTCTTCTTTCTAAGTAAGCAAATAGTCTGGCAATTAATAAAATACTAACTCCCGAAAACATAAATGCAAAAGGTAAATTATCTACTGCTCTTTCTTTAAATAATAAAGTGTAGGTTACAGAAAAGGCTATTGCAATTGCAGCACCTTCTGCAGCAAAGAATAAAGAAAGCCAATTAGAATTATCTTTATTTAGCAACTGAGATAGTTTACTAAAAATATTCTTTTTAGGAAGGTAGTAATAAATTCTGGATGCAATTATGTTCATTTTATATCTTCAAACCTCAACGAGGTAATTTAAATTCTTGCTTAGTTGGTAAGAAGGATGTCGCTTTTTCTAGTGTATATTTTTTCTTTAAACAGTCGAAAGCGATTTTGTTTTGTAGGATACGTCTAAAAATAAAATTCAACAAAAGGCTGAATCAAACATACTCTAAAGTAATAAAAAAAGCCGAAGTAATAACTAAATTACTTCGGCTTTTTGATCTATTGTAATAGAGAATTATTTGTTCATTGAGATCAAGAAATCTTCATTTGAACGAGTACCTCTCATATTGCTTTGTAAAAATTCCATTGCTTCTGCAGACTTCATGTCAGACATCATTCTACGCATAATCCAAACACGTTGTAATGTATCTTTATCCATTAATAAGTCTTCTCTACGAGTACCAGACATCGGGATATCAATAGCAGGGTAGATACGCTTGTTTGCAAGCTTTCTATCCAATTGAAGTTCCATGTTACCTGTTCCTTTAAATTCTTCGAAGATAACTTCGTCCATTTTAGAACCTGTATCAATTAATGCAGTAGAGATAATTGTTAAAGAACCTCCGTTTTCTACATTTCTTGCAGCACCAAAGAAACGTTTAGGTTTGTGTAAAGCATTTGCATCAACACCACCAGATAAAATTTTACCAGATGAAGGAGAAACAGTGTTATAAGCACGAGCTAAACGTGTAATTGAATCTAATAAGATAACAACATCATGAGAACATTCAACCATACGTTTTGCTTTCTCTAAAACTAGAGAAGAAACTTTAACGTGTTTGTCTGCTGTTTCATCAAATGTAGAAGCAATTACTTCTGCATTTACACTACGTTGCATATCTGTAACTTCTTCAGGACGTTCGTCTATTAGAAGTATAATCAAATAACATTCTGGATGGTTTTGTGCAATTGCATTAGCAACCTCTTTTAATAAAACTGTTTTACCAGTTTTAGGCTGAGCTACAATCATACCACGCTGACCTTTACCAATTGGGGCAAATAAGTCTAAAACACGTGTAGAATAAATTTGAGGTTTAGTTGATAAGTGTAACTGATCTTGAGGGAAAAGTGGTGTTAAGTATTCAAATGGAATACGATCACGAATTTCATCAGTTGTTTTACCATTAACTGTATCAACTCTTAGTAAAGCGAAATATTTTTCACCGTCTTTTGGAGGACGAATATTTCCTTTCACAGTATCACCAGTTTTCAAACCAAATAATTTGATTTGAGATGGAGATACATATATATCATCAGGACCTGCTAAGTAATTATAATCTGAAGATCTTAAGAAACCATATCCATCAGACATAATTTCTAAAACACCTTCACTACTAATTACACCATCAAAATCTTTTACTGAAATTTTAGGGGCAGGAGCTTTTGGAGGGTCTAATTCTTTTTGATGAATTGCACTTTCTCTTTCCTGCTCTAAAGTAGGAAGACCTTCAGTGTTATCATCGTCTAAGAACATATCGAAATCTGGTAAATCGTCTAACGGATCAGTACCTAAATCGATTTCTTCTAAAGACATTATATCATCGTGGGTAATTTGCTTAGGAGGTTGTTGTCCACCTTTTCCTTTACGTTTACCTTTTAGATCTTTGTTAGCTTGGTTACTTTGGTTTTTTGGACCGTTGTTTCCTTTCTTAACATTTTCTCTTTTTACTCGCTCACGTTGTTGTCCTTGTCCTTGCCCTGGTTGTGGCTTACGACGATTTAAACGTGTTCTATCTTGACGAGGAGAATCTTGATTTTTCTCGTTTTCAACTGAAGGTTTAGCTTCTGTTTTTTTAGGGGCTGTATCGTTAGAGGCAGTCGGTGTAACATCCTTTGCAGGTTGTTTTGTGGGGCTAGAAGTTTTTTCAGCTTTTGATGGAGAAGGGCTATTTTTTCCTTGAGTAGCATTTACATGCTTTTCAATTCTTTCAATTAGCTCTTTCTTACGAAGGTTACTGAAATTTTTCATGCTAAGACCCTCTGCGATATCTTTTAATTCAGATAGCAGTCTAGCCTCTAGTAGCTTTCTTGTATACATAAAAATAATGGTGACAGTTATTTTTTTCTGTCGCTATAATGAAATACTTTTTGAAGAACCTTGTATTAAGGCATTGTGAGATATGAAGCTATCTACTTATTTGTCACTTTACCGGAAGGAAATAGGTTTTATAGTGACTTTTAATTTTCACAAATCTAATGTACATCAATTAAAATCACAATCCAAATCTTTAGTTTCTTTTAATTTTCTATCAATTCTTTGATAATATCACCAAAGTAGTCTCCATATTCGGGTCCTACCCAGTTCATTTCTCTTACTTCGAAGCTATCTAAAGAGTCATAATAAGTGTCACAGGTTATATAGCCAACGTAATCACCATTAAAACTAGTAATCATAACATCTTTATTTCTTGTAGTAGCGATGGAGTCATATTTGTATTCTAAAGCAATTTCTCCTGAAAAATCAGAAGGCATACCGAACCAATCAATATTACCTAATTTAAAATAAGTGACATTCCCATGTAAACCACCAGAGGCTAACTTAAATACCCAATCTCTTACTTTAATATTTAAGGTTGCATCAATTCTTACTTGAGAAGGTCTAAAATCAATAGGTATTTTATAAATTGAAGCTGTAGTTATAAATTTCATTTCAGCATCATTCCAAACTTTTAAAGTAGAATCGGTTAAAGATTTTCCCATATCTTTAATATGCTCAAAAGAGCTTTCATTTTTTGGATTTGCAGGCCCATGACTAGCTACCATTCCTGCACAATAAGCTGCAAAATCTATAGCGTCTGATGCTTCCAAATTATCAACCCATTCTCCAGTATAATCTCTTGATAAAATCCAATAATCCATATCAATGCAAGTAGCATGTGCATTGAAGGTAACTATGGCTGCATTACTCCCATCAATTCTACTTAATTTAATTACTCTGACTGAGTTTTCTTTAGTACCATTGTCAACAATTCTATTAGTAACCCATTCTGGTGCTAGAGTTTTTACAAAGCCTACACTCCCCTTTATTTTATTATTGCTTGCTTCTTTTATAGCCGCAAGAGATGAATTTACAATTTTTTGAACTACTTCTTCAGAATACTCGCCGACAGATAAATTACCCATTAAACTAGGGTTAAACCCACCAATACCATTATGTGTATGAATGGCAGAATAAAGGATGTTATCAGATGATAAGCCAATTTTAGGTAATTCTTTAGAAAGTCTTTTTCGTACTTCAATAGGAAAAATCATCAAGTCTAATGTTAAAACGAAAGATTCATGTACTCCGTCATCAAATGCAAAGGCTCTAGCGTAAAGAGTATCTCTAACAGCTTTAACTGTTCTATAACCATATCCTGCCATAGGTAATTCTTTTTTGTCAGTAAGAATACTTTTAGCAGCCCATCCTATAAGGAGTGTGTCTTTAGATGGTATTTCACTATGAACTTCTTCTAAAGTCTTTTCAACATTAAGAAATGTATTTTTATACTCTTCTGTAGATTGAAGTGGAGTTCTATCAATTCTACCTAAAAGTAACAGAGCAAGTGCAATTATAACTGCTAATGAAATGTATATTTTCTTAATCAATGCTTTGAAGATTTATCCTAATAAAGTGCTAATTTACTAAGACTACTGCGAAATAGAAGTATTTATCTTCTATGTTTATTTTATATTAATAGAATACAACTATATTTGCAGCTATTAACAGAAGACAATTTTTGAAAACTCATTTTTTAATCATGAAAACTTTTATTATTAAAGCTGTTACTCTTTTGAGTATGGTTGCTCTTGTGCAGGGATGTTACCCTGGAGGAGCTGAATATACTAGTGATTTAGATATTGCTATCTCACAGTATGAATCTGCAGAAAAACTACGTTCGTATAAAACGTACTACTTATCTGAGACAATGGATATCAGAGGATCTAAAAATGCTGATACTCTAACATCTGCTCAACAAGATGAAATTATAGCTAACACAGACGCTTTATTGAAATCTACTCTAAATCTTTCTGAGATAACAAACCCAACTGCTGAAGGTGATGCAGATATTGTTGTTCAGTTAACACAAATTGCTATCCAGCAAACAGGTGTGGCTTGGACGCCAGGTTACCCAGGTTATCCAGGATGGGGTTACCCAGGTTGGGGCTATCCAGGATGGGGATACCCAGGTTACCCAGGTGGAGGTTATTACCCTTGGGGTGGTTACTCATATTACCAATATAGTAATGGTAGTGTAATTGTAGACTTTATTGATGTTGCAGAAACAAAGAAACTAAATGAAGGAACTGTACAAGGTGATACAGTAGTACTTTATTTAGGTTGGGTTGGCGGATTGAACGGTGTTTTATCTCGTTCAAATAACGTTAGTATTGTAAATGATGGTATTGAAACATTATTTAACCAATACAATACTGCAAAAGCTGGAACTGACAATTAAGAACATCCTTTCAAACAGAACTCAATCATGAAAAAATATATTTTATCTGTAGTTTTTGCTCTATTTGCATTAGGAGCAACAGCACAAGAATCGAATTTTATTATTACTTATCAAATGTCTCAGCCGTTAGGCGAAACTAATGATTATATTAGTGCATTTAGCGGAAGAGGTTTTGGTATGGAATGGAGACAGCATTTAGCAACGGCTCCGTTATCTTTTGGTCTATCTGTAGATTGGAATGTTTTATATGAAAAAACATCTGATCAATACAATAGTAATGGTGTAATTGCTGATGGTAAGCAATACCGTTACATGAATATTGTTCCTATTTTAGCTCATGCTAATTACTATTTTAACAAAGATGGTATCACAAACCCTTACATTGGTGTAGGTGTAGGTACATACTATATTAACCAAAGAACAGAATTTGGACAATGGGCAATAGTAGAAGATAACTGGCATTTTGGTTTTGCTCCAGAAATTGGTGTAATAGCAGATGTTAACCCTTCTATTGATATGATTTTTAGTGTTCGTTATAACTACGCATTAAAAGCAGGAGATTCTGTAGATCATTCGTATTTAGGAATTAACGTTGGTTTTGTCTACTAAACTTTACTACGTAATAAATATAACTTCATAATAATGAAAAAAATCTTTTTTGTACTTTCTCTTTTAATAGGGATGTCAATTGTTTCAAACGCTCAATCAATTGATGCAGAAACAATCAAAACTGTAATTAAAACAGAAAAAAGAATCTTCTTTACAGAAAACATGCAGTTGACTTTAGAAGAGGCTCCTATTTTCTGGGAACTATATGATAAATTTGAATTAGATAATTCTGAATTATCAAGAGAGAAAACAAAGTTATTTGAATCATTGATTGGTGGAACAGATGGTTTCAGTGATGAAGAAGCTTCTACAATGGTGTCGGGTCTTGTAGCTTTACAAGCAAAAGATGTTAAGTTGAAGAAGAAACATTTAAAGATGATGTCTAAAGAACTGTCTCCAAAAACAGTTGCAAGATTTTTTCAATTAAATGAATTGATTAATAGTTTCTTAAAAACACAAATATTAAGCGAAATGCCTATCGTTCAAAAATAGGTTAGCTTAATTAATATAAACCTCTGTATCTTTAAGTAGATACAGAGGTTTTTTTATATACAAAAAATGAAAATTACGAAAGAATTTATCATCAAAGAGTTAAAGTCTTGGGGGATATTTGTAGCAATAATAGGTGCACTTTATTTTACAGGTTTATTAACTGATGTAGCAGGAACTGTGCAACGCTTTGTAGTAGCTACAGGTATTGTAAATGCAGATACAGATCAAGGAGTGTCAGGTAAAGCCGATTATAATTGGGTATTGAAAGAATTTGAAACAGGTAAACAAGTGAAATTATCTGATTTTAAAGGAAAAATGATCTTTCTAAATGTATGGGCGTCTTGGTGCCCTCCATGTATTGCAGAAATGCCTAGTATTCAATCGCTCTACAATCAATTAAAAAATAAAGAAGATGTAGTTTTTATTTTACTGAATGTAGATGAAGATAAAACAAAGGCAAGTAAATTTTTAAAACGAAAAGAATATACCTTTCCTATCTATCAAAAAGTAACTTCTACACCGTCAATTTTCTATAGTAATTCTATACCATCAACCTATGTAATAAATAAAGATGGAGAGGTAATTTATAACCATCAAGGGCTAGCAAACTATGATTCTGAGAGCTTTATAAATATGCTAACATCTGACTGACTTATATTTAGTATTTAATATTATTGATAAAACTTCTTACTAGAATCGTATGACTTTAGTAAGTTTTGTCTATATTTGCAAGTTGCATATAATATATATTTTTTCATGTACTTGAAAAAGTATAAATATATAGCACAAAAATACATTTTGGCGGCCCTGTTTTATCAACTATTATAGATAGTAATTGATTGATATACAGATAGTTTTGAAACTTAAAAAAGAGTACCACCTTGGCAACATTCAAGAACGGTAGAAAGAATTTTGCATCAGCAAAAAGAGTATTGGGTTACCCAGACTTCTTAGATGTACAATTTAAGTCTTTCCACAATTTCTTTCAAATCGACACTCCACCTGAATTCCGTGAAGACGAAGGTCTTTATAAGGTATTCATGGAGAACTTCCCTATTACAGATTCTCGTGAGAACTTTAATTTGGAATTTATTGATTATACAATTGACCCTCCTAAATACACTGTAGATGAGTGTGTAGAGAGAGGCTTGACTTTTAGTGTACCTTTAAAAGCAAAATTAAAGCTTTCTTGTAGCGACGAAGATAATGAAGACTTTGAAACCATCGAACAAGATGTGTTCTTAGGAAACATTCCTTATATGACTACTCGTGGTTCGTTTGTAGTAAATGGTGCAGAACGTGTTATTGTATCTCAATTACACAGATCGCCAGGTGTTTTCTTTGCACAATCAAAGCACACGAACGGTACTAAACTTTACTCTGCAAGAGTAATTCCTTTTAAAGGATCATGGATCGAATTTGCAACTGACGTTAATAACGTAATGTATGCATATATCGACCGTAAGAAAAAATTCCCTGTTACGATGCTTCTTCGTTCGATCGGTTATGGATCGGATAAAGACATTTTAGATTTATTCGGTTTATCTGAAGAAATCAAAGTTGATAAGAAGAATCTTAAAAACTTATCTAACCGTACACTTGCTGCACGTGTATTAAAAACATGGACAGAAGACTTCGTTGATGAAGATACTGGTGAGGTAGTTTCTATTGATCGTAACGATGTAATCTTAGAGCGTGATCATATCATCTCTGAAGAAGATCTTGAATTGATCGAAGATGCAGGCGTAAGCTCTGTAATCGTTCATAGAAAAGATATTAACATCAACGATTTCCGTATCATCTTTGATACGTTATCTAAAGATAATTCAAACTCAGAAAAAGAAGCGGTACATCAAATTTACCGTCAACTTCGTAATACTGAGGCTCCTGATGATCAGACTGCGCGTGATATTATCAATAACTTGTTCTTCTCTGACAAACGTTACGATTTAGGTGAAGTAGGTAGATACAAACTTAACCGTAAGTTACAGTCGGAAACAAGCATGGATATCCGTGTGCTGACTAAAGAAGATATTGTCAAAATCATCAAACACTTGATCCACTTGATCAACTCTAAAACAGTAGTTGATGATATTGACCACTTGTCAAACCGTCGTATCCGTACGGTGGGTGAGCAACTTTACTCTCAATTTGGAGTAGGTTTAGCTCGTATGGCACGTACAATTAAAGAACGTATGAACGTACGTGATAACGAAGACTTCAAACCAGTTGATTTGGTGAATGCTCGTACGTTATCATCTGTGATTAACTCGTTCTTCGGTACAAACCAGCTTTCTCAATTCATGGACCAAACTAACCCTCTTGCAGAGGTAACGCACAAGCGTCGTATCTCAGCATTAGGACCAGGTGGTTTATCAAGAGAGCGTGCAGGTTTCGAGGTTCGTGACGTTCACTATACACACTACGGTCGTCTTTGTACTATTGAGACACCGGAAGGGCCAAACATTGGTCTTATTTCATCTCTTACTGTTTATGCAAAAGTAAACAGCATGGGATTCATCGAAACTCCTTATCGTAAAGTTACAGATGGTGTTGTTGACATTGATGACAACAACGTTACATACATCTCTGCTGAAGAAGAGGATGATAAGTTTATCGCACAAGCGAAAACAGATCTAGATGATAACAACCGTTTCACAGAGGAGTTTGTAAAAGTTCGTTATGAGGGTGACTTCCCGCTTAAAGCGCCAGAAGATATCCAATATATGGACGTTGCTCCTAACCAAATTGTATCTATTGCAGCATCTCTAATTCCTTTCTTGGAGCATGATGATGCCAACCGTGCATTGATGGGATCAAACATGCAGCGTCAAGCTGTGCCGTTATTGAAACCTGAGGCACCAATTGTAGGTACTGGTCTTGAAAGAAACGTAGCTATTGATTCTCGTACTGTTGTTCTTGCTGAGAAAGACGGTGTTGTAGATACAGTAGATGCCAACTCTATCAACATGAGATATGACCACACTGAAGATCAAAGACTAGCTAGTTTTGAGAATGAAGTGAAGTCACATTCATTAGTGAAGTTCCGTAGAACGAACCAAGATACTTGTATGAACATGCGTCCTATCGTTAAGAAAGGACAACGTGTGAAAAAAGGTGATGTTCTTTCTGAAGGTTACTCTACTGAAAATGGTGAGTTAGCAATCGGTAAAAACTTGCTTGTAGCATTTATGCCTTGGCAAGGATATAACTTTGAGGATGCGATTGTAATCTCTGAGCGTGTAGTGCGTAATGATGTTTATACTTCGCTTCACATTGTTGAATATGAATTGGAAGTGCGTGACACTAAACGTGGAGAAGAAGAATTAACTTCTGAAATTCCTAACGTTGGTGAAGATGCAGTTAAAAACCTTGACGAAAACGGTATTATCCGTGTAGGATCTCGTGTTCGCCCTGGTGATATATTAATTGGTAAGATTACTCCTAAAGGAGAGTCTGATCCAACTCCAGAAGAAAAATTATTACGTGCAATCTTTGGTGACAAAGCTGGTGACGTAAAAGATGCTTCTTTAAAAGCATCGCCATCATTAATCGGTACTGTTATCGATACACGTTTATTTGCTCGTCCTAAAAAGGATAAAGATTTACGTGCTAAGGCTAAGAAAGAAGTTGAGTTATTGAAAAAACAATACTCACGCGACTTGAAAGGTCTTGAGAACAAAATGATGACGAAGTTGATTGAATTATTAGACGGTATGACTTGTGAAGGTGTACGTCATAAATTTGGTCAAGAAGTAATCAGTAAAGGTGTAGTTTTCAACGAAGCTAATATCGCTGAAAATATCTTCTCTGGTGATAACCCATTCCGTGATGATTCTAGCTATGCAGTAGCTGAGGAAGTAAACCTTATCGGTGACCTTATCTTAGATAACTGGACAGAAGATGTTCGCGTTAATGAGTTAGTACGTGATACTGTAAAGAATTATATCAATGCTCGTAACGAGGTAACTGGTTACTTTAAGCGTGATAGATTTACATTAGAAGTAGGTGACGAATTACCAACAGGTATCGTAAAACTTGCTAAAGTTTACATCGCTAAGCGTCGTAAATTGAAAGTAGGTGATAAGATGGCCGGTCGTCACGGTAACAAGGGTGTTGTTGCTAAGATTGTTCCTGAAGAGGATATGCCATACTTAGAAGATGGTACTCCAATGGATATCTGTCTTAACCCTCTTGGTGTACCTTCACGTATGAACATCGGTCAAATCTATGAAACTGTTCTAGGTTGGGCTGGTTTAAAAATGGGTAGAAAGTATGCTACTCCTATTTTCGATGGTGCTTCTGAAGAAGAAGTAATCGCAGAATTGAAGGAAGCAGGTTTACCAGACTTCGGTCGTGCTCAATTATATGATGGTTTAACAGGTGATCCATTCCACCAGAGAGTTTCTGTTGGTGTAATGTATATGCTGAAACTTGGTCACTTAGTTGATGATAAGATGCACGCTCGTTCAATTGGACCTTACTCACTTATTACTCAACAACCGTTGGGTGGTAAAGCACAGTTTGGTGGTCAGCGTTTCGGTGAGATGGAAGTGTGGGCATTAGAGGCATTTGGTGCTGCTAATGTACTTCGTGAAATCTTAACAGTTAAGTCTGATGATGTTCAAGGACGTGCGAAAGCTTATGAAGCGATCGTTAAGGGCGATAACATGCCTAATCCAAATGTTCCAGAATCATTCAATGTACTTGTGCACGAACTTCGTGGTCTTGCACTAGAGATTACATTGAAATAATTCTAGGTCTGAACAAGACTAAAAAGCCAAAATGTATATATGAAAAACCTGTGAAGTTCTCTTCACAGGTTTTTTCATATTCATTAAGTAGATAAATATAAAGAAGTAGTAAAAATCAGCTGTCATTTATTAAATTGCGTAGCATTTTTTGCCACAGGTTAAAGGTCAATGACAATAATACTGAATTACTGAACTCTACACGTTGAATAATTGTAGATACATTAATTCTGAATACTATAAATATTAGAACAATGAATTTAAAAGATATTGCTGCTATTGCAGGTAAGCCCGGTTTATTTAAAGTTTTAAAGCCTTCACGTTCAGGTGTGATTGTTGAATCTTTAGAGGTTAAGCCTAAAAAAGCAATCGTAAATGCAAGTCAAAGAATCTCTATTTTAAAAGAGATCTCTATGTATGTTACAGGTCAAGCTGAAGAGTCTGTAGCTTTAGAAGAGGTATTTGCATCGGTAAAAGAAAAGCACGGTTTGGCTAAGTTAGATGTTGATACTAAAAGTGAAGAGTCTTTAGAAGATTTTATCTTTTCTGTATTACCAAACTGGGATAGTGATCGTATTTATACTTCTGATATCAAGAAATTAGTAAACTGGTATAACAAACTAGTTGAATTCTATCCTTCTGCATTAGAAGATACAAAAGAGGAAGAATCAAAAGAAGAAGCTGCTGAGTAATTCACTCATAAGTTTTAAGTATAAAAAAGGCGATGCAAGATTAAATTTCTTGTATCGCCTTTTTTGCAATTCAGAAACTAATTTAGTTTCTTTTTTTTGTATTGAAATATTGCTCTAACTCATCTTTTGATAACGCATTTAGTGTCATTTCTTTAGTAAGTCCAGCTTTACGACCTACAAGTAATCCAAAGTGCATATCAGCATAACCTCCTACTGCATGTGCATCTGGGTTAAGAGACAATTTTACTCCCTGATCTAAAGCATATTTTGCCCATCTCCAATCTAAATCTAATCTCCAAGGGCTAGAATTAATTTCAATAACAACATTATTTTTAGCACAAGCATCAATAACAGCTTTATGATCTATTGGGTAACCTTCTCTACGTAATAATAATCTACCGGTTGGATGGCCTAAAATTGTTGTAGCAGGATGTTCAATTGCTGTAATCAAACGCTTTGTAGCTACTTCTTTTGTCATTGTTAAAGGAGAATGAATAGAAGCCACAATAAAATCAAAAGTTGCTAAAACATCATCGTCATAATCTAAACTACCATCAGGTAGAATATCAGATTCAATACCTTTAAATATTTTAAAAGGTGCTAATTCTTTATTTAGTTCATCAATTTCTTGATGCTGTTTTTCTATGCGTTCAATTGAAAGACCATTCGCATAAAAAGCAGTTTTTGAATGATCAGAAATACCTAAATATTCATAGCCTTCATTTTTTAAAAATTCAGCCATTTCTCTTAAAGTATTTTGTCCATCAGAATAGTCCGAATGATTATGGAGACTACCTCTTAAATCCTCATCTTCTACCAATGTAGGTATACCACCTTTTAGGAATTGCTCATCAAAAATACCTTCTCTTAATTCAGGAGGGAAAAATGGTAAACCTGCTTTTTCATAAATTTCTTTATGTGTAGTAACTTCTTCTTTTCTAAGAATATCATTTAAAGAAGGTGAAGCATCGTCTTTTCTTAATTGTAAATGTGCAGTTGTAGCACTTTTCTTAAACGATAATTTTATGAACTCCTGAGGAGATGCTACATAAATTTCTACTAGACTACCCGTATCTTTAGTGGTACCTTTTATGGTAAGAGGAATAGATCTTTCTTCATCTAAATCTATTAATTCAGATTCAGATAAAATGCCAATTAATGCTTTTGTACTTTCTGTTTCTACAGTAAAGCTTAATGTATCTACAATTTCTCTATGAAGAGATAATTCTCCGGATGTACATGCTTTAATCCCTTTATCACTAAGAAAAGATAAAATATTTTTAGCTATTACTTCAGCTTTAGCATAATGTAATCGCTTTCTATTCTCTTGTAAGAAAATAACTTGTTGAAGAATTTTAGCTTCAGTTTTAGCTGCGAATCCTTTTAGGGTTTGAACTTTATTTTCTTCACAGGCAACCTTTAGTTTTTCTAAAGAATCAATATCAAGTTCTTTCCAAAGAGTAGCAATTTTTTTAGGTCCTACTCCACTTAAACCCATCATCTCAATAACACCATCTGGTGTTTTCTCTTTCAATTCAGCTAACTCTTTAAAAGAACCTGTTTCAAACAAAAGCATCAGTTTTTCAGCCATTGTTTTTGATAAGCCAATTTCAATTAATAGTTCATTGGAAAGTTCAAAAAGAGGTGTTCCTGCATTTTCCATACTTTGAATTGCAGAAGAATAAGCTCTTGTTTTAAAAGGATTTGCTCCGTGAAGTTCCATTAATGAGGTAACTAGTCGGAACGTTTTTATTATATCTTTATTTGTCATGATTTCTTTTTTCTTGGGAAGTTATAAAGTTAGAAGAATTACTATTTCTTTCTGATTAATTTTTCGAAGAATCTAGGAAAGAACCTTTTGATGTAAACAGCAGCTTGTTCTCTAGGTCTACCAATTACAACTTCACTTTTACCTTTTGATACAGCTGATAATATATCTTTCACAGCTTTATCAACACTAATACCTCCTTTACCTTCATCTAAATGCCCTTGTGTTGATCCATCACCTTGAAGTGCATTTTTGGCTAAATTAGTTTTTACATAGCCAGGTAGTATATTCGTAATTTGAATATTTTCTGTGGCAAGTTCAGCTCTTAAGGAATCAAAAAAGCCCATTAAAGCATGTTTTGAAGCTGAATAAGCAGTTCTATCTGGTACGCCAAATTTACCTTGAACACTATTAATAGATACGATGATTGGATCATCAGACTTTCTTAAAATTGGTAGTAAAGCTTTTGTTAAATATACAGCACCCCAAAAGTTAACAGCAACTATTTGTTCAAAAGTACTTGTAGCAGTGTTTTCAAACCTAGAACGCTGACTAACACCTCCAACATGAAAAATTATATCAATTGCTCCATAAATTTCATGAGCCACTTCTACTTTCTTATATAAAACTTCTTTATGATCATTTAAATCAAGTGGTAGAATTTGAACAGGAAAATCTGTTCCTATTTCCATCTTTACCTCTTCTAATTTTGATGAATTACGAGCGGATAAAATCAATTTAGCACCTTCTTTTGCTAAAGTTATGGCCAGTATTTTCCCTATTCCAGAAGAAGCTCCCGTAATCCAACAAACTCTATTTTTGTATCTTGATTTTTTCATGATAATACGAAAATACAACCAATTATTGATTCTGTTTTGAAGTGTTTACAAAAAGTAATACAAAGATCATAAGAATCAAGGAATTAGTGATAGATATTAACTGTTATCAATCAAGAGATACTTGTATATTTGTATTCTTAAATTAAAAGAACGGAGAATTTTTAATTGAAACATAATGTCAGTCCATAAACAAAATATAAAGAAAGTTACTACACATCAATTATCTGCTATGAAAGAGCGTGGCGAGAAGATTTCTATGCTTACTGCTTATGATTATTCAATGGCTAAGATTTTAGATGGTGCAGGTATTGACGTTCTTCTTGTTGGTGATTCGGCTTCTAATGTGATGGCAGGTAACGAAACTACATTGCCTATAACATTAGACCACATGATATATCATGCATCATCTGTTGTGAGAGCAGTAGATAGAGCATTAGTAGTTGTAGATATTCCTTTTGGTAGCTATCAAGGTAGTTCGTCTGAGGCATTACGTTCTGCAATTAGAATTATGAAAGAATCTGGCGGACATGCAGTTAAAGTTGAAGGTGGTGAAGAGATAAAAGAATCTGTAGAACGTATTTTGTCTGCAGGTGTTCCTGTAATGGGACATTTGGGATTAACACCTCAATCAATTTATAAATTTGGTACATATACAGTACGCGCAAAAGAAGAAGAAGAAGCAAATAAATTAATTGCTGATGCTAAACTTTTAGAAGATTTAGGATGTTTTGCTTTAGTACTTGAAAAGATACCTTCAGCACTTGCAGAGAGAGTTGCAAAAGAGTTGACGATTCCTGTAATAGGAATTGGTGCAGGTGCAGGCGTAGATGGACAAGTATTGGTTGTACATGATATGTTGGGAATTACTCAAGATTTTAAACCTCGTTTCTTAAGAAGATATGCAGATATCGGAGGTATGATGACTGAAGCAGTTCATCATTATATTTCTGATGTAAAATCTAAAGATTTCCCGAACGAGAAAGAATGTTACTAAATAATGAGTGTGTGATGAAACACATAAATTATTAATAAAAAGAAAACTATGAATTTAGATCAATCTCAGATTATCTATGAAGACAATCATTTAGTGGTTGTGAATAAAGCTCCTGGTATATTGGTTCAGGGTGATGAGACAGGTGATGAAACATTAACTGACATCGTGAAACAATATGTAAAGGAAAAATATAATAAACCTGGAGCTGTATTTTTAGCTCCTGTACATAGATTAGACCGTCCTGTTAGTGGAGTTGTTGTGTTTGCAAGAACATCTAAAGCTGCTGAAAGAATGGCTAAAATATTTCATGATCATAAGATTACTAAAACTTATATGGCTTTAGTAGAAAAGCGTCCGCAAAAAGATGCTGATACTTTGATTAATTGGATGAAAAAAGACGATAAAAAGAACCGTTCTCATGTTTATCAATCCGAAAAGAAAGGGGGTAAATATGTAGAAACTCATTATCAGGTTCTTGGTAGAGTTGGTGATAATTACTGTTTAGAGGTAACACCTAAAACAGGTCGTTCACATCAGATTCGTGCACAATTAGGTAATATTGCAGCACCTATTAAAGGTGATATGAAATATGGTAGTAAGAAACAGATTTTAAAAGGTAAAATGATTTTCTTACATGCTAGACAATTACAATTTGAGCATCCTGTAAAGAAAGAGCCAATGCGATTTACTGCAAGGTTACCTGAACATGATATTTGGAAAAATTTCACTGAAATGTCTTCTACTATTTAGTAGATAGAATACTTAAGATATCAACAATCCCTATCGTCTTTTATTGATGATAGGGATTTTATTTTTTTTAATCTTAATAATTAAAAAGTTATCAACAGTATTGCTGTGAATAACTTTGTTCCACGTGGAATAATGATTAAAAATTGAATAATTTCAATACCAATGTTGATAACTATTGAAAACGATCATTGTATTTTGACTTATTAGATGAATAAAAGTTATCAACAACTTATTTTGTGTTGATAACCTTTACAACTTCTCCATAATCAACTTTTAAATTGAATATTTTCTCTAATGGATATTTGTTAAAATGTTGATGAAAAATGCGTAAAACAGTAGCGTGAGTGATGATTATTACTTTATCAACATCATGTTTTATAAGATCTTCAATAAAATTAATAACTCTTTTGTGTATATCTTTTAATGCTTCTCCATTTGGTGGTTTTTGATTCACAAAATCATTTCCCCACTTATCTAATTGATTTCTAGGTATATCATTCCAAGCTATTAATTCCCAATCACCAAAATTACATTCAAGAAGACGATTATCTGTTGAATACTGTGTTGATAACTTTTCAGCTAGTAACATACATCTACTTAATGGAGATGAGAAGATGATATCAACATCTGTTGGTAACTTGGTAATTACTTGAGTAATATCATCTTCAAAAGTATGAGCTAATGCAACGTCACTTTGCCCATAACAGATTCCTTTTTCGACAGCAACTTGTGTATGACGTACTATATAAATTTCCATACAATACTTAAAAGAAGATAAATAAAAACCTCAGTTAATTGTTGAGTTGCTCCAAGACAATCACCAGTGTACCCTCCTATTTTCTTTTTAAAATAATGACCTAAATAGCCTGTAAAAATTAATACTATAGGAATGATGACTACTAATACTATTTGTTGATAAAGAAAAAAAGGAAGGATTGCTATTGTTCCTCCAAATAGAATTGGTAAGCTGCTAAATTTTGTAATTGCAATTGGCTTTGATTTACTCTTATCTATATCTTGAACATAGGGTAAAAAATCTACTAAAAGAGAAGCCATAAACCTACTTAATGTATGTGCAGTAATAATACTGATCAGTAGATAATTAGTATCAATTGTTTGAAGACTAACTAATAGTTTGAATTTTAACCCTAAAATAATTATTAGAGATACAGTGCCATATGTACCAATACGGCTATCCTTCATAATTGTAAGAATTTTTTCTTTTGTATATCCCCCGCCAAAAGCATCAAAGGTATCGGCTAAACCATCTTCATGAAAAGCACCTGTTATCCAAATACTCAAAATCATTGAAAAAATTATTGAAATTTCTGGATTTAAAAATTGCCTTAAACCTTGATATGCACATATAGAAATAAATCCAACAATTAAACCAATTACAGGGAAATATTTTCTTGATTTTTGTAAGTATTCTTGATCAAAAGGTACCCAACTTGGTATAGGTATTCTAGTGAAAAATTGTAGTGCAGTAAAGAATAAGTAGAGTTCTTTTTTCATTACTTATTACTCACATTAGCAGAAGAAAAGCTAGCCATTTCATTCATGAAATTAACAGCACTTTGAACAATAGGAAAAGCCATAGCAGTACCAGTTCCTTCGCCTAATCGCATTCCCAAATGTAACAATGGGTTGGCTTCTAATTTTTGTAATAAAAGTGTGTGTCCTTTTTCATCAGAAACATGACTAAATATGGCATTTTTCTGAATATCTGGGTTTAGTGTCTTAGCTATTGCATATGCAGAAGAAACAATAAAGCCATCAACCATAATCATTTTCTTAAGAGAAGCAGCTTCTAACATGGCAGCAGCAATCATACAGATCTCATATCCACCAAATGCACTTAATATTCCAATTGCAGATGAAATATCTCCATGCTTTTGTTTTACTTGTTCTAATACGTTGAATTTCTTTTTAAAACCTTCAAGATCGACCCCAGTACCTTTACCGATACATTCATCCAATCTTAAATTATAGAGAGCACTCATTATTAAGGTAGCCGATGATGTATTACCAATACCCATTTCTCCAAAACCAATTATATCTGCATCTTTTACATCATCACTATTGATAATCTCTTTCGCTTTATCAAAACACATAGCAATTTCATTAGAAGATAATGCAGGACCATGGAGCATGTTTTGGGTACCATTGCCAATTTTCGCATTTATTAAATCAGGAATATTACCAAAATCATGATTGACTCCTGCATCTACAATTTTTAATTGAATTTTATGCTGATTAGCAAAAACATTTATTGCAGCTCCTCCATTCAAGAAATTATGTACCATTTGAAAAGTTACTTCTTGAGGGTAGGCACTAACTCCTTCTTTTGCAAGACCATGATCTGCAGCAAAAACAATTATTGTAGGCTTATTTAAAGTTGGAGATGTTGTATTTTGAACTAAACAGATTTGTTTTGCTAAATCTTCTAATTCTCCTAGTGCTCCAATTGGTTTTGTTTTTAAATCTATTTTCTGTTGAATATCTGAAGTCAAGCTCATAGTTTGTTATCAAGTTTTTTTAAGTACTTGTGCAAAAGTACAAGAAAAAGTAGAAATGCTAGTCAAATTAGATCTCAACTTCTAATAAATAATAGACATATGATTTTATAATTTATATAGAATTAATTAAGTTGATTCTATAACCATAAACACATCAATATATGAAATCAATTAAACCATCTGAGGTAACGACTGCAGAGATGCATTCTTATCTTCTAAATTCTATTGCTCCAAGGCCAATTGCGTTTGTAAGTACTGTTGATAGGGATAACGCAGTTAACCTTAGTCCTTATAGTTGTTTTAATTTTTTTGGAGCTAATCCCCCAATTTTAATTTTTTCGCCGACCAAAAGTGTTAGAGAGAATACAGAAAAACACACTTTAGCAAATATAAGAGAGACAAAAGAATGTACTGTTAATATTGTTTCTTATGCTATTGTTGAGCAGATGTCTTTATCAAGTACAGCTTATGATAAAGGAGTTAATGAATTCGTTAAATCGGGGTTGTCAGAATTAAAATCTGATATCGTAAAACCTCCTCGAGTAAAAGAGTCTCCTGTACAATTTGAATGTATTTTAAAAGAAATTATTCCTTTGGGTAATGAAGGTGGTGCAGGTAACCTTGTAATTTGTGAGGTTGTAAAAATGCATATGGATGAAAATACCTTAGATGCAAAAGGAATGATTGATTCTACAAAATTAAATTTGATGGGAAGAATGGGTGGTAATATGTATGTTAAAGCATCTGGAGATGCTTTACTTTCTATTCAGAAACCTACAAGAAATAAAGGAATAGGTATTGATAAACTTCCATTGCATATTATTGAGAGTGATATTTTAACTGGAAATCATTTAGCAAAATTAGCCAACATAGAAAAACTGCCAACCGATATTGACTTTGAAAATATTGAAGTACCAGTTACCTCTTCAAGAGATGAGAATCATTTATTAGCAGCAAGGTTGTTGGATAAAGGGTTAATTCTTGAAGCATGGAAACTTCTATTAGTATAAAATAAAAGAGGTTGATTTTCGTAAAAACCAACCTCTTTTAAGATAAATATCTTGTAATGATTACTTCCAACCTTCATTTAAGAAGTCATGGAAAGTATCACCTCTTAATCCTAAACGGATAGTTTCTAAAGGAATAACCTCTCTTGGAGCAATATTACCTAAGTTTACGTTAGTACCAATTAATTTGATAAACCAAACTTGTTGTGCTTTTTGAGGAGCTTCCCAAATAATATTTTCGTAAGGAATCTGAGTTAAAATTTCTTCAACTAAACCAGATCTTACCTCTCCAGAAGAACGGAATAAACCAACATTACCGCCTTCACGAGCTTCTCCAATAACTTTCCAAGCACCAGCATCTAATTCGTTGCGCATTAATTCAATCCATTTATATGGAGGAATAATTTTAGCTTCATCTTTAGATCCAACTTCAGAAAGTACGGTAACTTGTTTTGATAGTCTATTGATGTATTCACACTTTACATCATGAGCCATATCCATAGAGCCATCAGATACTTCAGCATATTCTAAACCGAACTTATCTAAAACTCTTAAGTAGTCTTCGAATTGATTACGAATTACGAAAGCTTCGAATAGAGTACCACCAAGATAAACGTTGATACCTGCTTCTTTGTAAAGATTAATTTTTTCTTGAAGTTGAGGAAACACATAAGATGTAGCCCAACCCAATTTTACTATATCAATGTAATCACCTGAAGTTTCAAGAATATCTTCTACTTCACGTAAAGACATTCCTTTATCCATAGCCATAGTTAGCCCTTTATTTCTAGGCTTTGCACTTCTTTCAGGTAGATTATTTAAAACGTAATTCATCATCTGACGATTTGTAACAAAAAAATCGACTATAAATTTTTAAGTCGATACATTTTAGTGTGGTTTATAACTATACGCTAGGCATAGTCACAAGCCGATGCGCAATTTCGTAAATGTGAATGTGTTATGACGTATAATTTTGTTAAAAAATTAAAATATTAATTCTAATTAGGAATAAATATCATTTAAACTTCTGAATTGCTGTCTCTAGGATTTTTTTCACGGTAGAATTTGGAATAAAATCAACTAATTCTTGATGTGCATCATAATTTAGTTTTAATCCTTTTTCAATATGTTTGTAGGCATCTTTTAATTTTCCTCTTAATAAAAGGTAGGCAGATAATCTATAATGTAAAGAGTGGTTTTCTGGTAGATGGTTTAAACCTTCTAATATTATATTTGATGCTTCGGTTAGATCATTTTCTGAATTATAAACTTCCGACCAGTCTAACCATAAGTTTACATTCTTAGGGTTGATTTCGCTTCCTTCTTTAAATGCTTCTAAACCGGATGCTATATTTCCTAATTGACATTCTGCTCTTGCTAAAGAATACCAATATTCATCATAAAACTTATTTAGTTTTACGGCTTTATTTAAGTAATGCGTTGCCTGAAGAAAGTTACCTAGTTTTCTATGATTTTCTCCAACACCAAACCAAGCTTCATCGTAATGCTCATCTACCTCAATTGCTTTTTTAAAGTAACGAATCCCAACATTATAATCATCCATTAACTCGGCAGAAGCTCCTAAATGACAATATAATTCAGCTGTAGGAGACTCTGTGTATTGAAGTGCTTCAAGATACATTCTAAATGATTCAGGATACTGTTTTAAATTCATAAAACAATGTCCCATTTGCATATATGCCAGGTCGAATTTATCATTTACAAGCGTAGCATATTCTAATGCCGCTAGTGCTTTAGAATAATTTTTTGTTTGACTGTAGAAGATCCCCATATTGTACCATGCATCAGCAGAATAAGGATCATTGTCAATAAATTCTTGTAAGAAATTATTAATATCTAATAGCTTATTCGTTTGGTTTCCACAGTCAATAAGCTCATATATAGCATCTTCATGGGTAATGTCACTTTCAATTGCTTTTTTATATGCTAGAGTAGCTTTCTCAAAATCATTTATTGATTGAAGTGTAATACCAATGTTATAAAAAACATCAGCAGGGTTTTCTGCAACAGGTAATGCTTGTTCAAAACTAGCAATAGCCAAATCTGTCTCTCCTAAAATTGAATGTAAATTTCCTTTATGGAATAAAACTTGGAAGTCTGTAGGTGCAATTTTCTCTGCATTATTTATTGCAGTAAAAGCTTCTTTAAACTGACCTGAATAGGCTAAGATACGTGCTTTTAAAACTAGAATAGAGGTAGAAAAAGGATATACTTGATGTGCATTCTCACATACATTTAATGCTTGTGGAATTTTAAAATTGATAAAATAATGTTCTATGATGTCTTCAAAGGTACTTAAATCAAAAAATTCGATTCTCCCCTCTTTTTCCATCAACTCGTATTTCTCAATCGCTTTTTTTATATCGCTTTGACTATTTGACATTTTGAAGATTTTGTTAATCAATACCGTACCTCAGTACAGTTTATAAGTTGTATAATATCGGAATAAATACTATTTGATGCTGTTAATAGCTTATTTATTCTAATAATTATAATTGAATCGCTTTCTATTAAAGTGATTCGTTAACCCATTTCATAGTATCGTTTAACGAAATAAATGGGATTTTGATTTGATCTTGAGCCTTTTTATTATCATACTCATACCTAGAAAAAAGTGACTTGATCAAGTCTTTTGAAAGTTGACTTGATTTTCCAGTAAATATTGAAAATACTTTCTCTATGTAATAAATAAAATTAACTGAAGATTTTGAGATCTTTTTATTAGGGGCTTTTACATTTAAACCATTACTTATTGTTTCTAAAGCTAGTTTAAATGGGAGGTTTGAAGCGTTTAAAATATATCTTTCTCCAGATATAGGTAACTCAATAGCTTTAATAACTGCAGTCGTAACATCTCTTACATCCACAGAACTAAAAAGCCCAGAAGGATAATACTTCACCCCTTTTTGAATTGTTTTAAAGATAGTGAGGCTACTTCTGTTCCAATCTCCTACTCCTAAAATTACAGATGGGTTTAATACAACAACATCTAAACCTTCTCTGTATCCTCGCCAAACTTCTTGTTCAGCATTATATTTTGAAATAGCATAGGCAGACATTCCTTTGTCGCCAGTCCATTTTGAATTTTCATCAATAAAATTACCGTATTCAGGAACTCCTAATGCAGCAATAGAACTTATATGGATAAATTTTTTGACACCAGCTTGTAATGAAATGTTTACAAGATTTGCCGTGCCATTTACATTTACAGCTCTAAGGTCATCTAATGTAGTATTAAAAGAAACAATAGATGCTGTATGGATTACATAATCTATTTCTTTAAGCTCTTCTAAAAGTGAATTAGGATCGAGAATATCTATATCTACCCAAGTAACTAACTTACTGTCATCACCTAAAAATGATTTATCATTACGTTTACCATTTAAGGCAATTACATGGGCTCCTGTTTGTAGGATACTTTTTAGAATATATCCTCCTACAAAACCTGTTGCTCCAGTTATAAATACTTTTTTTCCTTCTAGTAACAATGGAATTTACTTTTGAGGTACTTTAATAATAAGATTGTTCTGTAAAGGTAAACCAAGTGCTTTATTATAGTACGACAATGTGCGTACTTTTTTTAACCAATTTAAATGTTTTGCCTTATGACAATCACTACCTATAAAATCAACTAATTGATCATTAATAAGGTTTTGAGCAATTTCTTTTGCTTTTGATGAATAATACCCTGCTAACGATAAAGCGTTTACTTGTAAAAGGGCTCCTAAGCTCTTCCAACGTTTAATTTCATCGTAATTACCATAGGTATAAGTATATCGTTCTGGGTGAGCAATTATGGGTTTGTATCCTTTTGAAATACACAAAAAGATTACTTCGTCTATAAAGAAACAAGAATTTATAAAAGATGTTTCTAGTAAAATATAATTATCACCAAAAGTAAGAAGAGGCTCATTACTTTTTAATTTTTTCAGAAAACCATCATCTAAATAATATTCAGCGGCGGCAGATAAATTTACATTGATATTTTGTTTATCAACTTCTGCTTGTACTAATGCTAACTTTTCAAGAATAATTTCTGGAGTGTTTTTATAAAAATCACTCATTACATGAGGGGTAGCAACAAGGTTTTTATATCCCATGTCAACTAATCCTTTTATAATATCTATTGATTCTTCAAGAGATTGGGCACCATCATCAATATTTGGTAAAAAATGGGCATGCATGTCACTTGTAATCTGAGGTCCTAATGGCTCAGAAACAACTACCTCTTTTTTATTATTTTTGAATAAATTAGTAAACCACTTCATAATGGATGCTCTTGTTTAAAAATCATTGTTAGCTTACAAAAATACAAATACTAAATATAAACATATACTTATGTACGTTATAAAACCCAAATGTGTTTTTTACTTATTTTTAAATAGCTTCTTCCAAAATGGTTTTTTCTTCTCATCAAAGTAGGCTAAATCCCCCTCTGATAAATCAGATTCATACCCATAAGTGTATCCATATCCAAATCCATCAGAGCTATATGACATTGTGCCATATCCATAACCATAGCCACCATAACTTCTTCTGTCAGGAACAGAATTAAGTATAATAGAGATATTAGGAAACTTGCTAGATTTATAAAGGTTGTTTGCGTTATCAATAAAAGAGACTTTAGAATAATCAGCTCGTACTACATAGATTGGATTTGTTACATGACGCATGATTATCATCCCATCAGTTACTAAACCTACAGGAGGAGAATCGAGCATTACTACATCATATTCTTCTTTTAATTTTGTCAAGAAGCTAGTAAAGTTTTTAGACATTACTAACTCTGATGGATTTGGAGGAATAGGTCCAGCACTAATGTATTTTAAAGTAGGTATATCTGTATCCTGTAAGCACTCTTCTACAGTAGTTTGTCCAATAAGAATTGATGATGCTCCTTTAATATTACTCCCACCAAAAGCTAAATGTACCTTAGGTTTTCGTAAGTCGAGATCGACCATAATTACTTTTTTGTCTGACATAGCAATAATACCAGCAAGATTAGAAGCAATAAATGTTTTTCCTTCGCCACTAATTGTAGAAGTCACAGAAATTACACGAGCATCTTTACTGTTTTCTGCATCAAAGCTATCAGAAACCATAAAGTCTAAATTAGTTCTTACAGACCTAAAAGCTTCACTCATTGTAGATTTAGGATCAGTAGAAACTACTAATTTAGAAACGGGCATTTCTTCTTTCTGATATTTAGGAATTAGCCCTAAAATTGGCATTCCTGTTCTACGTTCTAGGTGTTTAATACCACTAATTTTATCCATTCTGATATATACTATGACTAGCATAATAACAGAAATAAATAAGCCTATAGCCATACTGATAGCAATAGCTATAATCTTTTTTGGAGCAATAGGAATTTTACTAGCATAAGCCTCATTAATTACGGCAGAGCTTTCTATAGTACTAGCTTGTGCCATACTCACCTCAATCATTTTATTGGTAAGAAGATCATAAATACTAGTATAAATTTCTACTCGCTTTTCAATTTTTTTAAGATCAGGGTCTCCTCCAATATTTTGATAGAATACCGTTTTGAGTTTAGAAATTTCTCTTTGAAGATCTCTAATGTTATCATCTAAGAAAGCTTCTGCAAACTTTATAGATTCAGCAACTTCATAACGTAATTTTTTATACAATTCTAGTTTTGCATTACTTGCAATAGTATTTGATGTATAAGACTCTTTAATTCTTAAAGCTTCTGTTTCTAGTTTTGCAAGCTCATCTAAGCTAGAAGAAATACTACCATCTGTAAGAATTGTAGCATAAGCTTGTATGTAAACAATACTGCTATCGGCTTCTAGAAAATGTCTTAACTTTTGGTATTTCTTTTTTTCATTTTTAAGTGAAGATAAAGATTTTTCCAATTCTTGAATATTACCTACAATAGGTCCAGCTTCCATATATGAAGATAAGTCCTTACCATAGCTTATCGCTCTCATTTTTTTTTCTTGAAGTGCTAGAGAGTCTTTAGTAGTATCAATTTGTTTAAAAAGATAAGTTAAAGCTCTTTCGTAAACCAAAGCTTTACTTTCTCTAGATAACTGACTGTAGGCTGTATTTATAGCTTTTAGCACAGCTACTGCTTTTTCTCTGTTTGCCGCTTTAAAAGATATTTGGATTGTATTTGCTTTTGGGTCGAATATTAAAACACTAATATTTTTCTTTATGAATTTAGTAATACTCGATTTTGAATTGAACTGAAAGGAATATCTATTATTATCAACATTTGGAGACTTACTTCTAATAATAATAGGTTGTCCACCTAAAGAGAACCTTTGTCCAGACTTTCCTTCAATTTCGTTTTCTTGCTCACCAATTTTGTAAGTAATAATAAAGTTTTTTCCACCATTACTAAACTCTAATAAAAAAGGTAAATCTTTTAATGCTGGTTGAATATTATTGGGGTATTCGAAGGTAAAAGGAACTGCATCTCCAAATAACTCTGAATTTCTAACATCACCAACAGATTGATAAGTAACTGTAAGATCAATTAAAGAATCAATTACACGGTTATATGTTACACCAGAAGTAATTAATGCCATTTCACTCTCTAATTTACCATCATTTAGAGAGTTATTCATGATACCAAATTTCTCTGCAAAATCTTGAGAAGAAGAGGTTAACTTAATTTGATTAAGTGTACTTGCTTCATAGATTCTAGGTGTCCACCTTATATAAAGGAAAGCACACATACCTGCCATCATTAAAATGAGAATAACCCAGATAAACTTTTTCTTGATAACAAATTCAAGCTTATCAAAATCTATATTATTAGAAAGGTTATCACCGTCATTATCGTGGTCGTCCCATTCTTTATCAAAATCTGTCATAAACGGAAGCTTTTAAACTTTCACTATTAATTTGTGGCAATTTGTTGAATCAGTAAGTAAAGTGATACAACACTTGATACAACACTTACCAATAACGTTAAATCTTGAAGATTACGTGTATCTGATTTTCTTCTTGGTTCAAGGTAAATTACATCATTAGGCATTACATTAATATTTGCCTTTGCAAGACCTTGAATTGTACTTAAATCAACAATTTGTACCGATGGTTTATTAAATCCATACTTAGGGTCCGGTCTAATCATTCGGATATTTGTTGCCATAATATCGTTTTGAACAGGTACACCATTATTTTTTGCTGTTGCAGCAGCTCCTTGAGAAGCTAATGCGATAACATCTAATAAAGTCATATGTTCTGTTCTTAATGGTATAATTTCGGCTCCCGTTGCTCCCATTACAATCACACGTTTATTTGTGTATTGAGTGGCTACATATGGGTCTAAATAGAATTTACTATAAGCTTTTGCTAATGTTATATTTGCTTGTTCTAGTGTTTGTCCAACCAAATTGATATTTCCAACAAGAGGTAAGTTTACACAACTATCAGATTTAACAAGATATTTCTTTGGGTCATCACCATTTTCTCTAATAGGAGCATTCATTGCACTATTAGGGTTCTCAATCATTGTGTTATTATTCATGTTTCCAGAAGAAGAATTTCTTCCTAACGATGCAATTTGAGAAGGTTGTAAATAATCTCCATTAGGGTCAACTACTTTTTCTCCATCATTTGTAAAAACAGACATTGCAATAAAATCGTCTACCTCGATAGTATAATTATTGATTGCTGAATTTTCTGCATTTAAAAATGCATCTTCATTAATACTCTCGTCTGTTTTAAAAAGAATACTCTTACGTATAGAGCAAGATGATAAAGCAACTAAAAGTAATAAAAGAGTATATATATAATATTTGTATTTCATGTTTCGAATTATCACAAAGCGTTTATCAATTTAGCGAAAGAGTTTATGATAACGCTTATAAAAAATTAGATGGAAAATTATTACCTTCCATTGGGGTTCCTAATCTAACAAAAGTAATAAAAAAGGCCTACTCTCTGATCATAAATCAAAGAGTAGGCCTTAACTATTTTATAAAAAACTTATTTCTTGAATGATTTTACACCATTATCTAAGAATTCGATAAAGTTTTCAACATTTAAATCATATGCTTTGGCAGGGATCATTTTATCTCCATCACTATTTAATAGGCAATAATAAGGTTGAGCATTGCTATTAAATTTAGTAATCTGAAAATCGAAGTTTTTCGCCCCAATTGTTTTCTTAACATTACCATCAAAAGTTGATGTTATCCATTCACTTTCTGGAAGCTTAGTTGGATCATCTACATATAATGCTAAAATGATATAATCTTCTTTTAATTTTTGAAGAACTCTAGGATCTGACCATACATTATCTTCCATTTTTCTACAGTTAGCACAACCATGCCCTGTAAAATCTAAAAAGATAGGTTTACCAAATTTCTTAGATGCAGCTACAGCCTGATTATAATCAAAGTATCCTTTTAAACCATGTGGTAAATGGAATATATCTCCATATTTCACTGGGTAAAGCATCTCATTTTGTTCACCACTAGATATAGATGCATTTTCAACTTCTTGTCTTACTATAGCGTTAATATCAAATGTATGATGCGTTTGAGGAGGTAAGATTCCTGATAGCATTTTTAAAGGAGCTCCAAATAATCCTGGGATTAAATAAAATACAAAGGCAAATACAATTGTTGCTAGAATTAATCGTGGAGGACTAACTGTATCCATTGGAGAATCGTGTGGTAAACGAATTTTACCTAATAAATACAATCCTAACATAATTGATATTGCAATCCAGATAGCAACCATAATATCTTTATCCAAGATACCCCAATGATATACTAAATCTACAGTAGATAGGAATTTGAATGCTAAGGCTAATTCAACAAAACCTAAAACAACTTTTACAGAGTTTAACCATCCACCAGATTTTGGTAAACCTTTCATTAAACCAGGGAATAAAGCAAAAATTGTAAATGGAAGTGCAAATGCTGATGCAAAAGCTAACATACCAAAAATAGGCTTAAGGTATGCCCCTCCTACAGATTCTATAAGAATAGTTCCTACAATAGGTCCTGTACATGAGAAAGATACCAATACAAGTGTAAATGCCATAAAAAAGACAGAGAAGAAACCTCCTTTATCAGATTTTTGATCAACATTATTTACTAATGAACTAGGCATTGTAATCTCGAACATGCCAAAGAATGACATAGCAAAGATGATGAATATCGTAAAGAAAAGTATGTTTGGAATCCAGTGAGTACTTATTGCATTTGCAACACTAGGATCACCAGCAAGAGGTGCCAATACAACACCAAATAAACCATAAATACCAACTATGCTTAAACCATAAAATAATGCTTTCGCTTTCCCTCCACTCTGGTTAGTAAAGAATGATACTGTAAGAGGAATCATTGGGAATACACATGGAGTAAAAATAGCTGCAAGCCCGAAAATAAATGCTGAGATCATAAAACCCCAAATACTTTCACCTTCTGCAGGTTGCCCACTAGAAGAAACTGCTTTAAGTTCTTCTGTATTATTAGTTTTACTATCACTTACTGCTGTAACAGTAGAAACTTTTGCATCTTTATTTCCAAAAACAAACTCTTTTCCTAGAGGAATACATTGTCCTGTTTCATCAGAACAACTTTGTCCAGAAATACCTACCTCAATTTTAAAATCATCTTTTAAGATTTTTATTTTTTGAGTAAACTCACCATGTTTTTTAAAGTAAGTAATATCCCCTTCCCAAAGTTCATCGTATTTCTTTTTAGGGTTGATAGGTGTAAACTCTCCTGCTATTTGATAGGTGTTATTAGGCTTATATTCAACTTCAGTTAACATTGGTCCTAAATCAGGATCAAAATCTGAAGAATATAAATACCAACCATCTTTAATTTTAGCATGATAAGTAATTTCGATAACGTCTCCAGGTTTTGCATCTGGGTTAGATAATTCTGCACTCCATGTTACAGGGTTAATTAATTGAGCATTTATTGATGACAGCGTCACGAATAAAAACATCAAAGTCAGGCTGATTAATTTAGTAATTTTATACATTATTTATGATTGATATAATAATTAGAAGCCACTATTTACTACTTAAAGTAAGTTTAATCTGTGAGGCAGATCACATTTGGAAATAAAAGTGATTAAATACATTAATTATTACTACTATTAGAGTATTTCTTCTCTTAAGATAGATCTAAATTGATTGACTTTTTCTCCAAATTTTTCTTTTAGAATTGCATGTAACTCGGCTTCATGTGTACGCATAAACTTATCTGCTGCAGATAAATTATCTACATCTAGCATTAAAGCAAAGTTCGTTCCTTGGTTTTCAGCTTTCTCAGAGAGAAGCTTCATTAGTTTATAACTTTGAAAACATTCTGTCTTCAATACCTCAGGAATAAAGAAACTTTTCATCCATTCTTTCCAAGATGATAACATTTCGTCTTCAACATGGAATGATATATTATATAAGATCATGTGATTTTTTATTTTTTTGCAAAATACACACTCTAATAGAAATCAACTATTTTTCGATTCTTATTTTAATAGATATCTTTAAAATAAGACTTTTGCTATCAACTGTTTCTAGAATCCATAGAATAGAAATAGAATAACATTGTAAAGATCAGTTATAAAAATTGACTTCTAATTGGATATACTTCCTTTTTAGTTGGTATTATTTCCTTAATATTTAATTACGTATTTATTTACGTACAATTAATTAATTAAAATGATAAACATATAATGTAAAGACAATAAATAACATATTACAAAATAAACAATTTATTTTTAACTGATAATTAGCTACTTAATATAAGTACGTAGATATTTACGTTTATATTTAATATCTAGTTAATTAAAATACTTACATAGATTATTATGAAATAGATCTTGGTTTATTTGAAATAATAGGAAGGAATATTTTTTAAATTAAAGAGAAATAATAAGTACTTTTTTCATTTATAGTATTCTATAAACATTTTATAAAAAAGTTCCTGTAAGTAGTTAAAAAGTTACTTTTTGATTATCTGATTCTAATATGCTGTTTTACTAAAATTATAGTACATGCCCCCACAAACGATCTTGTGTGTAAAACGTTGTAGAGGGTAACTATGAAACCTAATTATTTCACAACATATACTACTATACCATTATTAAAGTTAAAGATTTGGACAGAAATTCAGACCTTTGCAATTAATGAGTATCAATTAAAAGGATTAGTGGAGAGTTTTGAACAAGACTTACACGATCTAATTAATAATGCTCGCTTGGGCCTAAAAAATGATAATCAACAAGGTATTTTTGAGGCGATGCATACTCTAAAAGGTATAGCAGGAACTTTAGGTGCTACTAGATTGCATAAAATGGCTCAAAGTGCTGAAAAATTAAGTATCAAACGACTTCAAGAGAAGAAAATAATTGACCAAATTGAACAATGTGGGAATGCTTCTCTAAAAGCAATGAATAGTAGTAGTGAATAAGCAATTACAAAAAGAGAGAAATGCTAATTTAATAAAAGCCGAAGCTAAACGCTTGGGTTTTTCTGAGTGCGGTATTGCCAAGGCTGGCTTTTTAGAGGAAGAAGCAGATCCTTTAGAAAAATGGCTTAAAAATAATATGCATGGAGAAATGGGGTACATGGCTAATCATTTTGATAAACGACTTGACCCTACCAAATTAGTTGAAGGAGCTAAATCAGTAGTAATGCTTTCTTACAACTATTACCCAGAAAAAGATTTAGCAAAAGATGGAAATTATAAGATTGCTAAATATGCTTATGGAGAAGATTATCATTATGTAATAAAACATAAATTGAAAGATCTTGTCAAATTTATTAATTCTGAGATTGGAGAAGTAGATGGACGTGTATTTGTAGATTCTGCTCCAGTAATGGAAAGAGCATGGGCAAAAAAAGCAGGGTTAGGTTGGGTAGGAAAACATAGTTTACTGCTTAACCGACAAATGGGAAGTTTCTTTTTTCTTGCAGAATTAATTATTGATCTTGATTTAGAAGCAGACCCTCCTGTTAAAGATTTTTGTGGAACATGTACAAGATGTATTGATGCCTGCCCGACAGATGCTATTCCAGAAAAAGGTGTAGTTGATGGTAGTAAATGTATATCTTACTTAACCATTGAATTAAAAGATCAAATTCCAACACAGTTTGAAGGTAAAATGAACGATTGGATTTTTGGTTGTGATATTTGTCAAGATGTTTGCCCGTGGAATAGATTCTCTTCCTCGCATTCAACAGATACATTCAATCCTCATCAAAATTTGGGAAATGTAGATAAGAAAGAATGGGAAGAATTAACAGAAGATGTTTTTAAAGAGCTATTTAAAAAATCGGCAATTAAAAGAACAAAATATGCAGGACTTATGCGGAATATTTCTTTTGCAAAAAAAAAGTGATTATCTAAATAATCACTTTTTAGTTTATAAGTTCTGTAACTTTATATTAGCCAACTAAAGAATAGGAGCTAATATGTTTATTACATTCGTTTTGAATTAAAAATGCATAATTTGGGAAAGTTGATTTACTCCATGATCTTAATGATAAAACTTCATTGATCGAGAGAATCCCCAAAGACTTGCGTAATTCTTTTAAGAATAGGTGACGATCGAACGAAACTTTCTTTAGAATTATTTTTGAATATTCAAGCATGATCGGGTTTTTGTTACTTGGTTGTTTGGTTATATAAAATATATAGTTGTCATCAATTATATTTCCTATGTTCGTTAACGTGAATATAGTGTAAAAGTTACATTTTTAGTAATTATTCTTGAAATTTTTATTTTTTTCACATTTTTTGTAGATATGAATTTAGATATTTACGGTATGAAATCAGTAGCATTCAAATACCATAATAATATTAAGTATATAGTTTTTGTGTTGAGCTTACTTTTATTAGGAATAGAAGGTATAGCACAAACAGTTACAGTAAACATAGGTAGAACTGAAATAGGTCAGAATGAAAATTTTGAAATTACTTTAACAGTAAAGAATGGTAGATTAACCAACTATTCTCAGTTTCCTGATATTCAAGGATTTAGAAAAGGGAGACCTTCTACATCAAGTCAGACATCCATAATAAATGGTCAAGTGTCTACGCAGCAGAGTGTTACACAAATGTATGCTCCAACTAAACAAGGAACGTTTGTTTTAAAGCCATTCAAGATGTCTGTAAATGGCAAATCTGTAAATAGTAAAGGAGCAACAATTAAAGTTGGTAAAGCTGTTCAGCGCCAATCTTACGACCCTTTTGCAGATTTTTGGGGAAATGGAGGTTCTCAGCAGCAACAGCAAGAACAACAATTTATAGATGTAGAAGCAGATGCTTTTTATGCTGTAAGTACAGATAAGAGATCAGTATATAGAGGTGAAGGCTTCAGGATGGATATTTCATTCTATGTTTCTGTTACAAATAGAGCAGAATTAGAATTTTTTAAAATTGATGAACAAATTTCTGATATTCTTAAAAAAGTAAAGCCAAAGAATTGTTGGGAAGAGAATTTTAATATTGAATCTATTCATCCAGAATATGTAACAGTAAATGGTAAATCATATCGTCAATATAAAATATATGAGGCGATGTTTTACCCTCTTAATACAGAAGATATTGTTGTAGCTCCTACTCAATTGAAAATGATTAAATACCAAGTTGCACAACGTCAGTCATTTTTTGGAAGAAATAGAAAAGAAGATGTTGAGATCTTTAAATCTAAAGGAAGAACAATAAAAGTAAAACCACTTCCAGATAGCCAATTTAAAAGTATTGCAAGTGTTGGTAATTACCGTATGAAAGAAGATGTTAGCGATACTAAAATTAAAACAGGAGAAAGTGTAACTCTTGAGTTTAAAGTAGAGGGAGAAGGTAATATATCATCTATTAGAGAGCCAGATGTTGTAGATTCTGAAAACCTATTATTCTATCCTCCTAGTATATCTCAAAATATAAAGAGAGCAAATAATCGAGTTGTTGGTTCGAAACAGTTTACTTATTATATAGAACCACAAGAGCCAGGAACATACAGCCTAAAAGATTTTGTGAGCCTATCTATCTTTAATCCAAGAACTAAGAAATATGAAGTTCTTCACCCTAAGGGAACAATTACAGTAGAAGGAAAAAGTTTAAGAGACGCAAACATTTCTAAAACAGATTTAGGATCTTTTTATGATTCTATGAAAAATGCAGACAATTCTCTTATACCAATGAATGAAACCTCTTGGATTCAAATAATTTTAAACATCTTTGTAGTAATAACCTTAGTAACAACAGGTGTATTGTTGTTCAAAAAAATCTAATAGTATGAAGAGTTTTTTGTCTCTAAATATAAAAATCATTGTACTACTGTTCTTGTCATCTTGTGAAAAGTATGTTGACACAGTACCACCAGTAGTAGACTGGTTTACTATAAATGAAAATGATGGGTCTGGAGAGGTAATGATTGACACCTTATCTACAGAATTAGAATATAGAGCTTATTTTAGAGATGTTGGTGGTATGTTATCATATTCTATCACTTATGAATCTAAGGATAATGATGGTCCAGGTTTAAGAGTACCTGCTTTCTTAAATACAATTGATACTTTTGCAATTGGTGGTGCTCAATCAGAAACATATACTAAAACAACCATATTTGGTGGAGATAATTCAGAAGGTTATTATGTAGCTGCAACAGGGTTATATGACATCCATTTAGATTATAGAGATCTGGCATTAAATGATGGTTCAAGAGTAACAATTCCTATAGAATTAAGAAATTACGCACCTTTTTTTAAATACCAAGATTTTGAAGAGGATAGTGTTAACGGTACAACTACTTCAATTTTTAATATTAGAGTTACAGTAGACGATTTAGATAACAACCTGAATGCATGTAATATGATAATGTATTCCAAAGTATACGAACCAGATTCTATTGAAACAGATGGTATTGTTTATGATTCGTTACTCGAATATACATTAACTCAACCTGTACCGGGTGCGGGACCATACCAAATAAATGAAACATTTGATTTTGACAGTGTTGGAATTTACGAGTTAAGGTTGTCTAGTTCTGATGATAAAAGAAATATAACAAACTCCATAATTACTATTGGAGTTCCAAAATAAAAAAAAGCGAGAAGCATTAAATGTGCTTCTCGCTTTTTTACTATATCTGTCTCGTCCTGAATTAGTGTTACACAAAACGTAACATTATGAATGAAGATCAAGAATATCAGTACACTAAACGTACACAAAAAGATTACAGCTACTCTTTTAAATTACAAGTTGTAGATGAAGTGGAACGAGGGGAAATTGGTATAACGGCAGCCAGACTTAAATATGGAATACAAGGTCATGGTACCATCCGTACTTGGATAAGAAAGTATGGTAATTTAGATTGGGATAATAAATCTGATTTAAAAATGGGAAAGACACCAGAACAAAAATTAATGGAGCTAGAACAAAAAGTTCTATTATTAGAGAAGCAAAAAGCTTCTTTAGAAAAACAACTCTACGTAACAGATAAAAAAGCAATTTTCTTTGATATGATGATCGATATTGCTGAGGATGAGTTTAATATTCCTATTAGAAAAAAGTCTTTACCCAAGCAGTTGACCAATTCAAAAAAGAAGAAAAAATAGGAGTCAAACCGACTTGTGAATTGCTTGGGTTAAATCGACAAATTTATTATCGTTCAAAAAGGAAAGTAAAAAAGAATAATAGTATTGCATCTAAAGTAGTAGACTTAGTGAAAAGAATTCGTTTGAAGCAAACTAAAATAGGGACAAGGAAATTATATCAATTACTTCTTCCTGAATTGCAATTACTAAATGTAGGTCGAGATAAGCTTTTTGATATCATGAGGGCTAATCGACTCGATATCAAGCCTAAAAAACAATATCATGTCACTACAAATTCTCATCACAGATTTAAAAAGCATAAAAATCTTATTGAGCATTTGGAAATAAATAGACCTGAACAAGTATTAGTTTCTGATATAACTTACATAGGTGAGCGAAGTAACCCAATGTATCTCTCCTTGGTAACAGATGCTTATTCTAAGAAAATAATGGGGTTAAACGTATCAGATAGTTTGAATGCAAATGGAGCTATTGCAGCATTAAAAGAAGCACTGAAAAATAGAAACTATGTTGATTTACCAATGATACACCATTCAGATAGAGGATTACAATATTGTAGTCACGAGTATCAACGACATCTTCAGGAAAATAAAGTATTGTGCTCGATGACGGAATCTTACGATCCTTATCAAAATGCGGTAGCAGAAAGAATAAACGGAATTCTTAAGCAAGAATTTATTTTAGGAATAAAAATTAATGATCTCGATTTAATGAATAAATTTATTAGAGAATCTGTATATATTTACAATAATGAAAGGCCTCATTGGAGTAATTATATGAAGACACCTGTTGAGATGCATCAGCAAAGTGAAATAAAAATGAGAACTTATAAAAGTAAAAATAGCACCGAGTCTACACTCGATGCTATCAATATATAATAGTCTAAATCTGTAACGCTATGGACGGACTAGACAATCATTAAAATTTAATCTTGCTTGTAACCAAACATTTTTAAACTTTTATCATTCTTACGCCAATCAGGATCAACTTTCACAAACGTTTCTAAGAATACTTTCTTCTGTAAGAATTTTTCCATTTCTTTTCTAGAGTCAGCACCAACGTGTTTTAATTTCGATCCACCTTTACCGATAATAATTCCTTTCTGACTTTCTCTTTCGACCATAATAACGGCACGGATTTTTACAATATCCTTTTCGTTTTTATAGCTTTCTACAATCACTTCACAAGAGTAAGGAACTTCTTCTTTATAATGTAAGAATATTTTTTCACGAATAATCTCAGAAATAAAGAAACGCATTGGCTTGTCGGTTAATTCTTCTTTATCATAAAATGCTTCGTGTTCTGGAAGCAAATTTAAGATTTCGTCTAGAATAACAGGAACATTAAAACCATGTAAAGCCGAAACAGGCATTATTACTTTAGGGTTTAATTTCTCTTGCCAATAATTTACTTTATTTAAAACATCGTCTTGTTTTGCAAGGTCAATTTTATTGATGATTACAATAATTGGAACGTTTGTCTTCTCAAGTTTAATTAAGGCGTCTTTCTCTTTAAACTGTTCGAAAATATCAGTAACAAAAAGAATAACATCTGCATCTTGTAGAGAGTTATCAACAAAGTTCATCATCGACTCATGTAGTTCATATTTAGGGTTGATAATGCCAGGAGTATCAGAATAGACAATCTGATAATCATCGGTACTCATAATCCCCATAATACGGTGACGAGTAGTTTGTGCTTTTGAAGTAATAATTGATAGACGTTCGCCAACCAATTCATTCATGAGTGTAGATTTACCAACATTCGGTTTTCCTACAATACTCACAAAACCTGCTTTATGTTTTTTAACTTCACTCATGATTTACTAATAAATAAATAGTATTAATGTTTAATTCTATGTTTAAAATGGATTATAGTTTCTAGTTAGTATTTTCTTAAATAGAAACGGTATCCCACTATAAATTATTAACTATAATTAGACTCCAACAGTTCGATTAAAATGTGCGAGCCCAAAATAAATACAACTATAAGGTAATTCTCCATTAAAGTAATCAAAAATTGGTTTAACTCCTTGATTACTACCAATGGTACGGATAGCCTCTGCTACAGCTTCTAGTTGTTCTCCAGTAATAAATTGGAATATGTCAATATTATACCCCATCTCATATAAAGTCGCAAGATGATTAAAGATACTTTCATCCCTTAGTTGTCTTTGTTGTCCTATCTCATGAACACCAAGTCCTTTTTGATACAACTCATATGTTAACAATAAAGAGCTACCTTTTATCTTAAAGCCTTCTTTAGATTTGGAGATAATAAACCTAACAATAGCTCCAATAAACTGGTTCCCATATTTCTTTAATTTAACTTCACCAACACCAGATACCTTAACCATATCATTAACTGCAATAGGCATTTTCTCTGCCATATCTTTAATAGTTGCATCACTAAATACAACATAAGGAGGTATTCCTTCTTTGTCTGCAAGAGATTTTCGTAAAACACGTAATGTTTCGAAAAGAGAAGTAGATAATTCTTCTTTTGCAGAAACCTTTTTGGTAGGTGTTTTTGTTGATGGAGTAGCTTTAAATTGAGATAACTTAGCAAAGTTAACAGGATTTTTTCCTAATAGAATACTCTTACCCGTTTCTGTAACTCTAAAAGTATTATGTTGATCATAGGCAATCTCTACAAGGCCTAGATTAAGCATTTGTTGCAGGTATAACTGCCAATGGTCATAACTAATGTCTTTACCTGCACCATAAGTTTTAATTTGATCAAAACCGGCACGAACCAGGTCAATTCTACGAGACCCTCTCAATAAGTCAATAAGCATACCTGCAGATAAACTTTTATTCATTTCACGAGATGATCGAATAATAGCAGACATTGCCTTCTGAGCGATGACAGTTCCGTCAAAAAGTTCGGGAGGGTTTCTACAAACATCACAATTACCACAATCTTTCTCTAAACTTTCTCCAAAATAGCTTAACAGAATTCGCCTCCTACAAGTACGTGTTTCTGCATATTGTTGCATGCGTTCCAGTTTAGAAAGTTGTAATTGAGATTGTCCACTATCCCCTACCATTTCACGCAATTGCATAACATCTGCAAAAGTGTAAAACAATAAAGTATCAGATGGTAAGCTATCTCTACCTGCTCTACCAATCTCTTGATAGTACCCTTCTAAATTTTTAGGTAAATTATAATGTATTACCCAACGTACATTGGGTTTATCTATTCCCATACCAAAGGCTATAGTAGCACAAATAATAGGAATATCATCTTTAATAAAACTTTCTTGTATCCTAGAACGTTCAGCAGCAGGCATTCCGGCATGATAAAACATGGCATTATGTCCAGCAGCTCTTAGCTTTTTTGCTAATGATTCTGTGTTTTTTCGAGAAAGGCAATATACAATTCCAGATTGATTGGGTCTATCTCTTAAAAAGTGAATAATTTTCTCTATTCTTTTCTGACCAGCCTCTACTCTTAAGCTTAAGTTAGGTCTATCAAAAGAAGAAATAAACATTCTAGGGTTCTTCATGTTTAGCTGTCTTGCTATATCATTTCTGGTAGCTTTATCTGCTGTGGCAGTAAGTGCAATAAATGATATATCAGGAAAGCGCTGTCTTAATGAAGCTAATTGAGTATATTCTGGTCTAAAATCATGTCCCCATTGAGAGATACAGTGTGCTTCATCTATGGCAATAAAACTAATATGTAATCTACATAAAAAGTCAAGAAATTGAGGAGTCAATAACTTTTCTGGAGATATATATAATAATTTTAATCGCTCATGAATAAGATCTTCTTCTATTTCTCTTTGTTCAACATAGTTTTGAGAACTATTAATAAAAGCAGCTGGAACACCATTCGCTTTTAAGCTTTCAACCTGATCTTTCATTAATGCAATTAACGGAGAGATTACTATGGCCGTTCCATGAGAAATAATTCCAGGAATTTGATAGCAGATAGATTTACCTCCACCTGTAGGCATTAATACTACCGTATCTTGTTTTGATAAGACATTAGCAATAATGTCTTCTTGCATTGGTCTGAATCGATCGTACCCAAAGTATTGCTTAAGGGCATGTTGAGCAGTGGATATATCCATGTAAATATTTTAACAGAATTTCTTGGCAAGTTACGACCTATAGGTAATCTTCTCAAATAGATTTTAAACTATTATCTTTTATAGTAGAAAAAATTAAATCGAATTACATTTAGAATAATTGAATGATAATTCATCACTCTACTTACTCTATGTAGTATTTATTTAAATCGCTATTGTTTTGATAATAAAATAGATAGATATATGTATTTTTAATAGAAATAATGAAAATATACAGTTGATTATTTGCGAAATAGTTAATATTATAATATGTTTACAGTCAAGAAAGCAAACAAAAAGTTATTTTATTGCGAATTACGCAAATTTACCGATGATTGTTTTCTAGAAACAATTTATGCCTTTAGGTTATAAATATTTCGATGGAAGTTTAAATAATTGAATTGGTTAGAAAGAAGGTGAGTAATGCTCACCTTTTTTTATTATGCAAATTTTTGTAAAAGTGTCAGTAAAGAATTTTACATTTGTAGGAATTCTTATTTAATGATTCAATAAGCTATCTGATTTAAAATATAGATACCCTTCAAAAAAACATGAGTAATTATAAAAACGTTTTTGTTATTGATGATGACCCTACAAACAACCTGATTTGTAGGAAGATGATCGAAAAAACTAATTTTGGTGAAAACGTGACAACTTTTTTAGATGTTACTGAAGCGGCAAATGCATGGGACGATTATAAACCTGAACTTGTATTTTTAGATATAAATATGCCACCAAGTACTGGTTGGGATTTTCTTGATCAATTAAAAACAAAAGGGATAGAAGCGAGTAATGTATATATGTTATCTGCTGATGTAACTTCTGATGATCGTAAAAGAGCAGCTCAATATGAACAAGTAGCAGGCATTATCATTAAACCATTAACACCGGTTAAATTGAAGGAAATAGAGTAATTCTTATTCCATAGAATGAATTGAGGAGGTGAGAGTATTTAATATACATAGAAGTGTGCTTGTAGGGATTGGTGTGTATATATTAATGCTGTTGCCTTTTTTTGCGTCTGCACAAACCGAAGAGAAAGACTCCATTAAAATTGAAGAACATTCTATTTCTGATATTCAGGTAGAGTTAGATTCTTTAATTTCTAATAAATACCATATCGAAGCTACTGCACTTGCAGATAGTCTTATCGATATTGCTAATCAAAATTATAGTAATACAGACGAAAGAATAGTATTACTTCATAAAAGGATTGCTGAAAAATTTGCAGATAACGGTTATTCTAACATTGCGTCTCAATATATTCAAAGAGGTTTAGCTGTTCTCAGGTCAAACCCTACACCTAACTATGCTTTTATTGGTGATATGTATATTTATCTTGCTCAGATATTTAGACATCATCAGTTATCTAATATTGCGATAAATTATTATGAACAGGCTTTAGAGGCTTATGAACAAGCAGAAGGAAAAGCACATTACTTTTCATTAGTGAATGTTTATATGACTTTAGGTACTTTTCATTATGAAATAGAAAATTACGGTACATCTAGTTCTTATTATACAAAAGCATCTGATGTAATCGCTAAAATGGATACTGAGTACCGTGCAGACATGGTAGAAATTCTTAATAGAATTGCTACAGCACAAGCAAAAACAGGTTCTTTTAAAGTGGCAATTGCCAATTTGGAACGTTCAGTTAAAATTGCATTAAAAGTTTTTGGAAAGAACTCATTGCAACTTGCAGATCAGTACGAATCTCTTGCTTCTGTTTATTTACAAAAAGGAGATTATGCTAAGGTAAATGAAAATGCAACAGCATTTGTTCGAATTTTAGTAGGTAATATTGGTACAAATCAAAGAAGACAAACCTATGAAAGAAGAATAGCAGATTCTTTTTTTGCGAGATATCAATATCACCTATCACACAAATGGTATAATAAATTATTTGAGGATGTAATTATTTCTACAAAAGATGTTGAAGAATTACAAAACTTAACAGATTGGTATATTCAAATTGGAGAAAAATTTGAAAGAGTAAAACAAGATTCTATCGCATTTTTAGTATTTGATGAATCTTTAAAACTAAATCAAAAACAATTCGGAGAAGATAATCTTAAAGCAGCAGAAATTTATCATCTTTTATCTAGAAGTAAAACAAAATTAGAGCAGTTTGTAGAGGCAGAAACGTATACAAATAAAGCATATCAAATTGAATGGGAATTAGGTACAGAAAAAGATAGTACCCAAATAGCAGTTCAAAATATTGATTTGGCAGGGCTGTTATTAATGAAAGGAGATACCTTAGAGGCATCTATACTTTATCATAATGTAATTGACTTAGAGAAAGACCGACAAAGTAGATGGAAGGCTATTGCATTCAATAATTTAACCATGATCAAATATGGTAATCAAGAGTATGATTCAGCATATTTTTATGGAAATTCTTTATTAGAATATTACCAAACAAACTACGGTAGAGATTATATAAAAACGCTTGGATGTTATCTTTTACTAGGGAATATAGTTTATGAAACTGGAGACGAAGAAACAGCCGTAGAGAAATTTTATAGTAAACCAATACGTTTAGCACCAAAATTATTTTTAAAGAATAATGAGGTCTCTTATAAGGCCAATATTAATTTATCTAATTATTATTTAGCTGTAAACAAAGAAGACCTGTCTCGCAGGTACGAAAGAAACGCACGTGAGATACAGGTCGTAATATTTTCAGAAGAGAAAAATATACCGTAAGTATATTAGTTGCTTTTGATTTCGGTTAACTTCTCGTTTAAAGTATCGAGAATATTGCGAAGGTGACGCTCTAATTCTGCCCAAGCCATTACTGGATCTACAGAGTTAACATCTTCTTTGTAATTAGCACCAACATCTGCCATAAAACGCTCAAGAGTGTCTAGGTTAAATGTATGTAACCTTGTGCTAAATTTGTGCTTAACAGCACTGAATAAGTCAGAATCCTTATCTTCTAACGCAACTTTTAACTTTGGAAAGTCAGACTCAAACTCATCAATAGAGATTGATAAAAAGTCTATGTATCCTTCCTTGTCTCCTTCAAAAAGAGTATCTGTGAAACTGAAATCCATAGGATATGTTGATATTGCCATAATATTTTAGTCCTTTTAAAAGTAGTGAAATCTTTCTAGAATACTCTAGATTATGTGGAATTAAATGATTAAAACCTTCTGATTTAAACAAGAATTCTACGATTACTAATACAAATATAGATATCAGTGATAGGAATTAATGAAGTAATAGCTTAATAAAAGTAAATCAATAACTATCATTAAAGATTGGCTGAAGTTCAATATTGTATTCTTTTCTAAAATTATTCATAATTGATTATCAACTTGTTGACAATCGTTTAAATCTTTTTTCTGAATATTTTTTGGATTTATAAAAACTCGCCTTACCTTTGCATCGCTTTCAACGGGAAGCACCCTAAGAAAGTTAATTGAGATAAGCGAAAATAGCTCAGCTGGTAGAGCGCAACCTTGCCAAGGTTGAGGTCGCGGGTTCGAACCCCGTTTTTCGCTCAATTAAAAAGATTCATTCGTCACTTGTGATGAATGGGCCGGAATGGCGGAACTGGTAGACGCGCAAGACTTAAAATCTTGTGAGGGTAACCTCGTGTGGGTTCGATTCCCACTTCTGGTACAAATTGCGAAAATAGCTCAGCTGGTAGAGCGCAACCTTGCCAAGGTTGAGGTCGCGGGTTCGAACCCCGTTTTTCGCTCGGAGTACTAAAGTGATTTAGTAATTTGAATTGGAGAGACATCTTCAACACAGTAATGTGAAACATCAGTATCAGTTATGATGAATATGTAAAGATTTTAATTCATTTGTCACTTGTGATAGATGAGCCGGAATGGCGGAACTGGTAGACGCGCAAGACTTAAAATCTTGTGAGGGTAACCTCGTGTGGGTTCGATTCCCACTTCTGGTACGAATCGCGAAAATAGCTCAGCTGGTAGAGCGCAACCTTGCCAAGGTTGAGGTCGCGGGTTCGAACCCCGTTTTTCGCTCTAAAGCCTAACAGAATTATCTGTTAGGCTTTTTTTTTAGTAATTTTTTTGGTGTTATACCTACATTTTTTTGTGTTAATTGGTGTAGCAATCGTTTTTCCTTGTTACATTTGCATGTTTTAATTTCGCTTTGTGACTTTTTGAAGTATATATTTTTCAATACGCAGCGTTAAAACATTTATATAAATAAACGAACAGGTTCATATATAAAGCATTTATAATTTATCATGGCAATAATTACGAAGATCCGAGAAAAATCTGGCGTTGCAGTTGGATTCATCGCGTTAGGTCTGATTTTATTTATGGTTGGAGGAGATTTATTCTCACCTAACTCAACACTACTTGGTAACAACAAAAATATTGTTGGTGAAATTGGTGGACAAGAAATCGAATTAAGACAATTTAGTGAGTTAGTCGATCAGATTAAATCAAACTACCCAACTCCTCCTAATGAGCAACAAATGCAAGGAGTACGTCAAATGGCATGGAACGAGTTAATCTACCGTGAAGCATATGGACAACAAATTGAAGAGTTAGGTATCACGATTACTCCTGAAGAGTTAAATGATATGATCTCTGGAAATAACATTTCTCCAGAATTCGGTCAATACTTTAGAGATTCTACTGGTCAAGTGAGCAGAGAGAATATCAAAATGTACTTAGCTTCTTTAAAGCAGCAAGGACCAACTTCTCCTCAGTACCAACAATTCTTAGGATTTGAACAACAAATAAAAACTTCTCGTAGCCGTATTAAATACGAAAACTTGATTTCAAGAACTTACTTTGCTTCTGATCTTGAAGGAAAGAAAGAATACGAAAAGCAAAATGATAAAGTAGAAATTGCATATGTAAATGTACCTTTCTATTCTATGCCAGATTCTGTAGTTAATGTAACTGAGTCTGATGCTAAAGCATATTACAATGCTAACCAAGAAGAATTTAAGCGTGATGCTAACAGAGGTATCGAATTCGTTACATTTAAAGTTCAGGCTTCTGAGGGAGACAAAAAGAACTTAGAAGATGAAATGAAAGACCTTTCGATTTCTTTTGCAAGAACATCGAACGATACTGCTTTTGTAGAATCACATACAGATGGAAATGCAAACTTCATGTCAGTTAATATGACTGGTCTTCCATCAGTATTAGATGCAGATCAATTAGAAACTGGAAAAGTTTACGGACCTTTCTTTGCAGCAGGTTCTTACAGAGATTATAAAGTTTTAGGAGAGTCTACAGATTCTGTTTATTCTGCTAAAGCATCTCACATCTTATTCAAAAATGATAAAGATGATGCTGCTGCTAAAAAAGAAGCATATGCTACTTTAAGAAAAATTCAAAATGGTGAAAACTTTGAAGAATTAGCAAAGAAAGTAGGTGATGCTGCTCCAACAACTAAATCAAGAGGTGGAGATTTACAGTGGTTCTCTGAAGGTCGTATGGTACCTGCATTCGATAAAGCTGTATTTTCAGCTAGAAAAACAGGTTTAATCAATAGAGTTGTAAAAACTGAATTTGGTTACCATATCATTAAAGTAACTGCAGTGAAAACTAAGAAAATGTTTGATCTAGCTGTTGTAGAGAAAAAATTAACTCCTTCTGATGCTACAGTAAATGAAGCATACCGTAAGGCATCTGTATTTGCTGCATCTGTTAAAGGTGGTAGAAAAGACTTTGAAAAAATTGCTGAAGATCAAAAAATCTTTATTGAGCAAGCATTAACAATTGCTCCAACTGCAACATTTATCAATAGCTTAAGAGGAAATAGTGTTAGACAGGTTATTCGTTGGGCATATAATGATGCAGACGTAAATGACGTTTCTGAAGTATTTGATCTTGATGATCGCTTTATCGTAGCAACTTTAATGAGTGCTCGTGAAGAAGGAATTGCTGATTTTGCTGAAGTTAAAAACGAAGCTAAAGTTCAAGCAACTAAAGGTAAAAAAGCAGAAGCTATTGCAGCTAAATTAAATAAGCTTTCTGGTAAATCTATTGAAGATATCAGAAAAGGTTATGGTAATGGTGCAAAATCAGATATTGCTTCTGACCTATCTTTAAACGATGTTTCTATCCAAGGTGTAGGTCTTGCTCCTAAAGCAATTGGTACTGCATTTGGTTTAAAACAAGGTGAAGTATCGAAACCAATCATTGATGAAAATAGTGTATTAGTTGTTAAAGTAAGAAAGGCTGATAAAGCTTTAGAAACTGCTGACTACTCTATTTACCAACGTCAGGTTGAAGGTAGATACGTAAGATCTGCTAATTACAATATCTTAGAAGCTGTAAAGACTCTTTCTGATGTGAAAGATAACCGTTACAAGTTCTTCTAGAAATTGATTAAGATATAAAAAAGAGACTACCTCAAAAGGGTGGTCTCTTTTTGTTTCAAATAGAATTAATAACCAAAACCTTTTGTGATGGCTAAAATTAAAGTAATTGAAACAGGTGATGGCTCTAGCTCATTATATAATGAGGCGTTAAACGAGACTTATCACTCTTCTCATGGAGCACTTACAGAGTCTAGGTATGTATTTGTACAATCTGGATGGGATGCTATTAGAGAAGCAAAGAAAGAGGTAACTATCTTGGAAGTAGGCATGGGTACTGGATTAAATGTGATTTTAATGGTAGAGCAGGCTTTAAAATATCCTGATGTTACTATTAAAATGACAACTTTAGAACCCTATCCTCTAACAGCTGGTTTACTTCAAGAGCTGAATTATACGGCACTTTTAACGGATGAACTTACGCCTTATTTTGAACAAATACATTCTTGCAATTGGGAAGAAGAGGTAGCAATCTTACCTAATTTTATTCTTACCAAAAAGAAAGAAACTTTAGAAACATTCATAGCTCCTAAAAATAGAGGGTTTGATGTTATTTTCTTCGATGCTTTTGCTCCTAATAAACAGCCAGAAGTATGGTCTGTGGAGAACCTTGAAAAATGCTTTGCTGCTACTATAGATCAAGGGATATTTGTAACTTATTGTGCAAAAGGGCAGTTAAGAAGAGACTTGGTAAGTGTGGGGTACGATGTTGAAAGGTACCCAGGACCTCCAGGTAAACGAGAGATGTTAAGAGGTTGGAAGAAATAAAAATACATACCAATGAAAGTAGGACTATTTTTTGGATCATTTAACCCTATTCATGTAGGGCACTTAATCCTTGCAAATGCAATGCTGCAAAATGGAAATTTAGATGAAGTGTGGTTTGTTGTTTCACCTCATAACCCTTTTAAAAAGAAGAATACATTATTGCATGAGTTTGATCGTTTAGATATGGTGAATGCTGCAATTGATGGAAATTTTAAATTTAGATCATCAGATATTGAATTTAGAATGCCTAAACCGAGTTATACTGTGGATACCTTAGCATATTTATCTTCAAAACACCCACATTTTGATTTTAAGTTGATTGTAGGTGAGGATAATTTATCAGGTTTTAAAAAGTGGAAAAACCATGAAATCATTTTAGATGATTATGGACTACTTGTTTACCCTAGACCAAAAGCGAAAGATTCTGATTTAAAAGAGCATGATAATGTACAAATGATAGATGCACCTATGGTTGATATATCAGCTACATTTATTAGAAATTCGATAAAGGATGAAAAAGATATTAGGTATTTAGTACCAGAAAGTGTCTTGAAGTTGATAAGCAGTAGAAATTTTTATCAATAATAAGAATTTATTGATTATAAAATAAGGGCTGTTTCCTAACTGGAAACAGCCCTTATTTATGAAAAAATAGAAATCAATTTAAAACTTTTAGGTACTTAATTAGTAGCCTTGTTGTTTTAATGCATCAATAACATCTTTGTCAGTTTCTTTATTTAAAGCTTCTTCTATTTTACCTTTTAAAGTTTCATCTTCTAATAAAGGACTTAAGGCTTGATATGCAGCAATTTTAGTTTGTGTGCTACTACCACGATTTTGAGCATATTTTAAAACAATATCAACTGCCTTTTCTTTTTCCTCTTCATTTTGTAATGAAAGAATATAACCAGTCATTGTTCTAAACATATACTGTCTATACTGATCATTCATTTCTGCTAATTTAGCATCATACCAAGGCAGTTTACCTTCAGTACCCAATTCAGCATAAATCATAGAAGATACGAATACAATATTAGGGTTTCTTGCGTCTGCAAACTTCTCTAAAGTTGGAACAATACTAGGTCCTTCAATAGCAGATGTTGCATATAAAGAAGTCGCAATTACCATATAAGAACTATCATTTAATGCCTGTTGTGCAGTAGGCAAGAAGTTTTCATCAATTGAACTTAATGTACTTAATGCAGTTGCTCTTACAGTAGATTTAGGGTCATTCTTTACAAGATCACGAAGAATTGCAATAGTTGGGTTAAGATCTCCAGTACCTTTGTATCCATCAAAAATAGTAGCTGTTGTTTCTCTAATACCCCAAAAAGGATCTTTTAAATATGTATTTAATTTAGCTATTAAAGAGGGGTCTGCAGTTATCATATCACCTAATTGTAATATAGCTTCTACCCTATGCATAATATTAGTGGCTACATTTGCCTGCTGTAAATAGGCTTCTGTGTTTTTTGAATGTGTTATTACAGCTGGTATAATATGCTCAGTATCAAAAATGATTAAACTCGGTTTTTCTGCAAATGCAAAAGAAAATGTTTCACTAGCTTCTTTTACTGTAATTTGTCTTTGCTCAGAATGACCATCGTTCCACCAAAATTCAACTGTTGTAGGAATTTTGTAGATAGGAGTATACTCTGGATCCTGACGCTGCTGAACTAATAATTTTACTTTACCATTACTAAAAGAATCTTTAATGAATAGGTCTGGGTGCCCCGCCTCCATAAACCATTGATTAAAGAACCAATTAAGATCTTGACCTGTCACTTCCTCAAATGCTAATCTTAAATGAGCAATTTCTGCTGCCTTAAAAGCATTTTCTTTTAAGTATAAAGAAGCACCTTGAAAAAATGCATCATCACCAATAGTATGACGAAGTAAGTTTAAAGTATAACCACCTTTTGCGTAAGAATGGCTATCAAACATATCTTCTTTATTTTGATAGTGGTAACGAATTAGTGGTTCTTGCTTAGTTTCTGATTCTGCTAAATAACTATCTAGTTCAGATTGTAAAGCATAATCCGCCTCATCTTTACTAATTTTATGTTCTCTCCAAAGGTATTCAGAGTAGTTTGCCCAAGATTCATTTAGTGGTAAATTAGACCATGATTCTGAAGTTACTAAATCACCAAACCAATGATGGAAAAGTTCGTGAGCAACAATAAAATCCCAATCTTGATCTAGTTTTTCTCTATCATCTACTTGTACAGACTCCATAAAGGTTGAAGCTGTCGTATTTTCCATTGCTCCAGATACAAAATCTCTAATTATTACTTGAGAGTATTTAGCCCAAGGGTAATCATAATTAAATCTTTCAGAGAAAAATTCTAGCATTTCTGGTGTATTACCAAAAATTGTTCTTGCGTATTTTTCAAAAGCTGGTTCCACATAATAACTAACTTCTTTTCCTCTCCATTCATCTTTTACAATAGCAAAATCACCAACAGTCATCATTGTTAAATATACTGAGTGTGGTAATTCTTGTTTCCAATGGTCAGTACGTGTTCCATCACTATTTTTTTGTTGAGAAACGAGCTTACCATTTGATAGCGTTACGTATTTATTTTGTACAGTGATAAATACATCTTGCTTCATTTTTACATTTGGATGATCGAATGTAGGGAACCAACAAGAGTTTGCAGCAGTTTCTCCTTGTGTCCAGATTTGTTGTGGTTTTCCTATTTCATCACCTAAAGGATTGATAAAATAAAGTCCTTTGTCTGATGTGATAGCTTCACTCCCATGACTTTCTCTTTCATTTGGCTTAGCAGTGTATGAAATATGAATAGAACATACATCATTTCTAGAATAAGATTTATCTAGTGCTATAGTAATTTGTATACTATCATATGTGTAGTCTAAGCTTTTTAATACTTTTTGATTTTTATCAACAAGTTCAACTTTATGAATATCAAAGTTTTTTGCATCTAAAATAACATCTTTTTGAGAATAGAAATGCGGTTGTAAAGTCAATATTGCATCCCCACTCATGTGTTGTTTTTCCCAATCAAAGCTTACTTTTAATTGTGTGTGTAGTAAATTAAAAGAACGATCATATGCAGCTTGATATGGACCACCTTTAGAAATCCACTCAGGTTGAGTAGTATCTTCTTCTGGTAATATTTCTGGTGTAATAGGTGTATCTGGTGTTTCAATTGCAGCTTGATCAGCAGCGGCAGGTTTAACCGTTTTACACGCATTTAAAGAACTACTTAAAAGAAGAGCACAAAAGATGGCATGTTTATAATTTGATATCATATAAAAATTGGTCTATTGAAAAAATTCTCTAGTTAAATGAATTATTTTAATAATCTACATTGAAAATACTTCAGAAAATCGAGAGTATTAAGGATATTAATGTAGAATATGACAAATTAGGTAGAAATCATACGATTTTTGAAAATTTGAAGGCTAAAAAATCTTATAAACTGACAATTTGGCGATGATTTTCTAGGTGGGCCGTTTATTGAAACGCTATCATAAAAAAATATTATGGAAAAAATTAGATCAACAACCGTCCTTGCTGTTAAGAAAAACGGTCAAGTGGCATTGGGTGCCGATGGGCAGGCAACATTTGGAAATACAGTTGCAAAAAGTAATGTTAAAAAAGTAAGAACATTAATGGGAGGTAAAATTCTTTGTGGTTTTGCTGGTTCTACTGCAGATGCATTTACATTAATGGAACGTTTTCAAGAAAAATTAAATGCTTTTGGCGAGGGTAATATGAAACGTGCAGCTATTGAATTAGCAAAAGATTGGCGTACGGATCGTTATTTAAGAAAGTTAGAAGCAATGATGATTGTTGCTGACAAAAATGACGTACTAATTATTTCTGGAACAGGTGATGTGATAGAACCTGATCATGATATTGCAGCTATCGGTTCTGGTAGTATGTATGCACAATCTGCAGCTTTAGCATTAAAAAAGCATGCTCCAGACATGACAGCAGAAGATATGGTAAGAGAAGGTTTAGATATTGCTGCAGACATTTGTATCTACACTAACCATAATTTTGTTATTGAAACAGTAAAAGAATAACTCAAAATATGGATTATTTAGAGCAACCCTCTGAAAATACTCCAATGCAAGAAATAAAGGACCCTATTCTAGAACAGAATGGGGTCCGTTTGTTTGTAAAAAGAGATGATTTAACACATCCGGAGGTTTCAGGAAATAAATGGAGAAAATTAAAGTACAACCTTTTAAAAGCGAAGGAGGAAGGGTATTCAACTTTGCTTACTTTTGGAGGAGCTTACTCTAACCATATTCATGCTTTTGCAGCTGCAGGAAAGTTATATGGTATGAAAACAATAGGTGTTATTAGAGGAGAGGAACACCTTCCTTTAAATAAAACATTGAATTTTGCTACTTCTCAGGGTATGGAACTTACGTACCTAGATCGTACATCATTTAGAGATTATAAAGCTGCAATACCAAAATTAAGAGAACAATTTGGCGATTTTTATATGGCCCCAATGGGAGGATCAAATCAATTGGCATTAGAAGGGGTTGCAGAATTAGGTGAGGAGATTAATAATTTTAATCAAAAAGTTGATTATGTGTGTGCTGCTTGTGGAACAGGTGGTACTTTGGCAGGGTTAATCAATTCTATAAAGAGTAACACTAAAATTATAGGTTTTCCAGCTTTAAAAGGAGGAGAATTTTTATATGATGATATTAATGGATTTTTATCTTCTAAAGAAAATATAAATATTAATTGGTCTTTAAATACTACTTACCACTTTGGAGGATACGCTAAAAAGAAACCTGAATTATTGGCATTTATGGAAGATTTTAAAGAAAAACATCACATAGAGCTAGAGCGAATTTATACTGGAAAAATGATGTATGGAGTAATTGATCTGATTAAAAATGGATTTTTTGAACGTGGTAGTATTATAGTTGCTTTACACTCTGGAGGGTTACAAATAAATAGATAAATGGAAAATTGAAACTAATTTTGGTGATTGTCATCAATTAAGTGTTTTAAATACAATTATTAATTGACTTTTATTAATAATTAACATATTTTAAAGATATTAGATAAAAGAGAAAAACTTACGTCTAATAAAATCAAAATTGAAACTTAAAATACTCTTTTAAGCGTTTATATATTAATTAACTTAAACCCATAAACGTCATGAAACGATTATCACTTCTTTTAGTTACCCTTTTTTGTAGTTTGTGTTTATTTGCTCAAACAGAAGAGATTCAAAAAATTTCTGAACAAGAATATTCACAAGATGAATACACAGCCTTAGAAATGTTAGGGCCGCATTATTTATCAAGTTTAGAGATTACGCTACATGAATTAAATTGGGGATTAGACAACCATGAAAATGTAGCATTGAATGAAGAAATAGTAAAAGTATCAGAAGTATATGTATACAGTGCAGAAGATTTTCGATTAATTCATTACCATAATGGAGATGTACATGAGGTAGATTTAGATCAAATTGCACAGAAGGCAGATCTCTTAATGAATAACGAAGGCATATACTACTATGTAATGCGAGAATAGAAAATACAAAATATTACCATGTTTTAAGGTAGTCTTGCAAAAGATTACCTTTTTTATTTAAATTCTTTTTAATGAATGGTAGAACATATAACTGATTCTTATAAATTTGCAGTGGTGATTGTTTAAGAATGCATAAACTTATTGTAAGTGATAGGCAAACCTAAACAGAATCATCCAATGGTTTTGGAATTCATAGATAGCGTACCAAAAAAAAATTACTGATGTCTTCAGTTAAAATCTTTTCAGCTTCGGGAACAGAATATCTCGCTAGCAAAATTGCACACTCTTATGGTAAATCTTTAGGAGATGTAGTTCTTCAACGTTTTAGTGATGGAGAAATTTCTACTCACTTCAACGAGTCTGTTAGAGGCTGTGATGTATTTATCATCCAATCTACTTGTCCACCAGCAGATAATTTATTAGAATTATTATTGTTGATTGATGCTGCTAAAAGAGCATCTGCACAAACTGTTACTGTCTTACTACCATATTTCGGATATGCACGTCAAGATAGAAAAGACAAGCCTAGAGTGGGAATTGGAGCAAAATTGATTGCAAACCTTTTAACTGCAGCAGGAGCAACACGTGTAGTAACATGTGAACTTCATGCAGATCAAATTCAAGGTTTCTTCGATATCCCAGTTGTTCACCTTCAAAGTTCACCAATTTTTGTTCCTTACATTGAGAGCTTAGGTTTAGATAACCTTACTTTTGCTTCTCCTGATGTTGGAGGTGCAAAAAGAGCGAGATCTTATGCAAAGCACTTTAAAGCAGATATCGTTATGTGTGATAAACACCGCGAAAGAGCTAATGAAGTTGCATCTATGCAAGTTATTGGTGATGTTAAAGATAAGAACGTAATTCTTATTGATGACCTTGCAGATACTGCTGGAACTTTATGTAACGCTGCAGAGATTATTATGGAAAAAGGTGCTAAATCTGTAAGAGCAATTTGTACACATGGTGTACTTTCTGGTCCTGCATATGATAGAGTAGCTGCTTCTGTATTAGAAGAATTAGTAGTAACAGATACATTACAGGTAGAGAACAGAGAAAAAATTCGCGTTCTTTCTGTAGCAGAGTTATTTGCTAAGGCAATTAGAAAGATTCAAGATCACGAATCAATTAGTTCTCTATTTATCTAATAAGATAAGTCGAGAATTTTTTATATAAGGCTATTTATCAGCATAACTTGTTGGTAAATAGCCTTTTTTGTGCTAACAAGGTTAAACACATATTTCATTTTACAAAATAATATATGTACCTTTGCACGCTGATTTCCCTCAAAGGAAATCTTTGTTAAGCATGTTTTGGGATGGGATCCTACTTTCGGGTAAAGGAAGGTCAAGTACCAAAGCGTTAATACATGTTTTACTTTTATAATAAAAAATCAGATGAAAACAGTTGAAATCGTTGGTTACAAGCGTGAGGCTTTAGGAAAAAAAAGTGCTAAAGACTTAAGAAAAGAAGGTCTTGCTCCATGTGTAGTATATGGTGGCGAAGAGCCAATTCACTTTGCAGTACCAATGTACTTGTTCAAAGATATCATTTATACTCCTGCTGTTTGTTTCGTTAAGATCAACATCGAAGGTGTAGAAAAAACTGCTATCTTACAAGATTACCAACTTCACCCAATCTCTGAAGTATTGCTTCACGCAGACTTCTTAGAATTGAAAGAAGATACTCCTATCAAAATGGACGTTCCTTTATCTTTCACTGGTAAATCTCCTGGTATCCAACAAGGTGGTAAACTAGTTGCTAAAATCAGAAAGATTAAAGTAAAAGCACTTCCTGCTAACATGCCAGAAAGCGTTGAAGTATCTATTGAAGGTATGGAACTTGGTAAGTCAGTACGTGTTGGTGCTATCAAGCCTGATAACTATGAGATCCTTTATAACGACTCAGTTACAGTTGCATCAGTTGCTATTCCTAGAGCTTTACGTTCTGCTATGGACGCAGCAGCAGAGTAATCAGCAGCTTAATTATAAAGAAAAGAGGTACGGTAGAAATACAGTACCTCTTTTTTTGTCTCATTTTTTTATTGTATAATGTGAATGAATAAATAGTCATTATACTCATGCTTACCAACTCAACACTTCCTAAATCATTTTTCTTACCATTAGAGCAAGGGAAAATAGAATGCCTCCAATTTGGTAATGGTACTAAATTATTGATTTGTATTCATGGCTTTGGAGATAGTGTTAATCTATTTAGACATATTGCTCCAGCTTGGGAAAAAGAATATACTATTGTTGCTTTTTCTCTTCCTTTCCATGGAAAAACAGAATGGACTCCCTCCTATTATTCTTCTAGAAATATTAAAAGTATTATTGAGGCAATTCTTTTAGAATATAAGCAAGAACGTTTTTCTATTTTAGGATACAGTATGGGTGGGAAAATTACAATGTATTGTGTACAAAAGTACTTTAGTGATAAAATTGATAGATTAATTTTATGTGCTTCAGATGGTTTGAAAACACATATTTTGTATGATGTATCAAAATTGCCAAGATGGTATTTAGAGTCTATGATGCTATTAATGCGTTTTCCGAAAGCGATGTTTAAGCTAGTTGGTTGGATTTATAAAAGAGGTTGGCTTTCTAAATTTTTGTATGATTTCTTTATGAATCATTTTGAGACAAAAGAACAACGAAGAAGATTTTTTGGGACAGCAACCTCGTCACGATATATGCAGCCTGATTTAAAAGAAGTAGCCTCTAAGATTAATCAGAGAAAAATTCCTGTAGATATGTATTTTGGAGAAAGGGATGAAGTTATTCTACTTGATGGAGCTATTAAGTTTTCAAAGCAATTAGATAATGTGCGTTTCTTTACTTTACCTAAAGGACATCTATTGATAGATGAGGATTTATGTGATATAATGATGGAAGATAATCAATAGTTTACTTTCGGAAACGGTAGGTTAATTTCATAATAAACACATCTTCAGAAGGAGAGTTTGCGATGTTGTTTACAATTTCTGAAAAAGAAAACTCTCTAAAAGGCTCTATAATATCTCCTCTACCTTGAGACCAAACAGCAAAAAAGGTACAACCAGGTATATATTCCCATCTTAGAACAAGGTTCGAATTAAAATCTATCACGTCAAAGTCTGGCTTGCCAAAAGAGTAATTACCATCTTGATTAATCACAGTGTATTGTTCTGATGTATCATCGTAAGTGATTTCATCTGAAGAAAACTGATGAAACCTGTCTGAATAATTACTAGCTTTTGGAGTTTCTACTCTTTTAAAATCATGATAATCACCTCTAGATGCAAATGGTTGAGCATAATATTGAAGAGATAAATTAGGTCTTATAATAAGATTACCACGTATTGTTAAACCAAATGTATGTTGCTCTAATCTTGAAAGAATATAATTGTTACCAGCATTATTTTGTTCTGTAGTTACATATTGGATATTATCTCTATTGTATGATATAAAAGGAGATAATTGAAGTTCTACGGCATTTATTGGTCTATAATTTACGCCAACCCAAGCATCAGCATTAAAACCTGCATTATTATTAGTAAAGGCAAACTCATTACCAAAATTGAAAGAGAGTTTTTTCCTGTCATCACTTTCTATATTGTACCATATTTCTTCTTTACTTGGTTTTAAAAAGGCAGGTCCTCCTCGTAGCATAAAATTATCTAAACGTTTTATCTGAACAGCACCTCCTGTGGCAAACTCCCAGAAGTTATTAAATTCTAGAATTAAACGTCCGTGAATCCCGAAGTAGGTATTATTTCCTCCATAATCGAAATACATATACTCTCTAAGGTCGGCATTTATATTTCTAAATACGCCTACGGGTTGGAGTGTTTGAAAACCAACTCTTGCCCATTGATCAATTAAATCTGAATGATTTAAAAAGCCAATATCATTAATTTCAAAATTGGGAGATCTCCAAGTGGTACCAATTTCGTATTGCCAAGGACTTCCACCTCCTCTACCAAATTTTAAATATCCTCCAGTTCCTGTCATTTGTGTGGCCGTAGTATCAACAGAAACATAATTGGCATCTGGTCTTTGAAAGAAGTGACGACCAGATTCTTGTGTTGATGTGATTGATTCTGTACTTCCCTCAATATGGCTAATCATAAGGTTTCCTTGTAGATAGTATGACCTGTCATTCCATTGATGTAAAAAATCTATACCTCCTGAATAAGCATTTTTATGTAAAAAATTAAGATTATCAGAAGTGATATTTCTATTTGTAGCTGTAAATGCGGCCCCAATTACAGAATTACCTTCGTTTATATCTTGAGTAGCTCTTACTGCTAAATAACTAGTAAAAGGTTCTACTATTTGATTTGATTTTACACCCTTTGTATCAATTTCTGCTTTTGTCTCTGCTGTGAAATTTTGCATTACACCAAAAGCAAACCCCTTTTTATTTTTGCCTGTTAGTTTGTAGGCACCTATAATGGGAACAACTTTTGGCTGATCTAGATATTGACCATCTTCTACATCAGGTTGATAACTAGGCTTTTTTCCAATTCGTCTAGTATAGATAAGATTATCTCTAGAAAAGCTACCACCTGCATTCGATTTTGTTCCATCAAAAGACAGTGTATTTCTACCTTCAATAAAGAACGGTCGTCTTTCTCTAAGGTATATTTCGAAAGTAGATAAATTTAGTTGTGATGGGTCTGCTTCTACCTGTCCAAAATCTGGATTAACAGTAAAATCAAAAGTAATATCACTGGTAATACCAATTTTACCATCTACACCAACATTAGCACTATATTCTGAACCTGTTTTATAAGGGTTTCCATCTTCTTTTGGAGCTCTATCATTTCTTCCTAAAACATAAGGGGCTATTTCTAATTGTTTCTGAGGTTTAATACCTTGTAAACCATGAAGTTCTCCAAATAGAAAAACCCAACCTGGAGAATCTTTAGGAATATATTGCCAATAAGAACGTTCTTCTTTTCTAAATAATCTTCTGGTAACCTGTAATCCCCAAGTCATATTATCTGATTTCGCAAAGCGAAGTTGAGAAAGAGGAATACGAATTTCTGCATTCCAACCGTCTTCATCAATAGAAGTTTTGGCCCACCAAATTGGGTCCCAGTTTGAATCCCAATTTCTACCATTATTGCTTATTGCCTCATCTCCTATTACTCCAGATACACTTACTGTAAAAGAAAAGGCATTGGTTTTATCGTGATAGGAATCTATGTTAACTTCTACAAAATCCCCTTCAAAACCATCTCTTCTTGACATTCTTTTTACAATACTATCAGGAGAAGAATCAAAAGCCTTAATTGCAAAATAAATGTACTTAGTATCGTATAGTACTTTAAAAGCTGTTTTTTGAGAAGGAGCGGCTCCATCTATAGGAGATCTTTGTGTAAAATCATCAGCCCATTCCACTTCATTCCAAGCAGAATCGTCGAATTTTCCATCTATGGTGATAGATTTATCACCTAAACTATTAGTGGTATAGTTACGATGAGATTTATTTTGTGCATATAGACGAGAGCCTATAGCACAAGATAGTAATGTAATGAAGAGTAGTAGAAGTTTCAATGAAGTAAATTGAATATGGTAGTATAAGTAAAGTGTATATCTAGATAGTAAAGCTAAGCATTGCTAGGTGATAATAAAACTAATTAGAAGAAAAGATATGCTAAGAAAATTGCTGCGATAACTCCTGCAAAATCAGCAAATAAACCACAAGTAATTGCATATCTAGTTTTTCTGACGTTGACAGAGCCAAAGTATACTGCAATAATATAAAAAGTAGTATCAGTAGCGCCTTGCATCATAGAAGATAGCTTTCCAGCAAAAGAGTCAACACCTTCTGAATTCATAATATCAAGCATAATACCTCTAGCACCACTACCACTTAATGGCTTCATAAAAGCTACAGGAAGAGCGTCTACAAATTCTGCATTTATACCAAAACCAGTAGTAATCATCCATTTTAAACCGTCCATAATATAATCTAGAGCTCCAGACGATCTAAACATACCAATAGCAACTAATATAGCCACTAAATAAGGGATAATAGTAACGGCGGTTTTAAAACCTTCTTTTGCTCCTTCAATAAAAGCATCATAGGCATTTACCTTTTTATAGGCAGCTAAACCTACAAATGAAGTGATAATAAAAAGTAAAATAAAGTTACCAGCAATTGAAGATACAGTATTTGCTTGCTCGCTTGATAAATTATAAAATAATGTAATAGTACCTGCTATTAGAGCAACTAAACCACCTATATAGGCTAGAATTACTTTATCGAATAAATTTATTTTTTGATAGATGGAAACAATCAAAAGGCCAGCTAAAGAAGAAATACTTGTTGCTAATAATATTGGAATAAAAACATCTGTTGGTGTGGCAGCTCCTAATTGAGATCTATACATCATTACCGTAATAGGAATAAGCGTTAAACCTGATGTGTTCAATACTAAGAACATAATCATAGGGTTAGATGCTGTATCTTTTTTAGGGTTAATTTCTTGGAGTTCTTTCATTGCTTTTAACCCTAAAGGAGTTGCAGCGTTATCTAATCCAAGCATATTTGCAGAAAAATTCATCATCATAGATGAAATTGCAGGGTGATCTTTTGGCACATCAGGAAAAATTCTAGAGAAAAAAGGACCTACAAGTTTTGCCATTACATTAACAGCTCCACCTTTTTCTCCAACTCCCATTAGTCCCATCCATAAGGCAAGAGTTCCAGTTAAACCAATTGATATATCAAAAGCTGTTTTAGACATACTGAAAGTACTTTCTATGATAGCCGCAAAAGTAGAAGCATCACCTAGAAACACCCATTTGCAGAGTGCGACAACAAAAGCTCCAAGTATAAAGAATATCCAAATGTAATTTAATGCCATGAAATAGGTCTATGAAGTGTATGTTTTAAACAAATATAGCTAGGATGAACGAAGTAAAGTATTGAAATAAAAAAAAGTCTCTTTATTTACATGAAATAAAGAGACTTTTATTAGCGTTCAAGAATTCTTTTAAGAGATTTCTTGCTGTCTTGCTAAAGTGGTACCTATTAAAATTCCTGTTATAGGAAGAACTACACCAATTAAGGCATAATATCTTAGTGCCATACTCGAAATTTCAATAGTCTCAGTATCGACAGTTAAGCCAATATACGGAGATACGTAATAAATAAATGCGGCTCCAAAACCAACAGCACCAAAAGCAAAACCTAAGACAAGAGATAATTTAACCATTTTAGCCAATGAATTAATTATTCTTTCCAAAAGTGGAAGTTTTGAACTGTGTTGGAATAACGAAAGTAGAGAAGGAATTAATATTCCTACTACTGCAATTAATGTTAGTGTTCTCATAACTCTATTCTTTTTATTAAGCTGATAGTAAAAATGCGGGTTGTTCTAAAAATTGTAGACGATAATTAAAAGTAGTTGAATAACCCGATAAAAAATTTATTAAATCTAGATTGTAGTATTTATTTCTTAATTTAATCAAAAAACTAATTAATTGTTTAAATTTTTATTAAAAAAATAAGAATAGTACAATATTTGAATTTAACATCTTAGATAAATTCAATTTAAGTGTAATTGTAACGTTAATGTTTAAATAATACTCGATATATTCAAGTTAAATATGCTAAGAAAACTATTGTATATATTACTAACTTTTTGTGTTCCATACATTACTCTTGCCCAATCAAAACAGGAACAAAAAGGTATTAAACAAATCTTTGATGGAGATGTTAAAGGTTCTATTGAAACTTTTAGAGCGTCATTAGAAGAGAACCCTAATTCAGCTTTATCTCAATTTGCTTTAGCTCATCAATTATTTGAAAAAGTAGACCAACAACGTAAAAGTGAAATGGTTATAATTCGATTTAAGAATATGGAGCCCTACTTTGAAGATTTACGCGAAGCATATAAATGGTCGCTTTTAGCCTCTAAAAGTTATGAGAAACTGTCGGAGGATGAAAAGAAAGTAATCCGTCAATCCTTGTCTGTTGCAAGTGATGAAGTAACAGGTTTTTTAAGTGCAAGAATACAGCAGCAAGCCTTTACATATTTAAACCAAGCTCCTTACAGAAGACCTACAAATCAGTTATATCGTACAGAAGTTTATAATAGAATAATGGAAGGAGATACATTAATGGCTCTGCGTGAAATCTTTATTAAACAATGTGGGGAGTATTTAATTGATTATCCAAAATCACCTTACAATACAAAAGTAAACGAAATCAGGAAAGGTGTTTTAAAAGAATATCTAAATAATACTACATTAAGACAGTACGGAAATAGATCAGGCCATATGTATGAAAGGTTCTGTAAAGAAATTATTGACCTCTATTCATCTGAAGAACTGAAAAATATTGTTCCTTTATTTTATGGAAAAGAATATGGCTTTACTGGTCATAATATGCACAAATCTGAAGGTTATAAACGTTTAAAGAAGTTTTCTGAAACTGAAAATTTGAGTATTATCGAAGCGTTATGTCAATTAAATATACATGATAGAGGTTGCGGTGATGCTGATGTAGCCTATTATGATAGATTTATTAAAAGTATGGCACCAATGGATATTGCTTTTATTGCTGTACAAAAGGTAACCAATCGTGCTTTTCTAGATTTTGATTTAGATGAGGTAACAAGAATCTATAAATCATATGCTCCATTATTTCCAGATAAAGAAAAAAGTTTTAATCACATTTTAGATGCATTAGCAGAAGCAGAAGCTGCTAGATCATTAGTTAATATTGGACCTAGTATAAACTCTATTACCAGAGATTATCAGCCTGTTATATCATTAGATGAACAATACCTTTATTTTGCAAGGAAAACAGCTAAATCTGGAGAAGATGTATATCTCTCTAAAAAGAACCCTTATGGAGAATGGGGGCAAGCAGAAGAGGTTGTAGAAGTAAATACGGAATCTCATGAAGTACCTGTAGGTATTAGTGGCGATGGGCAGACGTTGTTCTTATATGGGAATTATAGCAAGATAAGACGATTCTCTTATGTTCGAGCAACAGAAACAAGATTAGGTAAAGGAGATTTTTACTATGCAAAAAAAATGAAGGATGGTAATTGGTCGGCTGTAAATGTTTTTACTTATCCCATTAATACTCCTTATTATGAAGCAGGTTTAAGTATGAGTCTAGATGGAGATGTAGCGTTTTTCACTTCCGATAGACCTGGAGCTGTAGGTGAGTATAATCCAAATTACCCAGAAGATGGTTTATACTTTCACGGATCAGGTGAGTTTAATACAGATTTATATGTTTGTGAGAAAAATGAAAATGGAACTTGGAAGGAACCTATCAATTTAGGCGATGTTATTAATACACCTTTTGCAGAAAAAAATCCATACTTACATCCAGATAAAGAAACATTATACTTTTGTTCAGATGGACATGCAGGCTTTGGAGGCTACGATATTTTTATGTCAAAGAGGCTTAATCCAGATTCATGGACCGAATGGAGTGAGCCTGTAAATTTGGGAGTATCTATAAATGGTGTTGAAGACGATGCTTTTTATTTAACATCAATGGGTAAGAAAGCACTCGTAGTATCTTCTGAAGGTAATAAAAATTATGGACGTGATGATATTTATGAAATTGATATTCCAAGTAAATATAGACCTCTTCCGCTAACTTTTGCACATGGTAAAGTAATAGACCCAAGTGGTGAAGGTTTATCAAAAGTGAGAATTAGAATTAAAACTGTTGACGGAAAAGATATTGAAACTAAGACTACATCAGAAACAGGAGACTTCCAAGTTGCCTTACCCCCTGACGAAGATTACATTGTTTATGTAGACGATGAAGATTTTATTGGTAGTAGTATAAAAATTGATGATGAGTCAGACCCAGATCATAATATTCAGTTAATGCCAATGGAAACGGTTAGCTTAACAGACGATGCTGAGGATGCTAGTTTTATAATGACAAGTTTAAATTTTGATTCTAGTTCATCTGAAATTAGAAAAGAATCGGAATTTGATTTAAATAGATTAGCCGCTGCACTTTTAAGAAACGATTTATGGATTCTTATTATTGAAGGGCATACTGATAATATTGATACAAAAGAGTACAATATTCAATTATCAAAAGATAGAGCAGCTGCAGTAAAAAATTATTTGATTTCTAAGGGTGTAGATCAAACGAGGTTGGACGCCTATGGATTTGGTGAAGAGAGACCTTTAGATTCAAATAAAACACATCATGGCCGCCAGGAGAATAGAAGAGTTGTATTTACTATTTTAAAATAAAAAAAAGACACTCAAGGTGTCTTCTTAATAGGTGTAAATAGTAGCAAATTTCATAGTAAAAAGTAGCTATGAGTAAATAGCGTAAATAGGTTGAACAAACAACATGTAAGTATTTATTAATTAAATACTTACGACAGTATATAAAGTAAATAAGTAGTAATAAAAATTTCTTTTGTTTATGTTGATAACACTGTAAATTTAAACTTATTTAGTTAAAAAAAGCAAATAAAAACTTAATTTTTAATAACATTTATTTACATTTAAATATCAAAGTGTTGTTTATCAGTAAGTTATTTGTTTAATTTTTTAATTGTTAGAAATGCTACTTCATAAAATTTGATCTATTTCTTCATTAATTTATTGATTTAAGTGAAGTAAGTATAATTTTTGAAGTGGAAGCATTTAGTTATATATTAGTATAGAGTTTCAAAACTATATTACTATACTACTAATTAGAGTAACTTGAGTATTAGTTAGCTCAAAACATTGAATTTTAACCATGCAGACTATTATATATTCTCTTTCATTATTCATTCTATTTTCACTAAATATTTTCGATACCAATGTGTTGGTAGATGAAGATGATAGACCAACATTTACAATTATAAAGCAAGGAGTACCCAAAGCATGTCCTTTAGGTGGTTTACACTTAATAGAAGGTATTGTAAGATCTGCCAATTCAAGTGAATATGTAGATATTTATATCTATCTGCAGAATTATGATGGTACCTGGTCTAAACAAATGTTTAAGAGAAAAGGAGGAGGAGTTGTAAAATTAGATGTCTCGTCATGTAATTTTACCGGAAACTATTATGCAATGGCAGATTATTCTTACAATAATGGAAAGAAAATGCCAAGTATAGTTCAAGTTCAAGAGAAGCACGATAGCTTGGGGAAAAATCCAAAATTTAGAGTTACAGAAAAATTCCCATTTAAAGAGTGTGAAGGAGATGTTACAGGAACTTACTTTAAACAAGCAGAAGTTTTTACGCCTAAAGGAGAAAAGGTTGAGGTAACGATGTATTTACAAAAATCAGATGGATCTTGGCGTAAAAAACACTTTAGAAAAGTAGGTTCAGGTTTTGTGCCTTTAGAAATTAAAGGGTGTGATTTAAATGGGATTTATAAATCTAGAATCGTATTTGCAAATTAAACTAACCTAGTTTGAAACTATTTATACGGTTTTTGAGTATTTAATTAAAGATTTATTTTCCTAGAAGAATAGAATCTTTGGTTATTACTATTGACATATTCAAAAATTCATGTATTTTCGCGAGAAATCAAATAGTCTCTAAAAAATAAACTATTCAATAATCCAGAATAGCTGCAACGATTAGAGTGTGATTTTTATAAAATATAGATAAATAAAAAAATATAAATATGTACTGGACATTAGAACTAGCATCTTATTTAGAAGATGCACCTTGGCCTGCAACAAAAGATGAACTAATTGATTACTCAGATCGTACAGGAGCTCCTGTAGAAGTAATCGAAAATCTTCAAGAATTAGAAGATGATGGTGAACCTTACGAAAGTATCGAAGAGATATGGCCTGATTATCCTACAAAGGATGATTTCTTCTTTAACGAAGACGAATATTAATTCTAAAAGTAGCCAAATAAAAAAGTGCATTATTCTGAACTGAATAATGCACTTTTTTATTATATGTAGAAATATAAATTAATGTAATAACTGAATAGTTAAGCCAATAAAGTTGCACCTATTTTTAAATCTTCAGGAGTTGTGATTTTAATGTTTTCATTGTTTCCTTCAAATAAATGCATTTTAAAACCAGCAAATTCTGCAACACTAGCATCATCTGTAAAAGAAGAATTATACGCATTTTCAAAGGCAGGGAAAAGTACATCAGACCTAAAAGTTTGAGGAGTTTGTACTAATACAAATTCATCTCTATTCATTGCTTTATTTCCCATTGGAGTAACTTCTCTGATGGATTCTTTAACAGCAACTGTAGGAATAGCTGAACCATGCTCTAATGCTTCTTTAAAACTACGTTGAATAACACTTGTAGCAACTAATGGACGTACACCATCATGTATAGCTATAAGGCATTCTTGGTTTGGAATGTATTGAATTGCATTATCAACAGATTGGAAACGAGTATCTCCTCCTGTAATTACCTGATGTGGTGTTGAAAAATTATATTCTTTAATCAATGCTTTCCAAGTTCCTATTTGATCTTTTGGTAAGGCTAAAATGATATGATTATCACTTTCAGCATTAAAGAATTTATTAATCGTATGCATTAAGATAGGAAGACCGTTAACTATCAAAAATTGTTTAGGTGTAGAACTCTGCATTCTGGTTCCTTTGCCACCTGCTACGATAATACTATATTTTTTCATTTTCTTTTTTCTTTGATTGATAGTACAAAAAAAGTTGTATTTCCTTTTGAATAAAAAGAAATCAATAAAGAATACATAACCTTAACGATGTGTTATAATTATTCTATCTACCAATTTTTGTATATTAATAGAGATAATTGATCTCAATTCAAGAAAGTTTTAAGTAAAACTATTTATATAAAATTGATTTAAAAATACTGTTCTTTAAAATAGATCAAGTATTTAAATATACTTTATTCTTTACTTTTATCTAGTAGTAAAGAATATTTTTAACCTAGGCTATGACCTCTATTATCTAACGTATGAACCCAAGAACATTTAAAGTATATTTTGTAGAAGATAATCCTACAGAAATGATGTTAATGAAGTTAGCTTTACAACAAGTGCAAAATGTTGAAGCTAAGTTTTTTAAAGATGGAGAGTCTTTAATACAACAGTTTAAAGAAGATCCTTCAGATATTGTAGTAACAGATTTAATCTTACCTGATATCCATGGTAAGGAAATAATAAAAATTTTAAAAGAACAGAATGATCAGGCTAAAATAATTGTAATGTCGGCACAAGAAGATGTACAAATGATTGCTGATTTACAGGATATAGGTATTTTTAATTATATAGTTAAAAGTGATGCTTGTTTAAAGTACCTACAAAAGACACTTCAAGTTGCCTGCTTTTTAATTGAAAAAGAATACAATTAGTCTCTCCAATCAAGTGAGTTCATCATGTGTAACATGTCTTCTTTTACAAATTCTATAACAGGAGCTAAAGAATCGTTTTGAGATGATGTAGGGAAATATAAAGCTGCTCTAAAAAAATGTTTGGTAGAATCTGTTACAAAAAATTGAAATTGACTAGGTACATCTCCCTCAATCTCATACATTACTGCAGAATACCCATTTTTAGTTCTAGCTGTATATTCATCTATTGCAGTTGCTTTTACATTATGTTTAAATGTGAGCGTATTAGATGTATTAATATAACCTACTAGAGAATCGTAGTTAGGTAAGTTTTTATAAGAGATGTCTACTATAGCATCAAATTCAGGATAACGAACTTCAATCCAATACGGTTCAGACATAAATGATTTGTCTGGGATAATTTCAGCATTCTGAGCAACTCCAAAAATATAAGGGTAATCCTCAAATTCTTTTGATTTAAATTGGTCTGTATCGTACAAGTGCTGAGGGAACTCTATTCTATGGAAACCTCTAGGCTTAGGTAGGTAAGCTTCTTCTTCTTGATTACCACATCCAGTAAATGAAAAAATAATACAACTTAGTGTTGTAAGATAAAAAAGTGTTTTCATCAATATTTATTTTTAATTAATCCTGATCTTGCTTTTCAAATTCTTCTCTGAGCTTTTTGATATGCTCTTCGTCTTTAAATTTTACATGAACAGTTTTAATTCTTTTCTTATCAACAGCTTTTATAGTAAACTGAATATCTTCATAATCAATAACTTTTCCGGAAGATGGCATTTCTTGAAGTAACTCTAAAATTAACCCTCCTAAAGAATCGCTTTCACCTTTTACTTTATCAAAATAATCAGCAGGAAGTAAACCAATTCGCTCAAAATCAATTAATGATGTTTTTCCATCTAAGTTAAAACTAGCGTCTTTACTCCAATAATCTTGAACTAAGTCACCATCAAACTCGTCATTAATTTCTCCAACTATTTCTTCTATAATATCTTCTAAAGTTACTAACCCTGTAGTACCTCCATATTCATCAACAATAATAGCCATATGAACTCTTTTTTCTTGAAAATCTCTTAAGAGTTCATCAATTTTTTTAGATTCTGGAACGTAGTAGATATCTTTTCTAATAATTCTTTGCCATTCAAAATGTTCCTTTTTATCAAGGTATGGCAACAGATCTTTAATGTATAAAAGTCCCACTAAAGAGTCGATAGTATCTATATAAACGGGTAATCTAGAATAGGTAGATTTATTAATATGATCCATGAGTTCATGGAAGTCAATAGTTTTATCTAAGGCATTCATATCCGTTCTAGAAACCATAATTTGTTTTACAGTTTTAGAACCAAAACGAACAATACCTTTAAGCATTTCTTTTGCTTTGTCATCAGATTGGTCTGTAGCTAAAGATACTGCCTGGTCTATTTCGTTAACTGATACTTCTAGGTTGTAGTTTTTATTAGCAAGTGCTTTCTCCATTGTGTTCCCCATACTTGTTAGTAATAAGGCAAATGGCTTAAATATCTTTATGCTAACAGTCCAAAAAGTGATCATTTTTTTTGCAAAAACTAAACTATTTTTTGTAGCATAAATTTTAGGTACAATTTCTCCAATAAATACAACTAGGGCAGTAACAACGAAAGTTAGAGTAACAAAAATTTCGAAACTATCTCGAGCTAAACCTAGCTGATCCGCAATTTGCCAAGCAATAAATGTAGAAATCATTACTATAGCAACATTTACAAAGTTATTGCAAATAAGTATTGTTGCGAGTAAAATTTGAGGGGTCTGTAGTAGTTTAAATACTTTTTTTCCTGTAGGGTCATCCCCTTCTCTACATTCTTTAATTTGATCTGCAGTTAAAGAGAAAAAAGCAACTTCAGAGCCAGAAATAAGGCCTGATACGATAAGTAATAATACCACTATAAATGATGCTCCTAAAGGAATATCACTAAGTGCAAACATTAATAGTGGTACTATAGGGTGTGATAAATCACCTTCCATGGGTTCTTTTTAAATTCTAAAATAAGTTAGAACGGTAGATCATCTTTACCTTCTGCAGCACTTAAATCCGGTGTTGCTTGTGGTGTAGCAGCAGGAGTTGGCGTTGAAGTAGGTTGAGCAGCAGGAGCATTTGCAGCAGTTGGAGGAACGTAACCACCGTTGTTAGATTGCCCATCTTGACGAGAATCTAACATTTGCATATCTCTAGCAACAATATCTGTAATGTAACGAGTTACACCATCTTTTTCGTAAGTTCTATACTGAAGTTTACCTTCTATATACACCTTACTTCCTTTTCTTAAATATTTTTCAGCAATAGTAGCTAGACCTCTCCACATAACAATGTTATGCCATTCTGTTTGAGTTTGTCTATTTCCATCTCTATCAGTGTAAGAGTCAGAAGTTGCAATAGAAAATGTTGCAACACTAGCACCTCCTTCAAGGTGTCTAACTTCAGGATCTTGTCCTAAGTTTCCTACTAAGATGACTTTATTTACTCCAGCCATTTTTTATTTTTAATGTTCTGTTAATTAATAAAATGTGAATCATTAAGTCAATGATAATCATAGAAGATTTTCTTCTGTGATTACAAAATACTTAATAAATAGATGTTGTCAAATAATTCTCGACAATGATCGGCTTTCCAATCGATTTTATTTCTTCAATAGTATACCATTTATAATCAAATAGATTTTTAGGTAATGCTATTTTGGAGCGCAATTTTACGTGAAAAAAGTCAATATATAACCGTTGATGTGATAACAAATGCTTAAAGGTTTCACTCTTTTTAAAAATTGCACCTTCCTCTAAAATAAGTCCTGTTTCTTGTTCTATATTTTGAATAGAAAAAGTTTGTTCTTCTTTTGAAGCGACTAATGGAAAGTCATTTAAGCCAGTCCAAATATCGCCACTAGAACGTTTTTTTAAGATGAACTGATTATCAACTTCTATGACAATATAATGAAAATACCTGTTGGTAACTTTTACTTTTTTTAGCTTTACAGGTAAAACACCAATTTGATCTGTTTTTCTTGCTAAACACTCCTGTACAAAGGGACAAGTTTCACAATCTGGCTTCTTTGGAGAGCATTGAATTGCTCCAAATTCCATTATTGCCTGATTAAAGGTATCGGGCTCTTTTTCTGAAATTAAATCATTTGCAACCTCAGAAAATACTTTTTGCCCTTTTCCTGAAGCTATATCATCATGTATATCAAATATTCTAGATAAAACTCGATAGACATTACCATCAACAGTAGCTACTTTTTCACCAAATGCAAAAGAAGCAATAGCTGCGGCTGTATATTTACCTACTCCTTTTAGAGAAAGTAAATTAGTATAATTATCTGGAAATTTACCACCCCAATTATTTAAAACTTCATTTGCAGCAATGTGCATGTTTCTAGCTCTTGAATAATATCCTAAGCCTTGCCATAAATGTAAGATTTTATCAATATCAGCAGTAGCAAAATCTTGTACTGTAGGAAAGTTTTCAACAAACTTCTCGTAATAAGGAAGCCCTTGTTGTACTCTAGTTTGTTGGAGAATAATTTCTGATAGCCAAATCTTATAGGGGTCTTTTGTATGCCTCCAAGGTAGGTCTCTCTTATTCTGATGATACCAATGTATAAGTTGCTCTGCAAATTCCATAATTACTTAACTGCGTGTTTTTCACGGTTCATCTTTTGTAACATTTTAGTAAATGCAATTTTGAGCACATATTTAAGAGGTAAAATAATAAGTATTGAAACCAATAACCATGCGGCTCCACCTTGTAACATTAAAATACCAATTTCTTTTAAACCACTTAGTAGCCCCTGATCTATACTTGCTTGCAATTGATCCATAGTAATGCCTTCTGCATTATTTCCAAACCACGATGCTCCTAATTTTATATAAGGAACAATTACTATAATTTGTAAAGGATAAACTACATAATTGGCAACCTGAATAGCTAATTGATTGAGTTTAAAAACAAATGCTGCAAGAATACATAACCATGTGCAAAAGCCTAATAAAGGCGATGAACCAATTAATAATCCTATAGCAAAACTCCAAGCTAATTTATTTGGAGTAAGCCCCTCTCTTAGAAGGTTACGAATAGGAACAATAACACGGTGAGTAAATGTATGTTTTACCGAAAGTCTAATTTTATTTAAAAGCGCCATGAAAGGACCTGATTTACAAAGTTTGAAAAAGCACTTGGCTCAATGGCTATTGCATATACAATACCAAAAATAGCACCGTATAAATGTGCAGAATGATTGATATTACTATCTAAGTTTTTTGTTTGGTATTGGGTATATATTAGATAAATAGCTCCCCAAATAAAACCAGGAAAACAAAGTATTCCATACAAGCAAATATCGTTAACGGGAGAGTATATAATACTAGCAAAAATGATAGAAGAAACACCTCCTGATGCTCCTAAAGAACGGTAATTGATATTATTGCGTTGCTTTAAATATGTTGGAATATCAGCTACAATTGCACCTATAATAAATAAACTAAAATAGGCAACAGAAGCTAAAATTGGATCTTTTAAGAGGTATAAAAACCACATTTCAATATTTCTACCAAAGAAATAGAGTGTAAACATATTAAATAAAAGATGCATCCAGCTACCATGTACAAAAGCAGAAGTAATAAAACGATACCACTCATTTTTCTTCTGAACCATATAAGGCTGCATCATCAATTTATCTAGAATATTAGGGTTTTGCCACGCGTAGTAGCTAATTCCTACATTAATTGCTATTAGTATGATTGTGAGGTTCATATGTCGTTTTTTATAAATTTCTACACAAATGTTTTGCAAGATACTGCATTCTAACTGCTCTTACAGTACAAATTTCGCAATATCTATCACTTATTTAAATTTGATAACCCTTTGAGGTGTAATTTAAGTGGTAGAATTCAATAAGTTATATTATCTTTGTGCCGCTTAAGGGGAACGAGTTTCCTCAATTGTTTAACTGTGTCATAAAGGATGCGTTCCTTTCCAACACACAAATTGCATTTAAAATGGCAGTAAAAATCCGTTTGGCACGTCGTGGCCGTAAGAGAAGACCTATTTACAACGTAGTAGTAGCAGATTCAAGATCACCTCGTGATGGTCGTTTCATTGAGAAATTAGGTACTTATAACCCTAACACTCACCCTGCAACTATCGACATCGATGCTGAAACTGCTGCAAAGTGGTTATTAGATGGTGCTCAACCAACTGATACAGCTCGTATGGTTCTTTCTAAAGCTGGTGCTATGTACAAGAAACACTTACAAGTAGGTGTTCGTAAAGGTGCTAAAACTCAAGAAGAAGCAGACAAATTATTTGATGCTTGGATGTCAGAAAGATCTTCTGCATACGCTGCTGAATTAGACGCTAAAGCTGCTGCTGCTGAAGCTGCTGTTAAAGCTGAATTAGAAGCTGGTATCGCTGCTCGTAAAGAAGCTGCTGAAGCTGAGAAAAAAGCTGAGGCTGAAGCACTTGCTGCTGCCGCTGCTGCTCAAGCTGCAAAAGAAGCTGAGGCTGCTGAAGCAGAAGCAACATCTGAAGAAGGTGAAGCTGAAGCTCCTGCTGAAGAAGCAAAAGAAGATTCTGCTGAGTAATTCCAGCAAAAATCTGAAGTCGAAGGTGAATACCGTTGTATTTACCCCGTAAACTAGGTTTATTGTAAGCCCCAAATCGAAAATATATAGTCCTACCCCTCCCAAGGGTAGGACTTTTTTTATGGCTACTTTTATAAAGCTGCCTCCAAATGAAAATAGTGTATATTAATTAACATTAACAATTAGTGATTGTCATAACAAAGTACATGATTGTTTTATATTTGATGATAAACGTATCTTTATATTAAAGAATCATAATTTATTATCTACTGATTAACATTATCACGTATAACTCTCATAACACACCAAACATTAGACAATCAGAAATATGGAAAGGCATATAGTAGGTGTCGTACTAGCTTCAATTTTTATCACAATGACTCTCGCTTTTGAAAAATATGGAGAAGATAGCTTTGTTTTTCACGTAGAAAGCAAAGAACATTTAGAAGAAGTTTTGTCGACTACAGATTCACTAGAAACAAATGAAAAAATAAAATTTCATAAAGCAGAAGTTATTGTCTGCGGAGATGCATTGAGTAGTATTATGGATGATGTAGATACAATGAAAAGGATTGCATCTATTGATCCAGATAGAATTCAATTATCAATTTGTCAATCATCTATTGATAAGCATAATATTAATATAGAAGAGTTTCCTCAACAGGTAAATATAATATCTAATGGCCTTGTAAGGTTTTTAGAGTTACAAGAATCTGGTTATAAAGGTATAGATATGCAATAAAAAATAACTGGAAAGTTATAACACTTAATTACTAGATGTATCTAGAAAATGAAAATATATTTGATCAAATAAGCCAATTGTATTTAAAATGCAATTGGCTTATTTTTTATTGCTAATAAGTAATTGAAGCTTGTATATTTGATATCTTGAATGCTAAAAGTAAAACTAACTATGAATAAAAAACTAAGTCAATTTCTCATAATTGCTTTTCTAATATTTAACTTCTCTTCTTTTGCACAGGAAAAGAAAAAATTTGATTATATCAAAAATAGAGAAAGCCTGATTCAGGACTCATTTGCAGGATCTAAAAATATTGATGTTGAAAACTGGTTGTTTGAATTTAGTTGTATTGATACTCTTTTAACAAAAGGGATATTGGGGAATAATATTGAAAAAAAATACGCTCTTCAATTAGATAGTATATACTTATATAATGAAAATGATAGAGATCATTTAGAGGGGAAATACATTGCAGAATGTAAAGATATCTCTGGTAAAAATTATAAAACAGAAGAAGAACTAAAGAAAAGGGTTGATCAATTTGTGAATGCATTTAAAGGTTTACCTCTCAATTTAATAGGTATTGGATATGTAGGTTATAATATAAACGAAAAACCTAAGTCATTTTTACAAAACAACGATAACTTAATAAAAGCAATTATTAAAAATAGTAACAACGAATCAATTCCTTTTGTATCTATAGGAATAATTGGAACAGAATATTCTACAATTTCAGATCAAGAGGGTAACTTTAGACTAAAAGTACCAACCTTAAAAGAAGAAAACACTTTAGTAACATTTCGTCATTTAGGATATAAAGAACAGCAAATCTTACTTTCTGATTTAATACACCTCAAAAAAATTACACTTCAGGCAAATGAAGAATTATTAGAGGAAGTAATTGTAAAGGATGATTTGGGAAATATAAAAAGAAAGATAATAGGAGATAAAGGTAAAACACATACTTTTGGTGGTATCCAAGCTACTAAAAATGAAGGAATAGAAATAGCTAAACGATTTGATACAAAAAAACAAAAAATTTACCTTAATAGTATAGGAGTATACATTAGTAATATTTATCAAAATGATTTTACTTTATTAGTGAATATCTATGAAGAAAAAGCTGAAACAGCCTTGCCAGGAAAATCTTTATTAAAACAACAGGTAATAGTAAGTTCAAATCTTCAAAAAGGTTGGTTGAAGATAAATATGAATGAATATAATATTATGATTAATAAACCTTTTTATATTTCTTTCCAATGGACAACAGATGATGTACTTACACCTTCAATAGGAATATCAGGTAAACAAGGTTTATTCCGTAAATCTTCTTTTAATGAATGGATAGATAGTGAAAAGTTTAAATGGATGATACAAGCTGAGGTAACTTATATTAAAAACAACTTATAAAAACTTACTATCCTGAAGAAGGAGTAAATAATTCACTAAATGTTATTTTGAATGATGGAATCTAGTTCATTTAGTTTTGCATGAGCATTAATAAATCGTCTATTTTTATCAATAATAATATACCTACTAATCGTTTTTATTCTATAGTCATTAAAAAAAGAATTTAATGACGATCTAGGGATATTGTAATGATGGTTACCCTCTTCTACATATTTTGATTTTTTCCATTTCTCAAAATCATTATCAATTGAAACTTTAAGAAAGGAAATATTTTTATTTGAATATTTTTGCTCAAGTTCATTGATACCCTCAAAGGCTTTTAAGCAAGGAGGACACCAAGTAGCCCAAACGTCTAAAATGAGTATTTGCTCTTTATAAGTAAATAAAGAAACAGAATCACCTTTGGAATTAAAGGCTATAATATCTTTTGCTTGTCCACCCTTTTTAAGCTTGACATAATCTTGATAATCATTTTTGAACTCTTCTATATAAGGGGAAATAGGGAATTTTTGCTGATAGTTTAAAATAGTTTGATCAATTAAAGTAATATCACTTGTGGATTGTAATAAAACTTTGATGGCTATTGCTTGGATTACTTCAAGTATATTTGAAGGTATATTTATATTATCAATGGTATTTTCAAAAGGGTTTGTTTTTAATTCTCTTTCCCTAAAGTCTAAAAATGTATACATTAACCCAGTTGATAATGATTGATAAGGTCCACTACCTGTTTCTAAGTATTGATTTTGATTAAAGATTTCTTTTAATACTGTCTCTTCCTCTTGGTTAGTAAAGTTATTTTCTTTGTTGATATAATCTCGAACTAAAATAGCATTGAACTTAGAGAGTAATTGATAGGTTTTAACTTCAAGGTCAAATAGCTCTTTTTCATCATTATTGAGTTCATGTACTGAAATATTTTTAATAAGTTGATCGATACTATCTCGATACTGATAATATTGATTGATAGGTAAATTTGTTTCAAAATAGTAGTCACTCTTATCGATCTGTCTTAATTCATAAAGAGCTGTATTAAATCTTTTGTAATCACCTTTAAAATTTATTCCTGTATTATCATGCTCTATTTCAATTTGTGAATAAGGAGAACTGTAAACAGAGAGAAATTGATCATCAATTTCAATAGTGATATATTGAGGCTCTTTGATATCAATAAGAGAAGATATAGTATCCGAATTGATAACTTTCTCCTTAAGAGATTTTACATTTACATTTTGAGCATTAGTTTTGATTTTGATAGTAGTTTTCTGTTGAGTTTGACAGCTCAATAATGTACTTAAGAAAGTAAAAAAAATAGTGATTGATTTCCTCATTAATAAAATGATTAAATAGTGTCTATAGTCTAATATTCTTTTTTATAGACAAGCTTTTTAATTATTCCGTTGTAAGGTAAAAAACTCCCTTACAGCGGTAACTGTAAGGGAGTTTTTATTTTTTGAAACCTATATAATTATTAATACAGAATTATAATTCTGCAAAGAAGTCATTTCCTTTATCGTCAACAATTATGAAGGCAGGGAAGTTTACAATTTCGATCTTACGAACTGCTTCCATTCCTAAATCTTCAAAATCAACTAATTCTACAGATTTAATGTTTTCTTTTGCAAGAATTGCAGCAGGACCACCAATAGATCCTAAGTAGAACCCGCCATGTTCGTTACAAGCATCAGTTACTTGTTGAGAACGGTTACCTTTTGCTAACATAATCATAGAACCACGTTTTGCTTGGAAAGGTCCAACATAAGGGTCCATTCTACCAGCTGTTGTCGGTCCAAATGAGCCTGAAGGCATTCCTTGAGGTGTTTTTGCAGGACCTGCATAATAGATAGGGTGATTTTTGAAATACTCTGGCATTTCTTCACCATTATCTAACATTTCTTTGATACGTGCATGTGCAATATCACGTGCTACAATCAAAGTACCTTTTAGGTTTAAACGTGTTTTGATTGGGTAGTTAGAAAGTTCTGCTAAAACTTCTTCCATTGGGCGGTTTAAGTCAATCTCTACAGGATTATCCATTTGAGATTCTTCTGTAGGAATTAAACGACGTGGGTCTTTTTCTAACTCTTCTAACCAAATTCCCTCTTCGTTAATTTTACCTTTGATGTTACGGTCAGCCGAACAAGAAACACCAATACCCACTGGGCAAGATGCTGCATGACGAGGTAAACGTATAACTTTTACATCATGTGTAAAATATTTACCACCAAATTGTGCTCCTATCAAACTTTCTTGACATATTTTCTGGATTTTTTCTTCCCATTCTACATCACGGAAAGCTTGACCACCCATATTACCTTCAGTAGGTAATTCATCATAGTAACCAGCAGATGCCTTTTTTACAGTAGCCATATTTGCTTCGGCAGAAGTACCGCCAACAACAAATGCTAAGTGGTAAGGAGGACAAGCTGCTGTACCAATAGATTTTAATTTCTCTTTTACAAAAGCCGTTAAACCATCTTCGTTTAATAAAGCTTTAGTTTGTTGGTACAAAAATGTTTTGTTTGCAGAACCACCACCTTTAGCCATAAATAGGAATTCATAAGAATTACCTTGTTCAGAGTAGATGTCGATTTGTGCAGGAAGGTTTGTACCTGTATTCTTCTCCTCAGTCATTGTTAAAGGAACAACCTGAGAGTAACGTAAATTTCTATTTTGGTAGGTATCAAAGATGCCTTTTGATAAATGCTCGGCATCGTTAGCTCCAGTAATTACACTTTCGCCTTTTTTACCCATTACAATAGCAGTACCTGTATCTTGGCAAGAAGGTAATTGTCCTTCAGCTGCAACAGCTGCATTTTCTAATAATGTACGAGCAACAAAACGATCGTTATCAGAAGCTTCTGGATCGTCTAATATTTTGGCAACTTTTTCTAAGTGAGCCGTTCGTAAATAAAACGATACGTCTGCCATTGCTTCTTTAGATAAAAGTTCTAATCCTTGAGGATCAACTTTTAAAAATTTACGACCATCAACATCAATTGTTGAAACATAGTCTTTTGTTAGTAATCTGTACTTCGTAGAGTCTTTCTTTATTGGGAAAGGCTTCTGATAAGAAAAGTCGCTCATTTGTATCTGTCTAATTAAATATCTGTGTCGAATATGCTGATAATGGTTAAAAATTATCAGATAGGCAAAAATACACACCGATAATGATTACATCAGTGAGATTAGTCATACTTGGTAAATAGATTTTAATGATTCTAATAAATTTTTGTATTCAAAACATAGAATACGTTTCAAAAATGAATATTTCGTAAAAAAATAAACGTTGATTCAACATTTTTTAATGGTTTTGTTATGCTTGCATAATAATTTTATTATATTTGGATAATGAATGTTATGCAAGCATACATTTTTAAGTGAAGAAATACTTTTGTAATACATACTTTAAAGGTAATTCCTCTGATAAAGCATCCAATAATCAACACATAAATAAACTCATTTGAGTTAATGTTCATCCAATAACAACACATAACAATACAGATATAGAATTATGAATACTGTAACCAATAAGAAGGCAATCAAAGGCGGAGAATTTTTAATCCGTGAGACAGAAGCAAATGACATTTTCACTCCAGAAGAATTTTCGGAGGAGCAAGTAATGATGGCACAAGCCACTAAAGATTTTATTGACCAAGAAATTACGCCTAAAGCGAAAGAAATTGATGGTCATGACTGGGAATTGGTAGAAAATATTTTTGATAAGGCAGGTGAACTTGGCTTACTAGGAATCTCTGTTCCAGAAGAATTAGGTGGTTTAGGAATGAGCTTCAATACATCTATGTTGATTGCTGATGTATTTGGAGAAGCAGGTTCATTCTCTACAACATATGGTGCCCATACAGGTATTGGTACATTACCAATTCTTTATTATGGTACTCAAGAGCAAAAAGAAAAGTATTTACCAAAATTAGCTACTGGTGAGTGGGCTGCGGCTTATGCACTAACTGAACCAGATGCAGGTTCTGATGCAAACTCTGGTAAAACTAAAGCTGTTCTTTCTGAAGATGGTAAGCACTATCTTATTACAGGACAAAAAATGTGGATATCAAATGCTGGTTTTGCAGAACTATTTATTGTTTTTGCAAAAATTGGTGATGATAAAAACTACTCTTCATTTATTGTAGAAAAGTCGTTTGGCGGAATTACAATGAACGAAGAAGAAGAGAAATTAGGAATTAAAGGTTCTTCTACTCGTCAGGTATTCTTTAACGATTGTAAGGTTCCGGTAGAGAACATGTTATCTGAAAGAGGTAATGGTTTCAAAATAGCAGTAAACATTCTAAACATCGGACGTGCTAAATTAGGTGCAGGTGTTTTAGGTGGATGTCGTGCAGTAATTAACCATTCAATCAGATATTCAAAAGAAAGAAAGCAGTTCAAACAACCGATCTCTAACTTTGGAGCTATCAAGCAAAAACTTGCTCAAATGGCAACAAAAACATATGTAATTGAGTCGATGTGTTATAGAGCTGGTCAAAATATAGAAGACCATACAGACGAGCTTTTAGCAAGTGGTATGGACGATGCAAAAGCAAAATTAAAAGGAGTTGAGCAATTCGCTATTGAATGTGCAATTCTTAAAGTCTTCGGTTCTGAAGTCTTAGATTTTGTAGTTGATGAAGGAGTTCAGGTTTATGGAGGTATGGGCTTTTCTGCTGATGCTCCAATGGAAAGAGCTTACAGAGATGCACGTATTTCTAGAATCTATGAAGGTACAAACGAGATTAACAGAATGCTTCTTGTAGGCATGATGATTAAGCGTGCTATGAAAGGTGAACTTGATATTGTATCTCCAGCAATGGATGTAGCAAAAGAATTAACAAGCGTACCTTCTTTCGAAACACTTGATACATCTGTATTATTCACTACAGAAAAAGATATTTTAAAACGCTTGAAAAAAGCAGCATTGATGGTAGCAGGTAGAGCTGTTCAAGTATTTGAAGCTAAAATCAATGATCAGCAAGAAATTTTAATGAACGTTGCTGATATGCTAATTCAAATTTACGCTGCAGAATCTGCAATTCTTCGTACAGAGAAGTTAGTCGAAGAAAAAGGTGAAGCTGCAGCTAAGCAACAAATCAACATCTCTAAGATATTTATTCGTGAAGCAGCAGAAGCTGTAGCTGTATCTGGTAGAGAAGCAATTGCAGGTATTGCCACTGGCGATGAGCAACGTGTAATGTTGATGGGCTTAAAACGCTTTACAAAGTATGAATTAGAAAATGTTCATGCATTAAGAAGAGAGTTAGCTGATGAATTAATTGAGAAAGAAGCATATCCTTTCTTCGTAGTTTAATCAGATAATAATAAAAGAAATTTACCAAGAACTTCTTCTTTTTAGAAGAAGGGAACGGTGAAATAGGACGATTAAATACTTGGTTACATGAAAAAAAGCCAACCTGTCTCGGGTTGGCTTTTTTATGTTTAAACAGATGGAGGTAATTCAAAAGTTGTGATTTTACTTATACAAAAGTTTATATTCGTGAAATTTAACTCAAATTATACACTTTTAATTATTTGTCAATTCTAGAAATAGAGTACTAGATAATTATATAACCAAAACTAACAATGAAAATTATAGACCTCTCTAAGCCAATTCAATTCAATAAAAAAGATCCGTGGTTTATGCGTGTAAAAATTAAGCATAAACCCCACAAAAAGGCAAAATGGTTAATTAGGTTATTTGGACTACCTTTTAAATTATTTCCGAAAGGATTTACGGGTTGGGCAGATGATACTATAGAAAAAATGGGTGTTCATTCAACTACTCATATAGATGCTCCTTGGCATTACTCTCCAACCGTTGCAGGCAAAAAAGCAAAAACGATTGATGAAGTTCCTTTAGACTGGTGTTATGGTGATGGGATTGTAATTGATATGGAACATAAAATTGATTTTGACCCAATTACTGTTGCTGATATTAAGGAATTCCTGACTGCTCAAAATCTGGTTTTGAAAGCAGGAATGATTGTTTTGATTAAAACAGGAAGAGACAAGTTTAACGGTACAGAAAACTTCCATAAAATTGGAACAGGAATGAGTGCAGAAGCTACTCATTTCTTAATCGATAGTGGAATTAAAGTAATGGGTATAGATAGTTGGGGATGGGACTTACCTTTACCTTATCTAGTTGAACAAGCAAAAAAAACAGGTAATTCTGAATTATTTTGGGAAGCTCATTTGGTTGGTCAAGAGAAAGAGTATTGCCATATGGAACAATTGGTAAACTTAAATGCGTTGCCTTATTCAGGGTTTAAAGTAGCAGTTTTTCCACTTAAAATTGTTGGGGCATCTGCTGCTCCAGCTCGTGTAGTAGCAATGATGGAAGAGTAAATCAATTTGCTTTTTTGTATAAAAATAAATTAAAACCTCCACTTTATTATTCGTAGTAAGGTGGAGGTTTTTCTCTTTTAAAGGAGAACTAAGCATTGTTACATGTCTTTATAAATCAATTATTGAAATTTTCAATGTTTACTTGTTAAGTGATTGATTATCAGTGTTGTGTGATCTTTTTAAGAGCCTTTTGTCTATTGTTTTTTTATGGATGTAGCATTGATGTAGTACTACTAGAGAGTTCATGTAGCATAAGATTAATTGTATTAACACCCGTTTACGACTTAAAATTGTGAGAGATCTGACGATAACTTTTTTATCAGAAATATGTCTGACAAAAACACGAAGAAGTCTCGATATAGTAACATAACCAGCGACAAGGAAAAGTTACTTGAGATGATTGAAGTGCGAAAGAAGGAGACTGACGTACTTCAGAAATTATTGAATCTATTAAAGATGAAATAATTTCTAACCAATTCAATTTTTAAACGCAAAACGGACTATCAATGAAAATTCATCTACTAAGAGTATTGGCTTTCTTGATGTGTTTATTTTTTGGAGTATTAAATGCTTCAGAAAGTTATGCACAAACTCCTATTTCTTTTTCTAAAGGAGTAGCACAAGGAGTGATTAGAGTAAAGTTTAAAGAAGCCACAGATTCAAGGTTACAAATTACACCTATGAATGGGGGAGTTGCCACTTTAGGTATTGCTTCTTTTGATGCAACAGCCCATCAATATGGTGCAGAAAATATGAAAAGGGTATTCCCTTACAATGCTAAGTTTGAACATAAACTACGTAAACATGGTTTGCATTTATGGTATCAAATGGATGTACAATCTAATGTCTCATTAGATGCAGTTGTGCAATCTTTTTCAAATTTGCCAGATATTGAATTAGCAGAAACAATTAAGGAAAAGCAATTAATTGAGCCAGATGCGAAGTTTGAACCAATCTCAAAAGAGCAGATTCAAACATTAACTGATACTGCTCCAGTAAATGATCCTTTATTATCAAAACAATGGCATTACCATAATGATGGTTCTGGTACTTGGACAAAAGGTGCTGATGTAAATCTATTTACAGCATGGGAAACAACAATGGGATCTAATAATGTAATTGTATCAATTCATGATGAAGGAATTGATGTCAATCACGAAGATTTGAAAAATAATATCTGGATTAATGAAGCTGAATTAAATGGAGTTGAAGGAGAAGACTCTGATGGGAATGGTTATATAGATGATATCTATGGATGGAACTTCTCTTCAGCTTCAGGAAGTATTGCTGCACAATCTCATGGTACGCACGTTGGTGGTACAGTTTCAGCAGTAAATAATAATGGAATTGGAGTTGCAGGTGTTGCAGGTGGTGATGGTGAAAACCAAGGAGCGTTATTAATGTCTTGCCAAATTTTAGGAGGACCACTTGTAGATGTTGCCCCTTCTTACATTTATGCTGCTAACAATGGAGCTGTAATTTCTCAAAACTCATGGGGATATACTACGGCAGGGTATTATGACCAAGTAGTATTAGACGCAATTGATTATTTTATTGCTGAAGCAGGTGATTATGAAGGAGCACCAATGAAAGGTGGTATTGTTATTTTTGCCTCAGGAAATAGTAACAATGATGGAGAATGGTACCCAGGGTATTACGAACCGTGTTTTACTGTGGCATCTACTAATCCGAATGATCAAAAAGCAAATTACTCTAATTATGGAGATTGGATCGAATTATCTGCTCCAGGTGGAGAAACAGCTTCAGCATTAACAAATGGAGTATTATCAACTTTGCCAGGTAATGATTATGGTTTTTACCAAGGTACGTCAATGGCATGTCCTCATGTATCTGGTATTGCAGCTTTAGTTTTATCACATTTAGGAGGAGAAACAATGACTCCTAATCAGTTGAAATCTCAATTATTAACAGGAGTGGTTAGTATTGAAAGTCAAAACCCGAGTTATGAAGGGAAATTGGGTTCAGGTAGAATCGATGCTTCTTTTGCTTTAAAAGAAAATGAAGGACTACTTCCCGATGAAGTTAATTCACTTGAAGTGGCTTATGCGGGAGTAGATCATATTGCATTAAAATGGCAAACTCCTGCGGATGAAGATGATGGACAAGCTAGTACTTTTGAAATCTATTATAAAGAAGGCACATTTGATTTAGATTCTGCAACAAAAGTTGTAGTTAACTCAGCAAGTGGAATAGGTGAATGGAATGAATATAGAATAAATGAACTAGCAGCTGAAACTGAATATTCATTTGCAATATTAGCAATAGATAGATGGGGTAATACTTCATCGTTATCAACTTCAATTATTGGAGCAACAAACTTAGGTCCTAAACTTATATTATCTAAATCATCTTTATCTATAGCAGCAGATATAGTAACCTCTCCTACTGCCAATGATGAGATTATTTTTCAAAATGAAGAAGAAGGTAAATTAAGTTATTCTTTAGAGACAAGATATAAGAATCATTATCCAAAGAATTATACAATATTGTCTGCAGGTTCTATTGCGAAAACATCAAATATGGGTCGTGAAAATTCTCCCAAAATTGATGTGATGTCATTAAATGATCATTCTGAATTGGAAGATTTTGAAGATCAATATTTTGAATATTGTAACAAGTGGTTCTCTCCTACTTTTTTTATTGGAGATAATGATTTGACTAAATCAAATACAGCTGCTGTAGCGTTTATTGCTCCGGAAGGAGGTTTTAACCTTACAGACTTTGAAATATTTTTAAATGATCTTACTGAAGGCAAAACAAAAGTACAGGTATACCAAGGTAATATTTTAAGTTCAGCAATTTTAAAATGGGAACAAGAATTAGAACCGCAATTAAGAGATATCCATTACTTTACTTTGGAAGAACAACTATATTTTCCAGAAGGAGAAGTATTTTGGTTGGTGACGAGAATTCCATCAGGAAATAAATATCCACTTGTAATTGGAGATTATAACTTTACAAAGGAAGGAGAAGATAAAATGTTCTATAGTAATGACGATGGAAAATCATGGTCTTATTTGATAGATGCAGTAGGTGACAAAACACAATCATTTTTATTTTCTGCAATTAGTAAAAATCCATCAGTAGGTGAATTTATTACATTAGCACCTGCTTCTGGAGACGTTTTAGGACACTCAGAACAAACTATAGTTGCTACTGTAAATGCTTCTACATTAGTAAATGGAACTTATACTTCTGTTTTATTTATAGAATCGAATGACCCTGAAGAACCACTGAAGAAGTTAAATATTTCTACTAAAGTAGAAGGTCATCCTTCAGCTATTAAAACATTTGATATAGTTGACTTTGGTAGTGTTCAAGTTGGGCATGAAAAAGAATTAATAATTGAGGTAGCCAATTATGGTTATGGTATCTTCAAATTAGCAAATAATGTCACTACAGAAGGAAGTACATCATTTGAGTTGACGGAGAAACCTTATACGTTTTATGCTAGAAAAGTAAATCAAATTACTTTAAAATACACACCTACTCAAGCTGGAGTTGAAACTGCTAAGTTTACTTTTACAGATGATACTTATGGAGGATCATTCGAAATTAATCTTACAGCTGTAGGTATTGAACCTTCTAAAATAGAGGTTACTCCGTCAGAACAAGCTTATACTCTTCCTTTAGGGGAAACGGATACAGGAGTATTTACAATTAATAATTTAGGCAATTATCCATTACAATATTCAATTCCACTGTATGATGAAGATAGAGAGGAGGGTGTACATCGTTTTGGTTATTCATGGGACTTAGTATCAGATAATTTTGTATGGGAAGAATTAGAGGATCAAGAGGATGTTCTTGATTTCACGCAACAGTTTAAAGACAATTCATTCTTAGATTTTATTGATATTGAATTAGGATTTGATTTTCCTTTCTTTGATACTTTAGTTAATGAAATGCATGTATCTCATGTAGGTATGATTGCTTTAGATACTAAAGACCCTGTAAATGGTAGCTGGGGTAAGCTATTAGGATCAGATTTTACATCAAATGGATATGTTGCAGGTTTATATTTATACACAAACATTGGTTTAGATACTAAATTCCTTTATAAAAGGTTTAGTGATCATGTAGTGATGGAGTATAAAAACTTGTATACACAAGCAAGTGAAGATAACTTTAATGAATCTCATAAAATTACATACCAAATTGTACTTTATGCAGATGGTAATATTGAATATAGATACCAAGATGTATGGGGAATTAGAAATTCAAACGCTCCATTTATTGGTGTAGAAAGTCCTGATAAACAAGATGGTTTTTATATCTATGAGAATTCTCAACAACCTGAAAAATTATTTACTTCTAAGAATTCAAATGTAACGATTAAAGTAAATCATCCCGGTAGAAAAATAGCAAGAAACTTAAGCAGTGTAAAAGGTATAGTACCGGTAGGTCAATCTGTTGATATTACGTATGATGTAGTAACAGAAGGTTTAGATGAGATGAGAAATACGCAAAACTTATCAATCTTTACAAACGACCCAATAACACCTTTAGCTCATTTTACTTTACATGCAGATGTAATTAGTGGTGGAGAAGCAATTATTACGAAAACAAGAGATGATTTACCTTTTGGGGATGTATACAAAACAGCTTCACCATCTATTGTTGTGATGTTTAGAAATCAAGGTAATAAGCCAATTACTTTTACTTCTGCAGTTGTAGAAAATGGATTATTTGAAGTAGATAAAAATACTTTTACAATTGATCCTCGTCTATCAGAAACATTGAAAGTATCTTTTACAGCAACTGTAGATGGTCTTTTAGAAGATAATTTAATTGTCACAGATGAATTAGGTACAGTGTATACATTTCCTATTACAGCAAATGTTATTCACGCACCAATGATTAATGTTGATAACTCAGAGCATTTCTTCACATTAAATGCAGGAGAAAGTGATATGTTGTCTCTAATTGTTGATAACTCAATGGGTGAGGCTGATTTGGAAGTATTACCAATGGGTTCTCATTGGTTATATGAGGAAAAAGAAATGCAACCTGCAAGTGTAATTCCAAACTATTCATATGCTTGGAAAGATAACATGAAAGAGTTATCAGGTTTTGAAGACCTGGAATCTCCTTCTTATCAATTTATTGATATTACGAAGAATGGAGAAAAGATAGATTTAGAATTAGATGATTATTGGAAAGCAGTAAAATTACCTTTCTCTTTCAACTATTATGGAATAGAATACGACAGTATTTACATTGGTATTCACGGTCAAATGAGTTTTAACTATTACCATGGAGCTCCTTTAGGAGATAAAATTTGGTATCCACTAGAAATTCCATTTGCACATGATATTAATAATTTGGTTGCTCCTTTATGGATGGCTGGTGAAACAGATTATTATGATGAAAACCCTAATAAAGGAATCTGGTACTATGAAGACGATGAGAAGTTTGTAGTTACTTACGAGCGTTACCAGCATTTTGCTAGTATTATGGGAGGTCATACCACTGCAGAAACGATTTTCTATAAAGATGGAAGAATTAAAATGCAGTACAAGACTTGGAATCAAACAGGTGTTGACTTCTGGAGTAAATGGCTAACAATTGGATTAGAAAATCAGGATGGTACTGAAGGTGTAATGGTTAACTTTTACCGTTCTTACATCCAAGATGGTTTAGTAATTGAGTATACTCCTACTGAAAAAACAATTATACCTGCAGGTGAATCTAAAACATTGCACTTTGCTGTTGATGCAGAAAACTTATTGGACGGTCAATACAAAACAACATTGGCTTTACACAGTGAGTCTCCAAATAATGAAAAAGTAGAAGTTCCTGTAAACCTTACAGTAAATGGTACTGCTACGCTACAATGGGATAAAGAAGTAATTGATTTAGGCGATTTACTTTGGTCGCAAGGACAATCTTTAGAAGTAATTCTTAATACACAAAATATTGGTACAAAAGGGTTAGATCTTATGGAAATGAAATCTATAAGAGGTACAAATCCTGTTATTGAAATTTGGGGTTATAATTTAGATTGGAACGGGAATCCATTTGGAGATCCTTTATGGAAAAATACAGCATTCTTTGATCCAATGTGGGCTCCATGGCCGGGTATTTCTCCTTTAGAAGATCTTCCAACAAGAATTACTATTTCTCCAATGGATAGTGGTGTGTTCTTAGATTCTATTGTTGTGAATGATAACATGGGACTTACAGATACATTAGTGATTAAAGCGAATTTAATCTTACCTCCTAATATGGAAATAGCAACAGATACTATTCATCAAATTTCACTTGATAACCAATCAATTATTATGGATGAAATAGTTGTTAGTAATGTTGATGGAGCTTCAGATTTAGCTTACACAGTAGAAGTAGAATATCCAAGGCAAGGTTTAGTAACTAGTGCTTCAGTTTTCAATTCAGAAAGTATAGTTACTCCACTTTCAGCTACTCGTATGCATTCAGTAGCATCAGGAATTGGCACATTAAATACTGAATTTGATGATGAAATCAATTATTACAAAGGGTATGAAAAAGCAGGAGGAATTGGTTATGGAGCAAATAGCTTTAGTACATTAACAAAATTCAAAGCACCTAAAACAGGCTTCAATTTATCACATGTTTCTACATGGTATGTTCCTGCAGGTTTAGCAAATGCAGATTTAATGATTACAATTGGAGTTGGAGATATTGACAACCCTACTGTTTTACATCAAGAATCATTCACAACAGAAACGGCTTTTGATGATCTAGAAGGAGAGTTACAATCATTTGAGTTAAGTAATACAGTTCAGTTTTACCCTGGTGAAACGATTTATATGATTATTACTTATCCATTTGGTCCTGCAAGACCTCAAGGTTTTGTAGAATCAGCAGAAACAATGTCTGATATATCATACATAGAGGTAAATGGAGCTTGGTTAGATGTCACATCAGATAATCGATTCCCATTATTATTATGGATGAATGCACTACATCAGTCAGAAGGAATTACTCCTTGGGTTACTTTATCTTCTTTTGAAGGAACAGTTGCAGCGGGAAGTTCAGAAAAAATTGATGTTACTTTTACTCCATCAAACACTTTCACTTCTTATGAGGAAGCCATGTTTAATTTTACGAGTAATGATAAATCAGCTGAGATAGAAACAGTTGTTACTACATTAACATCAAACACAGCTCCTGAATTTATAGAAATTCCAACAATTGTAGAAATGGATGAAGCTTCTGAGAGAATGATAAAAGTAGTTGCTCTTGATAAAGAAGGTCATACTATCTCGTTTACTATTGACGAAAATGTTTTAGTAAACAGTACTTCAATTGAAGATGATACTTTATTAATTACACTGTCTACAGATTATGATAGCGAAGGAGAACATGAATTAAGAATAGCTATTACTGACGAGCATGGAGTATCATCATCTGCTGAAATTCAAGTAATAGTTCATAATGTAAATAGAGCACCAGAAATGATTGCTCAAGATACGTTGTTCTTACATTTAGGGGATACACCTAGCTTCTTAAATCCTAGTGAAATCTTTATAGATGCTGATGGAGATAAATTGACTTACGGTATAGCAGCTTCTGATGATGGAAAAGTAATGGCATCAATGTCTCAAGGGCAGTTTGCAATTCTTGGTTTAGTCGAAGGTGTAACAGAAGTAGCACTAATTGCTACAGATGTACATGGTGCTTCTGGAATGACAATGCTTGTTGTTGATGTATCTGAAAAAGAAATAGAAGAGGAAGAAGAATTACCAACGGTTGTTGATAAGAATGTCTTAGAAAAAATTAATCTAAGAAACTATCCAAACCCAGTACATAATAAAACAACTTTTACCTTTACTTTACCTCAACAAGGTGATGTAGTTATTCAGATTTTTAATTTGAATGGAGTAGTTGAAAAAACAATTTCGATGGGTACTTTAAGTAATGGAAATCATGAATTAAATGTAGCTTTTCCAGCTCTTTCTAATGGTATTCATATCTATACAATATCAATTAACGGTACTGTAAAAACATATAATAAATTGATAAAGAAATAATTGGATATAAAATGAATAATGAATAGAGAAATCTATTTTGAAACCACCAAGGTATTGCTTTGGTGGTTTTTTTCCCTATTTTTTTATTCCATCAATTATTAAAGATGTATAGTTAGGTTTTCCATCAAGATTTCGTTTATCATTTTTAAATGAGCGTTGAATAAAACCATTTTCTTCTTTCCAAGGGTTTTGATGAAATTGATGTGACTCATCAAAATATTCAAGTTTTCGAGTTGTAAACCCGGCTTCTTGTAACATCGTTTCAAGACTTTGATAATTATATAGAACTTTATGATCATCAGCACCAGCACCCGTTCCACCTGGTTCTACTTTTTTAATATATTCAGTATTTTGATGAAAACCATCAGGCACTGCAATTCTTAGAATCCCACCTTTTTTTAGATAAGAAAAACAATTAGAAGCAGCAATTAAACCATCTTTAGGGTGGAGGTGTTCCCAAACATGCTCACCTAAAATATTATTGATAGACCCTTTTCTAAAATAACTATTCCAATCTTTTTCATTGAGAATATTTAAAGCGTGTATATCACTTGGAACCCAACCTTCCTGAAAAATATATGAGCTTCCAACAACTAATTTAGGATTGGACTGATTAAGTAATCGATATCTTAATTTAAATTTTTCATATATAGAAATAGCTTTAGAATAGAGAGTGTTCATTTCAAATAATTAAATTTTAGTTCTACAAATAAGCGAATCAAAAGATTTACTTAAAAAATTTATCAGGGTAATTCATTAAAAATAATTCAGATTTAGCCCTAGTAATTGCGGTATATTGCCATCTGATAAAATCGGTATCCACCATATCATCTCTTAAAAAACCGATGTCTACAAAAATAGCATCCCATTGTCCACCTTGAGATTTATGACAAGTTAAGGCATATGAGAATTTAACTTGTAAAGCATTCAAATATTCATCTTCTCTAATTCTTTTTAGTCTCACTCTTTTATCTGCAATTTCTGCGTGTTCTTCTAAAACAGCATTGTATAATTTTCTGTTTTCTTCTCTTTCTAATTGAGGAGTAAAAGAATGAAGTGTATCCAAAATAATTTTAGCTTCAACAGTAGGGTGGTCAGTATAATCAAGAAGTCTGAAGCGGATATCACAAAAACGGAAACCATACTTCTCTTCTACTCCACCAACACTTGTCACCTCAATAAATTCACCATTTGCAAGAAAACCGGCAGGGGAATCATCGTCTAGCCAAAAATAATTATTTCTAACAATCATAAGATAATCTCCTGCATCAAGCTCTTCTTCTCTATAATGAATTTGTCTTCTTATATATTGATTGTACTGTGTTGCAGCTCTGTTAGAACGTGTAATAATTACTGTATTTTCAATACCATATTTATCGTATCCATAGAGTAAACCATCTTCTAATTTGTCTGATCCCATTTTATAGATATCAGAAAAGGGAGAAGTAGTAAACTTAATTTCTTGTTGCGAAATTAATGCATTTCTTAGTGTTGTAGCGTTATATAAAATTCCAGATTCAGAAGCCTGTCTGACTACTTCTGTAAGTTCTAAACTTTTGACATTTAAGCGAAATACATTTTGTAGATATACCTCGTCTAAAGCAGGACTAATTTCTTGTTTTACAGGAGGAAGTTGAGCAGAATCTCCTACTAAAAATAATTTATTATTAGATTTTGGATCTTCAAAGACATAATTAATTAATGATGATAACAGACCCTCTCCACCCGGGTGAGATTGATCATCAACCATAGAGGCTTCATCTATAATATAAACAGTATTTTGTGCCGTGTTTTTTTGTCGTTGAAATTGAAGTATACCTGTATCAGGATCTTCACTTTGATTAAAAATGATACGATGTATAGTAAATGCTTTTCTCTTTGCATAAGAAGACATCACTTTAGCAGCTCGACCCGTAGGTGCTAACATTATTGGTTTATAGCTATAAAATCGCAGAATGTTAGAAAAGGCTGTAAGTACAGATGTTTTACCAGTACCAGCGTAACCCTTTAATAAAAATGTATTTCTACGTGTACTTTTTTCTAAAACAAAATCATCGAGTAACTCAAAGAGTGTTTTTTGTCCATTTGTAGGCTCAAAAGGAAATGAGGCACTTATACGTTCTGAAGGTGTGATCATCGCTATATTCTAGTTTTTTTAAGATGCTCTCATAGCTTCAACCGGGTCCATTTTTGCAGCAGATACTGCTGGAGCTAATCCAGAAATAATTCCAACAAAAGCAGATATACCTAATCCAATAACCAAGTTTTGGAAATTTAAGGTTATCACAAAAACATCTGTTGATAGTAGTGACAATAAGGAGACTAAAAATAAACCACCTATACCACCAAAGAAACTTAAAAACATAGATTCACATAAAAATTGTAATAGAATAAAATAGTTTTTAGCACCAAGTGCCTTTTGAATGCCAATCTGGGATGTTCTCTCTTTTACCGAAACAAACATAATATTAGCAATACTAAACCCACCTACAAGTATAGAAAACATACCTATAATACCTCCAGCAATTTTTAAAGATCCTGTTATTTTATCAATAAATTCAACAATAGCATCTGTTCTATTTAATGCAAAATTGTCATCATCTTTAGGACGTAACCCTCTTTTAATTCGTAATAAACCTCTTAATTCTGCCAAAATTTCTCCCATATCAGTATCACGATCGTATCCTTTAGCAATAAGATTGGTAGATACCCATCTGCCTTTAGAAGCATATATTTTTATAAAAGAATGGTATGGAATTAAAACGAGTTCATCATTACTAGGTGTAGGTATTAAACTTTCACCTTGTTTTTCGAAAATACCAATAACTAGAAATTTTTGTCCTTTTGTTTTGATCATTTTCCCTAATGCATCTCCTCTTGGAAACAATTGTTGAGCTACTTCAAAACCAATAACAGCTTTTTGTACACCAGCAGACATTTCATTGGTAGTGAAGTATCTACCTTCTCCAATAGGCATTGAATTGATTTTATTGTATTCAAAAGAAGCTCCTACAATTTTACCATCCTCAAAACTATTGTTTCTGTATTGAAAAGTATTACCACCTTTTGCTTCGTAAATTGCAATTGATTTAACCCACTTGGCATTGTCTTGAATAAATTTATACTCACTTTCATTAGGACTAGGTCTTCTGTAATATTTCCACCAAGGGTACTCCCCTTCTCCAAAAGAAAAAGGCCATTTACCAACATAAACAACTTTATCACCAAAAACTGATAAGCTACTTTGGATACCATTATTGAGTGCATCCACTAAAGTGAATATGGCAATAATTGCAAAAATACCAATCGTAACTCCTAGTAATGAGAGGATTGTTCTTAGTATATTTTCTTTCAGTGCATGTACTGCAAACCGAAAACTTTCAAAAAAAAGTCTTAGAAAAAGCATGTTTATCGAAAAAATGATAGAAAATTGATAATAAAACCTGTATCTAAAAGATTGTTTGGAAATTATCTAATCTTTATTTGTTAAATTTACCGTCTTGATTTTCAAGGTACGCATTTTGTGTGTATTAAGTAAAGTTAAGACATATATCGATATTTATAGATAGAATATAATACGTAATTTCATTCCATGAAGCTATCCCAATTTCAGTTTGATCTACCAACAGATCTAATCGCTCAATATCCAGCGGAAAATCGTGATGAGTCTCGTTTGATGGTACTTCACCGTGCTACAGGCAAAATTGAACATAAAATGTTCAAAGACATCGTAGATTATTTTGATGAGGGCGATGTTTTGGTAATGAACAATACCAAAGTTTTCCCTGCTCGCCTTTATGGTAATAAAGAAAAGACAGGTGCTAAAATTGAAGTTTTCTTACTTCGTGAACTAAACAAAGAATCTCATTTATGGGATGTTTTAGTAGATCCTGCTCGTAAAATCCGTGTAGGTAATAAATTGTATTTCGGTGATGGCAGCTTAGTAGCTGAAGTTATTGACAATACAACATCAAGAGGTAGAACTATCCGTTTCTTAGTAGATGGAGAAGATGAAGAATTCTACAAAACAATTGAGGAATTAGGAGAAACACCTATTCCAAGAGATTTAGAGCGTGAAGCAGAAGCTTCTGATAGAGACCGTTACCAAACAATATTTGCAGAAAAGAAAGGTGCTGTTGCAGCTCCTTCTGCTGGTTTACACTTTACACCTCAAATTGCTAAACGTTTAGAAATTAAGAGTGTAGAAATGACTCCAATTACATTACACGTAGGCTTAGGTGCTTTTAGAGATGTAGATGTGGAAGATTTGACAAAACATAAAATGGATTCTGAACACTACGAAGTAGGTGCAGAAACTGTTGATGTTGTAAACAAAGCATTAGGAGAGAAGAAAAACGTTTGTGCTATTGGTACAACTGCTCTTCGTTCTCTTGAAACATCTGTTTCTGCTTCTAATACATTAAAAGCAAATGAAGGGTGGACTGATAAATTTATCTTCCCTCCTTACGACTTTAAAATTGTATCTTCTATGGTAACTGGTTTCCATAAACCAAAATCTACTTTGTTAATGATGGCTGCAGCTTTTGGTGGTTATGATTTAATGATGAAGGCTTACGAAGAAGCAATAAAAGAAAAGTACCGTTTCTTAAGTTACGGTGACGCAATGTTGATTCTTTAATTAGAATAATATTGTAAATTAAACATACAATAGAGTGTATAGAATTAGGGTTCTATAACCTTTATTGTATGTTTTTTAAAAAAATGTAAAAAAAAATCGCATTAAGGGAAACCTTAATGAAGTTAAACCGTATATAGAATGACCAAAGTTGACGTTAATGTTGTACAAGAAAATGATTACACTTTTATTGATGTCGTCGGTGAATTAGATGCAAGTTCTTCTGTAGATTTAGATACTAAGCTTCAGGAATGCATTGATCGTGGCGATAAGAAGTTACTAATCAATTGCGCAGGGTTAACATACATTTCTTCTGCAGGTATTGGTGTTTTTACATCTAGATTAGATGAAATAGAAACAGAAAAAATCGGAATGGTACTCTACAATGTAGGAGCCAACATTAGAAGTGTATTAGAAATCTTAGGTGTAGATCAATTTTTAAACTTGGCAGCAAATAAAGAAGAAGCCACAAAAATTATTCAAAGCAGTAATGTTTAGAACCAAAGTTAACTGTGAAACCGCCAATTTACATACGATACGAGAGTTTATACTTTCGTCATTGGAGGGATACAGTGTACCTATTTCTAAACGAGACATGATTGTTGTAGCTGTAGATGAAGTTTGTGCGAATAGAATGATTCATTCTAACAACTGCGATGCTACCAAAGAAATTGAAGTGACCGTAACAACAACTATTGATACTAAAGGTGTTGTTATTGAGATTAAAGACGACGGAGAAGCTTTTGATATTAAAGCCTATCAATCCCCAACTATTAATGATGTAATTAAAGAACATCGTAAAGGTGGAATGGGATTAAGATTAGTAAAAAATATTATGGATGCAGTTCAAGTTGTACAAGTTGGAGACCATCAGGTCTGTAGGCTAGTTAAACAGCTTTGAATTCATTTTTAAAAAAAGAGACATTGAAAAATGTCTCTTTTTTTTATTTTTATAATTTGTTTCGACTAAAATATTTATAAAATAATTTTTTGATCTTACATTTGTTCGGTTACTCCTTATTTCTAGATACACTCCGTATCTGAAGTGCATTAACCAAGAAAAAATTTAGAAGATCTTTTTGAGTTATATCGCCATGAAAGAAGTTTTGCTTAGCAATGTTCGAGTTTCAAACACAACATCACCTTACCATAATAAAAGTGTATCTATCTTAATTAAAGATGGAACTATCCAAACAATTTCTACTTCTAGTATAGATGCTCCTGATGCAGAGAATATTGTCGGAGACAACCTTTGGGTTTCTACAGGATGGTTTGATATGAGGTCTTCTCTTAATGAGCCTGGAGAAGAGTTTAAAGAAGATATTGCTTCTTTATGTAAAGCTGCGGCTTTTGGCGGTTTTACAGATGTAGCAACATTACCCAATACTAAACCTGTTATTCAATCCAAAGAAAGTATTCATTTTGTAAAGCAAATGAGTTTATTTCAACCTGTGCAATTGCACCCTATGGGAGCTTTAACTAAAGATTGTAAAGGAGAAGAAATGAATGAAGTTACTGATATGTACAATGCAGGAGCAGTAGCTTTTACAGATGGGACCCATTCTTCATGGCATTTGGGTGTGGTTAAAAGAGCTATTATGTACATGCAAGGTTTTGATGGGCTTATGATTGAATTAGCTGATGAAAAGACGCTAAATAATGATGGGCATATGAACGAAGGTATTCCAAGTACTTTGATGGGTACAAGAGGTATTCCTAATGTTGCAGAATGGCTAGCTATTCAAAAAATTCTTTCTTTACTAACTTATACAGGAGGAAGAGTACATTTTGCAAATATTTCTGCAGCTGAATCTGTAGATTTAATTCGTAAGGCAAAAACAGAAGGCTTACAAGTAACATGTGATATTGTTGCACATCAGGTAGCATTTACAGACGAAGACCTTTCTGATTTTGATACTTTTAAAAAGGTAACTCCCCCATTTAGATCAAAAGCTGATATAGAAGCACTTTGGGAAGGACTTAAAGATGGAACTATTGATGCAATTGTATCATCACATACACCTTTAGATACAGAATCTAAACGTTTAGAATTTGATTTAGCTGATGCAGGTATTATAGGTTTAGAAACAGCTTTTGCTTCTATCATTTCGAACCTACCAAAAGATATTTCTGTAGATCTCATCATCGATAAATTGACAACATCACCTAGAAAAATTTTAAAGGTTGAAGAACCAAAATTAGAGGAAGGTGCAAAAGCTTGTCTTACAGTATTCGCTCCAGAAACTTCTTGGACTTTTACAGAAAATGATATTCAATCAAAATCAGATAATTCTCCATTTATAGGAAAAGAATTAAAAGGTAAAGCAGTAGCGATTGTCAACAAAGGGCAATTAGTGAAGGCTTAGTTTCCTTTTTAAAAGATATATTGAAAACACCATTATGAATGTTTTAGAGCATTTGTAGTGGTGTTTTTTTGAATATAAAAAGTGATTATTGCCCCAATAAAAAGAGCTGAAATATCTTTGACATTAAAGATGCCTAAAAAAGGGATAAAGTAGCTTAATAATTCATGTAAAGAGAGTAACACAAAGGAGATAATCACATCATTTTTTTTTCTTCTTAATGGATTTTGAAAACATCCAAAAAAAGTACAGCCTATCGGGAAGAAAAAGAGATTACTAGCCATATCTGCTAAACCAAAATCATTAATATTATTAGTGTAGATATATGGTCTGTAACAATTGTTCAGAACGAAAGCCAAACTGAAAAATAGCACGAACAAAAGGAAATAATAACTTTTAATTTTTTTGTGTAGAATATGCATGATCAATATAGAAAATACTTCTTAATAGAATTGGAGTTTGGTTTAACAGTTAGCTCGTAGAAATTTTCAAATAAATATCTTTTTATAAAGATACTATTTTAATAAGATTTTCTTTCGAAGAATATTCTAAGAAAAAGAATTAACTTAAAGAATAGATTTTAATGGTATCACTGCTTATAATCTTTTATTGATATGCTTTTTACATTATTAATTATTGCAGTCATTTTAGGTTTTGTTTTCTATTGGATAAAGTTCAATGATAAACGCTTAATTAACTATGGTAAACTTTCTTGGCAGAAACACTTGACGATTAAAGGACAAGAATTTTATCTGGAAGAAGCTCATTTCAAGACTTACCATGATGCTCATGCAAAATATTTTAAAGTAGTAGATAGCATTGCACACTATGGAGATGTTCTAGATCAACAATACGACTTATATGACTGGAATTACTCTACTTTTCAATTTGAAGATACCTTGATTGATATACGTTATTTTAGAAGTTCAAGTACTATAAGGTTGATTAAGAGTGTAAAACCAATGACTATCAAAGAGTATGAGTTAATTAGTAGTGAATTATCAGAAGAATTCTTTAAACAGCTTAAAAAGAACAATTAATTCAAATTGGTGATTTCTTGTAGTATTGCTTTTAAGACATTAATCGCCACACTATTACCAAATTGTTTATAAGCTTGATTGTGAGCAGAGATAATTTTAAAATCATCACTGAAACCTTGAATTCTAGCACACTCTCTAGGAGAAAGTTTTCGAACTTTATTTCCTACCTTATACAAGCCTGTTTTATCACCTACTCCACCGCCATAGGCTGATAATGTGATTGCATGCCCTCTTATATCATAAATTCTTTCTCCTTGCCCACCTTTGTTTACACGCCCTATCTGAATAGGTCTGTTAGGAAGAATATCCTCTCCTATTTTATTTTTTTTAGGTTGATATTTCTTATAAAAATCAATATCTGTTCTCGTGACAATTTTAGCATCAGCCTTTTTTTCTAAGAAAGATTGTAATGCAATAGTGTTGTTTTGGGGTTTAGGGAAAGAAAAATGAACTATTGGAATGTCTTTTCTAAAACAAACAAAGTAAATTCTTTTTCGGTTTTGAGGTAACCCAAAGTCAGAAGCATTGAGTACTTTGTAGTACACTTGATAACCTAATTCATCTAAAGTGTTAAGTACGACTTTTATTGTATTGCCCCCATCATGTTTCTCAAAGTTTCTGACATTTTCAAGAAATAAGAATTTTGGCTGATGAAATTTTACAATACGGGCGATATCAAAAAAGAGTGTTCCTCTCGCATCTTCAAACCCTTTTTGTTTTCCAGAAACAGAAAAAGCTTGGCAAGGAAAACCAGCACATAAGATGTCATGTTGTGGATTTTTTTTTTCATCAATCAATGTGATATCTCCATGAGGCTTAATGTGATAGTTATGCTTCATAAGTATCAGAGGCATATTTATCCCATTCAGAAGCAAAAACACATTCTGCTCCAAATGAGGTTAAGGCCTGATGAAATCCTCCAATGCTAGCAAACAAATCTATAAATTTTAATCCTTTAATATTCATGAAAATACTACAACTACTTCTTAATGAAACTACGATATTAATAGATTGCTGTGGTATATTCAAATCTTATTTTTTGCTATAGGATATATTATCGAAGAAGGTTTGAAAATCAATATCAGTATTATTTATTTCAAATTTCTTTCTAAGTCTATACCTCGCAATTTGTATTGATTTCATACTCTGATGTGTAATATTTGAAATGTCTTTAGTACTTAAATTTAATTTTAGATAAGCACAAAGCTTCTTTTCATTGGGTGTTAAACTAGGAAATTGTTGATGTAATTTATCAAAAAAATCAGCATGTACTTGTTCAAACCTATATTCTAGTTCTTTCCAAACTTCTCCTTGATTAGCGTTTTGTAAGTTGTATACAATAGATCTTATCTTTTTCTTATTGGCATTATCTAAAGAAGTATCAATCTGTAATAATTCTTCATTAATAAGTTCATTCTGTTGCATTAAATGCATGATATTGGTTGTTAGTTCTCTGTCTTTAAACTTTTATCATAAGTCTTTCTTTCTCATAATTAAAGATAATTATTTAAGACTTAACTTGATGTCCAATCAAATATAGCAGGTCCAAGGTGATATTTTTTATATAAATCTAGTTGATAACTTTTTGTTGGAACAGTTTTGATAATTGCCAAATATAAAAAGATCCAATAATTTAATTATTGGATCATAGATCGGTAGTGATTTACCGAAAACAGAGTACTATGCAAAATTATTATTATGCTAATAATAATTTTGCATAGTACTCAATACGTTCCCAAACTTCTTTAGTCGCAGGAAAGTACCCACCATTTACTTTGACTAAATCTTCATGCTTTAGTTCTTCAAATTTCTGTTTCTTTAAACTTTTCATAATTGATTTAAATTTAATTGTTTTATTAAAAAAACATTGTGTTCAATGTAAAGATATATGTGTTGACGGAAATAAAACTTCCACTTTAGATTTTAATTTAACTTTGAATGAAAATTAATACGCCATCCCATAATTTCTTGAAGTAATTTTTGTTATATGTTTCGTACATATCATAAATAGGATTATAAATAATAATATTGTCTTCAGATATAGATGTTATGATCACAAATTGTGTAGAATAATTTAGAGGTTGAATTAGTGCTATAATAGGTAATGGTATTTTATTTAGACTTTCCATGGTACCTTTTACAGCTTGAGCATTCAAGTTTATTTTTTTTAATATGTTAATGAGTTCAGCTATTGATATTGCTGATTTGATACTTTTAATTTTATGTATTTTACCACGGTTATAGTCCAGTTCAGTTAAATCTAAATATTTTAATAAACAGTTTTTTGTGTTGGATGAATACTTATCTTTGTATTGATTATAAAATTTAGAAGTAGGACTATTAATAAAATCTTTCCTATTATCTGACAGTGTGATAAGACCATAATTAATCCATATCCTTAAGATATTTGTGAAGAATTTTTTGCTTTCATTTTGAAAGAAATATTTTTTCATTATTTCCTCCACCTTCATTGGACGCTTTTTAGCCTCTTCAATGATATTAAGTAAAATAGGATCAATTGTTAATGTGTGAGTTGAATAATAGTATAAATCAGTAAAAGTAATTTTTATCTGATTATGAATGTTTGCTTTCACAATCTTATTATCTTTTATTAAAATTCCTCCATCTTGAATATTATACTTCTCAAGAAATATATCATGAAACGGCGTTACTTTTATATACTTTTTTAGAAAATAAGAATCGAGAATGTCATTTTCCGAATAAAATAACCAGGGTATATTTGAATTACAATTTTTTTTATAAGAACGTTTTTTTAAATTATTAATAATGTTTTCTTGATTGTAACTATCTAATATAACAGGATTAATTTGAATAGAGGATTGATTCTTTTCATTAAATTCTAAACAAGTTAGTTCTGACAACTTAATGGTTTTTGAGTATGATTTTTTAAAGTCTACTTTACCTGGCTCTATAAGAACGTTTTCATTTTCTAAACATTTTAAATGTCTTTTAAAGTAAGAACTTAAAATATTATTTTCCTTGAAGTATAATACAATATGTTCCCATATTTCTGGATATTCAATTCTTAACGCAAATGATATAAAATTACAAATGTATTCCTGTTGTTTTGTTTTACTTAATGTATGTAAATATTTTGTTTTGTATGGTATTTCATGAACTTTAACAAAGTGGTGAAAATCTTCAGTAGTTTCAATCACTTTGTCTGATAATAAAGAATATGTTTTATTCTTTTTTTCAATTAATTGGTAAAGTAGATATTGTTCAGATATTACATTTATATTATTTACAGAAGTAAGTTGATTGAATAAATGCTTATTTTCATTATAAAAATCAAAAGCTAATTTTGTATATTCTTTAAAAAAATCAATATCAATGCCTCCTATGATACCTGCATTTAAAGCTTTAATTTTTCTTTCTACATCAATCCAACCTTGATGAAACTTATTTATTTTTTTAATTTCTTTAAGTGTGAATTTGTATATGTTTAAGTCTTCTTCAACATTTTGGCAAATAATATTACTATGTAGTAGTTTTTCATCAAATTTTTCCCATATAAAAACATCACCGTCTACATGTAAAAATGCTTCTTTTTGTAAACTATAAGTATGTAATTTAGAGTAAGCCCATAATCTACTGTCCATATTTTTCATTACCTCACTCTCAAGTGATAAATGAATTTTATTATATGGGATTTTTAGGGCTTTAAATACCTCAGAACTTTTGTAGTCTGTATGTAAGTCAACTTTTGAGTAGAATTTATTAAGTTGAGAACAAGATAATGCCCATGACATCCAATGAATTTCTGGACATAAAAAACCTCCATCATTCAAAATAGGATCAGAAGAATTATTAGCATTCCAATAAGTTTGTATGATATTTAACATGTCGTTTCGTCGTTAGTAAATAGGCTTTTAATATTCATTGCAATTATTGTAAAAAATATAATAGCAAAAAGTCCATTAATTAGAATACTTATACTGTAATTAATATTTAAATAATAATGTAAAAATGCTATAGTATTTGAGAGAAAGTGTAAATAAATACAAGTCCCAAGACTTTTATTCTTGATGAAAACTAATGATATGAAGATGCCAAGAAATAAAGCCCCAAAAAACTGATTAACAGATAAATGTATTATGCAGAAAATCACATTTGTAATTACTATTGCCCAAAAATTAGAAAATTTGCTTAAAAGACCATTTAAGATTATACCTCTAAAAATATACTCCTCAAAAATAGGAGCGAGTATTAAAGCCCCAATAAGGTGTAAAGGTGAAAATTCATAATTAGTACTGATATCTTGTGTAAATTCTATTAAAGGGAAATGTATACCAATTTGAAAACTTATAATGAATAATGATAATAATAGAACATTTGAGTTTTTAGGTATATTTATACTAAAGCTGATTTGGTAATTGAATAATATTGATATCAAAAAATGAATTAATATAAGACAGAGACAATAGGTAGTGAAAAAGATATTTACAAAATAATCAATATCTAAATCATATTTCGTTAGAATAAAAAAAACTGGAGAACTAATTATGAGAGGTACAATAATTAGAAGAATAGCTTGATAAATTTTATTAGGGAATATATTTTCCATTTCATATTTCTTATAATTGAATTACTTGGATGTTTTTATAAAAAAACACCCAAGTAAATTACCTTATTAATTATTCCATGCGTTATAAATGGCAACACCACCATTGTAAACTGCGTAACCAAAGTAAACTAAGGGATTACTTCCACTATACCAATGATAGTCAGCACCACCAATAGTGTTCTTTTTTTCATCTTGTGTTAGTTCTTTTAGACCAAATTTTTCTAAACTCATCGTAATAGAATATATTTTACTAATTCTTAATTAGTATTATTTTACCTACTCTATAATTTAGCTCAACTTTTAATTTTCGGTATCCTTAAAAGTAGATCATCAAATAGTTAGTTAGCTAGCTTTATTTTGATATTGTAAATGTATAGACTGTCGCGGAAAAAAAACTTCCGCGAGTAGATTATTTTATAATTTCTCCAGAAATTTTTAATAAGCGAACTTGTGATAAGATAAGTTCATATTGTGCATTGAAATAATTTAGAGACGCATTCATATAGCTATTTTGTACTTGTCGAAAATCAAATGCAGAAATACTCCCTAAATCTAATTGGGCTTGAGAAAGTTGAAGGTTTTCTGCTGCAGCTTGTTGGCTTTGTAAGCCTATTTGTACCTTTTTTTGGTTATAAGTATAGCTTGCAAAAAGTTGATTAAATTCTTTCTTTAAATCTAATTTTTTTTGTTCAAACCCTAGATGTGATTTATGATATTGTATTTTTGATGATTGAATTTTACGGTCATTTTGCCCCCCTTTAAAGATGGGAATAGTCATATTTAGACCTACAAACCCTCCGTATAAATGTCCTTTATTTGTTTGAGTAATAATATCACCTTCTATTGTTGGATATCCTGCTGTCAACCAGTTTAAATTTCCCTGATATCCTGACTCTAATGAAATCGTTGGGATTTTAGTTGTTTTATTAAGTTTTATATCGATCTCATTTTGTTCAAGTTTTGATTTTGAAATTCTCAACTGACTATTTTGAGTATTTACCTTATCAAAAATAATGGAGGAAGATAACTCTAATGTTGGTACTTGAAGGCTATCTGATAGATGAAAAACTTTATTAATTTGTTGTTCGCCAAGTAGGTAATTTAGCTCTCTTAGATCATTTTCTACTGTTAATTTTTGATCAACTAAGTTAACGGAATCTGTAAAGTAAGTTGTTTTTTCTCTAGTGAGTTCAAATCTAGAATTCTCTCCGAGTAAAACACCTTTTTCTAATCTAGAAATTCTTAAACTTGCATTCAGTTGTATTGTCCTTAATACATTGAGTTTTTCTTGTTCCAAGAGTACTTTATAATATTGAAAAACAACTTCTTCGATTTTATTTTCGATTAAGGATCGATATTGAAGAGAGGTCAATTTTTCTTGATTCTCTAACTGTTGTTTTTGAAAACTAACTTTTTGACCATTAAAGAGTATCCATTGTAAATCTATCGCAGCATCTAACTGAATATTATCATTTTGACCTTCTAGTGAAAATGGAGAGGCCGGTTGATTAATTTGTGATGTCCCTCTATTTCTATTTGAAAAATTTATTTGAGGTAACCTTCCAGCATTCCCCCAAGTATTTTGTTGCTGAGCATCTAAAACATCCTGTTGATATATGCGGATATCATAATTATTTTCTAATGCTTTTGTTATAGCATCTGAAAGTGTCAAAGAATGATTAGATTGAGCAAATAATGAAAAGGATATACACCAACTCAAGATAATGAGTATTAATTTTTTTTTCATTTTAGTTGATTTGCTTGAGTGATTTAACAGATTCTTCATGAATAAATCCAAAGAAAAAACAATAAGGTTTTTTATAACTATAACTCATTTTGTGTGAGTCATAATAAATATCAGCTCCCATTTCTCTCATTTGAGTTAGTAGCGATCGTAGTGTTCTATCTGAAATATCTAATTTATTAGCGAGTGCTTTAGGTGACCCTGTTGCTCTTCGTCGAATTAAAAAGTCAATTCTTTCAATTCTTGCTAGTTGTTTTTGTAATAACATGATTATAATTAGTTGTTAGTTAAACTGTTAATTCTTTCAATTCTCTAGGCATTTGAGACTCCCATAAGTCATTATATTTTCCATTTTGCTCTAGTAATTCAAAATGAATACCTTCTTCGACTAATTTCCCTTTGTCTAATACAATAATTTTATCAGCATGTTGAATTGTAGAAAGTCGATGAGCAATGATAATAATTGTTTTTCCTTGTACTATTAATTGATGAATAACTTCTTGAACATATTGTTCTGACTTACTATCTAATGAAGCTGTAGGTTCGTCTAATATTAATACTTCAGGGTTTTTATATAGTGCTCTTGCAATGGCTAAACGTTGACGTTGTCCGCCAGATAAAGTACTTCCTTTTTCTCCAATTTCAGTTTGGAAGCCATTAGGTAAAGATTCAATAAAACTTATAATACCTAGTTCTTTACAAATAGAAATTACTTTTTCAACATTTGGTTTTAATTCTCCTAAAGCAATATTTTCAATAACACTCCCTTTAAAAAGTTCAATTTGTTGAGGAACAACACCGATCATATTTCTCAATGACTTTTTAGTGATGTAGTTAATATTGATATCCCCAATTAAGATTTGTCCTTCTTGTATAGGATAAATTTTTTGAATTAATGCAGCGATAGTTGATTTACCAGAACCACTTTCTCCAACAATTGCTGTTAGTTTCCCTTTAGGAATTTTGAGGTTTAAATTCTTAAATACATCGACTTTAGACCCATATCGGAACGAGATATTTTGTAATTGGATATCACCTACTTTTTTAGGAGTAAGTATTATTTGTTCTTCATTTGTATTAGATTGTTCATTGTCTAAGTCAAGCAATTCAAATAAACGATCAGCAGCAATTTTTGCATTTTGCCATTGTGCATTCATACCTATTAGAGCAGCAACAGGACCTGTAAGGTAGTTTAGTAAAGCATTGAAAGATAATAATTCACCTGGCGTTAATTCTTTTGCTAATACAAAATTAGCTCCTACTCCTAATACAATCACAGTAAATATAATAGATACAAAATGGGTGCTATTTTCTGAAATAATATTTGTTTGAGAAATACTAAAGACATTTTTTAGTGTATCAACAAATCTAATTTCAGTTTTTAGGTTTGAAAAGTCTTCTGTACCCATTCTCTTAATTGTTCTGATAGCATCAATAGACTCAACTAATTGAGATTCTAATTCTGCACTGCTTTCCATTAATTTTCTTTGATACTTCTTATTTCTATAATTGACAAACCAGTATATTCCTCCTGAAACAGGTAATAGCAGTAACATGATAAGCGCAAGTTTCCATGAATAAATGAACATGGCAACAAAAGAAAAAATAAGGATACAAATATTGATAATAAGTGAGATAGCACTATCATTAATAAAGGCTCTGATTTTCACTGCATCATTAATTCTAGATACTATTTCACCTACTCTCATTGTATCAAAGAATTGTTGAGGGAGTTTTATAAGGTGTTGATAATATCCTAAAATCAATCGAGCATCTATCATTTGTCCTGTTCTGAGTATTAATTGACTTTTGAAGTAACCAATGATGGTTTGGAATACTAAAATGACAATCATTCCTACGCTTAATAACCAAAGTAAATTACGATTACCATCTACAAGAACATAATCAATAATTTTTTGGATATAAACGGAAGTACTTAATCCTAATATTGTAAAGACTAAAGCACCAATAATAGCTTGTAATACAACGCTTTTATGAACACTGATTAGTTCGTAAAATCTACTTTTAATAGAAATAGTCTCATTTTTCTTTTCAAAGGAAATGGAAGGCGTAATAAGTACAAGCACACCTGACCAAATTTTCTCAAAATCGGTTAACGAGTAATGATGATATTGCCCATCACCGGGGTCCATTACAATGACTTCTTTTTTATCTATTTTGGTAATTACTACAAAATGATGTAATCCATTTTCTAATACAACATGTGCAATAGAAGGAAATGTCGCATCAGGTAAAGCATCCATATCGCCTTTTACTCCTTTTGCATCAAATCCTAATTTTTTTGCCGCTTCAATAAGTCCAAGTAAGTTGGTTCCTTTCTGATCTGTAGAAGCAAGTTGTCTAATTTTAGCCACAGAAAAGTCTGCTCCATAAAATCTAGATACAGAGAGGAGGCAAGCAGCGCCACAATCTGTAATGTCACGTTGCTTGACTTTAAGTTTAGTCATTTTCATATTTAGAAGAGAAAAATAGTAGTTTGTTTTTTGTAAATGTATTATAGCTTAGCTACACGATTGTTTTTTTTATTTCTTATTGGGTTTAACCAATCATCAGTTTGATCATATAATAAGTCGAATAAACTTCTTTCAGTAACTACAAACCTAGCTTGTAAAGTCATTCCCTTCTTAAGATATCCCTTATATCCATTAGATAAGGTTAAGTAATTTCTCGAAAATTGACATTTTATTTTAAAAACAGGTTGTTTATCAAGTATTGTAACATCATGATATACTTGAGTAACTTTTCCTTCTATAGTACCCCAATCATTGTAGTTGTAAGCATCAATTTGTATAATTGATGGCATATCTTTTTGTAGCCAACCAATATCTTTTGGAGAAACATAACATTCTGCAATTAGATCAGAATGAGGTGTTATTTCACCAATGTTCTGATTGGTAAACACCATTGTTCCTTCATGAATTCCATTAAAATTTTGTAATATTCCAGTTACAGTAGATCGAATATAATGTTTACTAATTTGTTTCTGAAGTTGTTTAATTTCAGAATTTAAGTTCTCAAGTTTTATTTTATGATCGTCTAATTCGATTGCCCACTCTGAATGAGCTCTTTTCCATCTTAGAGTAAGTTTAGTTTTTGCTCTTTTACAAATAATTTCAGAATTTTCAACATCTTTTTCAGGAACAGCTTGCGTTTTAGCAAGAATAGCTTTTCTATTAAATTGTTTTTGTGCTAGCTCTATTTCTTCTTGTAATAATAGAATGTCATTATAAAATTCATCGTATTTTTTAAGGTAATTCCTTGTCCTTAAAGGATAACTAGTTTCTAGTTCATGAATTTCTTTTGATTCCCTACAGAGATCTATCAAATCTTTATATTGCTTATTTAAAATTTGAAAATGCTGTAAGGCAAAACCTCTTTTGAGAGATAATTCAGCTGTATCTAAAACTAATAATATCTGTCCTTTTTTAACTTCAGAATTATCTTTCACGTAGACTTCAGATACTTTTTCAGTTAAAGGAGATTTAAGGTCGAATTTTTCTAGAGTTGGACGTATTAAGCCTAACGATTGTATCGTAATAGGAACTTTAACAATTGGTAAACACCCTAAAACTACAATAGTTAAAATTAAAATGGTGATATAGATAGCATTAGAAGATTTGTTTAATTGAGTATAATAGCTAGGTAGTAATACTCTAATTAGTTCTTTTGGTAATAGCATTATTGAAAAATAAGTTTTAGTTTATGACAATAAATTTATATTGTTAATCTACTTATTCCCAATTTTCATTAGTTATATTTAAATAAAATCATTAAATATTTATAATTATTATTTATTTAATATTGTTTTAATATGAAATTTGTAATTAAAATTCTTCATAAGTAATACTATCAAAGAAAGTCTGGAAATCTATATCGGTGTTTGTAATTTCTAATTTCTTACGTAATCTATAACGAGCTATCTGGATAGATTTTACACTCTGATGAGTTATGTTTGAAATATCTTTAGTACTTAAATTTAATTTTAAATAGGCACATAACTTCTTTTCGTTAGGAGATAATGTAGGGTGCTTTTTATTAAGATTTTCAAAAAACGCAGAGTGAACCTGTTCAAATCTATATTCTAGTTCTTTCCAAACTTCTCCTTGGTTGGCATTTTGTAAATTGTAAACAATACCTCTAATTTTCTTTTTGTTTGAAGCATCTAACGAAGTATCAATTTGTAATAAATCTTCAGATACTTTATTGATAAGCTCGTTTTGTTGCATCAAGTGCATAATATTAGTAGTAAGCTCTTTATCCTTAAATTCTACCTGATTTTTTAAAGCATTATTTTGTTCTTGTGTAAATTGATGTTCAACAATAGCAAGCTCTTTTGCGATAGTAGCTTTTTCCTCGTTCTGTTTTGCATTAATTGTTTTTAGTCTTTGTACTCTTAAGATCATTAAAATAAAGAGAATAATACCAATAAAAATACATGACAATAGCCATGTTATTTTTTTCTGTTCTTCTTTATCACGTACTAATTTTATGTTTTCCAATGTTTCTTGTTGGTCTTCTTCTAAATCAGTAATACTTTTCTTGTATTCTTGTTTTAATAAATCATCTGAGACCTTTTTAAACTTTTTGAAATAATAAAAAGCCTTTTTAGTATCAATATCTTCAAATAAAAGATAAAGGTTTTTATATACATTTTTAATATCCACAGGAGATTTTAATGTTTCTCCTTTATGAAGGGCAGTAATATAAAATGTTTCAGCTTTATGAATAAACCCTTGCTGAGATGCGATGTGAGCAAAAGCCAATAATGAGTTTATTTCTCCCCTTGTATCACCTAATGTTTGTTTAATTTTATAAGATGCGTTAAGAACCTCTTGAGCATCTATATAACGTTTTTGATTTGCATATTGATTTGACAAATTATGTAACGCTTTTCCTTTCATAATTAGCTGACTTTCCGAAGTACACATTCGAATAACTTCATTAAAAAGATGAATAGCGTTTTCAGGTTCATTGATTGCATCATAGAGTGTACCTTTATTTAATAATAAATGAGGTAACAATTCTTCTTGTACATCAATAGAAAGATCTTTCACATGTTCAATTGCTTTATCATATTCAATAAGAGCTTTATCGTAATTTTTCTCTATTTGATATACTTGACATAGATTTGTTAAAGACCTTACTTCTAATTCTCTATTATGTGTTTTACGGAAAGACTGTATCGCTTCAAAATAAGCACTTCTAGCTTTTAAAGTTTGCCCTTTTAATAGAAGAATATTTCCTTTTAGATGATATAACTGACCTAATAATTTAAGGTCTTTATTTTCTTTAAAGAGCATGATTCCATCTTGTGCATAATCTAATGCTCTATTCATATCTACACGCAGAAAATGATTTCCTAACTCATACATTAGTTCACCCCTTTCTACAGGATTGAAAGTTTTTGATAGTTTCTGTTTTAAACTATCGGTAGTATTGGCAAAATGTATAGTAGATGTAATTGCAAATAAAATGAGTGTAGTAAAACTCGTTTTTAATGATTTCAACGTCTTAAGCTTAAATAAATCCAGAACTGGTTGTTAATAAGGTAGTAAAATTAAGTAATAATAAAATTCGATTGGTTCTGGTAATGTGATATTTAACGAAAGATAGGTGTTAACATTGTGTAGATGAACTTTGAAAAAGAAAAAATTTCAATTTAAGCACAATGCCTATTTAAAAAGACGTTGTATTTAAATTGAAACTTGTGAAGGTTAAAGACTAATTCCTTATGATAACTAGTCAGTTATAATTTCATGAACAACTTTTATAGAGGTTTTTAAGAAAATAGCATCATCATTTTTGTCAAAATATCTTTTTACATGATAACCTAAATCTTCAATTGAAATACCATATGCATAAATAATGTCATATAAATTACCTCCTTCTGTTTCAGTAGTAATATCAATTTTATTTCCGTCTTGTAAATAGACACTTATAAGTTGATTCTCCCCAATAGAAAATAATTTTAAATCTTCTAATTTTTCTGACTTTTCAGTATTATATACATTAACAAGTTGTTTGTTTTCAGTTCGACCTGATGTAGTAATATAATAATGGTAGTCTATTGCATCTTGTGTTGGAAAATTAGGTTCTACTATATCATTAGAATTACATGAAGCAAAACTTATAATTGTAAAAAATAATAATAGGTTAGATAGTAAATTTCTCATTTTTATAGTTTTATAAATTATTGTTTTTTTATAGCTATTAAAACGAGTAAAGCGCCCTTTACTTTCCCGAAAAAAGATCATTTTTTACCTAAAAAGGATATTTTAATAAGTTCTCTAATAATATGAACTTATCTGTTTAAATCATAGACTAAGTTTATAAGCATAAAAAAAACTGATAGCAGTTATTCACCACTATCAGTTTTATATATTGAGCTATAAAAATTAAGCTGTTACTGCAGACAGTAACTCGGCTAATTTCTTACCTGTTTGTTCAGTATTCATACGCTTATCCTCAGCAGTATCTTCAGACACAATATCTAAAGTTCTGTAGCCTTCTTTTAAGAATTGATCTACTGCACCGATGATAGCATCGCTTTCTTCTTTTAATCCAAAAGAGATATCTAATAATAAAGCACCAGAAAGAACAGAAGCGATAGGATTTGCAATTCCTTTACCTGCAATATCTGGAGCAGAACCATGAATAGGCTCATACAAACCAATAGTATTACCTACTGATGCAGATGGTAACATCCCCATAGAACCTGCAATTTGAGAAGCTTCATCCGTAAGGATATCACCAAACATGTTTCCAGTTACAATTACGTCGAATTGCTTAGGATCACGGATCAATTGCATTGCAGCATTGTCAATGAACATGTGTGTTACTTCTACTTCTGGAAATTCTGCAGTCATTTCTTGTACAGTTTCTCTCCATAAACGAGAAGATTCTAGTACGTTAGCTTTATCAACAGAGCATAATTTCTTACGACGTGTCATTGCTGATTCGAAAGCTTGACGAGCAATACGTTCTACTTCCATTTTAGAGTAACGTAAAGTGTCAATTGCTTCAGTACCATCTTCGTTGCGCTCACGAGGAGTACCGAAGTAGATACCACCTGTTAATTCACGGAAGAAAATGATGTCAGAACCTTGAAGAATTTCAGGTTTGATAGATGAAGTATATAATAATTCATCAAAAAGTTTGATAGGACGAATGTTAGAGAATAAGCCTAACTCCTTACGGATTTTAAGTAAACCTTGCTCAGGACGTACTTTTAAATTAGGGTTATTGTCATACATCGGCATACCAACAGCACCAAGTAAAACTGCATCAGATGCATTACAAGCATCAATTGTTGCTTGAGGACAAGGTGCGCCTGTAGCTTCAATTGCTGAGTGACCGATTAATGCTGGAGAAAATTCGAATTTATGTCCGAAACGCTCTCCAATAATTTCTAATATATTTTGTGTGATGCCAGTAACTTCTAAACCGATACCGTCACCTGCAAGAACTGTTATTTTCTTATTCATGATATTTTGTTGTTAGCAATTGAAAGAGTAGACTCTGTTTTGTTCGTACTCAGAAATTTTGTCTTTTAAGCTCAAAAGGTAGTCAATATCGTCATACCCATTGATTAAACACATTTTCTTGTAGTCATCAATTTCAAAAGACTGTTTGTTATCTTCTTTACCAGAAATCCAAGCAGTTTGTGTTTCTAAATCTACTTCTAAAGATGTTGAAGGATCAGCTTCAATATCAGCAAAAAGCTCTGCTAAAAATTCTTCAGAAACAACTAAAGGAAGTAAACCATTGTTTAATGCGTTTCCTTTAAATATATCTGCAAAGAAGCTTGATACTACGATTTTAAACCCGTAATCATCAATAGACCATGCAGCATGTTCACGTGAAGAACCGCAACCAAAATTCTTTCCAGCAACCAATACTTCACCTTTATAAGTGTCTTGGTTTAATACGAAATCAGCAATAGGCTGATCTTGTTTATCGTATCTCCAGTCTCTAAAAAGGTTATCCCCGAAGCCATCTTTAGTAGTGGCCTTTAAGAAACGAGCTGGAATAATTTGATCTGTATCTACGTTCTCAATATTTAATGGAACGCAAGTTGATTTTATATATTTCATTTTGATAAAGTCTCTTTTGATTAAACAGTAGCTAATTCTTCTCTCACATCAACAATATGACCATTTACAGCAGCAGCAGCAGCAGTAAGTGGAGAAGCTAGTAATGTTCTAGCACCAGGTCCTTGACGACCTTCAAAGTTTCTGTTTGAAGTAGAAATACAGTACATGCCAGCAGGAACCTTATCTTCGTTCATACCTAAACATGCAGAACAACCAGGTTCACGTAATTCAAATCCTGCAGCAGCAAAAGCTTTATCTAAACCCTCTGCTATTGCTTGTTTTTCAACTTGTTTAGAACCAGGTACAATCCAAACGTTTACACCGTCTGCTTTCTTTTTACCTTTAACAAACTCTGCTACAGCTCTTAAATCTTCTATACGAGCGTTTGTACAGCTACCAATAAATACATAGTCAATCGGTTTACCAATTAATGATTCACCAGCTTCAAGACCCATATAATCCAAGGCTTTTTTATCCGACTCACTTGCAGGAGCTGGAACAGCGATATCAACACCAATGCCCATTCCTGGGTTTGTACCGTAAGTTAACATTGGAGCAATATCAGCAGCGTCATATACAAATTCAGCATCAAAAGTTGCACCTTCATCTGTTGGTAAAGATTTCCAGTATGCTAATGCTTCATTCCATGCTTCACCTTTAGGAGCAAACTCTCTACCTTCTACATAATCAAATGTAGTTTGGTCTGGAGCTATTATTCCTCCTCTTGCACCCATTTCAATACTCATGTTACAAACAGTCATTCTACCTTCCATAGAAAGTGATTCGATTGCCGAACCAGCAAACTCAATAAAATAACCTGTTCCACCAGAAGCAGAAAGCTGTGCAATAATATATAATACAATATCTTTAGCAGTAACACCTTCTTGTAGCTCACCGTTTACTACGATTCTCATCGCTTTAGGCTTGTTTTGAAGAGTACATTGCGTAGACATTACTTGTTCTACTTGACTTGTTCCGATTCCAAAAGCAATAGAACCGAATGCACCATGTGTAGATGTATGACTATCTCCACAAACAATAGTTTTACCAGGTTGAGTAACTCCTAACTCTGGTCCTATTACGTGAACAATACCTTGAAAAGGATGTCCTAAACCATAGAGTTTTACACCAAATTCATCACAGTTTTTTGTAAGTGTTTCTACTTGGTGTCTAGATAAAGCCTCTTTAATTGGTAAATGCTGATCTTTTGTTGGTACATTATGATCTGCAGTACCCCAAGTCTGATCTACACGAGCGAGTTGGATTCCTCTTGCACGGAGACCGTTAAAAGCTTGTGGGCTAGTTACTTCGTGAATGAAATGTGTGTCGATGTATAAAACATCTGGAAATCCTTCTTTTCTTTGTACAACGTGATTGTCCCACACTTTGTCGAACAGTGTTCTTGGTTTGTTGTTGCTCATGTATCTATTGTTTTAAATCTATTCTTTCTCTAAAAAATCTTCTAAACAGTTGTATTATACACTGCCAAATATATAATTTCACAAGAATGTATAAGAATTAAGTGGAAATTTAGAACTATTTTCGCACCTTATTGCTGAGTGAGAAAATCTTTGTATTATTTTTGTCTCAATTTCCGTAATCATCAAATTCTGAAAACAATTACTAATATTAGTATGTTTTACATTCAGAAAATGTTGGTTATTATATTAACTGTAAAAGATTTACAGTATCAAATTTAACTACCTATGTAATTTTAAAAAATTCGTTCTGAAATATAATTACGATTTCAGAACTATTACAAGGTGTTTATTTAAATAAAAAAGTTATGCTAATTCAACCGGGTGAACTTCTTGCAAAAATCGATAATCCTTCGGATTTGAGAAAATTACCTCTTGATAAATTATATCAAGTATGTGAGGAGTTACGTCAATATATTATAGATAATGTATCTATTTATGGAGGACACTTTGGAGCAAGCTTAGGTGTTACAGAATTATCTGTAGCCATGCATTATGTATACAATACTCCCTATGATAGAATTGTATGGGATGTAGGTCATCAGGCTTACAATCATAAAATACTTACTGGACGACGAGATCAATTTCATACTAATAGACAGTACGGTGGTTTATCTGGCTTTCCTAAAAGAGACGAGAGTGAATACGATACTTTTGGTGTTGGGCATTCATCTACATCAATCTCTGCAGCATTAGGAATGGCAATAGCTTCTAAAGAAAAAGGAGATGACCGCCAACATATAGCTGTTATTGGAGATGGTTCTATGACTGCAGGAATGGCTTTTGAAGCAATGAACCATGCAGGAGCATCAGATGCAAACATTCTAATTATTTTAAATGATAATAGAATGGCAATTGATCCTAATCAGGGGGCATTAAAAGATTATTTAACAGATATAACTACTTCTCCTTTTTATAATAAAATAAAAGACGAAGTGTGGAACATGTTGGGTAAAGTCAAAAAGATAGGACCACATGCCCAACAAGCTGTATCTGCAGCAGAAAATGCTTTAAAATCTGCTTTATTAGAACAAAGCAATTTATTTGAAGCTTTAGGTTTACGCTACTTTGGACCTGTAGATGGTCACGATATAAATCATTTGGTTCATGTAATGGAAGATTTGAAAAAAATTCCAGGACCAAAAATTCTTCATGCTGTTACTGTAAAAGGTAAAGGCTACGCTCTTGCAGAAAAAGATCAAACTAAATGGCATGCACCAGGTAAGTTTGATAAATTAACAGGAGAGATTAAGAAGAAAGTTTTCACTACTCCTCAAGCTCCGAAATATCAAACGGTTTTTGGTGAGACCATTTTAGAAATGGCACGTGAAAACGAAAAAATAATGGGTATTACGCCTGCAATGCCATCGGGTTGTTCATTAAATATAATGATGAAAGAAATGCCTGATCGTGCTATAGATGTAGGTATCGCCGAACAACACGCTGTAACTTTTGCAGCAGGTTTAGCAGCAGAAGGAATGATTCCATTCTGTAATATCTATTCTTCGTTTATGCAACGCGCATATGATCAAGTTGTTCATGATGTTTGTATTCAAAACCTACCAGTGATTTTCTGTTTAGACAGAGCTGGTTTTGCAGGAGCAGACGGAGCGACTCATCACGGAGCGTATGATATTCCATTCATGCGTTGTATTCCAAACTTAGTGGTTGCAGCACCTATGAATGAAGCAGAGTTAAGACACATGATGCTTACAGCTGTAAATCATAGAACTTCTCCTTTCTCTATAAGATATCCAAGAGGACAGGGTGTAATGCCAGAATGGAAAGTGCCGATGGAAGAAATGCAAGTAGGTAAAGGCCGTAAAATTAAAGATGGCGAGGAAGTAGCTGTTTTAACTTTTGGACATATTGGTAATTACGTTGTTCAACTGTCAGATCGTTTCCAAGCTGAGGGTGTAAATCCTGCCCATTACGACATGCGTTTTGTAAAACCTATTGATGAAGAGATGCTTCAAGAAGTTTTTACAAAATTTGATAAGGTTGTTACTATAGAAGATGGTGCAATTATGGGTGGCTTTGGTAGCGCCATTCTTGAATGGATGATGGACAATGGTTTTACTAATAAACAAATTGTACGTCTTGGTATACCTGATACAATTATTGAACAAGGTGAACAAATTGAGCTGCAAAAAGAAGCAGGTTTTGATCATGATGGTATTTTAGAAGCTGTTTTAAAATTATCATCTAATGTGAAGTCTAAAAGCAAAGTTTTAGTGAAGAGTAAATAGAAAAATCTCCTTGTTTTTGATAAAACTAGGGATTGAGGCAATATTTTTGAAGTAAGGACTGTTTTAAAAGCAAGGCTTTTAGCAGTCCTTATTTTTTTTGACTGAAATTTAAGAGTCCGTTTACTTAGAGATAAATTAATTATGATCTTTCGTAAGACCTTCCGTTTTCGACTCATTGTATTGTTTGTAATAAATACAACCCTATTGTTAATGACATTAGGAACTGTATACCTTACAGCCAAATCTTTAACAGAAACTAGTGAACTAACTGAAAAATTTAAACAATGCTCTTCACTCTATACAGAGTCAGAAATATATTATAAAAACTTTTTATTAGAGGATTTAATCACATCAGAATTTTATAAGAACAGAAAAAGTACAAATACAGTTCGTTCTATAAATCTTTTAGATTCTTCTTTAATTGCTGTAGAAGAAGTAAGAAAGCAAATGGATGAATTGGATGATCCTAGAGCAAAAGAAATGGAGTTTTTAAGAGCTGATCTAGAGCAATTAAAAGCACAACAAGATTTTTTAATGCGTAAGTATCTTGATCTCGGTTTTAAAGACTGGGGAATGATAGGAAATATGCGTTCTAAAATACATAAAATTGAAGCAACTGAATTTGATTATAACTTAGGTTTACTCTTAACAATGAGAAGAAATGAAAAAGATTTCTTATTAAGAGGAGAATCAAAATACATTAGGTCATTTGATGAAAGTGTAGAGAATTTTGAGAAGCATATTGTTAAAATCTATCAACTTCAAAGAAATTCATCTTTTTCAGAACAAGATGTAAGAAAGTTGAGAGCTAGTTTAGCAGCTTATCAATTTGGTATGCATAAAGTAGTTGATTTAATGAAGTCCATTGGAAGAGGGCAAAATTCTGGATTGATGAAACAAGTTTCAGATTTACAAGGTCAGATCAATTTGCGTCTTTTAAGTCTTTCTGAAAATGTACTTTCTAATAATGCTACTTATGTAAAATGGATGGTTGCTACATTTTTATTTATCTTCTTTTTGCAATCTGTAATTTTGGGTTGGTTTATTTTTAGATTCACTCGAATGTTAAATAAGCGTTTTAACTTTTTATTTAAAATATCATCCGCTCTATCATCCGGTCAGAAGTTAGATAAATTGAAAGAAGAATCTGATGGTGTTTTTGATGAAGTTAAAGAGATTTCATCAAAAATATTTGAAGTAGATGAGCAATTTAGTGCTGCCAATGATTTTTCTAAAAAAGTTACTGATGGTAATGTTGATGTTAATTATCAGAAACAATTTGAAAATACTCCTCTAGCAAATGATTTACTTCAGATGCGTAATAAGTTTAGAGATGTTCAAGAAGAAGAATACCGCAGAAATTGGGCAACTCAAGGTATGGCTGATTTTAACCAGCTTCTACGAGTTAAAATGGAAGACGAAGAGGAATGGTTTGATAATTTATTAAGAAAAATAATAGAATATATTGGAGCCAGTCAGGGAACTTTTATTTTAGTTCAAGAAAATAAAAAGCAGCAACAAGTGTTGCAAGTAATGGCAATGTATGCTTATGATAAGAAGCGATACGAGTCTAAACACTATGATATAGAAAGTGGTCTTTTAGGGCAAGTATATAAAGAACAACAAATGGTTTACATTGAAGATGTACCAAATGATTATATCAATATTACTTCTGGAATGGGGGGAGCTAAACCTAAAAGCCTTGTCATATTACCGCTAATGTATAGTGATAAAATGTATGGAATTTTAGAAATTTCATCGTTTAATAAATTTGATGAGTATAAGATTGATTTCTTGTTAAAGTTATCAGAAGTTATAGCATCAAGCATCTCAGATATGGATACATCTAGAGTTGTTATTCAAATGAAAAATCAGTTAGATGCTCAAAAACAGCGAATTAGTGAATTAGAGAAGGAGATTTATGAGATAGAAAAAAATTAAGATAATTTTAATATTCTCTAACATTAGTTATACAATTAATACTTAAGGGCTTTGATTCTCTCTATGGTAAAGGGTAGGAATCACAGCCCTTTTTCTTAGTTTTACCATCAACAAATATAAACAGGATTAAATAAGGCGTTGCCTCAACAACTTTGTAACTATGAATGAACACAGAAAACCTACGTTTTTAGAATCTATTATACCAATTCTATTTTTACTCGTCATGCTCACTATAAATGTTTTAGTGTTTAAAGACGACGGCCTCTCGGGATCAAATCAAGTTGTTTTAATGTTATCTACAGCCGTTGTTGGTTGTGTTGCTATTTTTAGATTAAATGTAACATGGGATACTTTAATGGATGGAATAGTAAATAGTATTGGTGCAGCAATGCCATCAATATTAATTTTACTATTAATAGGTGCCCTTGCAGGTACTTGGTTATTAGGTGGAATAGTACCAGCAATGGTTTATTATGGTTTAAAAATATTAAACCCATCAATATTTTTATTTGCAACAATAATAATCTGTGCTATTGTTTCAGTAGCTACAGGTAGTTCTTGGTCAACAATAGCGACTGTTGGTTTAGCCTTACTTGGTATTGGAAAAACATTAGGTATGAGTGATGGACTAGTTGCAGGAGCAATAATTAGTGGTGCATACTTTGGTGATAAAATGTCACCTCTATCAGATACAACAAATTTAGCACCTGCTGTGGCAGGGACAGATTTATTTACACATATCAGATATATGCTATATACAACAGTACCTTCTTTTGTTATAGCCGCTATCTTATTTTTAATTATTGGTTTTGGATATGATTCATCTGTATCTCAAACAGATGTTCAAGAGGTGTTAGTTGCATTAGAGTCATCATTTAATATCTCACCTTTATTATTTTTAGTACCAGCTTTAGTTGTAGTATTAATAATTAAAAAAGTACCTGCATTACCTGCGTTATTAATTGGTTCTTTAGCAGGAGCAATAGTAGGTATTGTATTTCAACCACAAATTGTAGAGAGAATTGCATCAGGAATGAATGAAGGGTGGCAAAGTTCTTATATGGTTTTAATGAAATCTATGTATGAAGGAGTTTCTATTGAATCTGAAAATGTAATTGTTTCAGGGCTACTATCATCAAGCGGTATGGTTGGAATGTTAAATACTATATGGTTAATTCTAGTAGCAATGGCTTTTGGCGGTGCTATGGAAGTAAGTGGAATGTTACACAAAATCACAGAAACAATAATTTCTAAGGTGACGAGTGAAACAGGTTTATTTGCATCAGCTGCTTCAACTTGTATTTTCTTTAATGTTACAGCATCAGATCAGTATTTAGCAATTGTTGTCCCTGGTAAGATGTATGCCAATGCATTTAAAGAAAAAGGCTTGGCTCCTGAAAACTTAAGTAGAACACTAGAAGATACGGCAACAGTTACTTCGGTATTAGTTCCTTGGAATACATGTGGTGTAGCACAATCTACAGTTTTAGGTGTAGCGACAGGTGCTTATTTACCTTATTGCTTTTTTAACCTGCTTAGTCCTGTAATGACAGTGTTATTTGCAGCATTAAAAATTAAAATCAAGAGAATTGATAATTAGTAACTGATAAGAAAACTCAAAAGGTTTTTTAGAATATATAGAAAGAGTATGTACTGAATAAGTATGTACTCTTTTTTTATTAAAAATGACACGTTTTTTGATTATTAAACATGTTAGTGTTAACATTTTAACACCATTTTAGGGTTTAAAATGGGATTTATTTAATAATTGTAAATAAAATTACCTAGAAAGTGTTTGTATTAATAAACTTTTTATTACATTTACATCAGATAAGACATTAAAGATTAAAAAATATTTAAAATTTTTGATTGATAATGGGTTAATAAAATTAGGTTTAACAGGAAAGAGCTCGCTGCTTCAGCTAGCTTTTTTTGTTTTTATAGGTTTCTGTTTTTTAAGCATTCCTATAAACCACAAAAAGGGATGCATTATGTATCCCTTTTTGTGGTTTATAAAGAAACTATAATTTTAAACATTCTTTACTAACCTATGCTCAGTTGGGTAATAATTATTTAATCTATTTGGTAGTACTTTAACCCACCCTAATACTAAGCCTTTAAATTTAATAAGTGCCCATCCTTTAACACCTTGAATAGTCTTAATACTCATATCTTGTTTTTTCAAGTAGTCGATGGCATCTCTATATTCAACATCTGTGCTAGGGATTGAAGAAGCTATGATATTAGAAACAGCAAGTTCATGATCTGGAATCAATTGATTATTCTTTTTGTTGAGTCTCCCCATTTTAGTTCCTTGATGTCTTACAGTTTGAGTTACGTATAACATCTTGAAATCCTGAACTAGGTTTTTAGGAATTGCATAAATTTCATCTTCTTCCTCATAGAAGTCAAAATCATTACCATTCTCTAGCCATTTCCTCATTTCTTCAGATTCCCTTTTTCTTAACATGAAAACTTGTTTCATCTTTTTAGGAGAAACACTGAATTTCTGATGTCTTGAAGGTTCACCTTTTTTTCTGAAAGCAGTTAAGAATAATCCTTCTCCTGTTGTTTTATGGAAAATGAAACGGTAACCCGTTGCTTTGATTCCATTCTTTTCTACCTCTATTTTTGTAATTCCCCAACTTGGATCTAGTTCAATCTCTAAAGGTTCAAACTCTTCTGAATCTAATATTTGTTCTAAACGCTCCTCGTTTTCTTGAGGAGAGAATGTACACGTACTATATATAAATAATCCTCCAGCTTTTAGAGACTGAGGGATATAATCAACAATTTCTTTTTGTATATCTCTACAAGAGTTAATCAGCATAGGTGACCATGCATCTATTGTTTTAGGATCTTTTCTAAACATCCCTTCTCCAGAGCATGGTGCGTCTGCAACAATTACATCAAAATACTCTCTTAATTGTGTAAAACTATCAGAATAATTAGCTGTTACAATTGTATTTGGGTTACCCCAACGTACAAGATTGTCAATTAGAGGAGTAGCTCTTTTGTCAATAACTTCATTAGCTACAAGTAAACTTTTTTGTGTAATTAATGAGTTGATAAGAGTACTTTTCCCTCCAGGAGCAGCACATAAATCTAAAACTTTAATATCTTTTTCTAATGGAGCATGTTGTTTAAGTGCTTGCCATAAAAACATTGATGATGCTTCCTGTACATAATAGGCACCTGCAAAAATTAAAGGGTCTTTTGCAAACGATGGTCGTTTAGCAATATAATGAGCCTCGTCGCACCAAGGTACAGGTGTAATATCTGAAAAATCAATTTCAGCAGGTTTAAAAGGGTTTGTTCTGTAAGATACAGGGGCAAACTCATCGAAAGCTTCTTTAAAAGCAATTATATCCTCTTCAGAAAGCTGACCTTCTAATCTGCTAATGAATTTTTTTGGTAATTTTTCAGCCCTATTCGACATATTATTAATGTTTTAATGGATAAACCTATGCTATGAGAATACGAATATTGTGTTTTTTAGTTAATGAATATAGTTATGTTGAATATTATTCGGATTTTTTATAAAAGATCCTTAGTTTTGCATCCGAAAATTTTTATTTAACATTCGAAGTAACTACGAATTGAGGGTAGATAATTTCGACACGCGATCTCGCTGTCAAAAGGAATTATTATCGTGAAGTTCAAGTTTTTTCGCAAAACTAATTTGTGGTTTTATGGATTATTTAAGCCCTGAGTACAAGAAAGAAATCTTTGCAGCACACAGTAAAGATGGTGAGAAAGATACTGGATCACCAGAAGCACAAGTTGCATTGTTCACTAAGCGTATTTCACACTTAACTGAGCACTTAAAAGATAATAAAAAAGATCACTCATCACGTCGTGGTTTGATGAAGCTAGTAGGTAAGCGTCGTTCTATGCTTGACTATTTAGCTAAAAAAGATATCAACCGTTACAGAGCGATTATCAAAGAACTTGGTATCAGAAAGTAATATTTTCTGGTATAAAGATACCACTCAGGGGATTCCATATTTTTGGAATTCCCTTTTTGCGTATAATATACTGACTTTTTTATCGAGTAATTTCGAAAAGAAAAGTGGCAGAAAGTGATTTATATATAAAAAATCACTAATTTTTAGGGTTGGAAAAAGTTAGCTTGGACTAGCCGAATTTTAATAGCTGATAGGACCTGATCCTTAAATATCAGCTTTGTATGTAGAAAAGAATTAAACACAACACAATTACGATGTTTGAAAACGTGATTAAGAAAACAGTTGCCCTTCCTGATGGTCGTGAGATCAGTTTAGAAACAGGGAAAATGGCAAGACAAGCAGACGGGTCGATCGTTTTGCGTATGGGAAATACAATGCTTTTAGCAACTGTCGTTTCTAACCCAGAAAAAAGAGAAGGTGCTGACTTTTTGCCACTTTCAGTAGATTATCAAGAAAAATTTGCATCTGCAGGTAAAATACCTGGTGGATTTTTAAAGCGTGAAGGACGTTTAAGTGACCGTGAGATCTTAATCTCTCGTTTAGTTGACCGTGCTATCCGTCCATTATTCCCTTCAGATTATTATCATGATACACAAATCATGATTTCAATGATCTCTGCAGATCAAGAAGCATTACCAGATGCTTTAGTAGCTTTAGCAGCTTCTGCAGCATTATCAATTACAGACATTCCTTTTGATGGCCCTATCTCTGAAGTTAGAGTTATTAAGGATGCTAACGGTGAATATATCGTTAACCCTACACCAACACAGATGGAAGGTTGTACTTTAGATCTAATGATCGGAGCAACAGCTGAAAACATCACAATGGTAGAAGGTGAAATGCAAGAAGTGGGTGAAGATGAAATGATCGAAGCTATTAAAGTAGGTCATGAAGCTATCAAAACTCAATGTGCAATTCAGGTAGAATTAAGAGAGGCAGTAGGCGTTACTGGATTCAGAGAATTTACAGGTGACGTAGAAGATGAAGCTTTAAAAGAAGAAGTTTTCACTGCCCTTTATGATAAATTATATGCGGTTGCATCTCAAGGTATCAAAGGTAAAACTGAACGTAAGGCGGCTTTCACGGAAGTGAAGAAAGCTTACTTAGAAGCTTTACCTGAAGATGAGGAGACTGCTGAAAAAATGCCTCTAATCAAACGTTATATTGCTAAATGTGAGAAAAAAGCTTCTCGTGATTTAGTATTAAATACGAAAAACCGTTTAGATGGTCGTGATTTAGAGCAAGTAAGACCAATCGTTCCTGAAGTAGATGTACTTCCTTCAGCACACGGTTCTGCATTATTTACTCGTGGTGAAACTCAATCATTAACAACAGTTACGCTTGGTACTAAAATGGACGAGCAAATGTTGGATAGTGCTATGGGTTCTGGTACAAGTAAATTCATTCTTCACTACAATTTTCCAGGTTTCTCAACTGGTGAAGTAAGACCAAACAGAGGTCCTGGACGTAGAGAAGTAGGTCATGGTAACTTAGGGCATAGAGCTTTACAAAGAGTTCTTCCTCCAGAAAATGAAAATCCTTACACAATCCGTATCGTTTCAGATATCTTAGAATCAAATGGTTCGTCATCAATGGCAACAGTTTGTGCAGGTTCATTAGCATTAATGGATGCAGGTGTGAATATCACAAGTTCTGTATCAGGTATTGCTATGGGTATGATTTCTGAAAATGATCCTGAAACAGGTGAATTGAAATATGCTATCTTATCAGATATCTTGGGCGATGAAGATCACTTAGGTGATATGGACTTCAAAGTAACAGGTACTGAAAAAGGTATTACAGCATGTCAAATGGATATCAAAGTAGATGGTCTTCCATATGAGGTGTTAAAGCAAGCTTTAGAGCAAGCTAATAGAGGTAGAGCACATATCCGTGGTATCATGGATGAAGTGATTTCAACTTCTAGAGATGACTTGAAACCTCATGCTCCACGTAGTTTCGTTATGATGATCGCTCAGGATATGATCGGTGCTGTAATCGGACCAGGTGGTAAAGTAATTCAAGAAATCCAAAAAGACACTGGTGCTACTATCGTAATTGAAGAAGTAGAAAACCAAGGTAAAGTAAGTTTCTTTGCTGTTGATAAAACTGCAATGGACGCTGCTGTTGGTCGTGTTAAATCAATTGTTGCTCAAGCAGAAGTAGGAGAAACTTATCCTGGTACTGTAAAATCAATTCAGCCATTTGGTGCTTTTGTTGAGTTTATGCCAGGTAAAGAAGGTTTACTTCATATCTCTGAAATCTCTTGGGAACGTACAGAAAGCATGGATGGTGTGCTTAATGTTGGTGATAAGCTAGATGTAAAGTTATTGGAGATTGATCCAAAAACTGGAAAATTCAGATTATCGCGTAAAGCATTATTACCTATGCCTGAAGGTTTTACTCCTCCTCCTCCACGTGAGAGAAGAGAGCGTAATGACCGTGGTGGTGATAGAGGTGGTTACCGTGGTGGTGGCGATCGTAGAGATCGTGGCGACAGAGGTGACCGCGGAGGTTACAACAGAAGATAATTATCAAAAAAAGACAGTTTAGTAGAATCTTAAGAAATATTTTGAGGTTTTACTAAACTTTTTATGTCTTTTTTTAGTCAATTATGTAGGTGGTTTACTATGTGCACGCTTTTTGCGGTTTATAATCACCTCGATATAAATGTTTTGTCGTCTAAATACGTTATATTATATATCGGTTTGATGATAAAATCTTAACAATGGCAAAAAAGAACGGATGAGACAACTCAAGATCAGTAAACAGATCACGAACAGGGAGTCACAATCGCTGGACAAATACTTACAAGAAATTGGTAAGGTTGACCTGCTAACACCTGATGAAGAAGTAACTCTTGCAAAACAAATTCGTGAGGGCGATCAAATTGCGTTAGAGAAATTAACGAAAGCGAACTTGCGTTTTGTAGTTTCTGTAGCTAAGCAGTATCAAAATCAGGGACTTTCTTTAGGTGACTTGATTAACGAAGGTAACTTGGGTTTAATTAAAGCTGCCCAACGTTTCGACGAAACTCGTGGTTTTAAGTTTATCTCTTATGCTGTATGGTGGATTAGACAATCTATCCTTCAAGCATTAGCAGAGCAATCACGTATTGTACGTTTACCATTGAACAGAGTAGGTTCTTTGAATAAAATTTCAAAAACTTTCTCTGAATTGGAACAACGTTATGAACGTGAGCCATCTCCAGATGAATTGGCAGAAGTTTTAGATGTAACAACTAATGAAGTTGTTGACACTATGAAAATTTCTGGTCGTCATGTATCAATGGATGCTCCTTTCGTACAAGGTGAAGAAAATAACCTTTACGACGTGTTAGAAAATGACATGGAGGAAAAGCCTGATACAGAATTGATGAATGATTCACTACGTAAAGAAGTACAACGTGCCCTTTCTACGTTAACAAAACGTGAGGCAGATGTTATAACACTATACTTCGGATTGAACGGTGAGCACTCAATGACATTGGAAGAAATTGGAGAAAAATTCAATTTAACACGTGAACGTGTACGTCAGATTAAAGAAAAAGCAATCCGTCGTCTTCGTCATACTTCAAGAAGTAAAGCATTGAAACCATATTTAGGTTAATCCTTTATATATTTCAACAAAAAAATAAAACAGCGCATCTTTAAAATGGAGATGTGCTGTTTTTTTATGTCTACTTTTTTGCTTCTTCATCAAGTAGTGAATGTTTAACAGGTGTTGAAATGATTAAATACCCTGGTTGATACTTTTAAAATAAACCTAATAAATAACCTTTATCTACTAGTAAATTATTCTCTTTTCATTATTAACTCTAAAAATTCACCTTAAAACTAATGGTTTACAAAATCTAGTTTATTCTATAAGTTGAAATTAGTTAAATTATTGATATTCAATTATTTAAATTTGAAAAATGTACAGTTTTATTCTTGTTTATTAGAAACATGTCTAGTTTTGATCGAGTGAGTTTTTATTTGAATGTTAAGATCTACTATGATATTTAATTATTCAGTTGCCAATTAAACCTATTGATAAATAGAATTATAACTAGCAGTAACTGAGTTAAATGAAATGAATATTTAACTAAATAAAACTATGCATTACAGTAAATTATTACTTGATTATTATCAGACATGACTTCATTTTTTTGCTATTGTTAGTAAACTTTTTTACTGCATAGTATAACAGCGTAAGGTGTTGTAAATGCCTTATGTAATTTTTTTATCCTATTTAATTTGAAATGAAAATGTCTTAATTATTCAATTTTTGAATTGATGATTAACACCTAAACTAATTTTTCTACTATGTTTAATTTTAGATTATTAATGTTTACAGTTTTAAGCTGTTTAACACTTAATACGTATGCCCAACATGATTGGGATGGTGTGGATATTCCTGCAACTCTTCCTGCTGGAATGAAATGGGAACTAGACCCTGTATCAGACGGGTTTAATTATGAATCTTCTAGCTCTAATAGAGGTGAAGAGTTTGATAGCAGGTGGAATGAGTTGTATATCAATGGGTTCTCTGGCCCGTCAGCAACTTCTTACCATAAGGATCACGTTTGGAGTACAGGCGGAAACTTAGTGATTCATGCAGCAAAAGATAATCAGAATATTATTTATACAGGCTGTATTTCTTCTAAAGCATCTTTTAGTTATCCAATGTTTATGGAGGCCAAAGTGAAACAACCTAGTTGTATGTTGGCAGCTAATATCTGGATGATTAGCCAGGACGAAACAGAAGAACTCGATATGTTAGAATCTTACCCCAACGTACAAGAAGATGGAGGATGGTTAGATCAAAGAATACATTTAAGTCACCATACTTTTATTAGAGAACCTTTTCAAGATTACCAACCAAGAGATGAGCATGGTGTTAAAGGTACTTGGTACTGGGAGAAAGATAGAACTTCTTGGCACGATGACTGGCTGAGAATTGGTGTTTATTGGATCAACCCTCATCATGTAGAATACTATATAAATGGAAAATGGGTAAGAACAATGAAAAGCCATGAGCATTCTTTTTTAAACGAAGAAGGAGAAGTAGAAACGTATTATACTGAATTTGACGCTTTAGATAAATTTGGATATACAGAAGAAACAGGTTTAAGCAAGCCACAGCATATTATTATTAATATGGAGCAACAAGATTGGCTTACTGCATTGAATGTTTGGCCAACTGATGAAGATTTAGATGATGCTAACGGTAGAAATACGTACCTCGTAGATTGGGTAAGGTTGTATAATGTAATTCCAGAAACAGGTGTTGTACCAGTTGAAGAAGTGACTATTTCTGAAATAGAAATTGAACTTCAACCAGGAGAAACATTCGACTTAGATCATATTATTTTACCAGTAAATGCAACAAAACAAGCTGTTTCTTGGACAACTAGTAACTCTATGATTGCCACTGTTAATGGAGAAGGAGTTGTTAGAGCGATTTCTAACGGTATTGTAACTGCAGATGTAATTACCCAAGACGGAAGCTTTGTGGCTAGTTGTAAAGTAGAAGTTGTTGGAGATGTAATTCCAAACCCTGTTGTAGATATTTCTCTACCTGTATCATCATTAGATATGACAGTGGGCGAAGATGTGATTTTAACGCCAACTTTTACACCAGTAAATGCTACAGATCAAAGAGTACTGTGGGAATCAACAGATCCATCTGTTGCTTTTGTTGGGGCAAATGGATTGATAGCAGCATTAAAAGAAGGTACTGCAACAGTTTCTGTAGTATCTCAAGATGGTGGACAAACAGACCATGTGGCAGTAACAGTAATGGCACTAGAAATTGATACAGTTTTTGTAACTAGTGTTGCTGTTGATCAAGAGGTTGTCACTATTTCTGAATCCGAAGAAATAAGCTTAAATGCAGTTGTTTTACCGTCAGATGCTACAAATAAAGCGGTTATATGGAGCTCAAGTGATGTAGGAATAGCATCGGTATCTTCTACTGGTAAAGTTATTGGAATAGCGGAAGGCGTTGTAATTATTACAGCTAGATCTATTGACGGAGGTTTTACAGCTACATCATCTGTTACAATAGAAGAATCAGTTTGCGTACCTTCTCCTGCAACAGTTAATATTACCTCTTCTATTGATAATGGATTAGTAGGAAGTTGTATACAAATAACAACAGAAACTTTAGGAGAGACTTGTGATGGAGCTGTAATTGACCAAGCTGTTACATTTACAAGTAGTAACCTTGATGTAGCAAGGGTTGATAGTAATGGACAAGTTTGTTTTGAAGGTGAAGGTACTTCTATAATCTCTATTGAGAGTGTTAATGGAGGTGATGGGACAACGTTACTAGTAACAGGTTTAAATGTAGATATACCATCGAATAATATTCTTATAGAAGCAGAAGATTTTATTACTACAGGAGGACCTTTTGATGGTTTTGAGGTGTATGATATTAACGGAGTAACAGCTATAAATTATAATCAAACAGGTGATTGGGCAGAGTATAATGTAACAGGAAATGGAAGTTACGAAATAGAATATTTTATTGGAACTGCTGTTACTGGAGCGGCCATAAAACTTTATGTTGATGGTAATGAAATTGGAATAGATGCTGTAGTAAATAATGGTGATTGGAATACATTTGTTGCATTAAAATCAAACCAAACCATCACTTTAAATGGTACACATACTATTAGAATAGAAGGAGCGGGTACAAATACTTGGCAGTGGAATATGGATTATTTTACATTAAGTACAATTAATGTAGAAGAAGTTCCAGTTTCGAATGTAACACTTGATCAATCTGTAATATCCGTTAATATAGGGTCAAATTATACATTAAACGCAACAGTTTCTCCAAGTACAGCAACAGATAAAACGGTAACTTGGTCTTCTAGTAATACAACTATTGCTACAGTTTCGAATGGTGTTATAAATGCTATAAGCGAAGGAGTAACTACAATTTCTGTTTTAACAAACGATGGAGATTTTGTTGCAGAAGCAGTCGTTACAGTAATTGGAAATCAAGAAGTTTCTAATATAACTGTAGAAGCAGAGTTGTTTACAGTAACAGGAGGTGTAACTAATGATGCAGCTTGGGGCGGGCCAGGAAATGGAGTAAATGCTACGTCTACAAATATTAATTGGGTGAATACACAAGATTGGGCAGAATACTCTGTAACTGTACCTACATCCGGTTTATATACAATTGAATATATAGTATCAACACCACAAGATAATGCACAAATTACATTAGAAATTGATGGTCACTCAAACATTGTTGACATCCCTAATAATGGGGAATGGGATAGTTATTCGTCTATTGTTGGAGGAACAATAAATTTATCAGCAGGTATACATACTTTAAGATTAACTGCTTCTGGTACAAACGAGTGGCAATGGAATTTGGATAAAGTAATATTCACTCCTGAATTATCTTCAGCAAGGGTGTTAAGTACTACAAATTTATTAGAAACGGAAGTGAAATTGTACCCTATCCCTGCTAATGATAATCTAAATATTGTAGGGTTACCTAATGGTAATTATGAAGTTTCGATCTTTAATATTAGTGGATTGATAGTAGCATCAGAACAGGTAAAATCAACTACTACAAAAGCAGTTATTGATGTATCTACATTGGGTGCAGGTATTTATATTATTAATATTATAGGTGAAGGAGTAACTATTAGAAGGAAAATTAGTATTAAATAAATTGATAAGAAAAACAGCTTAATTTAGCCAAAATCTTATTTCTAGTTAATCTAAAAAGTAGACTTGTATCGGAAGGTATAAGTCTACTTTTCCTTATAATCTGATTTTTTACTTAAAGTGTAATCATAAAAAAAGAGATGAAAACATTTTGCCTTCATCTCTCTCCTATAAAAAACTAGTATTTTATCGAGCATTTATTTCATCAATACTATTGTAAATTTCTTTAACAATAGCACTTTCTTTATATCCAATTCCTTCAAATAAATGGATAGCTCTACGGTAAGTTTTTAGAGCTTTAACTTGTTGCTCCTCTCCCATTCCTTTATATAAATCACCTAATTCTTTTATACATGTAGCATGTTCAACAGTTAGAGCTCCATAATAGGCTTCTCTCACTTTAGCTACATTAATAAGAGTTTTTTCGGCTTTCTCTAAGCTATCTTGGGCAGTGTATAATTTTGATAAACTATACAAAGAATTGCCATAGTCAATATGTTGTTTACCAACACTTTTTTGTCTTGCAGTTAACCCTTTTTCTATAGTTTTTTCGGCCTCTTCAAATCGTTTATGCTCTATAAAGAAAAATGCTAAACTATCTAGAGATTTACCATATGTAGTATGTTCCGTAGATAAATATTTCTCGGTATCAGCAATAGCTTTTTTATACATTGCTTCTGCTTCAGTATTTTTCTTAAGAATACTATGTACTCTTGCAAGTGTAATAGAAGCTGCAATACCATCAGGAGAATTAGCTTTTCCTAATTCAGCATAAATTTCCATTGCTTTAACAGTATGTTCTTCTGCTAAAGGAATCTTGTTTTGCTCAATTTCCATTTCAGCAAGTTCAATATAGGTAACAGCAGCTTGTAAACTATTATCAGAATAGGTAGCGATATTGGCTGCTAATTTCTTATTAATCATGTTGTAGCTATCCATTGGAGAATGTAATTTCTCATCAAAATGAATGGCTAACCTTTCAACCTCAGCAGTGTATTTTTTATTTTTAATGCCAAAAGCCGATTCTAATACTTCTACATATTTATAGTAAGCAGTAATCGCCTCTTGTCTTTTTCCAGCTTTTTCTAACAAACTAGCTTCTTGTAGGTATAGGTGAACATAACTTGATTTTGGAGCTGTTGTTTTCTCATAAGCACTTATACTTATACTTAATTGAATCGAAGCTTCATCAACTCGTTTTAATCCTAGGTATACTTCTGCCTGTTCTGCTAAAATTTTAGCCTGATCTGCGGTTCCTTTTAGGTTCTTTTCAGCTAAAGGTTCTAACTGTCTATACATGCCTTCTGCTTCTTTATACTTTCTGCCTTTTAGATAAAGTTGAGAATATTTGTGTAATGATAATGTGTACTCTTTAGAATCTTTACCTTCTGTTTTTTCTCTAGTATTTAATGTTTTTTGAAAATAAACATCAGCCTGAGCATAATTTTTCATGATAACACTATTACTAGCGATAACTTCTTGAGTATCCCCCATCTTTTTAGAAACAGTATTACCTGATTTCTGCAAAAGTTTTTCGAGTGACATATAATAGATATTAGCATTACCTAAATCTTTTAACCCTTGGTAAGATTTAGCTAAGTATTCTATATCTAAAATATAGTCTGGGTGTGTGTCTCCAATTGTTTCTTTTCCTTGTAGTCTTGCTTTTTGAAAAAATTGAATTGCTTTGTTGAAATTTTGCTGATCGTATGCAGCTTTACCATCGGCAAAATACGTTGTAAAATTCTGTGCTCCACAATTAAAATTTATGGATAAAAATAGAATTATACTTGATAAGAGTAATTGATTGTATTTCGTCATAACAAAGTATGTGCTTTTTGTTGGCACTTGATTTAGCATTTTAAGATGCTAATTGTGTATTATTTAGTTAATCTATCCTAATCGAGTAGAATAAATTTAGTATTAGTCAATGCAAATCTTGGACCTAATGTGATAAGTGCTATGTTTTTGGTAGAATTGTATTAGAATTATAAGATTTATTTACTAACCATATACTAGTGAAATGAGAAAAAGTCTATTATTTATTCTTGCATTGATTATATCATCGCAAGTATTTGCCTCAGATCATGGTGTCGCTAAACCATTAGATGAAGGAATGTGGCTTCCTATGTTTGTATCGCGTTTAAATTACGTGGATATGAAAAAGGAAGGATTAAAACTTACTGCAGAAGAAATTTACTCTGTAAATAACAGTTCTCTTAAAGATGCAATAGTTCATTTTGGAGGTTTTTGTACAGGTGAAATTGTTTCAGATCAAGGATTAATTTTTACGAACCACCATTGTGGATACGGAGGTATTCAATCTGTTAGTACTGTAGAAAATGATTACTTAACAGATGGTTTTTTTGCTAAAAGCCATGATCAAGAAAAACCAATTGATGGTTTATTTGTTCGTTTTTTACAACGTATGGATGATGTCTCTGCTCAGGTAAACAAAGAACTTGACGGTTTAACTGGAGAAGAGCGTGCTCAAAAAGCACAAACAGTAATGGGTGAAATTAAAGCAGCTAAAGAAAAAGAATTAAACAACGATAGTTATGAAGTATCGGTAAAATCATTTTTTGAAGGAAATGAATTTTACATGTTTGTTTACGAGCGCTTTGATGATATTCGCTTGGTAGGTAACCCTCCAGAAGCTGTAGGTAAATTTGGTGGTGATACAGATAACTGGATGTGGCCTCGCCATACAGGTGATTTCTCTATTTTTAGAGTATATGCAAATAAGGAAAACAAACCTTCAAAATATTCAGAAGATAATGTTCCTTACAAGCCTAAACATCATTTACCAGTGTCTATAGAAGGTGTTCAAAAAGATGATTTTGCTATGATTATGGGATACCCAGGATCAACAGATCGTTATTTAACTTCTGAAGGTGTTAAACAACAAATAGAAGTATTTAATCCACTATTTGTAGAAATGCGTGATGCTATTCTAAAAACATGGAGAAAGCATATGGATGCAGATCCTAAAGTAAGGTTGCAATACGCTTCTAAATATGCATCGACAGCAAATTATTGGAAGTACTTTATTGGACAGACAAAGGGCTTAAAACGCCAACATGTTATAGAGAAAAAACAAGCAGAAGAAAGTACTTTTAACAAATGGGTAGCTTCTGATGCAACAAGAAAGAAAGAATATGGTGATGTAACAGAAATGTTGAAAGAAGGTTATGATGGCAAAAGAGATGGCCGTGTAGCAATGGTTCTTTTAACACAAGGTGGTTTCCGAATGGAAGCTGTTATGCAAGCAAGAAAAACAGCACGTTTTGTAGGAGAAGCAGCAGATGAAAAAACATCAGAAGCATCTTTAAAAGCGGCAAAAGAAACAGCATTAAGCCAAGCAGAAGGTTTCTTTAAAAACTATGATTATGCAACAGATAAAGAATTAGCTGTAGTATTATTAAAGAAATATAAAGAAGTATTATCTCGTCCAGAAAATAAAAACTTACCTGTTCCTGCTATCTATGAATTAATAGATAGAGAATTTGATGGAGATTATGTAGCGTATGTTGAAAAGGCATATTCCACTTCTGTATTTACAGACAAAGATAGAATGGAAGCATTTATTAATGCTCCAACAATGGAAGGGTATGAAGCAGATATGTTGACACAATTGCATAATGAGTTCTTCCAAGCATATATGGGTGTTGCTCAATCTGAACAAGAAGCAGAGTTAAAAGTGGCAGATGGTAATAGATTGTATGTAAAGGGTATTCGTGAAATGAACCCAACAAAATCATTCTATCCAAATGCAAACTCAACTATGCGTCTTACTTACGGACAGGTAAACGATTATATTCCTGGTGATGCAATGTTCTATGCATATTACACTACATCAAAAGGTTTATTAGAGAAAGAAGATCCTAATAACCATGAATTTGTTCTGCCTAAAGCAGTAAAAGATGGTGTAGTAAAGAAAGACTTTGGTAGATATGCAGATCAGAATGGTGAATTACGTATCGCTTTTATTACCAATAATGATATCACTGGTGGTAATTCAGGTTCTCCTGTAATTAATGGTAATGGCGAATTAATCGGTTTAGCATTTGACGGAAACTGGGAAGCAATGAGTGGTGATATTTCTTTTGAGCCAGATTTACAACGTTGTATTAATGTAGATGTACGTTATGTACTTTGGATTATTGACAAGGTGTATGGTGCCGGAAACATAGTTAATGAAATGACAATTGTTGATGGTAAAAAGCCAAAAGGAAAACCTTATGAGACATTAATGCCTAAAAAGTATTAATTGATAGCAATATCATAAGTGAAATATATTTCTATAAAAAGCATCGGGTGAAAGCTCGATGCTTTTTTTATTTTATAGCTAAAGCTTTTTTTTAAAAAATAGTATTTGATTGATAATCAATCCTCCTATTATCAAGATGTTTAAAATATACAATTATATGATTCTTCTCTTACCGATTTTTGTATTAATAAATTCATTAAGTAATAAGGTTGCAATCATTAACGAACACGTTGCTTTAATTATAAAACAACTAGTAATGGAAAATATTTTGGTTATCAATGCGGGGCAAAGTTATTTAGAATCTGAAGTAAGATTAAATCAATCAATTTCAGATTTAACGGTAGCTTATTTTGAAAAGGAAACAAATTTCGCTGTTCAAAGAACAGATGTTGAGAAAGGGTACTCAATTTTAGAAGAAATACAAAAGATAAGTTGGGCAGATATTATTATTTATCATACTCCTGTCTGGTGGTTCTCTGTGCCCAATAGTTTTAAGAAATATCTTGATGATGTAATAACAAAAGGGAAAGGAAAATTTTATGGATCAGATGGAAGATCATCTAAGTTAAATCCTAAATTAAATTATGGAAGAAGTGGGTTGTTATCTGATAAAAAATATATTCTAACTACAACTTGGAATGCACCGTTAGAAGCATTTGAGCTAGAAGAGGAATTTTTTAAAGGAAGAAGTGTAGATGATGGAGTAATGTATGGATTCCATAAAATGAATGAATACATTGGAATGAAAAATTTATTTACATATCACTTCTATGATGTAAATAAAAACCCACGTATTGAGATAGACTTTCTTAATTATGAAGAACTTTTAAATGAACAAGTATTACTAAATATAGATGCTCACCTACTAGCATTTTAACCAACTTAAATTAGAAAAAAATAAAAAGCTGCCTTAAAATAATGTATTCTAAGACAGCTTTTTATACTTTAAAAGTGATTAAACGCCTTCCGCAACTACTTCAGTTACTTGGGGTACCATTCTTTTAAGAAGGTTTTCAATACTCATTTTTAAAGTAAATGTTGATGATGGACAACCGCTACAAGCACCTTGTAACAATACTTTTACTACACCAGATTCCTCATCAAAAGAATGGAACTTGATAGCACCTCCATCCATTTCTACTGCAGGTTTGATGTATTCATCAAGAACACCTTTAATTTTTTTGATTGCTTCTGAATCTGCAGCTTCAACAATTGTTTCATCAACATTCTCAAAAATTGGCTTTTCAGCTTCAAAGTACTCTAAAAGAAAGGCTTTAAACTGAGGGATAACTTCCATCCAAGCTACAGTATCATCTTTTTTAGTAATTGTAATAAAATTACTCATATAGAAGATACGGTCTACGATATCGAATTTCTCAAAAATCTCTTTTGCAAGAGGAGAAACTTCTGCTTCTTTTACACTTGGGAAATCATAGCTCTCGCCTCCTTTTAATAACATGAAACTCAACATGAATTTCATAGAATTAGGGTTTGGATTAGCCTCTGTGTATATCGTTATATTCTGCTTTGGTCTGCCCGAAGTTGTTGAATTTTCCATCGCTTGTTATTTTTTTTATAAATTTTGAAGATTGTGTGTAATCACAATATTTGGCAAAACAAACATTTAGTAGATTCTAATCAAAACAAATTGATAAATGAAACACTAAATCAACTCAAAATTAACATAATCAGCGAAAAAAGATAAATATATCCTTTTTTGCACATCGTTTCGTTATTGTAAATCTAGTTCGTAAATTTGTAGCTGATTCTTATTATCATCGGGAATCACAACGAAAACGAAAAATTAAATGATAGAACTACCAGTAATCTCTTCGGAGAAAAAAGAAAAGCCTAAACGTAGGCCAGATTGGTTGCGTGTGAAGTTACCTATCGGGAAAGAATATGCAAACGTACGTAAGTTGGTAGATCAGCATAAGTTGAATACAATTTGCCAAAGTGGTAATTGCCCTAACATGGGTGAGTGCTGGGGTGAAGGTACTGCAACTTTTATGATTTTAGGAAATATATGTACACGTGGATGTTCATTCTGTGCAGTAGCTACAGGTAGACCAACTGAGTACGATACTGAAGAACCTGCTCGTGTAGCTGATGCTATCTTTAAGATGCAAGTAAAACATGCAGTAATTACTTCGGTAAATAGAGATGAGTTGAAAGATAGAGGTGCAGAAATCTGGTACCAAACAGTAATTGAAACTAAGAAAATATCTCCATCAACTACTATAGAAACTCTGATTCCTGATACACGTAAAAATTGGGATGCTCTTTACAGAATGATCGAGGGTGGTCAAGAAGTAATATCGCACAACATGGAAACAGTTAAAGAACTATACCGTGCTGTACGTCCACAAGGAAATTACGAGCGTTCTTTAGAACATATCAAGCGTATTGTAGACGAAGGCCGTCGTTCTAAAACAGGTATTATGCTTGGATTAGGCGAAACTGACGATCAAGTATTTAAAATTATGGATGATCTTGCAGAAAGAGGTCTTCATGTAATGACATTAGGTCAGTACTTACAACCTACAAAAATGCACCATGAAGTAATTGAGTATATCCATCCAGATAAATTTGATTTCTTTAGAGAGGAAGGTTTAAAAAGAGGAATCAAATATGTTGAGTCTGGCCCATTAGTTCGTTCATCTTATCATGCTGAGCGTCACGTAAATGTTCCAATCAAGTAATTTGACCTTAATAATATAATAAGATGGCTTTGTGGTATTTCTGCAAAGCCATTTATTTTTTAGTTAATAATAATGGAAAAGTATACAAGAGCACAATTGGCATTAAGAAACGGCGAAGATAAAGATGAAATATGGGTTGCTTATAAAGGTAAAATATATGACATGACGAATTCTCGCCTTTGGAGAAATGGTAAACACTATGAACATTGGGCAGGACAAGATCTTACTCCTGAAATGAAAGATGCTCCGCATACAGAGTTTGTATTTGATAAGTTTGAACCTTTTGCTGAGTTAGAAGATTAATGAAAAAAGTATCTAAAATTCAGGCTCACCTCTTTTTATTAGCGGCGTCGGTTATTTATGGATGTAATTTTATTATTTCCAAAATTGCTATGCCCGAATTTATTGGGCCTAAAGCCTTTATATTTTTACGTATTTTAGGTGGGGCATTTCTATTTTATTTATTACATGCTTTTACCGTAAAAGAGAAAGTAACAGATAAGAAAGATTATATAAGACTCTTTTTTGCAGGTATGTTTGGTGCCTGTTTTAATCAATTATTATTTTTTGAAGGGCTAGCAAAAACGAGTTCAATAAATGCATCCGTAATTGTAGTCTCCTCTCCTGTTATTGTATTAATATGTTCTGCAATCTTTCTTAAAGAGAAGGTAAATATCAAAAAAATAATTGGTATTGCTCTTGGACTTAGTGGAGCATTATTAATGATTGGTTTAAACGGAATTGCCTTTCACTCAGGATCTGTTGAGGGAGATATTATGGTATTAATAAATGCCTGTTTTTACAGCATCTACTTAGTAATCACAAAACCATTATTAGCTAAATATCACCCTTTTACATTAATGAAGTGGGTGTTTTTATTTGCAATTCCAATAGTAGCATTAATTACTTGGAAAGATGTAGAACAAACTAATTGGGTAGCGATCCCGTCACATATATGGTTGTCAATTAGTTATGTAGTGGTAGGGAATACTTTTTTAGCATACTTGTTTTATGCAGTAGCTATGCAGACGGTAAATGCAAGTACTGCAAGTTTTTATATTTATTTTCAGCCAATGATTGCAGGTTTTATAGCCGTATTCTTTTTAAATGAAGAGTTGAAGGCTGTACAAATAATAGCAGCTGCCTTTATATTTTTAGGAGTTTATTTGATTAGTGGGAAAAAGAAACAAACTAATCGGTCATAATTTTTCCATCCTTAACAACAATTACTCTATCTGCTTTTTTAGCTAATAGAGGATCGTGCGTAACAATTACTAAAGTCGTGTTGTTTTCTTTATTCATTTTAAAAAGTAGGTTTTCTATATGAGTACTAGTTTTCTCATCTAAATTACCTGTAGGTTCGTCTGCAAATAAGATTTTAGGATTGCTGACAAATGCTCTAGCAAGAGCTACTCTTTGTTGTTCGCCACCAGAAAGCTGAGTTGGATAATGCTTCTCTCTTCCTTTTAAACCAACATCTTCTAATATATTTAAAGCGTGTTTTTTTATGTTTGATTTCCCCTGTAGCTCTAAAGGAGTCATTACATTTTCTAAAGCAGTAAGTGAAGGTAGGAGTTGAAAATTTTGAAAAATAAAACCAATTTTTTGATTTCTAACATCAGCTTTATCATCTTCTGATAATGTAGTTAGATTTACTCCATCAATAAAAACACTTCCTGATGTAGGATTATCTAAACCAGCAGCCAAGCCTAACAATGTAGTTTTTCCAGAACCAGATGCACCAACAATAGCAACAGATTCTCCATGGTTAATAGTAAAAGAAATGTCTTTTATTATATCGAGAGAGCCATTATCTGTAGCAAATGATTTTACTAAATTTTCTATTTTAAGCATCTTAATTTGGATTGAATTTTTGTTCAGACTCAACTAATAAAAGGTTATCTAAACAGAATTTAGCTTCTAAGTCTAATGCTCCAGTATCTGGATCTTTTTTAGTACTATTGATTGTAAAATTAAGCCCTTTTACTCTACCTAAAGTATTAAGCTCTAGTTTAGTCCATTTTGTCACTGCTGATATAGTATCAGTAACACCGGTTATCAATGTTAAACTAGCTAATTCTTCTGTTTGTTCATTTGCACTATTAATTCCTCGTACCTCTAATATATAAGTATCTCCACTTTTAAGAATTGAGTCTGCAGCTGCAATGGCATCAGGACTATTTGCAATAGAAATACTTATAGGATATAGTTCTGTATCAAAAATTAAATTCATAGTAGGTTTATCTTGCTTCATTCTAGCAAGCCCAAAATTACTAACACTACTTGCAGGTACTTTAAGGTAAACACCGTATTTATGAAAATCATTAGATGAGGAATCTGTAATATTAGAATAACCAAAATTATAGAAGTCATCAGAGTTATCTCCATCAATTTTTGGAGATGTATTTGGTAAAACCACATTACCCGTTGTAAAAGTAGATGCAGAACCATTAGTAGCATCTCCTACCCAGAATGAATTATCGCTTAGCGTTAAATCATCAAAGAAAGCCATGTATTTAACAATTAAGACTTCTATTTCAGCATAAGCATCAAAAGCTGAATTAGTAACAGAAAATCTTGCTTTTTTTACTCCTTCAGTGTCATAAGAAACACTGTCAGTAAGTAAAGAAGTACCTATAACTTGGTTATCTACTTCCCATTTGTAACTGTCTGTATCACCTCCAATTGTTTTACTTTCATATACAAACTTTTGTCCTTTAAGTTGTAAAGCTTGTGCTGTTGTAGGATCAATTTTTGGTTGAATAATAGTTACTTCTAATCGGGGGCCAGATTCTTTATTAACACCACAACTAAATAATAGAGGAATTAACAGAAATGTATATAAACGCTTATTTATCATTCGAATTTTTATCATGTTGTTTAACATACTCCGGTAAAGGTATCTCTTTCAGGAAATCATAAGAAGAATTTTCGAAATTTATAGCACAAAAATAATGTTGTATGCCATTAGTAATACCAATGTATGGAGCTTTAATAGTTGCATTGTAGGCGGCAACTTGTTTAAAAGTCTCATTACTCAATTTAACTGAAGGTGCTTTACATTCTATTAATAAAAATGGAGCTCCTCCTCTATCGAAAATTAATAAATCGGCTCTTTTCTGAATTTTATTAACTTTCAATCCCCCTTCAATGCCAACTAACCCTTTAGATATGCCCATTGAAAGTAACATCTGTAAAAATTGTTGCCTTACCCATTCTTCTGGAGTAAGTAACAACATTTTTTTTCTGATTGGATCAAAAATATATGTTTTACCCTCTTTTTGTTCTAAACGTACCTTAGATTTTGGCAAATTTAAGTCTTGCATACCTTTAAATTAAGTTTAGAGTAAAAATAGAAAGAAAGATGTGAAGAAAAAGACTGAACTTAAATGTAAATTGAGAATGCACTAATAATTTATAAACGAAACTTTGAAAATTGCCATTGCGATCTTACCAAACATATATAGATAGAGAATCAAAATTTAATTTGTCTGAGCAAGAAGTTACTCATCAAAAGTACTATTACTCGTATAGTTATTTATACAATTGGGTTAACATTTCTGAAAACGATGACCTTGAATGTAAATTAGATACTTATTTTTTCTTAAAACTTTCAACACTCTTTTTAGAGATAAGCCTTCCTAATACACATCGGAAATTTGAAAGAAAATATATAAAGTCTTTACACCTTAAAAAGAAAAAATTGATTTTACCTTTATTAATTGGAGGAATCTGCGGTCCCTTATCTCTAGTAGCGGGAAGCTCTGGAGCACTTTCTCTTTTTACAGGTTTATCTTTATTTATTGCAGCGTTTTTTATTTTTTATTTAGGATTTGTAGGTACATATCAATTACAACTTAAAATGTTTGATGGTACCGAAAATCAATTCTTTTTAGATTATAATGTTTCTGATATTCAGTATTTTGTAAATAAAGCAAATATTGAAATAAGAAATGGATATAGATGATTTTAATAATGTAAAGGTTGTTTGTTAGGAATTATTTATGAAATATTTTTTCAAATTGTTTGGTGAATAAAAATAATCGACATACATTTGCATCGCATTTCAGAGAAATAGTTCTCAAAAAAAAGATTGTCCGATGGTGTAATTGGCAACACGTCTGTTTTTGGTACAGAAGAGTCCAGGTTCGAGACCTGGTCGGACAACAATCTACCGAGACGTTTTTCTGAAATCTTGTCCGATGGTGTAATTGGCAACACGTCTGTTTTTGGTACAGAAGAGTCCAGGTTCGAGACCTGGTCGGACAACAAAAAGCTTTACTGATCTTCTCGGTAAAGCTTTTTTTTTGCTTCCTATTTCTATATTTGTAAAATAGAATAGTATTTAAATACCTACTAACATGTCAAAAAGAATAATTAGGTTCGTAACAACGATTGCATTTGTATTGAGTCTTTCTACTACATATGCACAAGAAACTGCAGGTTCAAGCACTTCTACGTCAACTGCTAAGACGCAGAAAACAACAAAAACCGCTGTTAAACCAGCTGCACCTGTAGATAATACCCTTCATGGCAAATACAAGTATATGTCAAAAAGAGGTGGTAGATGGAAAGAATACCGTATGATTAAGCAAGAATGGCTTAATGATTATTGGTCTATTGTAGATGATTCTCTACAAACAGCCTATAAGGATGCTGCAGCTGCTCGTTTAGAGACAGACCAAGCACAACAAGAAGTTAAAGAGATGGAAGCTCGTTTAGGCGAGAAAGACAGACTTATTGAATTGGGTGATTATATTCAATTAATGGGAATGGATATGCCGAAATACTCTGTACTATATACAGCATTTACTGTAATTGCTGTTTTAGTAATTGTATTGATAGTCTTTTTAATAAGATTCCAAGCAAATAATCAAGCAGTAATAACAATTAAAAAAGACCACGATAGCATTGAAAGTGAGTATGAAGAGTTTAGAACTCGTGCTCAGGAAAGAGAAATGCAGGTGCGTAGAGAATTGGTTACTGAAAGAAATAAAGGTGAAGAATTGAAGAAAGAGTTGAGTGTTCTCAGAAAGAGAGAAAATAAACTTTCATAATCATAACTTTATCGAAAAGAAAAGCTCACTTATTCCCCAAAGTGAGCTTTTTTTATGCGATCAATTTTAAAATCAAAAACTTTTCTCAATTTTTACATTCTCCAAAGTAATAAACGATTTAAGGTGTAAAGATGTTGAAGTACCATTTTATATTAATATTTATCCTGATTTCACTTTTTGGTTGTAAAAAAGAACAAGATACTTTAGAAGGACTTGTTGATGCTACAGCCCACGAAGATGAATTTTTTGATAAACAGCTATCATTTCTGGATAAATTGGTATCAAATGATCCTGATAACCCTGAGTTGTATTTTTCTAGAGGTTCTGTTCAACTTCGTAAAAAAGAATTTGGTAGTGCTTTAGAAGATGCTGAAAAAGCAATTCAAATAGATAGTACTAATGGTGAGTTTTATTTTTTGGGTGCTTCTTCTCATTATTTTTTAGGGAATATGAGAAGTGCAATATCTAGTGGAGAAAAAGCAATTTCTTTAGGGTATAAACATCCTCACCTGAAAACATTTATTGGTGCTTCTTTTAATAATTTAGGGCAACCTGATAGTGCTTTATTTTATTTGAAATCATCTGTATTAGAAGTTCCTCAAAATAATATGACTTATAGATCTATTGGTCATTCATATGCACTGAAAGGAGATTTTGAACGTTCATTAAAAAATTATCAGAGATCTATTGAAATTTTACCAACGGATACACTTTCTTATGTTGGTATTATTGAGCAATCTATTAAATCAAAGAATATACCTTTAGCCAAAGAAACTTTAACTATAGCAATAGGTTTACAACTACAATCAACTGCAATTAATTATGAAAATGCTTTTTTGTTGGCATCAGAAGGTTTTATAGATAGTGCGATAGTTATTCATAAATCTATTTTAAAAGAAAAACCAACTTATTGGAAATCGTCTAAAGAATTAGGACGACTCTACAGGAAAAAGAGATTGCCTTTAGAGGCAAATAGAGTATTTTTGGAGGGGTTAAAATTAGATCCTGAAGTGAAAGAACTCTGGTACGAATTAGGCTTAACACAACAATATTTCTTTAAGAATTATACAGAAGCAAAAAAAGATTTTGAGAAAGCTTTAGACATCGATCCTTTGTATAAAGATGCTAAAGTTGCATTATCTAATCTTAGAGCAACACTTAGGAGGTTATATGCGCCTCCAGTTATTACTACAGAAGAATCTTCAGAATCAGAAAGTCAAGCAATTGACGATGATGATGGTTTATCTTTATAAAATTATACTTTCGCTAAAACGATTCAACAACAACTATGATTTCTAAAACTTATGGAAGTTCAGTCTATGGAGTAGATGCTACGCTCATAGAAATTGAAGTAAATGTACTTAATGGAAAAAACTTATACGTGGTAGGAATGCCAGATAGTGCCATTAAAGAGAGTGAACACCGTGTCGAATCTGCCGTAAAACATTTTGGTTATGTTATACCACGTCAAAAGGTGTTGGTAAACTTAGCACCAGCTTCTGTCAAAAAAGAAGGAGCGGCATTTGATTTACCCATTGCATTGTCTATTCTTCAAGCATCTGAACAAATTGGAGCTAAAGAATTAGAGAACTATGTAATTCTAGGAGAATTATCTTTAGATGGGAAATTACGCCCGATAAAAGGAGCTTTACCTATTGCTATTGAAGCCAGGAAAAAGGGTTTTAAAGGATTTATTCTGCCTAAAGAAAATGCCAAAGAAGCGGCAATTGTAAATAATCTTGATGTTATAGGAGTAGAAAGTTTACTAGAAGCTATTGAGTTTGTTCAAGGTGATAAGGAAATTGCCCCTTTAAAAATTGATACACGAGAACTGTTTTCAGATACTTTAAATGATTATGAAGTAGATTTTTCTCAGGTTCAAGGACAGGAGAATATGAAGCGAGCATTAGAAATTGCTGCAGCCGGTGGACATAATGTGATTATGATTGGACCTCCTGGAGCAGGTAAAACAATGTTAGCTAAGAGGTTAGCAACAATATTGCCTTCGTTAACTTTACAAGAATCTTTAGAAACAACTAAAATACACTCTGTTGCTGGGAAACTAGAAGGAAATGGACATCTAATATCTACAAGACCTTTTAGAGCCCCTCATCATACTATAAGTGATGTAGCCTTAGTTGGTGGAGGAGGAATACCACAACCTGGAGAAATATCATTGTCTCATAATGGTGTTTTATTTTTAGATGAACTGCCTGAATTTAAAAGAACAGTACTAGAAGTAATGAGACAACCTTTAGAGGAGAGAAAGGTAACAATCTCAAGAGCAAAAATGTCTGTTGATTTTCCTGCAAACTTTATGCTTATAGCAAGTATGAACCCATGCCCTTGTGGTTATCATAATCATCCAGAAAAAGATTGTATTTGTCCTCCAGGAGCAGTTCAGCGTTACTTAAATAAAGTAAGTGGACCACTATTGGATAGAATTGATCTACATGTTGAGGTGACACCTGTTTCTTTTGACCAAATGACAGAGACCAAGGAAGCAGAAAGTAGCCAAGAAATAAGAGATAGAGTTATAAAAGCGAGAGAAATTCAGAAAGAACGCTTTACAGATCAGTCAACAACGGTACATTGTAATGCAATGATGCCATCTCAAGTTGTAAAAAAAATATGTGGTTTAGATCCTTTAGGAAAAAATCTTCTTAAAGCAGCAATGGACAGATTAGGGCTTTCTGCACGTGCTTATGATCGAATTTTAAAGGTTTCTAGAACAATTGCAGATCTAGCAGGTAGTGAAAAAATACTTGCAGAGCACATTGCAGAGGCAATTCAGTACAGAAGTTTGGATAGAGATAATTGGGCAGAAGGTTAAAAATTGCAGGTAAACAAAAAATCAGACTATATTTGCCTTAATATTTCCATAACATTGGAAAAGTTGATTCTAACATCAAAGTGTAAATAACTGTGAAAATCATAATCGCTGGTGCTGGAGATGTAGGATTCCACTTGGGAAAACTACTTGCGCACGAAGATCACGATATAACTCTTATCGATACAGACGAAGAAAGTCTTAATCATGCGGCAAATCATATTGATGTTGCTACAGTTAAAGGTTCGTCTACTTCTTTTTCTGTTTTAGAAGAAGCAAAAGTGAGCAAGTCTGACATGCTTATTTCTGTAACCTCATCTGAAGAAACTAACCTTATTACTGCAATGGTAGCAAAAAGGTTAGGAGCTAAGAGGACTATTGCACGTATAAATAACAGTGAACTTCTACACTCTAGAGACATATTAGATATGCGTAGAATGGGTGTGGATGAAATGATCTCTCCTCAGTTGTTAGCAACAAAGGAAATTAAGAGGTTGTTAAAGGAAGCAGCTATTACTGATACATTTGAGTTTGAAAAAGGTTTACTTTCTCTTATAGGCATTACCATTGACAGAGAAAAGCCTCTTTGTGGTAAAACTTTAGAAGAAACTACTTACTTAAACAAAGACTTTAAGTTTTTAACAGTAGCTATACTTAGAAATGATGAAACACTAATTCCTAGAGGTGATACTCGTTTTGAGTTAGGTGACCATGTATATTATATTGCTAAACCAGAGGGTGTAGAGAGTGTTCTTCAACTTACAGGTAAAAAATTATCAAAGAAAATTAAGCGCTTGATAATACTTGGAGGGGGTAAGGTTGGTTTTTATGCGGCAAGATCTTTAAGCCATAAATACAATGTTGTATTAATAGAAAAGGATAGAGATAAAGCAATAGAATTGGCCGAGGAATTACCTAATACATTAGTTATTCATGGCGATGGTAGAAATGTAGATCTTTTAGAAGAGGAGGGCATTGATACTGCAGATGCTTTTATTGCTGTTACAGGTGACTCTGAAACGAATATTATAACATCTTTAGTTGCAAAGAAACACGGTGTTCAGAAAACAATTGCCTTAGTAGAGAATATGGATTATATTCATTTATCTCAAAATATGGGTGTTGACACTTTAATTAATAAAAAACTTATAGCAGCAAGCTTTATATTTAGATATATCAGGAGAGGAGAAATTATTTCTCTTACCAACGTTCATGGTGTGGATGCAGAAGTTTTAGAATTTGTAGTAAATGAAAATTCTCCAGTAACTAAAAAGATATTAAAAGATTTAGGTTTTCCTAAGTCGGCAATTATTGGAGGTGCTATTCGTAAAGGAAAAGCTTATATTCCTAAAGGAGATTTCCAATTTGAACCATATGATAGGGCTGTGGTACTTACACGACCTGAATGTATCTCTAAAGTGGAAGGTTTCTTCCGTTAATAAAGAAATTTTAAAATGGCAGACTATGTACAGCGTAAAAATCATTTCAATATTGGATTGATTGCTAGAATTATGGGGATTCTAATTCTTCTGAATGGAATCTTTATGTTTACTTGTTTACCCTTTTCTTTTTATTTTGGAGATGGTGATTGGTGGGCACTTACAGAGGCAGGGTTAATTACAGTGCTTTCTGGAGGATTGATTGTTTTTTATGGCGAACGTAAAGGATATAAAAAGGAAATTAAGAAAAAGGATGGTTATATTATTGTATCATTAGGATGGACGGTAATGGCATTCTTTGGAAGTTTACCTTATCTTTTTAGTCTTGAAAATCCATCGCTTACAAATGCGTATTTCGAAACAATTTCTGGTTATTCTACAACAGGAGCATCTATATTAACAGATATAGAGTCCGTTGGAAAAGGTATTTTATTTTGGCGAAGCTTAACTCAATGGATTGGTGGAATGGGTATTATTGTTTTAGCCGTTGCAGTTTTACCATTTTTAGGAATTGGAGGTATGCAGTTATTTGTAGCAGAAGCTCCTGGTATCTCTCCAGATAAATTGCAGCCAAGAATAAAAGAGACCGCCAAACGTTTATGGTGGGTATATGCAGGTTTAACAGCTATTGAAACTGTTCTTTTGATGACAGGAGGAATGAATTTCTATGATGCGATAAATCATGCATTGACAACAATGGCAACAGGTGGTTTTTCAACTTATAATGATAGTGCCGCATCAATGTCTCCTTACATTCAATACATTCTTATTGTATTTATGATTTTGGCAGGAACAAATTTTACTTTGAATTACTTCTTGTTTAAGAGAATGTTTAAAGCTATTTGGACGAATGAGGAGTTTCGTTATTATTCCGGAATTATACTATCATCTTCTATTGCCATTGGCATTGTAGTAGCCTATTCTTCTGATTTAACAATAGAAAAGTCATTTAGAGATGCTTTGTTTCAAGTAGTATCAATAATTACTACAACGGGATATGTGTCTGCAGATTACACAGCATGGGCTCCTTTTGCAACCATGATAATATTTATATTAATGTTTTGTGGTGGTATGGCAGGGTCTACAGCAGGTGGTGTAAAGATTGTTAGACATATCATTTTATTTAAGAATTCATTTTTAGAATTAAAAAGACAATTACACCCAACGGCAATTATACCAGTACGTTTTAATAAAAAAGCGATAAAAGAGGGAATTACTTTTAATGTACTTGCCTTTATAATGGCCTATTTATTGATATTTGGATTGGGTATATTAGTAATGTCTGCTTTAGGTGTTGATTTAATGACCTCTTTAGGAGCAGTTGCAACATCTTTAGGAAACATTGGTCCGGGTATTGGAACAGTAGGTCCTGTAGATAATTTTGCACATTTGCCAGATACTGCAAAATGGGTATTATCATTTTTAATGTTGCTTGGCAGGCTTGAACTATTTACAGTAATGATTATCTTCACACCTTATTTTTGGAGTAGATTTTAATCTAGAGAATAAAATAATCTATAATTAGAAAATTACGGAGTAAAAAACCGATGGGAAATACAAAAAAATTAAGCCTAACAACAATATATAGTGTTGCCATATTTGTAATAGCTATTGATCAATTAAGTAAATTATTGGTCCATAATTTTATGGAAATGGGTACTCTTGGAGAGGTTCATGTAATAGGAGATTGGTTTAGATTACATTACCTATTAAACCCAGGAATGGCTTTTGGGATGCAGTTTGGTAATGAATATGGTAAACTTTTTCTTACACTTTTTAGAATTCTCGCTTCTGGAGGTATAGTTTATGCTATTTATTCACTTTATCAGAAAGCCAATACTCATCTAGGCTTCTTGGTTTGTATATCTATGATTTTAGGAGGTGCAATAGGGAATGCTATTGATAGTATCTTTTATGGTGTTTTAATAGAAGGAAATGTTATTCCAGGCTCTTCAACACCTTGGTTTCATGGGCAGGTGATTGATATGTTATATTTTCCAATGGTTGAAGGTAATTTTCCTTCATGGATTCCTGCTTTAGGTGGAGATCATTTTTTGTTTTTTAGCCCTGTTTTTAATATTGCAGATTCTGCAATTTTCCTTGGAGTGACATTTATTTTAATTTTTCAAAATCGTTTTACAGAAAGTGAAAATTAATTAAAAATCTTAGAGAGTGATTATGATAATGAATATCATCATTACTCTCTGATGAAAGTCATTTTTAAAAATTTAATTTTCAAGATTCCAAATTTATTTACATTTATTCGTTTTTATTTACCCTTACTAACTATAATTATTATCCGTATTATTTTTCCATGTTTTAACTTGCAAGTGCATTAAGGGGTAACACCCACTTCTTCGTTAGCTACTAAAATTAATTTTATCAAATTATACCACCTAATTATCTACATAACAATGGAAAAATCATTATTATCTACATTTTTAATTATTTCACTATTTTCAACATTAACTTTTGCACAATCAAGAGAAATCTTAAATGACAAAAGTGAAGTTAAGGTTGAGGGAACTTCTTCTTTACACGATTGGCACTGTGATGTTGAATCAATTTCAGGTTCTGCAGATGTAAGTGTTGAAGGTGATAAAGTTACATCCGTAAATACATTAGATCTTACTTTTGTTGTAAAAAGCTTAAAGTCAGGTAAAGGATCTATGGATAAGAATGTTTACGCAGCCTTAAAAGAAAAAAGCAATCCTAATATTACGTTTAAATCATCAAAAGCAACAATTGATGCAAATGGAGTTGTTTCAGCTGAAGGTCAATTGACAATTGCTGGAGCCACTAAAAACGTTACTTTAACAGCTCAATCATCGGTAAATTCTGGTGTAGTGTCTTTTGCAGGTAAAACAACTTTCAAAATGACAGAGTATTCAGTAGAGCCACCAACTGCTATGTTTGGTACTATTACTACTGGAGATGAGGTAACGATCGTTTATAACGTATCTATCTAAATTAAATAAAATTTATCTACATTAATATAAGTTTATTTGTTCTAGTTATGTGTAATTCAGAATAATAATTTACTTATCCTATCTACTTAATTAATTCCGATTTAATTGGAATAACTTTTATCAAACATGAATAATCTTTACAAATTTACTGGAGTAATTGCATTACTTCTAACAATGTTTGCAGGTAATGTATCTGCACAAAGTACACTATTCAACAGAGATCTTCAATACTTCAGATACAACGACCAAAGAGGTCTTAATGTATTCGAAACAACTAAATCTGACACAGTTGGTTTTGATGGTGTTAAAGTACGTGTTGGTGGTGATTTCGCTTTACAAATGCAAGGTTTACAACATAGTAACACTATGGGTAACCTTCAAGACATTCACACGAATGTTAACCTTCCAACAGCAAACTTGAGAATCGATGCTCAATTAGCAGATGGTGTTAGAGTAAACTTATTAACTTACTTATCTTCGAGACATCATAACGATACTTGGGTAATGGGTGGTTATTTACAAGTTGACAACTTAAACTTCTTAAACTTGAACTCTCAATTAGCTGATGATATCATGGATATCGTTACTATTAAAGTAGGTCAAATGGAAGTAAACTATGGTGATCAGCACTTCCGTCGTACAGACAATGCTTACACAATGGGTAATGCTTTTATTGGTAACACAATTATGGATGCATTTGCTACTGAAATGGCAATGGAAGTTTACGCTCAGAAAAATGGTTTCATTGGTATGTTTGGTTTATCTAACGGAGCATTAAACCAAGGTGTAACTCACACAGGTAACTGGTCTGTTTATGGTAAAGTTGGTTATGATAAGCAAGTAAACGATGATTTAAGAGTTCGTTTAACAGGTTCTTACTACCATAACTCTAATTTAGATAACTCTAATATCTATGCAGGTGATAGAGCTGGTTCTAGATTCTACAATGTGATGGTTCCTACTGGAGATGATTTCAGATCAGGTCGTGCTAACCCTAACTTCACAAATAACATTGATGCGGTTATGTTGAACTCTTTTGTTAAGTTCCGCGGTTTAGAATTCTTCGGTACTTATGAGAACTCTCAAGGTTTATCAAAAGGTGAAGCTATGGAAAACAATCCAGAGATGAGCAACAGAACTTGGGAGCAATTAGCAGGTGAATTGATTTACCGTTTTGGTAACCAAGAACAATTTAATGTAGGTGCTCGTTACAATACAGCTTGGGGTACTAATGCTGCTGAAGCAGGTGCTTTCGAAGATGGTACTGCATGGAGTATTGGACAACAAGATGTTCGTCAAAATCGTTACGAGCTTTCTGCTGGTTGGTTCATGACTAAGAATGTATCTTTAAAAGGTTCATACATCAAACAAACGTATGATGATTATGATAACTACTTAGGTACTGGTTCTACTAATGCTAACTTCGCAGGTGGTCAGTTTGATGGTTTCATGTTAGAGGCTGCTATTAGCTTCTAATTAGAAATTAAGATATATACAATTAAGAGGTCATTTCCTACGGGAAGTGACCTCTTTCTTTTTAGTTACTATTCTGAATATGCTCCAGAAGAATAAGTTAATTCATAACTATGTGTGTAAATTTCGAATACAATTCCAAATGGATCTTCAACATAAACCATTTTATAAGGTTTTGAATCTGGATAATATTCACGGATTGGCATTCTTTGTTTACCACCTGCAGCAACAATTTTTTCTGTCAATTCTTCAATGTTAGGGTCTTGAACACAGAAATGAAATAAACCTGTATTAAAAGGATCAAATTTTGGTTTTTCAGCCTTGGTCGTAGGGAAAGAAAACAGCTCAACACCTATTCCATCTGATGTAGATAAGTGAGCAATTTTAAATGTTCCCCATCCTTTACCGAATACATCTATACACATTTGACCTATAGCGGTATCACTTTCCTCAGTAACATCAGAAGGAGGCATAATTACATACCATCCCATAATTTCAGAATAGAATTTTACTGCTTTCTCAATATCTGGTACAGTAATACCGATATGAGAAAATGATCTTGGATAACTTCCTGTTTTATTCATATTATTTTCTTGATTATCTTTAATACAAAATTAAATATAAGTATACTGTTAATCAATACCTTACAAAATAGTAGGGTAGTTACCAAAAGGTGTGAATTACTGAGTATTAGACAAATAAAAATAAGATGATTGATAAAAAATATGAATGCTCTCTCCGTTTAACAATGGATTTGATAGGAAATAAGTGGAAACCGCTAGTTTTATTTCATTTGTTGGAGGGAGGTATGCGTTCTGGTGAACTTCAAAAAACAATTCCTGAGGTCTCAAACAAAATGTTTACCCAAACAGTAAGGGAATTAGAGGATGATAACTTAGTAAAAAGAACAGTGTATGCAGAAGTGCCCCCAAAAGTAGTTTATGAGTTGACAGACCTAGGTAGATCATTAGAAGGAATACTTACATCAATGGATTTATGGGGAAAAGAATTAATAGAAAAACTATCTTAAAATAGTGGTTATTTTTATAGCAGAGGATAGATAAATTGAACATAAAAAAAGAAGGCTAGTTTTAAAAAAACTAGCCTTCTCCAAGCTCTCTCTTCAATCTATTCATCTGACTTCTATGCTGCTTAACATAGTTACTCTTTAAATGACTTGTTTTACTACTAGAGTAGTTCAACATTGTTGTCATTAATTTCTTTCGACAATACAAACATCAAGTTTTTTTGAGATGAAATGAAGGTATTTATGCTTTTTAATGTTATAAGCCTCAGTTTACCATTATTTTAAGAGTTATATCAAAAAATTATTTAAAATTTATTATGCTGTTACCTTTTTGATTCCATTTTATAACGATCATTTTAAATACATCTTATAAAAATTAAATTTTTAGATTGTAGTAGTAAATGTTATTAACTCTGATTAACATTTATTAAATTGCAACACGACTAACTGAAATAATACTATGAAACTTCAAAATGTTGCCTTATATATATTGTTTTTAACCGGATTTATCTCTTGTATAGCATTAGAAGATGATTTTAGTCCGTCTATATCTTCAGATTCATTTCTGAATGAGACCTATTATTATAAAGACTCTTTTCAGTTGAATATTACGTTTACTGATAATGTGTTAATTGAGGAAGCTCAGGTAACAATTGGTAAAGTAGATCCTTCTTTAGATTCTACAGCTTTAGAATTTACCTTCGATTCAGTCTTCACTACTCAAGCGAGGTTATTAATATTAGACTCTGCAATTATGATCCCGGCTTATGTTTCAACGGGTGAGTATTTCTTAGCTTTAAGAAATACAGATACAGGAGGAAATATTATAGCAGATACTACTTACTTTATGGTTGGTACAGATACTTTGTCACCTTCATTAAGTGATTTTACTGTGATGTCTGCCATTGAAGGAAATCAAGAAAATACAGCATATTGTAGAGGAGAATATTTGTCATTAAGTGGTTTAATTTCTGATAATATTGGAATTAATAAAATTGGAGTGCAAATAGGAACATCTTCACCAAGGTATTTTCTAGCTAAAGGAGAGAACTTATCATTAGAATCTATTGTAGAAAATCAGATATTTATTTCTGATAGTTTAGCAAATGGTGTTTACGATCTTACAATATCTATGGAAGATGTTTTTGGGAATGTAAAAACAGAAGTTCAATCTATTAATATTAACTGCGATGATGTTCCAGCACAATTTGTTTCTTATGCCGAATCAAATGGAATAGAAATTCCTTCGGACAGAGTTGTATTAATGTTTCCTGGAGAAAACTTTAGCCTTTCAAGCCTTATTTTTGAAGATGAGGGCGGATTAGATTCTATGCGTTTAGAAGTATCATATATTGGTGTTCCAGCTACAGCAGGTAGTACAGGAACTGTTGTAGAAGACCCTGTAGTTGAGTTAGCATTAAATGGAGCTACATCAGTAGATCTTGCTACTCTAACAACGTTTAATTTTGGTTTTAATCAGACTGGTGTAGATGCAGGAGAAACGATATTTGTGAATGTTAAAGTTAAGGATCAAGAACAAACATGGGACAATGCTTCCTTCTTTAGGTTCTCTTTAGTAGCAAGAGAAGATTTGGCACCATCAATTAATATTACAGATTTAATTTTTAACGAGTCGAAAGAGTATATTCCAGAAAATACTGTTCAGGAGTTAACGCTAACAGAAGATTTAAATATCAGTATAGAAGGTAAAGTAGACGAAAATGTAGGTTTATCATCTATTACATATACTTTCACAGATGATTACGGGTATAATGATCCAATGACATCTACATTTACAAATTTCACAACCTATCCAGTAGATTTAGGAGTGATGTTCGGAGATGTAAGTTTTCCTATACGTGAATTATTAGACCATGAAGGCGTATTGGTATATACATTAGAAATAGTAGCTACAGATATAAAGGGACAAGTAGATACAGTAACTTATAACTTTAGCGTAGATTATACTCAAGCGGGTAGGTAATTAGAAAAGCCTATTTAGTTTTTATGATATATAAAGAGATTTCCTCTCAAGATTGACTATAAAAAGTTCAATTTTGAGAGGAAATTACTTTTATAAGAGTTTCCGATTGGAATACTTTTCTGAGGCATTACAATTTGCATATCCTCAATCGTATTGATTTTATCAAGGTTAGCGATATAAGAGCGGTGTACTCTCACAAAATTTTCAGGAAATTTCTTTTCTAACGCTTTCATTGTGGAATGCACAATATATTTTTTATCCTTTGTATTAATCAGCATATAATCTGATAGAGCTTCAACAAAAAAGATTTCACTAAGAGAAAGTTTTACAATTTTATTGTCAGCCTTAACATAAAGGATATCATCGCTGCTATTTTCAACTAATTTCTGATCACTATCTTCTATTGATAATTTAGCTTTTTCAACTGCCTTAAGAAATCGAGGATAGGTAATAGGTTTAATCAAATAGTCTGTGAGATTGTATTCATACGCTTCAGCCCCAAAATCTCTTCTTCCAGTAATTAAAATAACCTCAGGGAGTTTTTCTAGTGATTGTACTAGCTCAATTCCTGTCATTTGAGGCATTTCTATATCTAAGAAGAGAAGATCAACGGGAGTATTTTTTAGCACGTCATATGCAGATACGGCATTATCAAACTCACCGCTAAGTTCTAAACCTTCGGTGCGCTTAATAAAGTCACGTACTACCATACGAGATACTTCTTCGTCATCAACTATAAGACATTTCAGATTGGTCATATTATAGATCCAATGTTTTTAACTTTTGAATGTACTTACCTAATATATCAAATTCTAAGTTAATTCTAGTGCCTTTTTCAATTTTATGAAAATTTGTGTGCTCAAAAGTATAAGGAATTATGGCTACACTAAATTGTCCTTTAGCATCATCTACCACAGTTAAACTTGCACCATTTACACAAATAGAGCCTTTTTCTACAGTGAAATTTTTTGTTGAAGGATCATATTGGAAAGTAAATCTCCAGCTTCCTTGTTCATCAACAACGCTAATACATTCACCAATTTGGTCTACATGACCTTGAACAATATGTCCATCAAATCTACCATGAGAAGGCATGCTTCTTTCTAGGTTCACAATATCACCAATTTTCCAATCGCCAAGAGTAGTTTTTTGCAAAGTCTCATGTATTGCCACAACCTGATGTTTATTGTCTTCTATGTGTGTAACTGTTAGACAAACACCATTATGAGCAAGGCTTTGGTCAATTTTTAATTCTTTTGATAGGGGAGATTCAACAGTGAAAATTGTATTTTCTTTATCTTTTTGGATATCTACAATGTTACCAATTGCTTCGATTATTCCGGTGAACATATATTATGATGGTTTAATTATTATTACGACACAATTTAGTCATTTTTAATAATAGAACTTTTAATTTTGATTTGTTATTCATTAAAGAATTAGAAAAATAGTTTTCTAATAGTTAACTTCTTAAGTAGTCTACATTAAATTCTACTGTATTTAAAAGTGCTTTTTATTAACTACTTATTTGATTTTCTATTCATTTACTAAGACCATATTTAAATCTTATGACTGTCACGAATATTGATCAGCGCTATGAAATTGTAAAAGACTTAATTGATACTGAAGACTGGAATGCATTAAAAGATGTAATTGGAAAACTACCTACAATTGAAATTGTAGAGATCTTAGAAAAGTTAGAAGAACAGGATCTACTTTTAGTTTTTGAATTATTCTCTAAAAAAGAAAAAGCTCAAATTTTTGGAGAATTTTCTCGTGATCTGCAATATCAAATTTTTAATAAATTAGATAAACGTGCTTTTTCTAAGGTTTTTGAAGATATGCGTTCTGATGAACGAGCCGATTTCTATCAAGAATTAACACTCGAAGAGCAAACCTCTCTATTACCTTATTTAAATAAGCAAGTTCGTAGTAATGTTGTAGAATTAAGTGCTTATGATTCTGACTCTGCAGGAGGAATTATGACCACAGATTTTGCTACAGTTAGAGTGTGGATGACTGTTAGGGAAGCAGTTGATAAAATCAAAATTGATTCACCAGGTAAAAAAATGATTTACTATGTATATGTAGTAGATGATGAAAAAGTATTGCTTGGTTTTATTACTTTAAAAGATCTGATATTAGCCGATCTGTCTGATAAAATAGCAGATCTTCTTCATGTAGATTATGTAGCGGCCAAAGTAAATGATGATAGAGAACAAGCTGCAAGGATGATTGAAAAATATGACTTAGTAGCTTTACCCATATTAAATGATGACCATAAACTTGTAGGTATTGTTAGGCATGATGACGCTATTGAAGTAATTGTTGCCGAACAGACTGAGGATATGGAAAAAATGATGGGTATAACCTCTTCTAATGATGAAGATGATGATGAGGGGTATATGGATATATCTGTTTTTAGACATTTTAAAAAGAGGGTAGTTTGGTTAGTATCTTTGGCTGTTGTTGGAATGATATCTGGGTTAATTTTACATCATTTTGAAGCAGCTTTAGATCAGATGGTAATTTTAGCTTTATACATGCCAATGTTGGCAGATACAGGAGGAAATGCAGGTAGTCAAGCAAGTACTGTAATTATTCGAGCCTTGTCTTTAGGGGAAGTAACCGTGAAAGATTGGTGGACAATCACTTTTAAAGAAATGAGAATATCTATTCTTCTCGCTATATGTTTATCATCTATTGCTTTTATAAAAGTATCGTTATTATCTTTTGATACTTTACTACCTGGAACATTAACCTTATCATATGTTGCTTTTATTATTTCATTGGCATTAGCCTTACAAGTCGTATCATCTACAATAATAGGAGCTGGTTTACCTATAATTGTTAGGAAATTTAATGGAGACCCTGCAGTAGTGGCAAGTCCTGCAATTACTACAATAGTAGATATTACAGGACTATTAATTTATTTTAGCCTTGCAACAGCATTTTTACTTCAGGTTTAAAACTGTGGCACTACAATATTCTTCCATTTTTGTAAAGAACTTTCCCATATGAATACCATCCAATAAAGCATGATGAGCCTGCACTGATATAGGAAGCATTGTTTTATTTTCTTGTTTGAAAATTTTTCCGAATGCAACACTAGGAATTCCATTGTCTAATTTTTTTCCTCTATTTGGGTTTTGTACACTTGTAAATTGAATCCATGGTACTGTAGTACAGTGAATAATTGGGTAATCATTTTCTTTGTATTCAAAGGGTTCACCATCAAGAATTTTTTGAATTGCAGCTTTGCCTACTTTAGAAAATTCCTCAAAGTCTTTAAACCAATCAAGATATACGAAAGAGAACGTTTCGTCTTTTTTTAAAATAGTAGTTCCACCATATACAGTATCAAATGAATATATTTTTTCGTCAATAATTCGAATCTTAAATTCATCTATTTCATTCATCACTTTAAGCATAAAATAATGATATAATAAGTGTAATGATGCTGTATGGTTTTCTTTATATTTCATTAATCCATCAATACAAACATTCGCAGTAACAGAAAAATTAGGATTTTCAAAGGAATTAAAATAAAGAAATTGTTCTTTTCTTTTCCATTTATCTAATGTCAATTCTTTCATGTTTTATGATAATTAGGTTCAATAAATTGTATAATAGGGTTATTTTGATGTATTAAAAGTCTTTTTTTGACTAATTTTTAACATTTTATAATAAAAACTATTACTATCTAGATTCAACAATTAATTTCGTGGCTTGTACTAGAACTTCACCTTAATATTATTTTTCACTGATGATGTACTACCTCATGATCGAAGTCTTTATCTTCGGTTATTTATTAATTGTTTTAGAACATAACATCCATATCAATAAAGCTGCAACAGCGTTGATAATGGGTGCTGGTCTATGGGCTCTTTATGCGATTGGAGCACCAGAAATCTTAGAATTAGGTTATAGTGAATCTTGGAAAGACTGGTTAACAGTAAACCCAAATTCAGAAGAGTCGATGGTACATTTTCTTGTCCACCATGAATTAACCGAACATCTCTCAGAAATTGCTTCTATTGTATTTTTCTTAATGGGAGCTATGACTATTGTAGAAGTTATTGATGAATATCAAGGTTTCAGAATAATTACAAATAGAATAAAAGTTACGAATAAAGCGAAACTTTTGGTAATTATTTCTTTCATGACCTTTTTCTTATCGGCGGCATTAGATAACCTAACAACTACAATTGTAATTGTTGCTGTATTAAGTAAATTAATTAAAGATGATGAAACGCGTTGGTATTTTGCCAGTATGGTAGTAATCTCTGCTAATGCAGGTGGAGCTTGGTCTCCAATTGGTGATGTAACTACAATTATGCTTTGGATTGGTGGGCAAATAACAGCACTTAAGATTATAGAAGAAATATTCTTACCTTCTTTAGTAGCTATGATATTACCTTTAATTGTTCTCGCATTTAAATTAAAAGGAGAGATAGATATACCTAAATTATCTGAAGATGAAAGTGCAGCATTTATTCCATTAAAAGACCGTGTAATTGTTTTAGTAATGGGTATTACTGCTTTATTGATGGTTCCTGTTATTAAATCATATACTCATTTACCTCCATTTATTGGAATGTTATTAGGTTTAGGTGCAATGTGGTTTATTACAGATTTTAAGCTTCATTCTAAAACATTACAAGATAAAAGACATTTAAATGTAGGGCGTATTTTATCAAAAATTGATATGCCTACTGTATTGTTCTTAATGGGTATTTTGTTAGCTGTTGGAGCATTAAGTTCAGCTGGTCATCTTAACGTAATGGCTGGTTTTATGCAAGAACATTTTCAAGATATTTATTTACAAAATACATTAATTGGTGTACTATCAGCAATTGTTGATAACGTTCCAATTGTAGCAGCTTTTATGGGTATGTATGATATTGCTCCTGATGGTTCTACTGGTGAGTTAGCCAACTTTGTAGTAGATGGTAAATTCTGGGAAATGTTAGCGTACGCTTCTGGTACAGGTGGTAGTATCTTAATTGTAGGTTCTGCAGCTGGAGTTGCGGCAATGGGTATGGAAAGAATTAGCTTTTTATGGTACCTTAAAAATATTGCTTGGATAGCAGCTTTAGGATATATTGGAGGGATCTCGTTGTTCTATCTAGAAATGTTAGTAATGTGAATAACTTAATATAAGTTTGTTATTTAATATCATTACACAAGAAAGTTATCAACATTAGATGTTGATAACTTTCTTTTTTACAAAAAACTTTAAAAAGTTAATAACAATTGAGTAGAAAGCATTAAATTATACTGTATAACCAATAAACGATTTATTCACAATGATAGTAAAACCCAAAATACTGTTGATAATTCCTTTTATTTACTTAATTACAATGAGTTGTAATCAAGAAAACCAAAAGGGAAAGGAACTAAATGTTGATAACTCTCAAGAAGAGATAATTCCTCAAGTTGTTTCACATAAAATAGAAACCAAAAGTGGAATGATATTCACATTAACTGAAGAAAAAATTACTAACAGTGTTAGTAATATTTCGATACAAGGAATGAATTTTCCGAATTCTAATGAGTTATTAACTTTTGAAGGAGTAGATCCAATAGAACAGTTTTATGTTTTAGACCTCAATAAAGATGGGTATGAAGAGCTGTATATTGCAGCACGATCTGTAGGATCAGGAAGTTATGTAAACCTAATTGGTATTGCTTCTTTTACTGATGAGAGTTATGGTGAAATTTATGTTCAGTCTATTGCGGAAAATGATGATTTAGCACAAGGATATATGGGACACGAAGAGGTTACCTTTTCCGATTCAAACATTGAATTAACGTATCCGATTTATAAAGAAAATGATACTAATAGTAGACCTACAGGAGGTGAGAGGATAGTAAATTATGAACTTATAACTGGTGAAGCAGGCTACATATTAAACCCTTATTTACAGATATAGATACTGAAAATAGAGGAAATAAAATCAAACTTTATATCCTCTATTCTTATTAAAATCGAATTATTAATAATCCATTTTCTCTTAGTTTTTTCCAAGTATCACTTTCTATTAAATCGGAAAATTGATACCCTGTTTCTTCTTCGAATAAGAGTTTAATTTCTTCTATTGTTGGGTATTCATCTTCATAAATACTAAAGTCAGAAATATGTTCTGCAATCCATTCTCCTAGAATTGGAGATGTTTCTATTTCCAAATCTTCTTTTTTATTAATAAAAATCAGTTTTGCCCAATCATCTTCTTCATCAATTTCTAGCATTGGTGTTTTGCCAAGCCAAATTAATGAGTGTTTTAAAAGTTGAGCTTCTTCTTTTTTATTTTCAAGTAGGCTATCTTCTATTAAAGTAAGTGGTAAACTAGCTGAAGAGGTAGCAAAATCGAACCATTTTTGCACAGGTAAATCAAGTTCTAAACCATGCATATAGTTAAAAATTGATTTACGTAATCCCTCTCCAAAACGTTCATGCTTTGCTCCAGTTGGATCTTTGTGAGGTAAATCATTCCAAGCAAAACCTTCAAATTCAAAATTATCTTGTTCTACTTTATACTCTTCAGGGTTTAAACCTACTGGCGCATGAGCAGTCATAGAGAAACGGTGCCAAAATCCAGAATGTATACAATGGTTGGCAAACATTTGTCTAACTACTTCTAAAGAATCTATTGTTTCTTGGGTAGTCTGTGTAGGGAAGCCGTACATTAAATAAGCATGTACCATTATGCCAGCTTCACTAAATGCTCTAGTTACTTGAGCAGCTTGACTAACCGATACCCCTTTCTTCATTAACTTTAAAAGTCTATCAGAAGCAACCTCTATTCCACCAGAAACGGCAACGCAGCCAGAAACTTCTAAAAGTTTACATAAATCTGGAGTAAAAGTTTTTTCAAATCGGATATTTCCCCACCAAGTAATTTTGGTTCCTCTTTTTATTAATTCAACTGCAATATCTCTTAAAGCTAAAGGAGGAGCTGCTTCGTCTACAAAGTGGAATCCTGATTGTCCTGTCTCTTTTACAATTTGTTCAATTCGATCAACAATCATTTTTGCTGGAGCGGGGTCGTATCTTCCTATATAATCAAGTGATATATCACAGAAAGTGCATTTTTTCCAATAGCAGCCATGAGCGACGGTCAGTTTATTCCATCTACCATCATTCCATAACCTGTGCATTGGGTTGGCAACATCAATTACAGATAAATACTGATCGAGTAATAAATCACTATAATCTGGTGTACCAACATCGCTATGCTTTATTACATCTTGTACTTTTTGATCTATATAATGTACTTCGCCGCTATCTAATAAATAAGTTCTTTGAAGTCGGTTTGCAGGAATTTCACCTTCAAGGTGCTTCATTAGGTTTAAAAGAGGGCCTTCACCATCATCTAAAGTAATAAAATCTAAATATTGAAATACCTTTGGATCTTGAAGCGATCTTAATTCTGTATTAGGGTAACCACCACCCATAGCTACAGTTATATCTGGGTAATTTTCTTTTATGAATTTTCCACATTTTAGAGCACCGTATAAATTACCAGGGAATGGAACCGTTAAGGCAATTAAATCAGGTTGTATATCTTCAATTTTTTGATTTAATATATCAAGTAACCATTCGTCTAAAATATGAGAAGGTTGTTGTAAAACTTCGTCTATTGGAGCAAAATTAGTTGCAGACATGGCTATTCGTTCAGCATATCTGCTAAATCCAAAGTCTTCTGTAATTGCTTCGATAATAAAATCACCAATATCTTCTAGAAATAATGTAGCAAGATATCTGGCTTTATCATTTAAGCCCATAGTACCAAAAGTCCAGTCTACATTTTGTACTTGATTAAACCTTGCTGCCCTTGGTAGAAAATTATCTTGGCATATACTATGTGCAAGTGTATTATCTTTATTTTGAAGAAATTGAATTACAGGATCAATAGTTTCTAAATAATCATCTTGTAGCATAAAAATTCTTTGAACATTGTCTGAGCAATCTTCAATAACCTCTTCAGCAGCATCAAAAAGAGCAGTTAACCCCTCAGTACTAAATATTTTTAATACAAGTTCTAATCCTAAATCAACTTGATAAGCTGGAATATTCTTTTCTCTTAGAAATCCTTTTAAATATGCGGTGGCAGGATATGGTGTATTTAATTGTGTAAGCGGAGGTGTAACTAATAATGTTTTGATGGAGCTCATGCGTAGAGGTCTATATTTTTTGATGCTAAACTAAGCAGAATTGTTATAGAGAAATTAATTTAATAATATCCTTTTTACTTAAGGTTACTACTTAAAACAAGAAAAGGCACCCAAAGGTGCCTCAATTATATTTTTCTGAAAAAGAAATTACTTTTTAATATTTGGAGCATTTCCATCAGATTTAGTAAGCTCTTCTTTTTCTGCTTTCAACTTTTCAACAACTTCTTTCTGAATTGCTGCAGCTTCATCTACATTGTCTTTTAAATAAAATTCATAGCTTTTATTAAATGTAACAGAGTCTGTAGAATTCTTAGTATAAATATCTTTCTCTAATTTAGTGTAAGCATTCATGGCTTCATCTTTAGGTAGATGCTGCGTAGAGATTGTTGCTTCTGCTTTATAAAGATCGATCAAGACATTCACCATGACATCTTTAGACAGTAAATTAGCTGGTGCTTGAGGTTTTTCAGGACCACAACTTACCAACAATAATCCTAATGCGAGTAGATTCAATATTCTTTTCATAGGGCAAAAATACCTAAAGAGTTTGTATGCATGAATCATAATATGTTATGAGTATCAAAAAATGTGGTTAAATAGTGTTAAATGAGCGTTCAATTTGCTCACAACAATATGGTTGAATTAAATTTGGTAACTCAGACAGGAGAAAAAGTGAAGTAGAAACAGACGAATTAAGATGAAAGAACTTCTTAAAAAGCTTAGACGCTACGAAATTCGTATTAGAAAGGCCATTAACTCGCACATGCAAGGAGATTACCATTCTGTGTTTAAAGGCTCTGGATTGGAATTTGACGATGTGCGTTTGTATCAGTACGGAGACGACATTAGGCATATAGATTGGAATGTAAGTGCTAAAGGGCACGGTACATTTATTAAGACATTCAAAGAAGAAAAAGAACAAAGTGTCTTTTTTGTAGTAGACGTTAGTGCTTCTCAGGAAATTGGGAAACAGGGTAGAAAGAAAATAGATATTTCTAAAGAAATATGTGGTGTTCTTGCTATGTCTGCTATTAAAGAGGCAAGTTCTGTTGGTCTTTTATGTTTTTCTGATGATAAAGAACGGTACATAAAACCAAATAAAGGAGTTAAGCATGCTTATCAATTATTTGGTGAACTGTTTCGTTTAAAACCAAAATCGCCTAAAACGAATATTAGTAGAGCTTTAGGACAGACTTTGGCAATGGTAAAGCGTAAAAGTATCATTATCGTAATATCTGATTTTGTTGACGAAGAATACGAACGACACCTAAAAGCACTTTGTCGTAAGCACGATTTAATTGTAATTCATGTAGGAGATGATAGAGAGACATCTTTCCCAAGAATTGGAATAGCACCTTTATTTGACAAAGAAGCTGGAAAAACAATTTGGGTAAATACATCTTCTAGAAAATTTAGAGACCGTTTAGATAAGTTCTATGCAAAAAATAGAGTAATTTTAAGCGATCTTGTGAGACGAAATGGTGGAAACTATCTTTTTGTAAATGCAGCAGAAGATTATGTACCACAATTAGTAAAATTATTTAAGATCAGAAATTCAGCCCGTAAATAAATGAGCTCAATAGAACTGATGAACAATCGATATATAAATTTATTTTTAGTCGCTTTTTTAATTTTTTCGAGTGCTACTTTTGCACAAGAAGAAAAGCAGACACCGCCTTACGGAAGGTTTAATACGGATAGTATTATGCTGGGTCAGGAAATAAACTACACTTTGCGATACGAACATGCTAACAATCAAGAAGTATTATTTCCAGATTCTACATATAATTTTACTCCATTTGAGCTTTTAAGGAAAGAATATTTTCCTACAAGAACAGAAAATAATGTATCTGTAGATTGTGTAGTGTATACTTTATCTACTTACGAAATTGATTCTGTTTATGAACTAGGTTTACCAATTTGGGTAGAAAATCTAGAAGGAACTGATTCTATTTTTGCCAACCTAGATGGAATTTTCTTTAAAGACATGATTCCTGTTTTACCAGATTCTGCACAACTATATGCTAATGTAGAATATCTAGATGTAGAGCAAGAGTTCAATTATCCTTATTTATTAATTTTCTTAGGGATAGTAGTAGTTATCTTCTTGATTGTAATAATAGGCTTTGGAGGTAAAATCAGAGAGTATTTTAGAAGAAAATCTTTAGAGAAAAAGTACATCTCGTTTGTCAAAAACTATTCAGATCACCTAAAAGAAGATATGACAGTTGCTAATGTTGAAGAATCAACAGTGCTTTGGAAAGCATTTATCGCATCTGTAACATCTGTTCAAATTCAAGCCATGACGTCTAAAGAAGCAGGTAGGGCATTGAATTCTACAGAATTAGAAGCTCGTTTAAAAGTTCTTGATAGAGTAATTTATGCTGGTCAGGGAATAGATGAAGCGAAACAAGTTTTAGAAGATTTAAAGGAATGGGCAAAACAAGGGCAAGATTATGCATTGTCCAATTCTAGAGAATCGTTTAAGTTTAAGAGTATTAAAGATTAGTACAAAGAACTATGTACGAAGATATATTATCAACACGATGGTTTACTCCAGCAGTTTTAAAAGGCTTTGATTGGGGAGAAGAAGTGTTTTTGTATTTGATTATTGGTATTCCTGTCTTATTTATTTTAAGATGGTTATTACGTTATAGAGTCCGTCAAAAATTAGATGTGGCTTTACCAGAGGGTAGATTAAAAGCCGATTGGAGTACATTTCTGAGGTTTATACCGCCATTTATATTGAGTATATCAATTACGCTATTACTTATAGCTTTGGCAAGACCTCAGAAAACAAATGAACAAGTAGAGCAATGGACAGAAGGTATAGATATTATGCTTATTCTTGATATTTCTCATTCCATGAAAATAGAAGACTTTGTTCCTAATAGAATGGAAGCAGCCAAAAAAGTAGCCGCTAGGTTTATTGATGGTCGTGTTCAAGATAGAATTGGGCTTGTAATTTTCTCTGGAGAAGCAATATCTTATGCTCCTTTAACTACAGATTATAGCTTATTAAAATCATTAGTTAAAGATATTGATTTTAGTATGATTGAAAAGCCAGGTACTGCTATTGGTTCTGCCTTAGGGGTGGCAATTAATAGAATGACAGAATCTGACGCTAAATCTAAAGTAGCCATTTTACTTTCTGATGGAGAAAATACAGCAGGAAATTTAGCACCTAAAACTGCGGCAGAATTAGCTTACGGTTATGGTGTAAAAGTATATACAATTGGTGTAGGTAAAGAAGGTAGAGTTCCTTATGGTACTGATATGTTTGGACGCCCAAAATATATGGAGCAACATTTAGATGAAACTGCTTTAAGAGATATAGCAAGAATTGGTCAGGGTAAATACTTTAGAGCTACAAATAATAAAGCTTTAACAGCTATTTTTGATACAATTGATAAATACGAAAAAGCTGAAATTAAAGAAACAAGATATAAGGATACAAAAGATTATTATCAGATATATCTTGTTTGGGGAATGTTTTTCCTCCTTATTTGGATGTTACTGAAAAGTACATTCTTAACGAACGCTTTAGAAGATTAAGAAAAGAAGGAGAGAAAGAGCATGGAGGTTAGGCGCTGGCACATTATTATTGGGTTTACAATTCTATTTGTAACATATGCTTTAGTTTTATTGAATATTCAGGTATTTAGTAAGAACTATAAAATGCGTGCAGAGGCAAATATTGTAGAACGTGTTGTAGAGTATCCATTAAGAGGTATGATCTATGACCGTAATGGAAAATTATTAGCATCGAATGCAGCCGTATTTGATGTAATGATTGTACCTAAAGTATTTAAGGTATTACCTCAAGACTCTTTAGAATTAGCAGGAATGCTTGATTATACTATTGAAGAGCTTCGTTACAATATCAAAAAAGCCAAGTATTACTCTTGGTATAAACCTTCTGTATTTAAAAAACAATTGACAGAATCTGAATATGCAAAGATTCAGGATAAGATAATTCGTTACAAAGGTCTTTCAATTCAAGCAAGAACAATCCGTTCTTATCCTCATAAAAGTTTAGCAAATGCTTTAGGGTATGTAAAAGAAGTTACAAGAGATTTTCTTAAAAAAGATTCTGCTAATTATTATCAAAGCGGTGACCTTATTGGAAAGAGTGGAATAGAGAAATTCTATGAAAAAGAATTACGTGGACAACGTGGCGTAAGCTACATTATGAAAAACGTAAAAGGTGTAACAAAGGGTAAGTTTGAAGATGGTAAATTAGATACCATTCCTCAAGTAGGAGCTACTTTAACATCATCTATTGATCTTGATCTCCAAGCATATGGAGAACTTTTAATGAAAGATAAAAAGGGAGCAATTGTAGCAATAGATCCTAGTACAGGAGAAATTTTAGCAATGATTTCAGCACCTTCATATGATCCTAATGAATTAACAGGAGAAGGAAAAAGACTTTCTAAGCGTTATGGAGATTTATCAAGGGATACAAATAAACCATTATTTAATCGAGCAATGCAGTCAAGGTATCCACCAGGATCTACCTTTAAAACTGTAATGGCAATGATTGGTTTACAAACAGGAGCAGTAGATACATTAACAACATACTTTAGTTGTAATAAACGTTTAGTGGGATGCCATAACCATGATTCTCCATTAAATTTAAAAGGATCTATTATTAACTCTTGTAATCCATGGTACTATCAAGAAATTCGTAGAATGTTAAATGATGAAGGTAAAAGGTATGAAACCTCAGACCTTTTAAGAAAGACATTAGATGATTGGAAAATAGATGTACAGGATTACGGTCTAGGACGAAAGTTAGGGGTTGATATGCCTTATGAGAAAGGTGGATTAGTACCTAGTTCTAAATTATATGATCGTATTTACAAAGGTGGAGGATGGAAAATTAGTACAATACATTCCATTAGTATTGGGCAGGGTGAGGTATTAGCAATGCCTATTCAATTAGCAAATTTAGGTGCTATAATAGCAAATAGAGGATATTATTATTCTCCTCATATTATTAAAAGTATAGGAGGAAAAGGTCCTTTAGAGCAATATAAAGAAAAACACAAAGTTGATATAAAACCAGAATATGTAGATCATATTGCTAGAGCAATGGCTGATGTACCAAGAATAGGTACTGCACGAAGAGCATATAGTCCGGATATAGTAATTTGTGGTAAAACAGGTACAGCACAAAATCCTCATGGAGAAGATCATTCTATTTTTATGGGTTTTGCTCCACTTTATAATCCAAAAATTGCAATAGCAGTTTATGTGGAAAATGCTGGTTTTGGAGGTACGTGGGCAGCTCCAATTGCAAGCTTAATGATGGAAAAATATGTAAATGGAATAGTGAAACGCCCATATTTAGAAAAATATGTAAATAGCGTAAATCTAATTCAGAGAGAAAAGGAAAGAAAAGAAAAAGAAAGATTATTAAAAGAGCGTAGAGAAAAAGCAAAGGAACGTCTAAAAGCACAGCAACTACTGAGGCAAAAAAGGGATTCAATTGCAGTAACAACCTCTTCAGAATCATAAAAAAAGGGAAATACACGTTAAATGTATTTCCCTTTTTATTTATCTGAATGTCTCGTTATGAATTAGGCATTATTCCTTTACTATATATTGTATCTTTTACTATTTGTTGATATAAACGCCCAATTGGAAGCATTTTACCATTTTTAAGCTCTACCTGATTTCCCTCAATTGCATTTACCTTTTTTAAAGAAATAGCATATGATCTATGAATTCTGATAAACTCATCTTCGGGAAGATTTTCAAGAATTTTAGTTAATGTATAATGAACAACCATTTCTCCATTAGACGTATATACACGTAAGTAATCTTTTAAACTTTCCATGTATATAATATCTTCTAAAGCAACTTTAACCATTTTCTTCTCTACTTTTAAGAAAATATATGGGGGTTCTTCAGAATTAGAAGAAGTACCACTGCTTACAACAGCTTGAGGAGCTTTAGGCTGGGTTTTACTATTGGCAGCCTCTTTAGTATTAATGAGTTGAGATGCTTTATTGGCAGCTTTTAAAAAACGTTGAAATGAAATTGGCTTTAGTAAATAATCTAATGCAGAAATTTCAAATCCCTCTAAAGCATACTCTCTATAAGCCGTAGTTAATATTACTTCAGGTTTTTTTTCTAACGATTTGACAAAATCAATACCTGTTAACATTGGCATATTGATATCCAAAAACATTAAATCAACTTTCTCATTTTGTAGCACATTGAAAGCATCTATTGCACTTTCACATTTAGCCACAATTTCAAATTCACTAAGGCGTTGAAGATAATTTTCAATTACCTTAATTGCCAGTGGCTCATCATCAACTATTAGGCATTTTATTGTGCTCATTTCTTGGTATTTTTAATGTTACTCTAAATATATCTTCACCATCGTTAATATTCAATGTGTAATTGTCTCCATAAAGAAGCCTTAATCGTCTTCTAGCATTTGAGAGACCGAATCCACCAGTCTTAGTCTTCTTTGGAGACGTTTGTACGGGTAGATTAAATGGTAAAGGAGTTTGATCAATACTTGGATTTTCTACTTCAAAAGTGATAAAATCCTCTGATATCTTCAAATTTAAACTAATTTCAATAGAGTTCAATTTGTTTTTTACCCCATGTTTAAATGTATTTTCAATAAAAGGAAGAAATAAAAGTTGAGGAACTCTAACATCTTCTGCTTTACCTTCTATGTTAAATGTTAGTGCTAATCTATTTCCAAACCTAAGTTTTTCTAAGTCCAAATAGTTATTCATATAATAGAGTTCATCAGCAAGATTAACTCTAGATTCTTTTTGGTAGAGCATATAACTCATTAATTCTGATAATTTCATAACCGCATCAGATGCTTGGTCACTTTTATCTAGTGTTAATGAATAAATATTATTAAGCGTATTGAATAAAAAGTGAGGTTGAATTTGAGATTTCAATAAATTCAACTCAGTCATCATATTCTGTTTTTCTAACTCTCTTGTTTTCTTTTGGTTGAGAATCCAATTACGCGTTAGACTAATAGAGGTAGTTAAACCCAATACATATAATTCTCCAGTAATAATTGCTATTACATGGTTTGTACTAAAAATTTCTGCTTGTGCACCAGCTTCAGGCCATACAGGCAATAGAAACTGCTGTGTGAGAAATACTTTTAAGTACATCATAACTACTAATGATATTCCTAAATTTAATAAATAGAGTAAATATTTTTTAGAAGGAATATACTTTGGTAGTAAATAATAAGCATGATAATACGATAACGGTATATGTATCGAGAAACCAATCAAGTTAGATTGGAAGGAATATAAATAGTCGTCATAGTAGCTTCCCCAGCGCAATCCATTTAAAACAAAATAGATTACCCAAAAGATTACATGATATATTATCGGCTTGCTGAGCTTTAAATGCATCGATTTAGGAATATGATCAAAAATGTTCACAGGTTCATCGAATAGCTTATCTTTTGCTGTAGTAGTCATTTATTAACTTAATTTTATTAATAGATGCTAAATAACAGTTAAGCGTCGATAGAACAATTAAATTAGATTTAATGCAGTAAATATAGGATTTTATGACGTTTATCCATAGTTGAATGCAGTTTATCCTTGAAATAGTGTCGTCTAGCATTAGTTAATCACTGTTAATCTATTTTTTTAAAATTCCTTAAGTGTTCGTTATACATTTACGATATCAAGAATCCGCGGAGGAGTGTTTCCTTCGCCTTGCGAACAAACTTATTACTCTCTGTTCGCATCGTCTGTTCATCTAACCTTCAGTTCAATATGAAATTCAGACTACTAACTTTAGTCATTAGCTTATTACTAATGACAAACGTACTTCAAGCACAAGACCGTGTAGTGAAGGGTATAGTAAAAGAGTCAGGCTCAGAAGAGCCACTACCTGGTGTTAACGTATTAATACAAGGTACATCTACTGGTTCAACAACCGATTTTAATGGAGAATTTTCTCTATCAATTCCAGAAGGAAGTACATTAGTATTTTCTTATGTGGGTTACATGGCACAAGAAGTTGTTGTTGGTAACCAATCTGTAATCAACGTTTCTTTAGAAGTTGATGCAGAGCAATTAGAAGAAGTTGTAGTAACAGCTTTAGGTGTTGAAAGAAGCTCAAAGAGTTTGACTTATTCGACGCAATCTGTTAGTTCTGAGGAATTAACAACAGTTAAAGATCCTAACATGATGAATGCTCTATCTGGTAAGGTAGCAGGTCTTCAGGTTAATAAAAGTGGGTCTGGAGCAGGTGGTTCAGTAAAAATTACTCTAAGAGGTAATACATCTGTAGCAGGTTCAAATTCACCTTTATATGTAGTTGATGGTATGCCATTAGCAGGATCAGGTGCAACTCAAGCTAATAATGCTATTGATGATGCGGGACGTGATGGTGGAGATGGTGTCTCTAACTTAAATCCTGAGGATATTGAAAGTATCAATGTATTAAAAGGAGCGGCAGCATCAGCTCTTTATGGTAGCCAAGCAGCAAATGGAGTAATTCTTATTACTACTAAAAAAGGACATGCAGGGCATTCTAAAATTACTTTTTCTTCAAACTTTACTGTTGATTCTCCAATGTTATTACCAGAGACTCAATCAAAGTATAATATTGATGGATCTGCTGTTACAGGAGAATCTTTAAATAGTGAGGACTTTTTTAAGAATGGTCTTACATGGGTAAACGCTATTTCTGCTACCAAAGGTGGTGAAAATTCACAAACTTACTTATCATATGCATACACTGACGCACAAGGAGTAATAGAAACAAATACTTTTAACAAGCATAACTTTACAGCAAGAAATACATCAAAAATGTACGATGGAAAGTTAGAACTTTCTGCAGGCATTAATTATATCCACCAAGAAGGTAATAACAGACCTGGTGTTGGTACTCCAATGAATGCTATCGCATCAGCATTATTATCGCCAAGAGGTATCTCTAAATCAGATATGCAAAATTATGAAGTTTATGATCCTGTTAGAAAAATTTATGTTCAAAATTGGCAGGAAAATGATACTCAATATTTAACAGATAATCCATATTGGGTATTAAATCGAAACATGATTGAAGAAACTAGAGATAGATTTATAGTTACAGGAAAAGCAAAATATAATATTAGTGATTGGTTGTGGGCTCAAGGTCGAATCAGTATCGATAATACTACTGATGTTTGGGATAGAAAAGCTTATGCAACAACTAACACTACTTCTGTTGGCTTCAATGAAAATGGTATCACAAATGGAGGGTATTTTAGAGATGATTTTAATAATAATCAGGTATACGCTGACGCCATAATTAATGGAAATAAAAAATTTGGTAACCTTTCAATAACAGGTTTATTAGGTACTTCAATTACTGATCAAAAAACATACTTGAAGAGAATTGATACAGGAAGAGGAACATTGAAATTCGCAAATTTATTTTCTTCATCTGCTTTACCTGATGGAAATAGTATTGTTTATGAACAAACACAAAGACAAGTACAATCTGTATTTGGTAGTTTCCAATTTGGTTTTAAGGATATGGTATTTTTAGATGTTACTGGACGTAATGATTGGTCAAGTACTTTACCTGAAAAAAATAATTCTTATTTCTATCCTTCAGTTGGTTTAACTGCAGTTCTTAATGAGATGGTAAAAATGCCGGAAGTAATCTCATTAGCAAAAATTAGAGGTACATATACAATGTTAGGCAATGACGCTCCATTTGGGGTGACTACTGTTCAACATACTATTAACCCTTATACGGGTTCTTTAGAAAGAGCTAATACAGCACCTTTTGGAGATTTAAAACCAGAATCATCTAGATCTTTAGAATTAGGAGCAGAGTTAGAAATGTTTAATGGACTATTGTATTTCGATTTTAACTACTACAAAACAAATACAGAAGATCAGTTAATTAGAGTTCTTGCTCCTTCAGGTTCAGAGTATACTTACAATTATGTAAATACAGGTAATATTCAAAATCAAGGTTATGAAATAGCTTTAACTGCAATTCCTGTTTCTAAGGGAGATGTAACATGGACAACTACATTTAACTTCTCTAAAAATGAAAACAAAGTAGTTGAACTTTATTCAGATGATCCAGAAAGAATCGAATGGCTAACTGATGGTGCAAATGCAGCATATTCTCTAGGATTAAAACAAGGTGGTTCTTATGGAGATATTTATGGATATGATTTTGCAAGAGAAGAAGATGGTACTATGTCTATTGATTCTGAAACAGGTTTACCTTATAGAGGAGCAGAAAGAGTAAAAGTAGGTAACTCAAACCCTGATTTTATGCTTGGTTGGTCAAACTCTGTGAAGTATAAGAATTTCACTTTAAATATGTTGATTGATGGTAAATTTGGTGGTGAAATAGTATCATTTACGCAATCATATATGGATTCAAGAGGAACTTCAAAATCTTGGGCAGATGCAGTTGAAGGTGGAACAGTTACAGTTGAAGGTGTTGAATTACCAGCTTTAGATTATTACGCAACGGTTTCAGGTCGTGATGGGGTTACATCTCAGTACGTTTATGATGCAACTAACATTAGATTAAGAGAATTATCAGTTGCTTATACATTTGCTCAAAACTTTGGTGTATTTGAAGATTTGACATTATCAGCTGTAGGAAGGAATTTATTCTTCTTTTATAATAATGCACCATTTGATCCAGATATTACATCTTCTTCAGGAAATGGTATGCAAGGTTTAGACTTTTTTGGAGTACCAGCAACAAGAAGCTTTGGTATGAATTTAAGAGTTAATTTCTAATTATTTAAGATAAAACTAGATATGAAAAATCTACTCAAAAGATATATACTATTAGGAGCTGCATCACTAAGTTTATTTAGTTGTACGTCCAATTTTGAACAAATGAATGTTGATCCTAATAAGATCACAGATGAACAATTAGAGGCCGATGGACAAATAATTGCAGCATATTTCCCTCAATTATCAAGATCAATTTATTATAATTTTGATAATTCGAATTGGAAATGGCAGGTGCAACAAAATTTGAATGGAGATGTATTCTCTGGATATATGGCTCCACCAACTCCATTTGCTGGTAATGCAAATGCTACTCATTATAACTTAATTTGGAATGATTGGCCTGCAAGTATTGCATATGAAAATATAATGGGACCTGCTTATGAAATTGCAAAGAGAGAAGAAGACGCAGATCCACGTTTGTATGCAGTATCATTAGTACTTAAAGTATTAGGAATGCATAGAGTTACTGATGTTTATGGACCGAGTCCTTATTTAGGTTATGGTTCAGAAAATGTATCATACAATTCTCAAGAAGAAATTTATACTAGATTTTTCGAAGAATTAAGTAAAGCAATTGAAATTCTTGGTGCTGAAGGTGCTGATGAACCTTATGGTGGTTTTTCAGGAGTTGATGATATCTTTCAAGGTGATTTTGCTATGTGGAAAAAATTAGCTGCATCATTGAAATTAAGACTAGCTCTAAGAATATCAAATGTAGATCCAACAAATGCTAAGATTCATGCAGAATCAGCTATTTCAGCTGGTGTTTTTGAAGCAGGAGATAATGCTTTAGTTACATCTCCAATTATTCATCCTTTAGCAACGATCGCTCATAGTTGGGGTGATATAAAAATGGGTGCAACTATGGAATCTTTCCTTGTAGGATATAATGATCCACGTTTAGCTGTTTATTTTACTCCAGTTAATTCAGAACTTTCAGGTATTCCAGCTGATACATTCAAAGGTATACGTTCGGGTGTTGATTTACCAGACAAATCAGGAAGTCCATACACTGGATACTCTTCGATTAATGATAAATTTATTTCACAAACATCACCAATAACATTAATGACAGGTGCTGAAGTATATTTCTTGAGAGCAGAAGCTGCTTTAAATGGATGGACAGCTGGCGGAACAACTCAAGAATTATATGAAGGCGGAATTAGAGAATCTTTCGCATTTTTAGGTGCAGGTGGTGTAGACTCTTATATTTCTGATATGTCTTCTGTACCTGCAAATTATTCAGACCCAAACTGGGCTTTAGCAGGAGCAGATTCATATGATATTGATGCAACAACTGATGTTAAAGTAGCATTTGATCAATCTAGAGCAATGGAGCAAATCATTACTCAAAAATGGATTGCAATGTTCCCAGAAGGAATGGAAGCTTGGTCAGAATTAAGAAGAACAGGTTATCCTAAAGTTTTCCCTGTAAAATATAATAAAAGTGGAGGGTTAATAGATACTACTAAAGGTATTCGTCGTTTAGGTTTCCCAAGTTATGAAGCTGGATCTAATCCAGAAGGTTATGCTAAAGCTGTGGAACTTCTTAAAAAAGAAGGTCAAGGTGGAGAGGATAATGGAGGAACACCAGTATGGTGGGATACAAAATCTATCTAAATAAATTTAGGTGAATAATAATATAACGGACAATGAATTGATAACAAGCAGAGGATATCTTCCTCTGCCTGTTTTATAACTTCATTAAAGTTGTATTTTTCTTGAAAATATATTGAAAAGCTCCAGTTATCTGGAGCTTTTCTGCGTTTAATTAAATCGTTAAAAAAGACTATATCCTCTTAATCTTTATTAATCAAATGATCTTTATAAAATAAAATCAGTTTATAATATCAACAATTGAAGAGTATTTGTAATCTTTACAGAAAGAATAAAAAAAACTTTACATCTTTCGACTAAACATCAAATTATTATTCATATGAAAAATATAAAAAATATCTTCTTAACAATCAGTATGTTGATTGGTGTTGCATTTGTTGTAACATCATGTTCTTCAACAAAAATTACAACTGATTACAACCCAGGTACAAATTTTAGTCAATATAAATCTTTCAGTATTTTACCTTGGCAAGCTCAAAATGCTAAAATCAATGAATTTGATAGAGCTAGAGTAAAAAATGCAGTAATTGAAAACATGCAGGGGCTTGGTTATACATACTCTGAAAATGATACTACTGCTGAGTTACAAGTAGGTATGGTATTTACTACAAAGGAAAAGAAAAGTGTAACATCTTATAATGCTGGTTACGGCGGATGGTATGGTCCTTACGGTATGGGTGCTACTCATTATTCTGAGTATGAATATACTGAAGGAACTTTTGTTGTAGATATCTTCGATACACAAGCAAAGAAACTTCTTTGGGAAGCAGCAGCTGTAAGTACACTTTCTGAAAAACAAGAAAGCCCTGTTGTAAGAGAAAGAAATATCAACAGATTTGTGAAGAGTATTTTTAATAAATACCCTACAAAGTAATTTGTATTAGCATTAAAACAAAAAGAGATCATGGACATTTATAATCCATGATCTCTTTTTTTATATTATTTTTTTACCTTAATCCGTTTTTCCTTTTATATGGTAATCGTTTCTATTCGGCTGATTAAGAGATACCATTTCTGCAATAAATCCAGTCATGAACATTTGAGAGCCAATAATTACAGCTGTTAGTGATAAATAGAACAATGGCTGGTCTGTAACTTCTCTTTGAATGTGTAAGTGATTCATAGACAAATAGACCTTTTCAATCAATAACCAAAATGCACCAGCAGAACCAAGTAAAAAAGAGATTGACCCAAGCAAACCAAAGAAATGCATTGGAGCTTTTTTAAACTTAGAAACAAATGTGATAGACATTAGATCTAAAAAGCCGTTTACAAATCGTTCTAAACCAAACTTAGTTGTTCCATATTTTCTAGCTCTATGCTGAACAGGTTTCTCACCAATTTTAGCAAAACCATTCCATTTGGCTATTACAGGAATATATCTGTGCATTTCACCATATACTTCTATAATCTTAACTACATCTTTTTTATAGGCTTTTAATCCGCAATTAAAATCATTTAAATGTATACCAGAAACAGCCCTTGTAGCAGCATTAAATAATTTTGTAGGGATTGTTTTTGTAATCGGATCGTAGCGTTTTTCTTTCCAACCAGATACAAGGTCATAACCATCTTCAATAATCATTTTTCTTAGACCCGGAATTTCATCAGGGCTATCTTGAAGGTCTGCGTCCATAGTAATGACAACATTCCCTTTAACCTCCTGAAAACCTACTTGCAATGCCGCAGATTTACCATAGTTTCTTAAGAATTGAATACCATGAACCCAGTTATATTTTTGCTTTAATGCTAAGATTACATTCCAAGACTCATCAGTACTACCGTCATCAATAAGATACACTTCACCGTTGATTTTTTCTTCGGTAAAAACTTTTGCAATCCAATCTACTAATTCTGGTAGAGATTCAGCTTCATTAAGTAACGGAACAACAACCGATACATCTATATTTTGAGCTTCCATAGTCACTATTAAAGATCGTCTTAAAAATTATTAAAAATTATAGCCGTCTTCAGTTGGCTCATTTTTCATGAAGTGTGAAATAACCAAAGCTAATAAAAAGCCAAAGAAAGTCATGAATAAGATATTAATTAGCTGCGGAATTGGTGTTCCAGCTACCCATCTCACTATTTCGATAGATTGTTCATACTGTTCGTCTGTAATCTGAGGGTTTCCTTCAATCGCTTTACTTGCTACTTCTACAGCCTGATCTATAATACTATCATCAATAAATTGAATATATAAGTAATTAAAAAATGCTGAGATAGTTGCAGAGATAAAACCAAGCAAAGTACCAAGTTTTACACCTGTACGGTATTTAAGAAAGCCTTCGTTATGTTCTTTAAACTCTCTATAGGCAAAAACTGTAGCGGTTAACACTACAAGTACACTTAGATATTGTAAAAAAGCATCTTGAGACTTACCTAAAGAGGTAAGTAAAACACTATAACCAAATGCAAACACACCTGTAATAGCTCCATATTTAAAGGCGAATGGTTTTATCGAAGTTTCTTTATCCATTATTCTAATTTTATCTAAAGTTAATCAAAAACTCTATTTACGATAGTAGTTTTTTTAACTCATTTAGTTTTAACATTGCATCTAAAGGTGTCATTGTATTTACATCAAGCTGTTCTAATTGCTCTTTCAATTCTTTAGCGATAGGATCTACAGAATCAAAAATAGAAAGTTGGTAATTGTCTTTAGGCATCTCTTTAATGCGTTCAGTATTTTTTTCTTTTCGTTTATCTTGCTCTAAATGTTCTAAGATATCTTCAGATCTACGAACTACCGAGCTAGGCATTCCGGCAAGTTGAGCCACATGAATACCAAAACTATGTTCACTACCACCTTCTTTCAATTTTCTTAAGAAGATGATTTTTTTCTGATGTTCTTTTACAGATACACTAAAATTTTTAATTCTAGGAAAATCTTCAGCTAATTCATTTAATTCGTGATAGTGCGTTGCGAATAATGTTTTAGCTCTAGATTTTTTATGGTTATGAAGGTACTCTACAATAGCCCAAGCAATTGATACACCATCATATGTACTTGTACCGCGGCCAATCTCATCCATCAATACCAAACTTCTATCTGATATATTATTTAAGATACTTGCCGTTTCTGTCATTTCTACCATAAAAGTAGATTCACCTTTTGATAAGTTATCAGAAGCACCCACTCTTGTAAATACTTTATCAACTAGGCCAATATGAGCTTTAGAAGCAGGTACAAAAGATCCCATCTGAGCCATCAATACAATTAATGCAGTTTGGCGTAATAAGGCAGATTTACCAGACATGTTAGGTCCTGTAATTACCATTATTTGTTGTTCCTCATTGTCTAAATAAACATCGTTTGGTATATAAGGATCATCTACAGAAAGTTGGCGTTCAATTACAGGATGTCTGCCTTCTTTTATATCTAACGCTTTATCATCAGAAATAATAGGTTTAACATAATTGTAATCAATTGCATTTGTAGAAAACGAAACCAAACAATCTAGCTTAGCTAAGGTTGTAGCGGTTTGCTGAATTGGTGTAATATATTCTGTTGCCATCTGGATCAAATCCATAAATAACTTATTTTCTATTACACCAATCTGAGATTCTGCAGTAAGAATTTTTTCTTCGTACTGTTTTAGCTCTTCAGTAATATACCTTTCTGCATTTACTAAAGTAGATTTTCTAATCCACTCTGCAGGTACTTTATCTTTGTGTGTATTTCTAACTTCTAGATAATAGCCGAATACTTTATTGTAGCCAATTTTTAAAGATGGAATACCTGTTCTGTCACTTTCTCTTTCTTGAATTTGGCGTAAAAAGTCTTTTCCTGAATGAGAAATTGCTCTTAATTCATCTAATTCTGTATTTACACCTTCTTTAATTATATTTCCTTGGGCAGGGTTGATAGGAGGCATTTCTTGCATTTCCTTCTCAATACGCTCCACAAGTATATCACAAGTGTTTATATGATCAGCAATAACTTTAACCTCTTTATCATTTACCTTACTTAAAAGTACTTTGATTGGAGCAGCATGTTGAAGTGCTTTTTTGATATAAACGATTTCTCTAGGGTTTACTCTACCAACAGCAACTTTAGAAATTAGGCGTTCAATATCATTGATCTGACGAAGATGTCCTAATACATCATCAGCAATATCTTCATCCTTAGTAAAGAAATCGACAATATTAAGTCGAGTGTTAATACTAGCTTGATCTTTTAACGGAAGAACAGTCCATTTTTTTAATAAGCGTGCTCCCATAGGTGTAACACATTTATCAAGAATATCTATTAATGGAACTCCACCATCGTTCTGAGGAAAAATAAGTTCGAGACTTCTAGCTGTAAATTTATCTAACCAAACATATTTATCCTCCTGTATTCTACTAATATGATGAATATGATCTATGTGGTGGTGCTCTGTTAACTCTAAATAATTAAGTACAGCACCAGCTGCAATAATTGCAGACGACATATTCTCAATACCAAAACCTTTTAAGTTTTTAGTACCAAAATGTGTCGTTAATTTTTCATACCCATATTCTGGTGTATATACCCAATCATCTTGTCTGAAAGTAGGGTAAGTATCACCAAATAACTCTTTGTACTGTTCTTGATCGTTTCTACAATACAAAACTTCGGAAGGAGCAAAGCCTTGTAGTAGTTTATCTATATAATTCTGATCTCCTTGTGCTACAAAAAATTCTCCTGTAGAAATGTCTAGAAAAGAAATACCTAATTCTTTTTTAGAAATATGAATTGCTGCTAAATAGTTGTTTTGCTTAACGCTCAAAACATTGTCGTTCATAGAAACACCAGGAGTCACTAACTCTGTAATACCTCTTTTAACAACACCTTTTGCAGTTTTAGGATCTTCTAATTGATCTACAATGGCAACTCTTTGGCCCGCTTTTACCAACTTAGGTAGGTAAGTATCTAAAGAGTGATGCGGAAAACCTGCCAATTGAGTTTCTGAAGCAGAACCATTAGATCTTTTCGTTAAAACAATGTCTAAGATTTTACTTGCTGTAACGGCATCATCACCAAAGGTTTCATAAAAATCACCTACTCTAAATAGAAGCATTGCTGTAGGGTGTTTCGCCTTAATAGCATTAAACTGCTTCATCATAGGAGTTTCCTTTTTCGCTTTTGTTTTCGCTTTTGCCAAAGTATTTCTAGAATTAAAAATGATATCCTTCTTAAAGCAACAAATTTAAATAATTAGTGGAATGAATAAAGAATAAGATTTAATAATTCATGGTATTGATGCTCTTTATACTCATATATTACAAACAATAACAAAAAAAGGGACTTCTAATTTAGAAATCCCTTTTCCATTAACGTACGATCTTAACTAATCTACTACCTAATCAATTTTTATCATTATCTGTTTTAATCGAACGATTGATTTATAAAAAGGTTTTTCAATTTCATTTATTTAACATTTTAAAGATTGAACATAAAGCGACATTTTTAAGTGAAAACTGTACTTTTTTAAGATTGACAGTAAAAAGAAACTTATTTTAACGTATTGAAAAATCTCAAAATAAAAAGTTAACTAATTGATAGTCAGTTGTTATTGTGTTTATTAGTGCTGAGCTTAGTATTTATAAGTTTAGATAATTGAGAATAAATTGATTAAGACTACATTTTTTAAGACTTTTGTGCATTCGTTTTGTCGATGACGACGATAAAAACAGTTGAGAGATTGATCTGAAATTTTTTAGAAATCATTCTCAATAGCAAAAAAATGATATGCACAACTTTAATACGTTAAAAGAATTTTTAGAAGAGCCTCGTAAAGTGGTAATAATACCGCATACAAAGCCAGATGCAGATGCTTTAGGGTCAGCATTAGGGTTATCTTGGTATCTTAGAAAATTTGAACATACAACAACAGTGCTTTCTCCGAATGATTATCCATCTTTTTTACATTGGATGCCTGGTCATGAAGAAGTAGTTGTTTACGATAAAAAAAATCCATCTACTTCAGAAAAAATAATTGAAGAAGCAGATGTTATCTTCTGTGTAGATTTTTCTTCTTTAAATAGAATTGAAGAACTAGGGCCACTAGTTCGTCAGAATATGAGTAAGAAGATGATTGTAATGATAGATCATCATAGAGGAAAAGAAGATTTTGCAGATTACGAATTATGGGATATTGATGCAGCTGCAGCAGCTCAATTAATTTATGAGTTTATCGCTTTAGATAAAGGTACTCATAGAATTGATCAGAGAATTGCCGCTTGTTTATATGCAGGTATTGTAACAGATACAGGTTCATTTAAATACCCAAGTGTTTCTAGTAGAACATTAAGAATAGCTGCAGAATTAAAAGATACAGGTTTAGATACATCAAGATTATATAATTTAATCTATGATAATAATACAGAAAAAAGACTACGATTCTTAGGGCATGCCTTAGGAGAAAATCTTACTTTTTGGCCAGAATTAAATACTGGATTCTTTACTGTAACGCAAGATGACCGTGAGAAATTTAATTTACAATCTGGAGATACCGAAGGATTAGTAAACTATGCATTATCAGTAAATGGTATTAAGATAGCGGCATTGTTTAAAGAAAAAGACGAACGAGACGGAATCAAAGTATCGTTTAGATCTATAGGAGATTTCTCTGTAGCAGACCTTTCTTCAGAACACTTTGGTGGCGGAGGACATAAAAATGCAGCAGGAGGTAGAGTGGATGGAATTACAGTCGAAGAAGCTGTAGCTCGATTCAAGAAAGTATTAGAAGAAAAATTGAAATAAAGTAGAATTATTTATTTATAAACTGAATATGCAAATCACAAAAAAATTAGCAATTGGAGCCTTAATGTTAGGTGCTGTTGCTTGTGGAAAAACTGAGAAAGAGACTCCATCAGGAAAGAAATTTACAATTGTTGAAAGTAAAGGCGGTGCTGATATTAATGATAACAATATTGTTGAATTTACTTTAAGTATCTCAACAGAGTCAGACTCTACACTTTTCAATATTACTGAAACAGGAAGAGAGTTTGCTGCAACTAAAGTATTCCCTGATTCTGTAAATAAGCAAGCACAGGAAAAAGGGCAGCAAGTTGATCCTTTATCTGAAATGTTTGGTTTAATGAGCGAAGGAGATAGTGCTCAAATGACTATCGTAGCTTCAGATTTCTTCGGAAAAATGGCTCCTCCTTTCATCAAAGATCCATCTCAAAAAGTAGTTATTGGAGTTTGTGCAAAAAATGTATTTGCTGACGAAGAAGCATACCGTGCTGCTATGGAAGAAAAGCAAAAAGAAGCAATGGCTAAAATGGAAGCTGATGCTGAGAAATACGTTGCTATTGATGATGAATTAATTAAAGAATTTTTAAAAGAGAATAACATTACTAATGCAGAAAGAACAGAGTCTGGATTATACTATGTAGTTACTCAAAAAGGTTCTGGTGCTAACCCAGAAGTGGGATCAAGTGTAAAAGTACACTACACAGGTACTTTATTGGATGGTAAAAAATTCGATAGTTCTGTAGATAGAGGACAACCATTTGAGTTCCCATTGGGTCAACAAAGAGTAATCGCAGGTTGGGACGAAGGTATTGCTTTGCTAAATAAAGGAGCTAAAGCTACATTGTACATCCCTTCGAAATTAGGTTATGGTCCAAGAGGAGCAGGTGGAGATATTCCAGCTAATGCAGTATTGAAATTTGATGTTGAATTGATTGATTTTACAAATCCATCAAAATAATATAATATATTCTAATACAGTGAGTTTACCTTATTTTTTAGGCGTAAATTTGCTGTATTAGATATGCTTTTTTTTATGCTTATCTTTCTCCTTGTGAATTATAAATCTAATAAATAAACCTACTTATCACATGAACAATACTTACAAATTTTTAAATTTCGCGGTCGTATTATCAATGCTAATTGGTTTTTCTGGTTGTATGCAAGACGAAATTGTTGATTATGTATCAAAAGATAATCAAACGCTAGAAGATTATTTAGCAGCAAACGATATCGACTATTGGAAAACGAAGACTTTGCCTACTGGAGGAGTATATATTACTCCAGAAATCATAGGTTACCCAGGTCAATACACTCCTAGTGAAAATGAATCTAGAATTGTAGAGGTAAACCTAGATATGAGAAGATTTGCTCAAGAATTAATGGGCGATGAAAGATTTGATGATCCTGATGATTTAGTAACATCTGTATTCCTTAAGGATCCTAACTATGCATTCTCTATGAATAGAGGAGCAATTTGTATTGGTTTTTATGATGAAGTATTAAATATGATGCTTCAAAACATACAAACAAAAGTAGATACATTTCCTAGAACTTATATTCCATCTTACCTTGCATTTGGAGGTACAGCATCTTCAGGAATTGGTTTAGAATTTAATGATATCGTAACTGCAGAAAATATGTTTATTACACATGTTAGTTACGATTCAATTCAGCGTGTTAGATATGAAAAAGACTCTTTAGTTTTAAAGTATGCTGAAGATACTTTAGGAACTGTAGATCCAGATGATGAACAATTATTTAGTGGTTCTTCTAACGGTAAAGGTCCTGATTATATTTTTAAAGATCTTATCACTGCAGGTGATGGAGCAGGAAAAATTATGGCTGGTGATACAGTTAAAGTTCGTTACGAAGGTAAATTCTTATTACAAGAATGGACTTTAAGAAATTCTGCAACAGGACCAGTATTATTTGATTCAAATACAGCAAAAGATAATAAAGGAGAGTATATTGCATCACCATTCCAAGTGATTATGTACGAATCTTTAGCTGATGCTCAAGAAAATAACGCTTTTGAAACTGTTATTGATGGTTGGTACAAATCAATTTTAACAATGGAAGAAGGAGAAAAAGCTACATTTGTAATGCCTTCTCAAGTATGTTATTGGGAAATAGGAGATAATGCTCAAGTTTCTGATATGTTTAAAACAATCCGTCCTTTCAAACCTTTAGCCTTCGAAATCGAAGTAGTTGAAGTGAAAAGATCGAATAAATAATTTTTTAAAATAGAATATGCAATATCGCATTAAACACTTTTTACTGTTTATTTTTACAGTTTTTTCAACTTTTGCTTGTACACAATCAAGTGAAATACTTAAAGAAGTAGATCCAGACGCAGCAGAGGATTACCTTATCAGACAATTTATAATGGCTGATACAACATTCGATGCTAGTACTGAACAAGAAGTAGTAGACAAGTATTATAAATACGGTGTCTACATGACTACAATTGGTACTACTAATGGTAAACCTGTAGAAACAGACCGAAATATATCTTATGGTGACTCTATGCATGTAACATATACAGGCTGGGTGATGTACGGAAATATTTTTGACAGTAATGTATTAACAGAACAACCTTTCCCAGTTGTTTTAGGTAAAACAAGTGTAATAGAAGGATGGAATATCGCATTATTCGAAATGCACGAACATGAAATTGCTCGTGTAGTAATTCCTTCAAAATATGGATATGGTACATCGGGTAATGGATCAAGTATCCCACCAAATGCATCATTGATATTTGATATTCAGATAGATAGTTTATGGACAGCTGACGAACAGTAGAAAAAAGAAATAAACTTTTTATTACAAAAGCCAAGGATTATTTTAGTATGATCCTTGGCTTTTTTTGTACAATTAAAAAAAATGTCAACAATGCCATATAACTTCTACCAACTGACTATATAAAGTCGTTTAATTACATTAAATTTGTATGTATTGCACTAGATGAATTTCATTGGAAGTGTAACTGATTGTATTTCAGTAAAAAAACAGAATAATATATATGTTAGGTTCAATAACCAAGGCATTCTCTAAGATTTTTGGAACAAAATCGGAAAGAGATTTAAAAGAAATTAGACCTTATTTAGCTAAAATTGATGCAGAGTACAAAAAACTTTCATCAATTTCAGATAACGAATTGAGAGCAAAAACAGCTTATTTCATCGATTATATCGAGAAAGGGCTTGCTAGCATAGACGAAGAAATTACGTCTTTACAAGAATCGGTTGATAACGATCCAAAACTAGATCTTGCATTTAAAGACAAAGCTTTCAAAGATATTGATAAGCTTAAAAATGATCGTAACGACAAATTAGAAGAAATCTTAATGGATCTTTTACCTCAAGCATTTGCTGTAGTAAAAGAAACAGGTAGAAGATATACAGAAAATAAAAAAATAAGTGTAACTGCTTCTGATTATGATCGTGAGATGGCCGTTAAATACGGTAATATCACTATTGACGGAGACACTGCTACTTGGGCAAATGTTTGGCTAGCTGCAGGTGTTGAAGTAGAATGGAACATGATTCATTACGATGTACAGTTACTAGGTGGTATTTTCTTACACCAAGGTAAAGTAGGTGAAATGATGACAGGTGAAGGTAAAACTTTAGTTGGAACATTACCTGCATACCTTAATGCTTTAGCAAAAAGAGGGGTTCACGTTGTAACAGTAAACGATTACCTAGCAAAACGTGACTCGGAGTGGAATGCACCGTTATTTCAATTCCACGGTCTTTCTGTAGATTGTATTGATAAGCATCAACCAAACTCAGAAGAAAGACGATTGGCTTACAGAGCTGATATTACATATGGTACAAACAACGAATTTGGTTTTGACTACCTACGTGATAACATGGCTCGTGATAAAGATGATTTAGTTCAAAGAGAACATCATTTTGCCATGATTGATGAGGTCGATTCTGTTTTAATTGATGATGCTAGAACACCATTGATTATTTCTGGACCTGTACCAAAAGGAGATCAACAAGAAGAATTTGGTGAGTTAAGACCAAAAGTTCAACATTTAGTTGATGAGCAGCGTAAGCAAACTCAAAAAATGCTGAATGATGCCAAAAAGTTAATCAAAGATGGTAATAAGGCTGAAGGTGGTCTTCAACTTCTTAGAGCACATAGATCTCTTCCTAAATATAAACCTTTGATTAAGTTTTTAGGTGAGGAAGGAATGAAACAATTACTTCAAAAAGTTGAAGGGGAGTACATGGCGGACAACAACCGTAGAATGCCAGAAGCAGACGAGCCTTTATTGTTTGTAATTGAAGAAAAAAATAACAGCGTAGAATTAACAGAAAAGGGTATTGCATCTGTGACAGGAGCAAATACACCAGATTTCTTTATTCTTCCTGACTTAGCGACAGGAATAGGCAAAATTGAGCAAGACGAAAATAAGTCTGACGAAGAGAAAGTAGAAGCAAAGGATGCTTTAATAGCAGAATTTGATACTAAATCTCAGCGTATTCACTTGATGAAGCAATTATTAAAAGCCTATACGTTATTTGAAAAAGATGTAGATTACATCTTAGTAGATAACAAGGTTAAAATTGTAGATGAGCAAACTGGTCGTGTTATGGAAGGTCGTCGTTATTCTGACGGTTTACACCAAGCACTAGAAGCAAAAGAGAATGTGAAGATCGAAGATGCTACACAAACTTATGCTACAGTAACTCTGCAAAACTACTTCCGTATGTACCACAAACTAACTGGTATGACTGGTACTGCCGAAACGGAAGCTGGTGAATTCTGGGAAATCTATGAATTAGATGTAGTAACAGTTCCTACGCACCGTCCGATTGTTCGTGATGATAGAGAGGATTATGTATACAAAACAGTAAGAGAGAAATTTAATGCTGTTGCAGAGGAAGTACAAAAATTAGTAGAAGCAAAACGTCCGGTTCTTGTTGGTACTACATCTGTAGAAAACTCTGAAATTATGTCTCGTATGTTAAAAATGAGAGGCATAGAGCACCAAGTATTAAATGCAAAACAACATGGCCGCGAAGCAGATGTTGTTGCAAGAGCAGGTCAACCTGGCACAGTAACAATTGCAACAAACATGGCTGGTCGTGGTACAGATATTAAATTACCAGTAGAAGTAAAAGATGCAGGTGGTTTAGCAATTATTGGTACAGCACGTCACGAATCTCGTCGTGTAGACCGTCAGTTAAGAGGTCGTTCTGGTCGTCAAGGTGATCCAGGATCAACTCAATTCTTCGTTTCTTTAGAAGATAATTTGATGCGTTTATTCGGTTCAGAACGTATTGCAGGTATCATGGATAGATTAGGTCTTCAAGAAGGCGAAGTGATTCAGCACTCTATGATTACAAAATCTATTGAAAGAGCACAACGAAAAGTAGAAGAAAATAACTTTGCTATTCGTAAACGTCTTTTAGAATATGATGATGTAATGAATTACCAAAGAGAAGTAATTTACCGTCGTCGTAGAAATGCACTTTTCGGAGAGCGTTTACAAGTAGATGTAATGAACTCTTTCTATGATGTTGCTACTGTAATTTCAGAAACTCACGTAGGAAACTATGAAGGATTCAAGTTAGATGCTTTAAAAGTACTTGGAATCTCAACTGCTATTGCAGAAGAGGGTTTCCATCAATTAAATGAAGAGCATTTAACTCAAGAATTATATAAAGAGGCTTTAACGCATTATAAAGAAAAGAATGCATTACTTTGGGAGAAAGCAAAACCTGTTTTCGAAAAAGTAAAAGCAGAAAGAGGTGGTGTGGTTGAGAATATTGTGATTCCATTTACAGATGGTCATAAAATGTTCCAAGTGCATGTAAACCTTGAAAAAGCTTTAGAAACAGATGGTGAAACAGTAGTTTCTGCATTAGAGCAAAGTGTAACTTTAGCAGTGATTGACCATTTATGGAAAGATCATTTGCGTGAGATGGATGAGTTGAAACAACAAGTTCAGAACGCTGTTCACGAACAAAAAGATCCTTTATTAATCTATAAATTTGAATCTTTTGAGTTGTTCAAGTCATTTTTAGCAGAAGTAAATGATGAGATTATTACTTTCTTATCAAAAGGACGTATTCCTGTTCAGGAGCAGCCTCCTATGCCAGCACCTCCTCCAATGCCAAAACGAAATGAGCCAAAAGTAACTGCAAATAAAGCAGAAGCAGGTTCGGCATTAGGTCAAGCAGCATCTCCACAAGGTGCAGATATTCCTGAAGCACCAAAAGCTCCTGTAGAAGTAGTGAAACCTCGTCATAGCGAAAAAAGTTATCAGCGTAATGATAGAGTAACTGCTAAATATAAAGATGGAACAGTTAAAAAAGACGTGAAATTCAAATCTGTTGAAAATGACGTTTTAAATGGAGCTTGCGTGATTATCGAAGGTTAATCAAAAGTAAGTTTTGAAATAATTAAGGAGGGTATCTTAAAATCATTTAAGGTATCCTCTTTTCATTATTTTACTTTTTAATAAAATGCTTAACTTTGGCGTTCATAACATTTAAATAAAAATGAAACTATTAATAAAGTACACTCTTCTAGTTGTTTTGATGAGTACATTTGCATGTAAGCCATCGCAAACTGCAAGTACAAAAACATCAGTAGAGTTAATTGATTCAGATTTATCTGCTTATATGCCAAAAGCAGAGATAAAAGATGATACTGCAACAATTCCCCAAGACAATGCGGTATCTGATGATAATGACTTACCTGAAGGTTATGTTAATTCTGAAGTTGATTCAGTATTAGCACACCTATCTGCAAGAGATTTAGGAGGTGTTCCAGTATATAGAATATTGGTTTACTCAGGTAGAGAAAGAAGTAGAGCAGAAGATATAGTCTACAACCTTAGACATCAATTTGGTAACTACGAAGTAGAATTAACTTTTGAGCAGCCAAACTATAAAGTTAGAGCAGGTTATTATTTTGATAGATTAACAGCTCATGGTGTTCACACATCTATTAAAAAGAAATATAAATCAGCATTTTTAATTCAAGAAAAAATGAATGTTGATGAAATCTCTAGAAGAATAAAAAGAGCGAATGACGCAAAAGAAGCAGCTTTAGGTTCTTTAGATGAAGATAAATAATAGTTATCTTTTGAATTAAAGAAAGAGCGATAAGGTTTATATTACTTTATCGCTCTTTTTATTTTATTTTTTCTTTGTACTGCTTTTAATTGTTGCAGCAATATCATCCCAAACAGGACCCGGAATTGTATCTAAATGATTAAACTCTCCAGCACCTTTAAGCCATTCTCCTCCGTCAATAGTCACTACTTCACCATTTACATAAGCAGAAAAATCTGACATTAAATACGCCGCTAAATTGGCTAATTCTTGATGTTCTCCAACTCTACCAACAGGTACTTTACCTGCTTCATCAAATTGTTTTCTAAGATTTTCAGGAAATAAACGGTCCCATGCACCTTTGGTAGGAAAAGGACCTGGAGCAATTGCATTAGATCGAATACCATATTTAGCCCATTCTACAGCTAATGATCTAGTAAGTGCTAGAACACCTGCTTTTGATACAGCAGAAGGAACAACATACCCTGACCCTGTAGATGCATAAGTAGTAACAATATTTAGCATTACTCCTTTATCTCCATTTGCAATCCAATGTTTACCTATAGCCAAAGTAAAGTAATAAGTACCTTGCAAAACAATATCAACAATTGTATCAAATGCTTTGTGGCTTAAACGTTCTGTTGGACTAATAAAGTTACCCGCAGCATTATTTAATAAGCCATCAATTTTCCCAAACTTGTTGGCTGTTTGTTCAATTACATTTTCAATCTGATCATACTTTCTTACGTCGCAAACAACGTAGAAAGGTCTTTTGCCAGTTACTTCTTCTAACTCATTGGCTGCAGCCTCAAGTTTTTCTTCTTTTCTAGAACAAATTGTAACATTTGCACCAAGCTCTAGAAAATATTTCGTCATAGATTTTCCTAGGCCTGTGGCTCCTCCAGTAACAATATATGTTTTACCAGAAAGAGCGTCATCTCTTAGCATTGGTTTGTTGTACATGCTTTATTGGTTTGTGTGTTTATAAATTGGTAGAACTAATATAGTAATGAGATTTGATATAATGAATACTAAATCACTTATTTAAATTATAATAAAGGGTTATCTCTATAAAAGATTATGCTTACATTTATCAAGTAACCTTTATCAGATCAATTAATAATGAGATTATTCTTTATAAATAAAAAAGACTTTGATATAGATAAGTTAAATACCAAGGAAGAAAGAATGCGTTTAGTACGAGATATCGTCGTACTGAATATTATTTTGTTCCAAATGCTTTGGTTGGCTTTTAATTCTCTCTATTCAACACAAATTTTCAAAGACTTTCTAGATTTAATATCCGTAGACTTTACAAGACTTTATGGAAAATATATTTATGAAAACTTCGAAATTGTAGAATTGTTCTTTTCTACTTTTTATCTCTTAGAGTTCTTTCAGTCTTGGTATGAATCATATAAGGATAAACAATTTGCCAAATGGTATTTTTATCCTTTTGTTTATTTCTACGACTTTATTGGTAGTTTTCCAGGTATGCATGTTTTTCGTTTGTTTAGAGTTTTTGCTCTATTAGCAAGATGGCACAAGTTGCAGGTTATCAACTTAGAAAACTTAGGGTTGGTGAGAACAGCCTTACATGTAAAAGAAGTTGTTGTAGAAGAAATCTCTGATGCTGTTGTTATTAATGTATTAGAAAGTGTAAAAGATGAATTAAGTTCTGGAGGTTATGCGAACCAGAAATTTATGTCTGATGTAGTAAAACCTTATCAAGAAAACCTTTCAATATGGATATCTAGAAAAGTAATGCATGCAATGCAAGAAACATATTCTAATAGGCAGCAGGTATTAGAACAATATGTTTCTGTATTGATAGAGGATGCTGTAAAGAATAATGATGAAATGAAAGATATCAAGAAAGTACCAATTGTAGGTGATTATGCATCATCAAGATTGGAAGATGCTATTTCAGATATCGTTTATAAAGTAATAAATGATTTATTTGAAGATATTGCCTCAGAACGGAACGAAGAGGTACTAAAAGAAGTTGTTTATGAAATAATGGAAGGAATGCTATTTTCTAAAACAAAAGATGAAAATGGTAAACTTGTTCAAGAGCTCGGAAGTACTATTCTAGATGCTGTAATTTCTAGAGTAAGTGTAAAACAATGGCAGATGAGAGAGAAAATGTGGGAAGATGAAAAACAAAAAGATTTAGAAGAAAAAAGAAAGCATAGAGAACAGATGACGCAACAAAATCAGATGCAATCTAAAGACTCTATGAAATAATCTAATAAATTTTACTAATTTGCGAAAGTTGTTTAAACGAATTTTATATCATGAATTGGAATCAATTAACAGAAGTCTCTGAACTCGATAATTTATTAGAACTTTCTAAGAAACAAAAAGTAGCAATACTTAAGCACTCAACACGCTGTTCTATAAGTTCTATGGCTTTAAATAGATTAGAAAGAGCTTGGCAAGATGATAATGGCATTGCACCTTATTATTTAGATTTAATCAGATATAGAGATGTATCTAATGCTATTGCTTCAAAATTTGGAGTAGAGCATCAGTCTCCTCAGGTTATTGTTCTTGAAAACGGAAAAGTAACTTATACAGGATCTCATATGGGGATCTCCTACGCAGATATCGTAGCTTAATTTTCAACTTCAGCATATATAAACGTGAAAATTGGTATAATTTGTTATCCTACATACGGAGGTAGTGGGGTAGTAGCAACAGAGTTAGGAAAGTGCTTGGCATCTCAATTGGGACACGAAGTACATTTCATAACATATGATCAACCGACGAGATTAGATTTTTTTGATGAAAATATCTACTATCATAAAGTTGACATTAAGACTTATCCATTATTTAAATATCCTCCTTATGAGTTAGCATTAACCAGTAAGATGGTTGAAGTAGCTGAATCTGAACAATTAGATGTATTACATGCTCATTATGCAATTCCTCACGCATCTGCAGCATATACAGCCAAACAAATCTTAGCCAAAAAGGGAATAAATATGCCAGTAGTTACAACACTACATGGTACAGATGTTACTCTTGTTGGTAAAGATGATAGTTTAGGACCTGTTGTTGCTTTTTCTATAGATGAATCTGATTGTGTAACATCAGTATCAGAAAGTTTAAAAGAAGAAACGTACCAATATTTTGATCTTACTACTGATATTAAAGTAGTTCCTAACTTTGTAGATCTAAATAGGTTTACAAAACATAAAAAAGATCATTTTAAAAAAGCAATTTGTCCTGATGGAGAAAAACTTTTGATTCACGTATCAAACATGCGAGAAGTTAAAAGAGCTGATGATGCTTTAGAGATTTTTAAAAGGGTAAGAGAAAAAATACCTTGTAAACTTTTAATGGTTGGTGACGGACCTGAACGTGCTCGTTTAGAAGAAAAATGCTATGAATTACGTACTTGTAATGATGTGCGTTTCTTAGGTAAGTTAGCAGAAGTAGAAGAAATTTTATCTGTTGCAGATTTGTTCCTTATGCCTTCAGAAAAAGAAAGTTTTGGACTTGCTGCTTTAGAAGCAATGGCTTGCGAAGTGCCTGTAGTTTCTTCTAATGCAGGTGGTATACCAGAAGTCAATATCCAAGGGGTTACTGGTATGATGAGTAATGTTGGAGACGTTGAAGATATGGCGAAGAATGCTTTATATATTTTAGATGATGAAAACCTTCCTCGCTTTAAAGAAAATGCATTAAAACAAGCACAACGTTTTAATATAGAAGAGATTTGCCCTCAATACGAAGAAGTTTATAAGGAAGCAATAGAGAAATCAAAGGCAAACTTTTAATCAAATTGTAAGTGAGATTGCATAAAAAAAACCTAGTAATTGATGAATAATTACTAGGTTTTTTTATTAAAAATATTCTCTTCTAAGCTTCAATAAGACCTAGAATTTCTTTCAATTTACCAATAGTAATATCAATTTCTTCTTTCTTATTTTCTTTAGAGAAAGAAAAACGGATACTTGTACGTTCAGTATCTCCTCCAATACCAGCAATTACATGAGACCCTTGAGAGGCTCCACTACTGCAAGCACTACCACCAGAAACAGATATTTTTTGTAAATCTAAGGCAAATAGTAGCATGCTATTTTTTTCTGAAGGAGGGAAGCTTACATTTAGTACGGTATATAAACTGTTTTCTAAATCTGCACTCATTCCATTAAATTGAACATTATCAATATGTTCAATTAATTGCTCTTTCATGTATTGCTTCACATCTTTAATATGAGCAGTATGACTTTCCATTTGCTCTGTAGCAATGTCTAAGGCTTTTGCTAAACCAACAATACCCCATACATTTTCAGTACCAGAGCGAACTTCTCTTTCTTGTCCGCCACCTTCTATTAAAGCAGGCATTTGAGTACCTTTTTTTACATATAAAAAGCCACTTCCTTTAGGCCCATGAAATTTATGAGCAGCTCCAGCCATTGAATGTACATGTAGATCTTTAACATCAACAGGAAAATGACCAATACTTTGAACAGTGTCTGAATGGAAATAAGCTCCTGCAGTCTTACAAAGTAGACCAACTTTCTTTATGTCAAGAATATTACCAATTTCATTATTGGCATGCATTAAAGTAACTAGAGTTTCTTCTCCTTTTTCTTGCAAAAGGTTTTCTAATTGTGATAAGTCTAAGTTCCCTTCTTTGTCACAATCTAAGAATATCAATTCTAAACCAAGGTCTTTAGAAAGATGTTCTGTTATATGTAAAACGGCATGGTGCTCTAACTTAGAAGTAATAATTCTTTTAAGTCCATAAGCTTTAACCAAACCTTTGATGGCTATATTATCAGATTCAGTACCTCCAGATGTAAAAATGATTTCTGATGGTAATGCATTAATTGCTTTTGCTATTTGTTTTCGAGCGCTCTCTAACATGGCTTTAGAAGCTCTACCGTGTGCATGGGTAGAAGATGGATTACCATAAACAGAATCCATAACTTCAATCATAACTTCCTTAACTACAGGGTCTAAAGATGTGCTAGCAGCACTATCAAGATAAATGCTCATATATGTTTTATTTAGAATTGGTTGGTATGCGAAAGTTTTAGACATTCCAAAGAATGCAAAGTATATAAAAAAACGGACAATCATAAGAGATTGTCCGTTTGATTAGAATATATTATGAAATTGATTATCAGTGATTTATGTGTTTATAAATCAATGTAATAAATTTAATTATTCATTTGTAGATGTATCTCCTTCAACATCGTCAGAAGTTTCTTCTGTACTTTCGGTAGCCTTTTGATCAACTACAGGAAGCTCTTCTTCATCATCTGCTTTGAAAGAGATAATTTCTTTGATGTCTGAAATTATTTTTTGAGCTAAATGCTCAGCAGTTCTTTCAGAATCAGATTCAGAGTAGATACGAATAATAGGTTCAGTATTCGATTTTCTCAGGTGAACCCACTCTTTACCAAATTCAATTTTCACACCGTCTAAAGTGTTAATTGGTTGGTTTACGTAGCGCTCTTGAATTTTAACTAAGATATGATCAACATCAATCTCAGGAGTCAATTCAATTTTATTTTTAGAAATATGGTAATCAGGGAATGATTTACGAAGCATATTTGCCGTACCATTATAATTAGCAAGTTTTGATAAAATCAAAGCAATACCAACTAAAGCGTCTCTACCATAATGTAATTCTGGTAAAATAACACCTCCGTTACCTTCTCCACCAATAATAGCATTGGTTTCTTTCATCATCTTTACAACGTTTACCTCTCCAACAGCAGATGCTGTATAAGTACCGCCATGTTTTTCAGTAACATCACGGAGTGCACGTGTAGAAGACATGTTAGAAACTGTATTGCCTGCTGTTTTTTCTAAAACATAATCGGCAACAGCAACTAGCGTATATTCTTCGCCAAAAGGAGTACCATCTTCTGTTACTAATGCTAATCTATCAACATCAGGGTCAACAATAATTCCTAAATTGAAATTACCATTTTCTAGTGTTCTACAGATCTCATTAATATTTTCAGGAAGTGGTTCTGGGTTATGAGGGAATTTCCCGTTTGGTTCACAGTATAATTCTTCAATAGTATTTACACCTAAAGCTTTTAAAAGTTTAGGCACGGCAATACCGCCTGTAGAATTAACACAATCAATAACCACTTTAAAATCTTTAGCTTTAATTGCTTCAACATCAACTAAAGGAAGAGCTAAGATCTTCTCAATATGTTTGTCAATGTAAGTATCATCAGTAGTTACAGAACCAGTCTGTTTATAATCTGCAAACTCAAAGTTTCCTTCGTCAGCGTTTGTCAAGATTTCTTGCATAGCTTCTGCAGAGATAAATTCTCCTTTAGAATCTAATAATTTAAGGGCATTCCAGTTAGCAGGGTTATGACTCGCAGTAAGGATAATTCCTCCTGCAGCTTCCTCAAGCTCTACAGCAAGTTCTACAGTAGGTGTTGTTGATAGACCAAGATCTATAACATGGATACCCATAGCTTGTAGCGTACCTGAAACGATATCAGCAAGCCATCCGCCAGAAACGCGAGCGTCTCTACCAAGTACAACTTTTTTACTGTTTTCTGAATTTTCTAATATCCACTTTGCGTAAGTAGATGAAAATTTTGCGGCATCAACAGGGTTTAATGATTCTTCAGTAGAACCACCAATTGTTCCTCTAATGCCAGAAATAGACTTAATTAAGGTCAAGGCTCAAAAAATTTGATTAGGAGACAAAAATAAACTAATTAATGATACGATCTAGGTAATTAACATACTTATTTCAAATGTTACTCAGAAATAGATTGATAAGCCCCTTGATTATCAAGTATATGAATCTTATTGAAAGTGATTTTATTTTCTATTAAATCAAGGTATTTTTTATTTGGTAGTATTAAACAGTCTGTCTTCAGTAGTTTATTAGGTTTTTGTTTTGCTGAATAGAGTAATATATCTGTAGAATCGGTAAGTGTTTCATCACTAATAAATTGATTAACCCAAAGAATATGTTTTTTACCAAAGTAGGTATATATCCCTTGGTTTGGAGTTAAAAATGTTGTTTTCCTATTTTCATACAAAGATTGATGAGGTTGGATAATTGTTGTTGAATTAAATTGAGTAGTGTCTGTAGTAAATGTGGTTATTGTGTTATTTTCAGATAAACTAATTATTGGTGTTGAAGATTGATAGATGGTTATACTTTTTTTTCTAATCTGAAACTGATGTGAAATTTGTAAAAAAATACAGCAAAAAAAGCAGATGAAGCTTACGCTATTCAAGTTCTTTTTTTGATAATAGATACTATAGAGTAAACTAAAAATACTAAAATATAGACTTATTGCAGCAAGGGGTGATAAATGAATGTGTGGTAATTGGGGTAATTGAGAAAAGATATTAAGCCATGCTAATAATCCCTTAAAAGTAGCCAAGAATAGAAAGTGGATGTAAGGTACCACCACAGGAAAAAGAAAACTAATTAAAATAATTGCTATACCTGAATACATTAAAATACTGATTAAAAAACCACTTAATAAACCAGAAAAAAGACTGTAAATTGGTATAAAATGAAAATGATAAGCCACTACAGGGAGTGTGCCTAATTGTGCTAATACTGATATAGTTATTAAAGAAATAAACACTCTCGGAAAAACAGATAACTGTAAAATATCTTCCCAATAAGGAAATAGAGTGATACTAATAACTGCAAAAAAAGACAATTGAAAACCAATAGAAAATACAAAGAGTGGATTATAAATTAATAAACAAAAACAGGTAAAACCTATAGTATTTAAAGGGTTTGACTTCTTTCTCAATAAATAACTTATAGTAAGTAAAGTAAACATACTTGCTGCTCTTAGAATTGATGGAGAATTGCCTACTATAAAAGCATATATCCAAATTATTAGTATTTGTAAGATGAGTAGAAATCTATGTGATTTTTTTCCTAAGAACCTTTTCCAGCTCATTAAAATATTTAATAAAAATATGATAATACCAATATGCATTCCTGATAATGCAAGCATATGCATATTTCCAGATTTCTTAAAAATATTATCTAGTTCAGGAGTCATTTCAGACTTATCACCTAAAAGTAAAGAGTAAGCAATTCCTTTTGTTGTAACTGTAAAATGTTGGTTTATCAATGAATCAATTCTATACCTGAATGTACTTATCTTTTCTTTTTGGGCGATATGAATCACCTTATAATTTTTGAGGTATGCTTTATATATTATGCCTTTTGATATTAGGTTTTTATTAAAATCAAATGCTTCAGGGTTGTTTGTAGGGTATATTTTTTTCAATTCAGATACAGGAATAACAATAATGTCATTTTTACATAAACTGAGGCAGTCTTTTTGAGTTTGGAAATATATTTTCTGATAGGTATTGGAAGTGATTTCACCAAAAAAGCTATTTGATTTTATATTTTTTTTTAGATCAGAAGTAATTAAAACACTAACATGAGATGTTTTTTGATCTATTGGTTCAATAAATTTATAAGGTTGTGTTATACCTATTCCAATAGTAAAAATGAAGAGGTACATTATTAAAGTTACCCATAAAAAGTATCCTATTATCCGTTTACCAAAATGATAGAAAATAACCATACTTACCCATAAAAATAGAGAGATATGATATATAGGAAGTAAAGTATTGAGTGCATACCAAGCATATAATATCCCAAGTATTAATGGAATACTAACCTTAAAAAAAGGAGCATTGTTAATCATGATCGTTAAGAAATAATTAGTTCTAGTTTGCTCTAATGTCTGATTTATGCGTAAAAGTGATGCAATAAATCAAAACACTATCTATTTTTGAGTTACAAACATATTTATTTCTAACTGAACATGAAAAGATTAATCACCTCAATATTTCTTTTATTATTTCTAATAGCCTGTGGAACATCCTCGGAGAATGAACAAGATTCTGAGAATGTAGAAGCAGAAAGTATTTTTGATTTTTTTGAGGATGAAGAGGAAATAATAGTAAAAGAGGTACCAAAAATAGATAATAAAGTACCTATGTTAGAGACTTTGCCAACACAAGAGGTAGAGGTAATAATTGAGAAAGAAGAAATTATTATAGAACCTGAAAAGGAAATTGATATAGAAACAACGAAAACTGAAGCGGCTGCTCCCGTTGCAGAGGTAATTGTTATTCAACCAGGTGAAGTAAGAAATTTAATTTTTGATCAGGAACTACAAGAAGTAGATTTTCAGGAATTTTCTTTAAGGATAGTTTTGTCTAAAGATTTAAAAATAAGAAAGATAAATATTTCTGATAAAGAAAAGTCTAGAGGTTTATTGCATAGATACAAAACGGAACATTCTTATTTTGATGTTTATGATATGACAAAAGCAATAAACTGGAGTGGAGCAGGAAATTTTGCTGAATTTGGGCAGGGTTTTTACGAAAACTCAAAAGGTGTATCAAATGGTAAGTTTGGAGTTTTTGCAAAAAGAAGAGCGTATAGTTTTAATGCTAAAGTAGCATTTGATCAAGATTTAAATTATTCAAACATAAAGAAATTAAAATCTGAGTCGGTATCATCAAAAAATAAGTTAGAACCAGTAAAGGTTATCTTTTTTGGTAAAGGAAATTTAGGATATAGATTGATGTACAATGAAAATGTTCCAGCTACTGTAGCTGCAATTAATTCTATGTATATCTATTAATGATCGTCTACAATAAAGTTAAAATTAAAGTTGACAACAATACTTTGGTCTACTTTAACCATTCCCATCATCTTTTTAGGAGGGGTAATATTGTAGTCTAAAATATTAATCACTTTAGAACCTTTAATCTGAAAGTTTTTACCTTCTTTGTGAGTAACTACATAAGTTATTTTTTCAATTCTTTCAGCACCGGCAATGATCATGCTGGCCTTTCCCTCGCCTTTAATCACTTTACTTTCACTGTCTTGATAAATAAACATTGAAAGTAATTTCATAGAAATTTTTGGATATTGTTTTTCATAGAGCAAATCACTAAACTCCTTGTTCATCAGTGCAATTCCACAGTCAAAACATGCTACTGCAAAATCTAGCCCTGTATGTTGAACAGGAGAGGACTCTTTAAAAATATTTTGAGTCAGTTTTAACTCACTTTGAATGGTTTCCTTATAGATACAGTTAAAAGAGTTGATATTTGTTTTACCATCTATCACCATACTAGAATCTGGAATAACCTCTAGAATGTATTTTGTAGGAATGTTATCACTTTTATTTTGAGCAAATAGCTGTAGTGATAATAAAAAGAAAATTGTAGTAGTAATTAAAGCACGCATTTTGCGAAATAATCTTGTAAGTGTAGTAATACATTGTAAAATTAAGTAAAATCGTAGTTTCTAAAAAAAAAGACTATCAAAAGAGTATATAATAGATGTTACTCTTTATATATATTATGCATCATTTAAAACTCTGAACATGAATCAGTATACATTAAAAGTAAAAGAAGTAGTTAATGAAACTGCTGATACAGTTACTATAAAATTTAAGCAGCCTTTATTTAAAAAAGTACAATACCAATCTGGTCAATTTTTGACAATTGTAAGTACTATAGACGATAAAAAAGTAAGGAGATCGTATTCTATGTCTTCTACACCTTTATTAGATACTACTGTAGATATTACTGTAAAAAGAATTGAAGGAGGTTTAGTGTCTAATTACCTTAACGATAATGTAAAAAATGGTGATGCTTTAGAAGTCTCAGAGCCTTTAGGTCAGTTTACATTTGAGCCGGACAAAGAAGTATCAAGAAATTTAATTTTTTGGGGAGCAGGTTCTGGAATAACACCTTTATTCTCTATGATTAAAAGTGCATTGTTTTTTGAAAACTCATCAAAAGTTACTTTGGTCTATGGAAATAGAAACGAAGATTCGATAATATTTAAAGAGCAACTAGAAGAGTTGAAAAAGAAATTTGAGGACAGGTTAGAAATTGTACATGTTTTAAGTAGACCCTCTACTGCTTGGGGCGGTTTTGCAGGAAGAATTGATGATGTAGTTTCTGTAAATATCTTAAATAGACTTTCTCTAGTAAATACTGTGCATTATTTGTGTGGTCCTGAAGGAATGATGACAGCAGTGAAGAGTGCTTTACAACGTTTTAAAGTTCCAGGAAATAAAATTTATAATGAAAGTTTTGTTCCTGCTTCAGGTGATGAACATAGTAGTGATGTTAGTGAGCAAAATGTTTCTATAACGGTAGACGGAGATGAACATCTAATTCAGGTAAATCCAGATACGACGATACTAGAAGCGGCATTAGATGCAGGTTTAGACGTTCCATATTCTTGTCAAAATGGAGTATGTACTGCATGTATGGGGCAATGCACTTCTGGAAAAGTAGAGATGGGAGATTCTACAGTGTTATCAGAACAAGAAAAGAAAGATGGTTATATATTAACATGTATTAGTCATCCTTTAACCGAAGATGTTAAAATCACTTATAAATAGTACTGTTATTTATATTTGTTTACTTTTTTTTGTTAATGAATCTTGGAATATTGAAATTTTAGTATTTACTTTGAGACATCGAAAGATTGAAGAAAACAAAGAACCCTTTGTCTATAAGACAAAGGGTTACTCCAACTCCTCTTCAATCTGTTCATTTCGCTAAACTTATATTTTGAATATTTACTATCACCTATATAAATAGAATTTTTTAGTAAAATATTTTTTCATATCTATTTGTAAACAGTCTTTTCAATCTATTCATCTGACATTGATTAACTGAATTACTACCTAATCAACTCCTCTTCTCTTTTCTTCTATTCATCTGATATTATCATCTATTCATCTGACATTATCTTTATGTTGATTACATTATAACTTAACGGGTTCTCCTGTTCAAGGTTATGATTATCACATTTAATTAACGTATTTTTCTTTTTTTTATGAACTCTTTTTTATCATTCGGGTTTATTTTTTAATCTTAGAAAAATACAAAATTTCATTTTTTAATATTATTAGACCTATTATTCTCTCAATTTATCAAAAGGTTAGAAGCTGATTTATAAATATGGTTTTTAACGTTTATAACTAAATAAAAAAGCCTCTTCTGAAATAATTTAGAAGAGGCTCTTTTTGTATGTAAAAATTAGAGATTATTTCTCTGTATTATTAAAGTCAGTTAATAGTTGTCTTACATCAGAAACTGTCTTTAAGTTGTATCTAGCAGCTGATGCTCCTAAACCTACTTTAATTGTATAAGACTTCTTTGGTAAAGCAAGGAATGTATCTTCATCAGTAACATCATCGCCAGCGGCAAATACAAAGTCATATTTGTCATCAGAAAGGAATTTAAGTGCAGCCTTACCTTTGTTGACATCTTGGCTTTTTACTTCAACAACTTTATTTCCGTGCATTACTTGTAAGTTCATGTTAGAAACAAGGTAGTTTAAGTTTCCAACAAGTTCTCTTGCTCTTAAATCTCCAAAATCTGCATCTGCTTTTCTATAATGCCATGCAATAGAGAAGGCTTTCTCTTCAACAAATGATCCTGGAGTACGATCAACATAACGGTCAAGCATTCTGCTAATTTTTGATTTCCAATCAGAATTTAGATTATCAATCATTTCAAAGTCAGCATCACCTCTTCTAAGCCAAATACCATGTTCTGCTATAATATCTACTTTAAAGCCTTCAAACCATGCTTCTAGAGTTTCTTTATCTCTACCACTAATAATAACAACTCTATTTTTAGGATCAGAAGTTAGATTAGTCATTATCTCTTTTAATTCTTGATCTGGAGATACGGATTGAGGGTCTGCCGCAAAGCCTTTTAGCGTACCATCATAATCTAAAAATATAATTCTATTTTGAGCGTTGGTATATTTTTCTAACATTCTTTTTTGTGATTTTGCAGGCAATAAACGCATGTTCATTGCAGTTTGTCTTTCTTTGATATTATCTAGTTGATTCATAAATATTTCAACCCATCTATGAACATTGTATCGTCTTACTTTTTTCTGCATTTCTTTCATACGACTACGTTGTTCCTCTTCAGGCATAGTAAGTGCAGAATAGAGAGCGTCTACAATTTGATTTTCATCATTAGGGTTAATAAGAATAGCTTCCGAAAGTTCTTTAGCAGCACCTGCCATTTCACTTAGAATAAGTACTCCTTGTTGGTCTGTTTTACTTGCTACATATTCTTTACAAACGAGGTTCATGCCATCTCTTAATGGAGTAACTAGAGCTACGTCAGAAGCTTTATAAAGAGCAGATAAGCCTTCAAAACTAAAAGATCTATAGAAGTAATGAATAGGAGACCAATTCATTCTACTGTACTTACCATTTACTTTACCAACTAAAGTATCAATTTCTTCTTTTAAGTGCTGGTATTGGTCCACCTTGTCTCTTGATGGTACCACAAGAAGTATTAATGAAACTACCCCTTGGTATTCAGGGTAACGAGATAAAAACTTATCGAAACCGAGTAGTCTATGTTTTATACCTTTGCTATAGTCAAGTCTATCAATAGAAAGAATTGATTTGTTTTTACTAAGAAGGTCTCCATAAGCAATTACTTTTTGCTTAGTTTTAGAGGAATCTGCTGCTTGTTCAAACTTATCGTAATCAATACCCATTGGGAAAGCATCAACAGATACAAGTCTGTTTTTTACTTTTACTAACCCAAGTGAGCTATCATAACCTAATAACCTATTTACTGAGCTTAAAAAGTGTCTCATATCATCGTAAGTATGAAAGCCAATTAAGTCAGCTCCTAATACGCCATCAAGTGTTTCTTTACGCCAAGGCAGTAAACGGAAAATCTCGTAAGAAGGAAATGGGATATGTTGAAAGAAACCTATTGTAGCATTAGGTAACGCATCTCTTAACATTCCTGGTAGAAGTAGTAACTGATAGTCATGTACCCAAATTGTATCTTCAGGTTCTGCATGGTCTAAAATAGCGTTACAAAATAATTGGTTTACATGTACATAAGCATCCCAGAGATCTAACTCATAAGTTGCATATTCTGTAAAATAATGAAATAATGGCCAAAGTGTTTTATTTGAATACCCTTCATAAAATTTCTTTACTTCATTTTTTGTAAGAAATACAGGTGCCATATTATCTTTTTTAAGCTCTTTGGCAATATGCTCTTGTTCTTTCTGATCATGATCATATGTTCCTGGCCAACCTATCCAGAGGTTTCCACCTTGTTTATAAGTTGTGCTTAACCCAGTTGCTAACCCTCCAGAACTTGGATGAAAACTTAGAGAGTTATCAGCGTTTTTATTAACAGTTACAGGTAGTCGATTTGAGACAATGATTGTTTTTTTTGCCATTTTTAATGTTAGTTTAATTTGATTACTTGCTTACTCAGAAATATATAGATGTGAGTTTTAAAGTATTTTCTGAAAGATCTGTTCCCAATTAATAAAACACCACATACCTAATGCCCCCACAACAAGTCCGGTAATGATACCGAATAGAAGCATTTTTTGATTATGTTTTCGTTCTTTTAATTTAATTTCTAATTCAATTTCTTCTGGTAATTCAGATATTAATAAAAGGTGGTTTTCTCTTTCTTCAATTTTCTCATCAAAGTCTTTGAGTTCCTTATTTTTATTATCTATAATTTCTTGATAGTTCTCAAGTACATGAAGTACACTTTCTTTAGATTGTTTTAAATCATCGAAAAGGTCATCTAATTCTTGATCACTAATAGGTTTCTTTTTTTCAAAAGGAAAATAAATATAGACCCATAGTACTATTGTAAAAATAAAAAAACCGCCAACCCACCACCATAGGTAGTATTGAAAGTTATGGATTAGTTGGAACCATACATCATTCATAAAAAAATATGTTTTCTTTGCGTCTTTTTTTTACTAAAAAGTGATATTACAATTTACAATTATTAATTTTAAACTAAATAAAGACGGATGAGATTATTCGTTTAATTTAATATCTATTTGCTAAATGTGAATAAAACTTAACGTTACAGGTAGGGTTAAATCAATTACTGTTGTATTATTAATGACTGTTAATATTTAGTTATTGATACTACACACTCAAAAAAGAATTATACATGACTGGAGAGGAACACGATGACTTTGTAAAAAAAGGAATTCGTAAATTTAGTGATGGGAGTAAGGTTTCAGAAGAGAAAAATTCTGATCCGGACGAGATATTATTAAATAAAATTTCTACAACACTTAATCAAAAAAGTATTCCAAATTCTAACATTTCTTCTAATCAAGCATGGGATTCTATTCAGAAATCAATAACTGATAATAAAGAAGAGAAAAGTAGAGTACTAACTTTCTTTCAAAAAAAACATATAAATATTGCAGCAGCAGTATTAGGAGTTTTTGTAGGCTTATATGCTCTGTATTTTTTTTCGAATGGTATTCATAGTATTAATCCTTCTGATGGTACTTTAGAATATACATTTCCAGATGGCTCTGTTGCGTTTTTAAAAAAAGGATCTAATATTAAATATTTGAGTATTCCATTTGATGGGCAAATATATTTAGATGGACATGCACAATTTAATATTTCACCTTTAGAAGATGGTGGTAAAGTTTTTGAAATTAAGACAAAGCGTAGTGTTATTAAGGCTCATCCTTCAAGTAATTTTGATATAAGAGATGATAACTTTATTTATCAACTTACAAATATTGGATCGAAAGATATTAATTATAGATCATCTAAAGATGAGCCAAATTTATTTAAAACGTTGAATCAAAAAGATATGATTTCATCGTTTGGAACAAATTTACCGCAACCAATAACATCTCATCTACATCATACGTTGTGGACAAAAGGTGTTTTTAAATATGAATTGGCTAATGTTGAGATGGTTTTTTCTGATTTTGAAAAACAATACGGAGTTACAATAAATCATTCTATAGATTTTACAGGTAAAGAATTCACAGGGGTATTTCGTGATGATAATGTAAATAGTGCTATGAAGGAAATCTGTAATTATCTGAAATTAGATTTTGTATTAGCAGGTGAAAAGGTTATTCTTTCTGAAATGAAATAATTAAAGCTTATCAAAAATAACCTCTAGTATAAAAAAAACTCCTACTTAATTAAAAGTAGGAGTTTTTTTTATCCAATGAAGAAGTTTCTATCAAACTTTGATTTCAACATCAACACCACTTGGAAGGTCAAGCTTCATTAAAGCATCAACAGTCTTTGGAGAAGACGAGAAGATGTCAATCAAACGCTTGTAAGTACAAAGTTGGAATTGCTCACGAGCTTTCTTGTTAACGTGTGGAGAACGAAGAACTGTGAATTTTTCTTTCTTTGTAGGAAGAGGTACAGGACCTGCAACTACAGCGTCTGTTTTCTTAACTGCTTCAACGATTTTACCAGCAGATTTATCTACTAAGTTATGGTCGTAAGACTTAAGCTTGATTCTGATTTTTTGTGTCATATCTTTTTTTAAGATTGTTAGCCGTCCACTAACTGATTATATATAACATAAACTCTGAACCTACCGTTGTAGGTTCAGAAATTTATGATTATTGACAATATTTAATTACTTCTTAGCTTCTGCGATAACCGCTTCAGCAACGTTTCTTGGTACTTCTTTGTACTCAGAGAAAGTTAATGTTGCAGATGCACGACCAGAAGTGATCGTACGAAGGTCAGTCACATAACCAAATAATTCTGATAAAGGTACATCAGCTTTGATTACAACAGCACCGTTAGAGATCTCTTGTCCTTTCGGAAGACCACGACGTTTGTTGATATCACCGATAACTGAACCAGTATATTCATCTGGAGTAATTACTGAAACATCCATGATAGGCTCAAGAATGATCGGCGTACATTGTTTAGCTGCAGCTTTGAATCCAAGTTTTGCCGCTAATTCGAATGCTAAAGCATCTGAATCGACATCGTGGAAAGAACCGTAGAATAAACGAACGCGCATAGCATCAATTGGGTAACCAGCAAGAGCGCCGTTTTCCATAGAAGCTTCGAATCCTTTTTGAACTGCAGGGATGAATTCTCTTGGAATAACACCACCTTTAATATCATTGACGAATTGTAAACCTGGCTTAATAGTACCATCCTCATCAGGCTCAGCAGGTCCTAATTCGAATTGGATATCACCAAATTTACCTTTACCACCAGTTTGTTTCTTGTAAACCTCACGGTGTTCAGTAGAAGATTTGATTGCCTCACGGTAAGCTACTTGAGGAGCACCTTCGTTGATTTCCACGCCAAATTCACGCTTCAAACGGTCGATGATGATCTCTAAGTGAAGTTCTCCCATACCTTTAAGGATAGTCTGGCCAGTTTCGTGGTTAGTTTCTACAGTTAAAGTAGGATCTTCTTCTACAAGCTTAGCGATAGACATACCCAATTTATCTACATCGGCCTTAGTTTTAGGCTCGATAGAAATACCGATTACCGGCTCTGGGAATACCATTTCTTCCAATACGATTGGAGCACCAAGTTCAACAAGAGTATCACCAGTTTTGATGTCTTTGAAACCTACACCAGCACAAATATCACCTGCTTCCACTTGAGGGATTGGGTTTTGTTTGTTAGAGTGCATTTGCATCAAACGAGAGATACGCTCTTTTTTACCAGTACGCATGTTCAATACATACGAACCAGCTTCTAAAGTACCAGAGTAAGCACGCATGAAACACAAACGACCTACGAATGGGTCAGTTGCGATCTTAAATGCTAACGCTGAGAATTTATCTGAAGCATCCGCTTTACGAGTTTCTTCTTCACCTGTTTCAGGGTTAGTACCAATTGTATCAGGTAAATCCAATGGTGATGGCAAGTAAGAACATACAGCGTCAAGTAATGCTTGAACACCTTTGTTTTTAAATGCTGAACCACACATTACTGGAGAGAATTCCATGTTCATAACAGCCTTACGAACTGCAACACGTACTTCATCAGCAGTAATAGAATCAGGATCTTCAAAGAATTTCTCCATCAACTCTTCGTTGTGAGTAGAAACAGCCTCAATAAGGTTTTCTCTCCACTCAGCAACTTCGTCTACCATATCAGCAGGGATGTCGATTACTTCATAAGTAAATCCTTGGTCAGCATCATTCCAAACGATAGCTTCGTTTGTAATCAAGTCAACAACACCTCTGAATCCTTCTTCAGCACCGATAGGTAATTGTAAAGGAACTGGTGTAGCACCAAGTTTCTCTTCAATTGTCTTAACAGCTTTTAAGAAGTCTGCACCTGCACGGTCCATTTTGTTAACGAAACAGATACGAGGTACCTTGTAATCGTCAGCTTGACGCCATACAGTTTCTGATTGAGGTTCAACACCAGATACAGCACAGAAAAGAGCTACAGCACCATCAAGAACACGTAATGAACGCGCAACTTCTACTGTGAAGTCAACGTGACCAGGTGTGTCAATAATGTTTACTTTGTACTCTTCTGAAGCTGGAGTTACCTTACCTTGTTCAGTAGGGTAGTTCCATGTAGTGGTTGTAGCAGCAGACGTAATAGTGATACCACGTTCTTGCTCTTGCTCCATCCAGTCCATTGTTGCAGCTCCGTCATGTACCTCACCAATTTTGTGAGATTTACCAGTGTAGTAAAGGATACGCTCTGTAGTCGTAGTTTTACCAGCATCAATGTGAGCCATGATACCGATATTCCTTTGGTGCGAAAGATGGATTTTCTTAGCCACGGATTATTAGAATCTAAAGTGTGAAAATGCTTTGTTTGCTTCGGCCATACGGTGAGTATCGTCTTTTTTCTTCACTGCAGCACCCTCTCCACGAGAAGCAGCAATGATTTCGTTAGCTAAACGTTCTTTCATAGTACGTTCGTTACGCTTACGAGACATTGTAATCATCCATTTCATACCTAAAGACTGCTTACGATCCGGACGTACCTCGATTGGCACTTGGAATGTAGCTCCACCAACACGACGAGCTTTCACTTCGACAGTTGGCATTACATTAGATAGACCTTTTTTCCAGATATCTAATGCGTCAATAGATTCGCCTTCTTTTGATAGCTTTTGCTCAACAATTTCTAACGCGTTGTAGAAAATGCTGTATGCAATACTTTTCTTTCCGTCAACCATTAAGTTGTTAACGAATTTTGTTACCATAGTATCACCAAATTTAGGATCTGGTAATACGTAACGCTTTTTAGGTTTTGCCTTTCTCATTTCTTTAAATGATAAACAAGTTTAGAGATGTCCTTACTGACAAGTAAATGTCTTTACTTCAGGACTTGGACTTTTTAAATTTTAAACTGCTAAATTATTTAGCAGCCTTAGGACGTTTAGTACCGTACTTAGAACGACGTTGACCACGACCTTCTACACCAGCAGTATCTAATGCTCCACGAACGATGTGATATCTCACACCAGGAAGATCCTTGATACGACCACCACGGATCAATACGATCGAGTGCTCTTGCAAGTTGTGTCCTTCACCTGGGATATAAGCGTTGACTTCCTTACCGTTAGTCAAACGAACCCTTGCTACTTTACGCATAGCCGAGTTAGGCTTCTTAGGCGTTGTAGTGTAAACTCTTGTACATACTCCTCTACGTTGAGGGCATGAATCTAATGCGGGAGATTTTGATTTTTGAACAATCTTTTTTCTTCCCTTTCTAACAAGTTGTTGAATAGTAGGCATTTACCAATTAATTTAAATGCGTCTAACGTTCGATACTATTAATTCTCGAATGCAAAAATTTTACAGATGGCAAAGGTATTAATTATTTACATCAATTCCACGATTTAATGTAAACAATTTGTTATGAGTATGTTATCATAGTTTAATTTTACTGTTAATGCTATTTAATTAAAACTATAGTGTTGATATATAGAGAAATAAAATAAATTATAAAGACGTGCAACTATCTTTTTTTTTCACTGTCTATTATATAGATATTGATTTTTTTTTGGATCTATTATCATATAAATGTTATTCCTTAATAAAATTTCGCATTTTTACTCTCAAATTAATTCTCCAATTTATATGCTTGATTTACGAAAATTTTTTATACTGTTTAGCTGCTCATTTATCACTTTTGTTGGAAGTATTTCAGCTCAAGATAAACAACAGAAAAAAACAGATTATTATGTAACTGGTGGTTTAGAAGTTATATTTTCTGGAACTACAGGGTTACAAATAGACGGACAAGAAATTAACAGTGGCGTAATGCGTTTTGCTCCAGTATTTAACTGGCAAACCGTTTTTAATGCAGACTTTAGTCCTCACTTTGGGTTGTATTCTGGTTTTTCTATTAGAAACGTAGGGATGATATTTGATGTGCCCTCAGAGCATATTACAGCAGATGCTAACGGACTGAAAAGCCCAGTACGTAAGAAAGTAAGAACATATAATTTTGGTATTCCTATTGGTTTTAAAGTAGGAAATTTACACGGGTTATTTTTCTATGCTGGTTATGAATTTGAAATGCCCTTTCAGTACAAGGAGAAGACTTTTGTATCAGAACGCAAAGAAGATAAATTCTCTGTTTGGTTTACTGATCGTGTTAATTTCCAGCATAGCTTAATGTTTGGAGTCCAATTCCCTTATGGAACAAATCTTAAGTTTAAATATTATCTAAATGATTATTTTAACTCATCTTGGGGTGCTAATCAAAAGAATATGGTTGGAACTGATTTGAGTTATAATCAAATTTCAGGTAATGTATTTTATGTATCTCTTAACTTTAGCTTGTTCAGAAATACAAAATTCTATTATTCTGAATACGAAAAGAAACATACCTTCCCTAGAAGTTAGAATAACTTTCAGATCATTAAGAGAGGCAAATGGTAATTTTACTGTTTGCCTTTTTCTTTTACAAGAAGTTTTTCTTCTAATTGACTATTGATTTCAGATTTCCCTTTTATTAAAAAATATTGGATGAAAAGGTAAGCAATATAAGTAGGCATTATCATGAAAAATATTGCAGTAAGTATTGAATTATCAGTAATGAAATGATTAAAAAAAGCCATATAACAAATTGAATAGTATACATTTTTTCCTAATAATTTAGCTGTAATATTTTTGCTTTGATGACTATTTACTGACTGTTTTAATTTCTTTTGTAAGCTACTTTTGATTTCAATTTTATCGAGTAGAATAATAGTTTCGGAGGTAGATGAACTATGTAAAATTAAAGAATGACTTTTATCGATTTGAAATTCATTTATTGTATCAAAATATAAGTGTTTAGTTACTTTGTTTTTATACATTTGAATTAGCATAGATTGATCATAATAATAACTAACATTCTTAATTGTATTGTCTATTGTATCTAGAGAGACTTTTAGGTGTATTATCAAAAATAATAAATAGAATACTAGCCAAAAAAGCTCTTTATTGCCTTGAGGAGATAAAAAAACAAATATTAGAATAGATATAATAAAGAGAGGTATTGAATTTTTTAATATAAAATGTAAAGTCTGTTTCTTAAGAATAGTGATTTCTTTATCTGAATAATTATACTTATATAGTGTCATATGTTTGGCTTATAAAGTTGAATAGTTTTGCCCAATTTACTGCCTTTTATTATAATCATCAACTCTCATTTTGATACAAAAAAAAGCCTATGATTTTCACCACAGACTTGATTTTATATTTTTAAGGATTTAACTCTTTTAGATCAACAGTTTTCCGTTTACTAAAACTCTCTTTCTTTTTCTCTTGTAAGATTATTTTTCTATCCCAAGCTAATTGGTTTATCAATTTTTTGATTAACGGTTTTGATATAGTGTTGTTTCCGTTCTTATATTTAATATCAGACATTTCTGCTATCAAATCACATAATGTGTAATTGAGTAAAACATGATATAAAGATTCTCTATAATCACTTACACTTTGATTTGGTAAGGTATTTATCCATTGATAAAATCGTTGAATACTAACATCAACTTTCCCATTTTTAATAGCAGATTCTAATTTGTTAAATGCTTGTTTTTCTATATAAGTAGATGTGGAACGAATAGCTTCTAGCTTCTTCTTTATTCGTTTTATAGGTCTAATTTTATAGCATAACCAAAGTGCAAACAGACCAACAAGTATAGCTTTCCATTGCTTTGGAACATAATCTCTCCAAGTTTTTTGAGGAGCATTATTCAATTCTTCAGGAACTTGATTTAATTTGTTTAAGCTATCTTGAAGCGATTGAAGCATACTCAAATTAGGGTTTTCCTCTATACTAATTTTACGATCTTTACTTTTTATATCTTTTGATTTTTTTGTGTACGGATTATAATAACGTACTGTAATTCCTGGAACTTTAAACTCCCCAGCTTCTTGTACTAAATAAGTAATTACTTGCTTTTGAGTACCTGAAATGTAATTGTCTTGATTGTAATTACTATTTATAGGGTGTTCTGGATAAATACCGGCCCAACTTAATGAATCATATTCACGAATAGGAATCATTGGACCTAAAGTATTACCAGCAGTAATACGAACTGTTCTTTTTAAAACATCACCTACTTGAACCTTAGAGAGATCTTTGTTCCATGTGTCAGAAATACGAACACTGCTAGCTACTAACCATGTTTTTGGATCCTCACCAACAGGAGGTGGAGTTACATTAATAGATTTTTCTTTAGTGTGAATGGTATGAGGTTTTCCTTTAAAATCACCTGGGTCTGGAGTAGAAACATGTAATTCTAAAGAAGGGAATACATTTTTACCTGGAGTGAAAGGAAATACCCAATAGGTTTGTTCAACTCCAGAATATTGGTATTTCCCTATATTTAGTGAATTTGGAACACCTCTACCGTCTTTTATCATTAACGCATTTGGTAATTGAAAGTCTTCAAAATTTACACCATCAGAAAACCATGTTGTGGTATATATGGATAGTTTAACTTTAAAGGGTTGTCCTACAACTACTTCTTTTTTATTAATTATTGTAGATGTAAACAAGTTTGCTTTGCTTTGAGCAAAAACATTTATCGCCCAAAAAGATACGAGAAGTGATAGGGTTAATTTCTTTACCATGACTTATCAGATTTTTTAGGTTGATCTTCATCAGTAAGGTACTGATAAAGGAATTTCTTTTTCAGATACATTTTAGGGTCTAATTTAACCTGTCTGATCATGCTTGCTTTAGATTGCTCCTTTGTTTCAGAAAATTGCATTTTTAATAATTCTTCCATTGATGGATTTACTTCTTTTTCTCCCATCTCTTGGATTTTTTCTGATTCTCCCTCTGCTTTTCTATCAGAATGTTGAGCAGATTTTTGTTCTTCCTCTCCAGCTTCTGGTTCGTATTTTTTTCCTTTCATCACTTTGTCTTTATTGATGTTACTTTCATCAGACATATTGATATTTATCATTCGCATTTGTTCTTTTGCGATTGAAAGGTTTTTTTCTGCTTGTTTAAATTCAGGATTAATATCTAGCGCCATTTGAAAAGCTTTTTGAGCAGCTTCCCAATTACCAAGCTTAGCTTGAGATACACCTAAATTATACATATTATCTGCGGTAATATCTTGTGCATAAGCATCGGCTGCTTTTTCATAATCGCCACTAATACTATAGGCATACCCAGCTTGTGATTTATCTTTAAATGTAGAAGCAGCTGCTAGTGTATCACCTTTTTCTAATTTTTTTTGCGCTTGTTGGTCTCTTGTCCAAAATAAATCTTCAACAGTTATGTTATCATTTGGTAGTTGATCAATAGAATCACAACTAATAAAAAAGAAAGGTAAAAGTAATATCCATGTCCATTGAATTAATAGGCCTTTTCTAAACCAGAAAAGCATTAAAAAAGCTGCTAAAAAAGAGATATAATAGCCAAAGTCAACCCAATCTTCTTCTGCTTTTTTACTGTCTTTAGTAAATACTAAATTGTCTTGAATGTTTTTTGTAAATAATTCAATATCAGTTTTATCCAAGGTAAAAGGAAGAAGATTTACATTAGGGATAGCTAAAGCATTTTGTAATTGAGTAGTATTTAGAGCAACTTTTACCAACTTTCCTTTTTTATCTTTTAATAAACGGTTTCCGTAAAGTGGGACATTTGCCCCTTGAGGGGTACCAAGTATTGTTAAACTGTAAGTATCTTTTGTAGCACCTCTTTGCCCTAAACTTTGTACATCTATTGCTTGTATGTCATCAGTGAGTACCCAAACAAAACAAGGAGCTTCAGTTTTTGAAATAATCTTATCCGACAGCTTTAATGCCTCAGGTAGGTTAGAACCATAAAGAGGCATTGAATAAGGAGATAAAGCTTCTAAAGTAGTTTCAAACGTTTTGTAATCTTTTGTAGGAGGAAGTGCCTCATGTGCTGTACCCGCAAAAACTATTAAAGAAGTTTCTACTCCCTTATTTATTTTTAAGTAATCTTTAATCTTCATCTTAGCTCTTTCTAATCTACTAGGTCCTATGTCTTTTGCGAGCATTGAACGAGATAAATCTAGAATAACTACAACCTTAGCTTCAGTTTGATTACCTGGTTTATCAACTCGTTTCCAAGAAGGACCAGCAATACAAATTACAATTAAAGAAAGAGAAACTATCATGAGCATTTTGGGTAGCCATGATCCTTTTTTATTTCCTTTAATTAATAGTAAAGGAAGTAATTTAGGGTTTACAAGCTTCTTCCAGTTATCAGATTCTCTAATAGAAACCCAAGAAATTATAAACAATAATCCAATTGGAATTAATGCCCATAACCATTCAGGTCTTATGAAATGGAAGTTTGTAGAGAAGCCCTCGAAAAATGTATCAAACTTTTTCATGATTTCTTTCTTTTTAAGGATCCGATAAAGTTTACTGCAATACTTAAAAATTGAAAAACTAGTGCAATACCTAACCCAACTTCTAACGGAATGTAAAACAATAAGCGAGTTGGTCTGTAACCTTCATCTTCAAATTGTATTGGTTCCATTTCATTTAGTTTATCATAAATAGTATTCAATTCTTCTAAATTACCTGCATTAAAATATTCACCCCCAGTATTTTTGGCTATTTTGGTTAGTGTTTTATCATCTAATTCATATTGAGAAGATTCTTTAGTGCCAATACCAATGGTATAAATTTTAATACTATCATCAGCAGCCATATTAGATGCTGTAATTGGCACTATTTCACTACCACTGTCCTGACCATCAGTTAGGAGAATCATTACTTTTTGTTTTATAGAATCAGCTTCAAAAACTTGCGTTGATAGTGCTATAGCATTACCAATAGCTGTTTTATGTCCAGCCATTCCAATACCAGTTTCATCAATTGTATGTTTTATAATATCTAAATCGGGTGTAAATGGTAAGGCAAATACATCGCTTCCAAAAAGCATTAAACCAATACGGTCACCTTCTCTTTTTTCAATAAATTCGTTTAAAACATTTTGTACGGCTTTCCATCTTGAAATACGGTTACCGTCTTTATCATGCCAATCTTTAGTGTTCATACTCATAGAGATATCAGCAGCAACTAACATATTACGAGCATTTTTTACTTTTTTGGCAGGTTTACCAATGTATTGTGGGTTTGACATTGCAGCAACAATACATACCCAAATTATAAAGTTGATGACATATTGAAACCAACGTCTTTTTAAAATTGTAGCACTTTTTTGAGGTTTTAATCCAGTAGCTTGAGTTAACTCATCAAACTTAGGATAATATAAAGCGTCTTTTTTCTGCTTGAACGCAGGGATTAGCCACCAGACAAGCAACGGAAGTGGAAGTAAGAAAAACATCCACGGATAAGCTATCTCATACATGATTTTTAATCCATTTAATTGATAATTGTCCTAAAGATGATAGCGTAGAATTAGTACTTTCTGATGCTTTCATATAAGCACCATTAATAAGTAAATCAGCTTCTTTATCTTTAAATAATTTTTGCTTTGTATGATCGTTTAAGAAATTAATCCATTCGTTGCCACTTAAGTGAGCAACTGTAGAACGATCAAAGGTTGTAATTGCCACTCTTTTTAAAACAATATTAATTTTATACACTTGTTCTTGTAACGAAGCACTTTCTTTTACTACAGAATTAATTTCATGAATAGCGGTACGTCTGTATTTATTTTGTAAATAATGAATGTATTGACGAATCGCTACAATTAACAAGACCAAAATGATGATGCCTCCGAGTAGATACCAACCCGGTGCAGAAGGACTCATGTCAACTTGTTTTGGAGGAATGAAATCTAAAACCTCGTTGGCTAATTGCGTTGAATCTTTTAGTATTTGAAGGGAATCTTGAAGTGCCATTTTATTGATCTTTTAATGCGTCTCTCATCTGAATACTTGCCTTCTGAGAGGTGTTGAAAGTCAACATTGGAATACCATATTCTGCAAATTGATCATTTAGCATTTCTTTTTCAGAAGCAAATACTTTTTGAAACTTTGCACGTGTTTTTTTCATACCAGAAGCAATCGATACCTGTTTATCACTATTAGAAATTGATAACGCTCTTAATGGTAATTCTTTTTCCCATTCATCTTCAATATGAAAAATGATGACATCGTTTTGTCTTTTTAAATTGAAGATGTGATGTATGGACTTATCAGTTATCCCTCTTAAGTCTGACATAATTATAATTAAATAATCATGAGTTACAGTACTCCGAACTTTTGATAGAACATTATCAAGAATTAAACTTTTTGATTTTGGAGGTTGGTGAGCATTCAATTGATTATTAAAAACCTCTATAGTTTTTAGCATCGATAAAATAGCAGTTGTACTTCTTTGTGGATGAATATTTTTATATTCTGAATCATTAAATACAAATGCACCAACACGGTCTCCAATATCTACAGTTCTCCAAGCACCTAAAGCAGCCAATTGAGCTGAAATTGTTGATTTTAAATACTCTTGAGTACCAAAAAACATAGAGGAAGACTGATCTACAACCAATAAAACAGGGCGTTCTCTTTCTTCAGAAAATACCTTTGTATGCGTTTTTTGAGTTCGAGCTGTAACTTTCCAGTCAATATTTCTAATATCATCTCCAGGTACATATTGTCTTACCTCTTTAAAGTCTAAGCCTCTACCTCTCATAGCAGATTTATGTCTACCAGCTAGAAGTGATTGAACTTTATATTTTGGTAAGAAACTAAAGCCAGAAGCTTCAAATTGTAAACCGTGTAACTCCTTTAAGGTAACATAAGCCGACTCATAATTTTCATTTTTAGTTTTGCTCATGGTTTTTAAATTAAGCTACAGCTACTTTACTAATTAACTCATCAATAATTTGCTCTTTAGTAATACCTAAAGCATTTGCCTCAAAACTTGTTACAATTCTGTGTCTAAAAATATCTTTTATTACTGCCTGAATATCTTCTGGTTTTACAAAATCTCTACCGTTTAGCCAAGCTTGAACTCTAGCAACTTTATCAAGAGCAATGGTAGCACGAGGAGAACATCCAACATCTATCCATTTTGCTAAATCTTCGCTATATTTTTCTGGTGTTCTTGTAGCATAAACAAGTGCAACAATATATTTTTCGATAGCTTCCGAAACGTGAACTTCTTGTACTTCTGCACGAGCATCAAAAACAATTTCTTTAGGAAGCTTTTGAACATCTTTCTTTTCTTTTTTTTCTTCCGCTTTTTCTTCGCTTCTAACTAACCTTAAAACTTCTAGTTCTGCAGCTTCCGATGGATAATCTACAATAACATGCATTAAAAATCTATCCATTTGTGCCTCAGGTAAAGGATAGGTACCTTCTTGCTCTATTGGGTTTTGCGTAGCCATTACAAAGAAAGGTTGAGGTAACTTATACGTAGTACCAGCAACAGTAACTTGACGTTCTTGCATTGCTTCTAATAATGCAGATTGAACTTTTGCAGGAGCACGGTTAATTTCATCGGCCAAAATCAAATTATTGAAAATAGGTCCTTTTTGAAAAATGAAATTTTCTTCTCCTGAGCTTTGGTATATTTCTGTACCTGTAATATCAGAAGGAAGTAGATCGGGAGTAAATTGAACTCTACTTAATCCTAAATCCATGTTTTGAGCCAAACTATTGATTGCTCGTGTTTTGGCTAATCCAGGAAGCCCTTCTAATAAAAGGTTACCATCTGAAATAAGACAAGCAATAATGCGATTAACGACTTGCTCTTGACCTATAATAGATTTAGAGATCTGATCTTGTAATTTTTTTATTGATTCTAATGCTGACACGGTAGTAATATTATTTTATATATAAATGAGTTTTATCTAATTTTTTTATTTGTTTGCTATCAAACAAATTTAACGGTTAACTTTCATAATTTGTTGAAGAAAAAGCTGTAAAAACTCTTAATAAATGTTTGAGAGATAAATTTACGGGTCTTGTTAGCTTAATTGATGAGAGTTGTACTTAATTTTTACTACTAGGTAATTTGCTTACAGTGCAATAGAATTGTTTAATTGAGTTTACTAGTAGTAGTTTATTTCTATCAATTTAGAAGTAAAAGTAGTGTAATACAATAGAATTCTTATCTATAATAAAGACTATGTAACAATTCATACTCCTTATTTGTTGTTAAACTATTAATGTATGCCTATACTATTGATTACATTACTTGCATTACACCCAAATTACTTACTTATGAAAATATTACTTACAGGATCTACAGGCTATATAGGAAGGAGACTATTACCTCTTTTAGTAAAAAATGGACATCATGTTGTTTGCGTATGTAGAGACCCAAGAAGATTTGATTATGAAGATTTTGATGAATCTTTTTTAAGTAATGTTACTGTTGTAAAAGGAGACTTATTGGAAGGTAAGTCACTTACTAATTTACCACAAGATATAGATTTAGCATATTACTTAGTGCATTCTATGAGTAACTCATTTTCTTCATTTGAAACACTCGAAGAAAAAGCAGCAACCAATTTCCGAGATTATATAAAAACAACAACCTGCCAACAAACCATATATCTTGGTGGTATTGCAAATTCAAAACAACTTTCAAGACATCTGAAATCTAGGTTATCTGTAGAAGATAGATTAAGAGAGTCTGGTGTGCCATTAACGGTATTAAGAGCTGCAATTATTATTGGCTCTGGTAGTGCATCTTTTGAGATCATCAGAGACTTAGTAGAGAAATTACCAGTAATGATAGCGCCAAAGTGGTTAAAAACGAGGTGTCAACCAATTGCTATTAGAAATGTAATGGATTACTTAATTGGAGTAATTCATAAGGAAGAAGCTTATAATAAAGTGTTTGATATTGGAGGTAAAGATATTCTTGATTATAAACAGATGTTACTTCGTTTTGCTAAAGCCCGAAATTTATATAGAAAGATATTTGTTGTTCCTGTATTCACACCAAACTTATCTTCTTATTGGTTATACTTTGTAACATCAACTACTTACACTTTAGCTAGAAGTTTAGTAGAAAGTATGGGGAATGAGGTTATTTGTGAGAATAGTGATATTCAAGAAATAGTACCTGTAAGATTATATTCTTATGAAGAAGCTTTAGATATGGCTTTCCAGCGAATTGCTCAAAATGAAGTGGTATCTAGTTGGAAGGAATCTATAATAGGACCAATTAGAGAAGACTTTTTAGACTTAATACAAGTTCCTAAACACGGTTGCTTTGTAGATATGCGTCGATTTAAGTTTGATCGTCCTAATACAGAAGTTGTTGATAATATTTGGGCAATTGGCGGAGATAGGGGTTGGTATTATGGAACATGGTTATGGCGTATTAGAGGTGTAATGGATAAAATGGTTGGAGGAGTTGGTTTAAGAAGAGGTAGAAGAAGTCCGACAGAATTAAAAACAGGAGAGGCCTTAGACTTTTGGAGAGTTATTCTTGCTGATAAAAAGCACCAGCGATTATTACTATTTGCTGAAATGAAACTACCAGGAGAAGCATGGCTAGAGTTTCGAATTAAAGATAAAAATGGAGAACAATGGCTAGAACAAAAGGCTACATTCCGACCTTTGGGTATTTGGGGGAGATTGTATTGGTATATAGTTTTTCCTTTTCACCTGTTTGTTTTTCCTAATATGGCTAAGAATATATTGGCTTTTAAATCAACAAAATAGGTGAAAATTGCATCAAATTGAATAAATAAAATCTTTAACAATTATTTAATGTTGAAATAAACTAGAAGTGTATCCTTAGACACTTATGATGTTCTAAGAAAAGATGTAAATACACTTCCATACTTTTATATCAAAAAACAAAGTCAAAACAGAATAAAATATAATAAAGTGTATAAATGTACTCTTTTAATATTTTGTTCATTTTGACTTTAATTGTATAAATGCCCTATAATAATTCGAAACTTTATCCCACCTTTGTCGTGTAATAATAATGAAAACAAAATTTAAATATTAAAACTTAAGACAATGAAAAACAGAGAAAACACAATCGTAACAATGACAGCAACAGGCTTTCCAATTGTAATTAAAACAACTAAATAATTAAAATTTTAAAAATTATGAAAAACAGAGAAAACACAATCGTAACGATGACAGCAACAGGCTTTCCAATCGTAATTAAAACAACCAAATAATTAAATTTTAGAAATTATGAAAAATAACAAAAAGATGATTGTCACTATGACAGCAACAGGTTTTCCAGTAATGATCGCGGTAGATCAAAAGAAAACAGCAAAAGTAATCTCAAAAGAGATAAAGGGTAATGTTAAGCGTTCTGCTTAGAACATTCCCGACTTTCTAAAGTGTTAGGAAGTCTATAAGACATAATTAAGACAGTGATGCCCATGAGGGCTTTTTTTATGCCCAAAACTTTCTAAGGAAATACACAACTTTACCTAATTAAGTATAGCTTTGCTACTTCAATTAATATAACTTATCAAATCAAATGACACTAGACGAGGTACAAAAAGTAGTTGATAAATGGATCAATACTACAGGCGTTCGTTATTTTAACGAACTGACAAATACAGCAATATTAATGGAGGAAGTAGGAGAAGTTGCTCGTGTTATGTCAAGACAATATGGAGAACAATCTTTTAAGAAAAGTGACGAAGAGGTAGACTTAGGAGATGAAATGGCTGATGTTCTTTTTGTATTAGTATGTTTAGCAAACCAAACAGGTATAAACCTTACTGAAGCTTTAGAAAAAAACCTTCAGAAAAAATCTATTCGTGATGCGGATCGACATAAAAACAACGAGAAATTAAAATAAATAAGAATCCCCTTTATAAATTAAAATCTATAAAGGGGATACTATTATTGAGAGATTTAATCTTTATTCCAAATTTCCCATGATGCTTCTGCTTGTCCAATGAGCATTTCATGACCATTTTTTGCATGACCGTCATTTTCAACCCCTAATTTCATAAACTCGGTTACTTCTGGATTGTAGACAACATCAAAGAAATAATGATTTTCTGTTGTTTTATCATAAGGTAATTTAGGTGCAATTCCTTCATTAGGATGCATTCCTAGCGGAGTAGTATTGATAATTAAAGTATGAGAGGCATATAGTTCATCGGTAACATCAGTATAAGCAATACTATCTTCTGATCTATTTCTTGAAACAGACTTAAAAGGAATTTCTAAATCTGTTAAAGCTACTTTAATGGCTTTTGAAGCCCCACCTGTTCCTAATACCAATGCTTTAAAATTTGTATTGGGAATAAACTTTTCTAATGATGTTCTAAAGCCAAAATAATCTGAATTATAGCCAGTTAATGTGCCATCTTCTTCAAACTTTATAACGTTAACAGCACCAATTTTTCCTGCTGTATTAGGATCGAGCCTATCCATAAATGGTATTACTTGTTCTTTATAAGGAATAGTAACATTAATACCGCTTAAAGACTTATTTGATAATAGGTCAGCAAAAATATCAATCTTTTCTAATTCGAATAGTTCATATTGACATCCTTCAATACCTTCTTTTTGGTATTTCTCTGTAAAATATTTCTTTGAGAATGAATGCCCTAATGGGTATCCAATTAATCCGTATGTTTTCATCTTAAAGTAATTTTGATCCACAAGTTACAAACAAGTTTTTATTTTTTAGATAGTAAATAACAGCACCGCAATATTTCTGATTATATAATGGTTTTTATTGACTTAGGTAATTTACCTAAACTATCTAATTAGGTTTTCTGCTCATCTATAAGGGGGAACAATCCTGCACCTTTGTAATGTGATCGATGATCATTACAACAAAAAAAGTTTCTCAAAACAATAGAAGATTATGAAACAGTTTACATTATTTATCTACTTATTATTTTTTACTAGTCAGCTATTTGCTCAGAGAAAGCCAAACATATTAGTAATTTTTGGTGATGATATTGGGTTATTTAATATCAGTGCATATAACGATGGAATGATGGGATATAAGACTCCCAATATTGATAGAATAGCCAATTCAGGAATTAGATTTACAGATAGTTACGCACAGAATAGTTGTACTGCAGGTCGTTCAGCTTTCATTACAGGGCAGAGTCCTAAAAGATCAGGCTTATCAAAAGTAGGTTTACCTGGTGATGATTTAGGGTTACAAAAAGAAGATCCTACAATTGCAGAAATTCTTAAAGGAAAAGGATATGTAACAGGTCAGTTTGGTAAAAATCACTTGGGTGATAAAGATGAGTTCTTACCAACAAACCATGGCTTTGATGAATTTTTTGGTAATCTATACCACTTAAATGCTGAAGAAGAGCCTGAACATCCTGATTATCCAAACGATCCTCAGTTTAAAGAAAAATTTGGTCCTAGAGGTGTAATTCATGCCTATGCAGATGGTCGTGTTTCTGATACAGGTCCATTAACTAAAAAAAGAATGGAAACTGTAGATAGAGAATTTCTTGCAGCTTCTTTAGACTTTATTGATAGAGCTCATCAAGATGAAGAACCTTTCTTTGTTTGGTTTAATTCTACTAGAATGCACGTTGTAACTCACCTTACTGAAGAAGCAGTAGGTAAAACAGGCCAGGGTGTATATGCTGACGGCATGTTAGAACATGACGGTCATGTAGGCCAATTATTAGATAAATTAGATGATTTAGGAATTACTGAAAATACTATTGTTGTATATACAACAGATAATGGAGCTGAGGTGTTATCATGGCCTGACGGTGGTATGATTCCTTTTAGAGGAGAGAAAAATACTACTTGGGAAGGTGGCTTTAGAGCTCCAATGATGGTGAGCTGGCCTAGCAAAATTGCTCCTCATCAAGTATCTAATGAGATTATTTCTTTAGAAGATTGGATGCCAACATTAGTGGCTGCAGCAGGAGAAGATGAAATAAAAGAAAAATTACTTAAAGGATATAAAGTAGGTGATATGACTTACAATGTACATCTTGATGGTTATAACTTCTTACCATATTTCTTAGGAAAGGAAGATAAAGGACCTAGAGAAAACTTCTTCTACTTTACAGATGGGGGTGACCTTTCTGCAGTAAGAACAGGAGATTGGAAATTTATGTTTTTAATCCAAGAGCATGAAGGTTTAGATGTTTGGATTAAGCCTTTCACAAAGTTGAGAGCACCACTTATTATCAACTTAAGACGTGACCCGTTTGAAAGAGCAATAGATGAAGCAGGGTATACTAATTTCTTTGTCGAACATATGTTTTTGATGTCACCTACTGTTGAAACAGTAAAAGAGTTTATGGGTACTTTTAAAGAATACCCTCCAAGACAGTCAGCTGCATCATGGGTAGAATAAATATATAGGTTATTTGCAAATAAAGGAGCGTTGTTAAACACGACGTTCCTTTTCAAAAATACTTAATGAATATTGCTTTGTTAAACATATAAATCATCTCATAAAAATAGTATTTATAGTTATAAAATGGGAGAAGTCGTAAGACTTCACTAGTTAAATTTAAAGAAGAGGGTAGTTTACCTTCTTTTTTTTTGAAAAGAGGAATAGGCAATTTACCTAATCATTCTAATTAGGTATCCCTACAATATATACAATACTCTTATTCAGCACCTTTGTAATGTAATAATAACTCTCTTAAATCACTTTAGATATGAATACGAATATAGAAAACAACATGACATTTATTCAAGAAGATATAACTAATAAAGTAGACGACTTATTGTTAGATAATGAGGTTGCTTTAGAAGAAAAAAAGAAAATATTTAATGGTTATAATAACCGTTTTTTTGATATGGTAGAAAAAGTTGAAGAAAGCACTTTAGAACTGATTATAGATCATTTAGGAGTCTTTTTTAATGAGATGCGTTACCAGAAAATGAAAGAAGTTTTAAGTGATTCATCGCTAACCGAAAACCAGAAAGAAGTAAAACTTCAAGATAATTTATTAAATGTATATCAGCTTCAAAATAAGGTTGAAGAAATGCTTTTAGATAACTCTATTAAGCTAGAAAATATTAATCAAGAAACTAAAGATTATTTCAAAAACTCTTTTACTTACGGAGAAGAGTTTGTTTCCGAAATATCAATCAGATTATCTTCTCTCTTTAGATAGTCTTAATCAAAATTATTAATAGGAATTGCCGAACTCCTTAACAGTAGGTACAAAATTTATTCTCTCAAAAATCATGGAATTTACAGTTTCAAACTCGTTGCAAAAAACAATTAAGCATTGGTATTTACCTTTTATTTCAGGTTTATTATTTATAATAGCAGGTGTAATAACATTTACTTATCTAGGAGAAAGTTATGTAGCTTTATCAGGGTTATTTAGCATTACTTTTATTGTAATGGGATGTTCTGATATGATATTTTCAATATTAAACAGAAAAGTAATTAAAGGTTGGGGATGGTCTTTCTTAATGGGTAGTACCAATACTTTATTAGGATTGTTTTTAATAGAAAACCCATTGATTTCTATTATTACATTACCAATGTATGTAGGCTTTACTTTTTTGATAAGAGCTGTTGGTACAATCTCTTTTTCTCAAGATTTAAAAAGGTTTGGATTACTAGTTCACGATCCTTTAATGTTTATAGGAATTACAGGAGTAGTTCTTTCTCTAATATTAATTTGGAATCCTATTTTTGCAGGCTTTACAATAGTAGGTTTAACTGGTTTTACTTGTATTTTAATAGGTGTTTACCATGTTTCTCTTGCCATTAAATTAAAAAAAGTAAAACGTTTTATTAAAGAGGCATCAGATTTAGAAATAGTATAATTAAATAATTAAGGTTAGAAATAAATTCTCTCTTTTGAGATACTTTCTAACCTTATTTTTTTGTGTTCAAAGGATACGCTATCTTGGTACTACTTTTTAATTCTTCTCTACTATGCAAACACATCGATTTCTATATCAAGTTCTTTATTCTATTTTGTTGACTTTAGGAATCACAACGATACATGCATTTGCTCAATCTCTAAACCCTAATGTTCCTGTTCATGAATATGAAATCAAAACATGGACAAAAATTCAAGATACTCCTATTGATAGGGTTTTTTCTATTAAACAAGATACTAGTGGTTACTTATGGATAGGGTCTGATAGAGGTTTACTAAAATTTGATGGTGCTGTAGTGGAAGTTTTTAACCTTAGTACAGATCCAATTATTGAAAGTGAGTCTATTAAATCTGTGGAGTTTGATAAAAATAATCGATTATGGTTTGCTACAAATAGAGGCTTATTTTATCTAAGAGATAACAAAGTTGTTCAACTTTATAATGAAAAAGGAGAAAAGCTAGGTAAAACCTTAAGTATGTTTACTGATAAAGAAGGAGTGTTATGGTTTACTAGCAAATGGAAAGTATATTCTTTTGAAAATGATCAATTAATTCAGCATAAATACCCTAACCAATCTTTATTTAGAATTTTCCCAAGTGAAGAAGATGGTCAGTTGTTAGCACTTCATACTGATATAAAAAAGCAGCAATCTGAAATTTACAAATGGAACATTAAAACAAATGAAACCAAAAAAATAACCAAAGCACCTCTTGATTTATTGGCTTTTACAATAAAAGAAAGCAAAGGTAAATTGCTCATAGGAGGACAATGGGGAGAATTATGTCACTATAATCCATCTACAGCACAATTGACGTATTGGTTAGGCAAGAATAAATCGAAGCAATTTTTAAGAGATATTTTGGTTCAGGAAGATGGTACCGTTTGGGCAGGAGGAGAAGGTTTACATAGAGTTTACAACAATAAAGTTGAAACAATTTATGATACAGATGGACTTACATACTATAAAATCTCCACTATTTTTTTAGATAGAGATGGAAATTTATGGGCAGGGTCTACAGCAGGTTTAAATTACCTTTCTAATACACCTTTTTCAGAAATACCTAAATCTAAGGAAACAAAAAATGTAAGGTTTTGTGAACCAACTGTTATTAATGATCAGGTTGTGTTTGGTTCTGATAATAATGGAGTGTTTACTTTTAATGGAAAAGAGATTATAAAATTGCACTCAAGCCCATTTTTAGGGAGTGTGATATACAAGACAGCTAAATCAAATAATGGAAATTTATTGTTATCTACTAACAAAGGTGGCTTTGAAGTAAAGATTGAGAATGATCAATTAAAATTGATTAAAAAGATATGGACTGGTAAAACAACAGGTTTATTTCAGTTGTCTAACGGTAAATATATCATCAATAATAAAGAAGGTTTTTATATTACTAATAAAGATACTTTGATAAGGCTAAAATCGCCATTTTCTAAAATAGAGAGCCTTTCAAAAACAATGGGAGATAATTGGTTAACTACAAGTGTAGGGGTATATCTAATAGAAGATGATACCTTACGGTTATTCAATAAACATCTATCTTTAACAAAATATATTGTTGATGTTACAATAGATTATGACTCTAGTTTGTGGGTGGGTACTTATGGTTCTGGCCTAGTTCATATAAAAAATAGAGACGAAGTAATTCATTACGATACAAGGTCTAATTTACCTGCAAACCAGGCTATGCTGATTGCAATGTCTAAGCCTCAAGGGAAGTGGTTTTTTGTTACGCACAAAAGGCAGCCTTATATGCAGGAGATTATACCGACTGTTAAAGATGGACAACATGTGATGAACTTGGGGAAGAAATTTAAATGGAATTTTGCTGAAGGGGCGTTTCATGAAATTGGATATAATCCTTATTTTATAAAACTCCATTCTCAACTTTATTTATTAACTAAAGACAATTTATACACGTTTAAACCTAAAAAAGTACATTATTCACCACCTAAAGTAGTGTTACAAGAAGTAGTTGCGAATAATGTGAAAATAGATGGATTTCCTACTACTTTCCCTGCAGATTTAAAGCAAATAGAGTTTCATTTATCAACACTCGATTTTACACAAGATGATAATATCAACTATGAGTTTAAGATTGAAGGATATGATAAGGAATGGTTAAAAATGGGGAATAGAACTATTGCATATTATAATGCATTACCTACTGGTAATTATACTTTCAATGCTCGAATAAGAAATGCGAATAGTACTTATACTTATCTAAGAAATCCTTATTCATTTAATAAGAAAGAGTATTGGTATAAAACTACTTTTGCACAAATCATTTACATTATATTTCTAGGTGCTTTTATCTATGCACTTTTTCAATGGAGATTAAGAATAGTAAAAATACAACGTAAAAACTTACAGATTAAAGTAGATGAAAGAACTAGAGAACTAAAATATTTAAATGATAATTTAGAAGAATTAGTAGAGAATAGAACACAAAAAATATCATTATTAAACCATGACTTAACACAAAGTAAAGAACGCTTAAATTATGCATTAGAAGCAACAAAAGATGGTATTTGGGATTATAATGTAATAAATGATCAGCTCGTATTAAGTGAGGGGGCTGCTCAATTATTAGGGTATACTTTGAAAGATTGTAATAAGCAAACAGGAATTTTTCCTTTTATACATACTGATGATAAACAACGATGGGTTTCTATTTATGAAGAGCCTAGACATCAGAAGAAAATAGATGAATTTGATGATCATGAATTTAGATTTTTTCATAAAAATGGACAATTGGTATGGATCCTTGTTAAATGCAAAATTGTAGAAAGAACTAAAACAGGTAACCCGCAACGTATAGTAGGTACTTATATTGATGTAACCGAAAAGAAACGTAAAACACAAGAAATATTAGAAGCTATCCTGAGAACGGAGGACAATGAACGACAAAGAATTTCAAAAGATATTCATGATGGATTACAACAAACACTAACTATATCTTCTTTAAACTTTCAATCTGTAATAAAAAATATTGATCAGTTTCCGATACCATTAAAAGAAAAATTTGAGACAGGTTGGAATTATCTTCAGAACTCTATTTCGGAGAGTAGGTCCGTAGCACATAGTTTAATGCCAAAAGCAATTGTTGATTTTGGTATTATCTCTGCATTCGAAAGTCTTATTTTAGAGGTTGATAAGAGCAGTGAAACAATAGAATTTACGTTCTTTCATAATTTTAAAGATCCAAAAATTGAAAACCCCCAAATAGAAATAACTTTATATCGTATTCTTCAAGAAGGAATTAATAATATCTTTAAATATTCTAAAGCCAGTAAAGTTGATATTCAATTAAAAAGCTACGATGAAATTTTTATGCTAACTATTGAAGATAATGGAGTTGGGTTTGATGCATCAAAAATATTAAAGGCAAATACTGGTTTAGGATTTAAAGGAATGAAGAACCGTTTAGATGCAATAGATGGTTTCTTAGAAATTGAAAGTAGGGAAGGAAGAGGAACTACATTATTAATAGAAATCAATAAAAATTTTTAAAATGAATATGGAGCAAATAAAACTCTTTTTAGTCGATGACCATAAAATGATACGTGAAGGTTTAAAAAACTTTTTATTGGAAGATGATTTATTTAAAATAGTTGGTGAAGCTGCAAATGGTAAAGAATGTTTAGCCTTACTAGAACAAAACCATGAAATAGATATTTTATTAACTGATATGAATATGCCAGAAATGGATGGTTTAGAATTAGTTCAAATTGTAAAAGAAAAGTACCCTTCTATTAAAATTATGGCATTAACCATGTTAGGTGAAAGTCAGCATATAAAAAAGATGCTGGCAGAAGGAGCAATGGGTTATCTATTAAAAAATTGTAGCGAAGCTGAATTAATTAATGGTATTAAAATGGTAAATGCAGGTGGGACGTATTACTCGCCAGAAGTAACAAATGCAATTATTAATAATATAAGAAAAGTAAAACCGCAAAAGTCTAATGTAGCTTTAGAAGTAGCTCTATCTGAAAGAGAAACAGAAGTGTTACATCTTATTTTAAAAGAAAGAACAAATAAAGAAATAGCAGAAGAGTTGTTTATTAGTTTGAGAACTGTAGATGCTCATAAAAGAAATTTATTAGATAAAACGGGTAGTAAAAACTTGGCAGGTCTAATTTTATATGCTTTAGATAAAGAACTATTCGATGATATTTAAATCACATTATAATCTTAACTATTCGTGTAAATAGGTAATTCTCTAATAGAGGTATTTATATGCTGTATTACTTTTGTATATGAACCTAAGTTACATGAATATTTTGATTGGAAATGACAACAATCTAAATAGCAAACTAATAGAAGAAATTAAAATATTGACGCCGATTGAACGAATGACTTTGACAGATTTAGAACAAAAGAATATTGAACAGGTACCTGATGGGTATTTATTTATTAATCTTTTAGATACTATAATACAGTCAAGTGTAATATTACGTCAATTAAAAGAAAAATTTCCTAAGCATACAATCATAGCTATGCATTGTTTTCAAGTAGATCATATGATTGAATCTTTGATACAAGAAGGATTTGATGCGTATATCTCAGTATTAAATTTTGAAGAGGGAATACATGATGTAATTACCTCAGCCTGATTTATCTTTTTCCTCATTCAGCAAACTATTGAAAAGTATGTTTGTCTAACTTTAATAAAGACTTTTTCGAAATTCGAAGAAGTCTTTTTTTAATGTCAAAAAGTAAATAGGCTTAATAAAAAAATCCCCCATTTAACTGAATAAATGAGGGGTTTAATATATTTAAGTTTAGACTAAGCTAAACCACTGTTTTCCATTCTTTCAAGGTTATCAGCGATACGTAAACGATCGATAAATTCTTGAATTTCACCATCCATTACGGTTGGTAAATTATATACAGAATAATTAATACGGTGATCTGTTACACGACCTTGAGGATAATTGTACGTACGGATCTTATCTGATCTAGAACCAGAACCAACCATTGATTTACGCTCTGCACCAACTTCTTCTTGTTGTTTCTTTACCTCAATAGCATATAAACGAGATTTCAATTCTTTTAATGCTTTATCGTAGTTTTTCAGCTTAGATTTTTCATCTTGACACTGTACAATAATACCTGTAGGAAGGTGAGTTAAACGAATAGCTGAATATGTAGTGTTTACAGACTGACCACCAGGACCTGAAGAACAGAATTCATCTCGACGGATATCAGACATGTTTAATTCAATTTCGATATCATCCATTTCTGGAAGAACAGCAACAGAAGCTACAGATGTATGAATACGTCCTTGAGATTCTGTAGCGGGTACACGTTGAACACGGTGTACACCTGCTTCATATTTCAACATACCATAAGCATCTTCACCTTGGATGTTAGCAACAATTTTAGAGAATCCACCAGCAGTACCATCAACAAAATCGGTAATACTTAATTTCCATCTCTTTTTCTCACAGAAACGTTGGTATAAACGGAGTAAATCACCTGCAAAAATTGCAGCTTCGTCTCCACCTGCACCTGCTCTGATTTCAAAGATTGCGTTTTTAGAATCATTAGGATCTTTAGGAATTAAAAGCATTTTTAACTCCTCTTCAATTACAGGAATTCCCTCTTGAAGTTCGTCAAGTTCCATTTTTGCCATCTCACGTAACTCAGAATCTTTCTCTTCTTCTAAGATTTCTTTTGCTTCGTCGATACCTTCTAGCATAGTTTTATATGCTAAATAACGCTCCACAACTTTCTGAAGATCCTTGTATTCTTTATTTAATTTGGCGTAAAGCTTCATATCTGATACAGTTTCAGGCTGTACCAATTCTTCACTTACTTGATCAAAACGATCTTTTATTTTTTTGAGTTTATCTAACATCTCTCGACTTCTTTGCTTATTTTTTACAAATGTACGGTTTTTTGGCTATTTATTTACTCTTCCGTAACACCTTACCCTTCTCATCCCACTCATATTTGATCTTTGGGCCACTATAATCCTTACGATAAACATTGTTTTTATTACGGTATTTTGTAATCCGATGTTTTCTTTGTTTACCTCTTTTATCTACGGCATCATAGTATTCTGTCCAATCTCCAATTTTATATCCATATTTGTAAGAACCCACCATTTTTTTACGACCATTCTCGTAAAATGATTGGTAAATACCACTCAATTCTCCAAGTTGATAAGGAATAACCTCTTTTACTTTAGTTTGTTTAGAATCGTAATAAGTGATTTCAGCATCTTTAGGAAATCCCATATAATAGAATTTTTTATCCTTTATATCTTTGTTTTTTCCATACCAAACCCATCGTCCAGTTAGAGTGCCTTTGTAAAATTGCCCTGTAGTTACAGTATCTTTATCTACTATTTTTACATATGTGCCATGTAATGGTAACCCGTATTTAGGGTTTGAAGTACCTTGTCTTTCAATCTTTTTTTCTTCTAGATTGAAATAATATTTTAATGGAGAATAAGGATCAGGTTTTTCATATTCAGGTAAAGAATAAAATAATTCAAATACTACTCTTCCTTTTGATAAAGATCTAGTGTATTGTCTTTTTGTTTTTATTCCCCAAAATACATTTTTCTTTTTCTTCTTCTTTTTTTTGATAATTGCTTGTTCTTCTGGTGCACCAGGATTAAGCTCAATAGTAGGATCATCATCTTCAAGAGAATCCATTTCAACTACCATCGGTTTTTTTTCTTTTATTGCTTCTTCATTGCCATCCTCATCAATTACTTGAGAAAAGCTATTGCTTGAAAAGCTTAAAAAAAGAAGTATAAAAAGGAAGTTTAGTCTAAGTAAAAAAAACAATTTATTCATTTCAGAAAAAATCTTTATTTAAAAATCATCGCCATCGTCTTCATCTTCAACAGGAAGACTATCCATACTCCCATCCTCTTCATCATCCGAAGACGAATTATCATCATCAACTCCACCAAAATCATTTCCAAAATCATCTTCAGGTTCTGGCTCTAGAGATTTTGATAGATCACTTTCATAGCGACTTGGAATTTCCATACCGTCATGATAGTTGTTATAATAGGACTCTAAAAAGGCAAATGTAGCTTCAGCCGTAATAGGAGTTACATCTTTTTGCTTTTTTAGTTCTTCCATTAATGTAGAATTAGAACTCAAGATACTCAATTCCCCTTGTTGTTGACGAATATAATACCAAGTACCTGTTGGTCCTTCTAAGAAAACATTAATTACGTCGTCTGTTGGAGCTGCTTCTCCTCTTGTTTCATCTTTAGGTATTTCTATAAAACCATCAATAACTGTATTGATATCTTCACCAAAAGCAGAGAGTAATTTTATTTTATCTCCTTTAGAGTGGAAAGCATAAGTTTCGTTATCCCAAACAAGTTCATTATCAAGAATTACTAGATAATTGCCTAATAATCTAATAATATCTTGTCCATTTAAATAATTATTAAATTGATCATTTGTAAATAATGGAACAATTTGATGGTTTAAGTCACCTAAACTATCTATCTCATAATCTTCAGAAATAACACGTTTAACACCTTCTTTGTTCGACCTTAGATCAGAAAGTAATGTAGCAGATACTCTTGATGAAAGTTTTGGACCAATAGCAAAAGAAGCATTTAATTTAATTTCATCTATTCCGTGAATGGCAACACCTGAGACAGAAGATTTTATTCTTTCAATTTTATTTTTCTCAATAATAGGTAAGAAGTCAAATCTACCATGGAATTCTAATTCGTTACTTTTTGGAGTATAACTTAACCAGTTTCCATAGATAGAAGCAAAGAATTCATCCTCACCCATTTCTAATGCTTTATAATATGTAAAAGGTTTAACATGGTAGGTACCATCATTACTTGTACCATCATTTGATTCAAAAACAAGTCTACCTTCTATATCAAATAATTTTCTGTGATCAGTTCTATAACCATCTGCTCTTTCAATAAATGCATTGTATAAATACCCATTATTTTGATCGTAATAGATACCTGTTTGTAAAGGAAGTTTTTCTAAGCTAGAAATTAATTTATTAGTAACGTTTACATGAGCTGTCGAGTCTTTTTCATCATCATCATTTGTGGAATGATATGAAAACCATTGAGTATCTTCTCCGACAATATGTAACCTAGCGTTGCCATCTTTAAAGCGTGCAACTTTTTTATTTTCAACTAAACCAAATTTACCAAAATAATCAAGTCCACCTACAAACAACAAAGGATCTTCTTGTTCGATGACACCATAAGCTCTATTCTGGATCGTATTTTCTAGTTCATCATTAATAAATTCTTTTGCAATAATTCTATCAATGTTAATTTCTTTTTCTTCATTCAGCTCATTCTTATAAAGGTATGTACCTGTAGCATTCACTTCTTTACTAGATACAAGCTCAACATTTGCATTGTAGACAGTGTGGAATTTAGTATAACGGCTTAGAATAATCTGAGCATTTTCTAAATGTTCTATCTGAGCATCTTTATTTATTCTAATAGTTTGGTTTAACGTGTCTGGGTGAATATCTAAATTACTTACTTTGATCTTATCTACATTAAAGATTTGAAGCTTATTTGTGGCCAAATCATAACTAGCAGAATCTCCTTCTATAGTTAAAGAATCTTGCTCTGGTGCGTTAGAAATAAATTTACCCTTTGTTCCATTTTCCCCAGACATTGTAATATTCTTGGCATTAATATCCCATAATGCACTATTAATTGATGTTTGAAAGTTTACAAAAGGAAATGTTAAACTAGAATTTTCGTATAAACCTTGTTCTGTTTTTAAGAGCACTTTATTTTCGATCACATTTCTAGCAACTCTAACATCCTGTCCTAACATTGAGGGACTACCTTCTATACTAGAATTGATTTCGAAAACTGAATTTCTACTGATATATCCTTCTTTTTGGAATCTGAAATTATCAGATTTATTAGATGATTCTTCTGTTTCTAAAAGTCCACGCCCAAAAACTTTAGTAGGCATTAAGGCGAGATTGCCAGAAAATTTAATGTTAGAATTATAAATAGTGAAAGGTTCTTCATGAGTACCTGTAAAGTTCATACTATCACGATTTACATACCACATTAAATCGTAGGTCGTCATATCTACTCTTGGGTGAATATCAGATTCGATAACACCTTGTGTACCGTGAGTGCTTAGGGAGTCTGAATAGAAGATAAAATCTTTTGATTGGAATTTACTATTTAGATATTCTAAGGTTCCTTCGCCTCTAATTCCTTTATGGTTTAAAGTAATTTTACCATCAAAATTACCTTTTCCACGAATGGAGTCTTTATTATTTATATATCGAGGATTAAGATATATAGGCCACCCAAGTTCAGATCCCCAAGGTTCGTTATGGTTTGTTTCTCTTTCTAAAGCAAAAATACCAGTAGTAGGATCCATTTTTACTTCATCTTGAAATGTAGGGAATATACCGCCTGTATTTAAAAGACCAGTAAAAGAAACATCAACATGTATTTCTGATGCATCGACAGTGAAAGTATCTAATTCAAAAACGATACGTTTATCATAAACTCCATTTAATACAGATGGACGATCATAATAGATTCTACCACCTTTACTACTGTCTGATTTTGCATTAAAAGAAGGATATCCGTCTATATCAAGTAAACCACTTTTATTAAAAGGCTTATTGATGTATAAAGTACCACCTGTATCAACTAATGGGTTAGGAGACTCTTTCGCTTTATTTGTAGTGGTATCTCTCACAATAAAATTAATGGAGTCTACTTTTGTTAGATGAATTAAAAAACTATCATAGTTAAAAGTGAATTCTTCACCTCTAAAAATATATGCTCCAGCTGTAAATTTACCGCCAAAGGTAAATTCTCTATTGTCTTTAACTTTAATACCTGCACTATCAGGTTGTGCATATACGTTTAAAGAATCTGAAATAGAGAAATAGACTACTTTTTTTAGTAATAAAGTTGAACTATCGTTTAATGATAATGATGCATTAGGTGTATTATCATCTGGTACAATTGCAGGAATATTTATATTGTCAAAGTCTCTTTCTATTAATGCATTTTCTTGATTAACTGATAAGTTTTCGAAGTTTAATCGAGAAGTCATTGCTAGCCTTTTTCTTTCATTAGAAGCAAAAAAGTAGCGGTCATAATATTGGTAAGCTTTAGGGTTAAGTTTAACAATTTGAGAGTAAGAATTATATTCAACTAAGCCCTCCAAAGCCATGCTTTGAAGACTTTCAATAAATTGTTCTTTATTTATTTTTAAATCATCTGCTAAGGCTGATGCATCAAAGCATTTTTTTCTTGTTGCTCTAGAGTAGTTTACGATAACCATTAATGGTTGGAACTTCTTAAAACCTTGTATTCTAGAAACAAAGCCAGTTTTAAAGAAATCCTGTGATTCTACAATAAGTGGGATAACTTTTTCGCCACCAATAATTCTAAAGTCTAGTGAGTCTTTTTGAAGGTCCCAAGTTACAGCGTCAGCAAAAACATTTAGATGCTGTGCAGACAATGTAAATGGATTAAAGCGATAAATATCAGTTGTTTTTCTAAAATATACACTTTGAGTACTATCCGTAGTAGTTAAACTAGTATTTACAGATGGATGAGCAATAGTATCATTTGCATCATAGAAGATATTTAGCTTACTAGATTTTGTCTGGATATTTTCTCCATGATTATTAATTTTTATTCCTTTTTTAGTAGATAAAGAAAATAATGTAGAAGAATCATTAGATACAGAAATTGTACTTGATGCATTAGAAACTGAACGTGCAGATAGTTTACGCCCCTTGACTGCGAAACCTCCTATTAATTCTAGATTATCAGGAATATTTATCCACTTATAATTACTGTTATAGCTAATAAATTGAGGATAAATAGCTCTTTCTGGAAATTTATTAAAGTGCCCACTTTTATAAGTAAAAGCGCCAATAGCAATTGTATCTAAGTGTTCTGCAAAGTACATTTCAGCATGATCTGCTTCAATTAATGCTACACGTGTATCAAAAGTAAAGTGAGGTAATTCACACCAAACAGAATCTTTAGCAAAACCGACATTCTCCCAAAAGAATCGTCCTCCTTGACAAATAATGGTATCTGATTTAAATAGGAAAGTACCAACGGTATGTTCTAATAATGCAGTGTCAAATTTTGTTGAGATGATTAGATCAGCTTCTGAAATTTGTAGCATTGGTCCCTCTACAGGTGGTAAAGGTGTAATACCAGGATCATAATCTCTTATTTCTGTATTAGAAACATCGCAATCTTCAGAGAATGTAGTATTATCAGATGAATTTGATGAAGAAGTTTGTCCATAATCTTGTACACTAGAGTCGTCACCATCCCATGAATCTCCCCAATCAGTACTACCGTCATCACTACCCCAATCAATATTGTCATCATCACTACCCCAGTCATAATCTTCACTACTATCATCTCCCCAATCAGAGGAACTATCATCTGAAGAACCCCATCCGTCATCATCTGAACTACTATCATCACTATCCCAGGACGAGGTGGATTCTTGTTCTGTTGAAGTGTTTTCTTTGGCTACATCTTCTTTTTCTTCGTCAGAAGAAAACCAGTCTTCTTTTTCGGTCTTTTCAGTATTAATTTCAACTACCATCTGGTCACTTACGTAACCATCTGTAGCTAAAGAGTGAGCAAAATTAAAAGTACCCCCTCTAACTTCTATAGTTGTGTATTTTGATTTTTCTATTAATCCATCTTCTAAGAAAAGTCTAGATTTATAGAAGAAATTTTTTGTTACTTTCGGAGAATAAGAAGTTAAACACGTATCTGCAATTTCTAAAAAACGTGTAAATTGGTTATTTAAATTTGCCCCAGAATCTAGAAAAGCCATAATACAGCCATAATACAATGCAGCATGCTTTCTATAATTTATTCTATTTTTATGTAGCCTTTTTGTACTTGTATAAATCCATTTTTTTTGAGCTTCATCAATAACATTATTTTCCCAATGCGATTCGAAGTCAAGTATAATTGTATCAGAATTATAACGAACACCTTTTTCTAAATATAAACTTAAGTCGACAAGGAAACTATCGTACTCAGCGAAAGGCATGTATCGTTCTTTTTTCAAAGAGTCTAATTGATTAGTTGTTTGCCCTACAGCAACGAAACTACTTAGACAGAAAAAGAAGAAAAGTAATATTGATTTATATATTAATTTTGAATCCATAGTGAATCAAAAGAGGCTAATCTAACAAAAATAAAGGCTGTAATAGACTTTAACATCAATTACAGCCCATAAAAGATAAGCATTGAATTGCAAAAAATACTCCAAAAAAGTATTTATCGATTTAATTCTCAAATACAGCGCTTACCCAATTATCTTTTTCTAGATGCGAGATGTATTTTAAACCAACAGAATTGGCTTTTTCAGTAATCAACTCTAGGTCTTCTGTATAAAAACCACTTAGTAAAAGTTTACCACCAGAAATGATTAAACTTTGGTATGTAGGGATTTCTGAAAGCAATACATTTCTATTAATATTTGCCAGTACAATATCGTATTTATCAAGCTTTTCCATATCCGCAACAGTGCCACATGTAACCCTGATTTCTGCGTTATTAAGTGCAGCATTTTCTAATGCATTCTCACAAGACCAATCTTCAATATCACAGGCGTCTACTTGGTTTGCGCCTAAAATTTTAGCCATTACAGCTAAGATTCCAGTGCCACAACCTAAATCTGCTACATCTTTATTTTTATGATCAATCATTAACTGATTTCTCAACATAAGTGTAGTAGTTTGGTGATGTCCCGTACCAAATGACATTTTTGGTGTTATGACAATCTCATATTTATATTTAGGATCAGCAGGGTGGAAAGAAGCCCTTATTTGAAGCTCTTCAGAGATTTCTACGGGGTTATAATGACTTTCCCATAGTTTGTTCCAATTTTGCTTTTCCTGTTCTTCTATTGTATAAGTGATTTGATCATTGAAAAACTCAAATGCTTCTGTAAGAGCATCCTTGTCAAATAAAGAGTTTTCAATGGAAGCTTCAAACCCATTTTCATTTTCAAGAATAGCATCAAAACCTACATTTCCAATAATAGCTTGTAGGATTTCACTTAATTCTTCAGAGCATTTAACGTTGACAACGGTGTATTTCATATTAGGATTATTTTTTTCGTACATAATTTACGAATGAATAGGCATAAGGTGAGCTATCACTTTTAGCATATTCAAAACGTGAGATTTCGTTCCACTGAGTTGATAAAATATCAGGGAAGAAGGTGTCTCCAACAAATTGATCGTGAATTTCAGTAACATACAATTTATCAGCAATTTTCATTGCTTCCTCATAAATTGCACCACCGCCAATTATAAAAACTTCTTTTTCACCTTGTTTTCTAGCAATGGCTATGGCATTACTTAAACTATCTGTCAGAATTGCATCTACCGCTGGTTCGTAATCGGGGTTTCTAGAAATAACAATATTAGAACGCTTAGGTAAACATTTACCTATCGACTCATGTGTTTTTCTACCCATTATTACGCAATGCCCGGAAGTTGTTTTTTTAAAATATTTTAAGTCTGCAGGTATATGCCAAATGAGTTGATTGTCTTTGCCAATTACATTATTCGAAGCTTTGGCAACAATGATCGATATTTTCATTTTATCTGATTTTAATAGTCAAAGTTAAACTTTGCATAGAATTAGTCTTTATTCTTTATCGGAAAGCATATCTACAAATTTAATCATATTGTTTCCGATAATTTCTTAATTTTCTGTAAACTTAATTACTTTTTATAATCTATTCATTGATTTGTCTCTTGTAGTAATCAACAATAGAATGTAAATTACATTAAGCAAACCCAAAGAGAAAATATTAAACGGTTAATTAATAGGAGATTATATATTCTACAATATTAATTATAAAATGTGAAAGTATTGAATTACTGATATCTTTATAAGAGAATACTAAATTAATATGTAACTTATATTAAAAGATAGTTTTTGATAAAATCTCTATATCATCTGTACTACAATTAAAATTAGCTAAGCTTGAAAAATTTATATATAATTTTATCTCTTTTATTCATCTTAATACTACCAGAAACGAGTTATGCTCAATTTCCGGTAGAGGAAGAAGATGAATATTATGAGAAAGAATGGGCTTTAGGTGTTATGATGAATACCTATGGTGGAGTTATTGGAGGTATTACAATCCGACATGCTAGGAAATATTTTTATGAACATAAAATTGTCGAATCTCTAGGGCAGGGCAGTGGAAAAACTAGAAGTACTAGAGGCCGTGTTGGTGAAATTGAAAATGATAATAAATACCATTCATTCAGTTTAGAATTTCTGAGTATTAAACACCCTAAAGAACAAAAAGTTCAATCTTATACAACTGGAGAGGGATATGTATCTGGTAAAATGAACCGCCTTTATGCTATTCGTCCAATGTTTGGTAAAGAATGGTTGGTATTTAGAAAGGCAAGAAAACAAGGTGTTCATGTAAATTTTATTGCTAGTGTAGGCCCATCTATTGGTATAGTAAGCCCATACCTTTTAAAATATCAAGATGATGAAGGGAATACTCAAACTAAACAGTTTAGCCAAGATGATTATTTAAATAATTATACAAGAATAGAAGGTACGGCATCTTGGGGAGAAAGCATGTCTAAAGCAAGTGTAATTGGAGGATTAGCTTTTAAAGCATCATTGACTTTTGAGTTTGGTGTAAATAAAAGAAGTATAACAGGTATTGAAGCTGGTATTATTGGAGATGCATACACTTCTGAGGTACAAATAATGGCTTCATCAGATAATAGAAGTTTTTACTCTGCAATGTTTCTAACGTTCTTTTTTGGAGGAAGAAAATAATTTCATTGTGGTAAAAAAAATCCCATTGACTTTCAAAGTCAATGGGATTTTTTTTGCTTAATTTTTAGTAGAGTGCTTTGTTTAGAGCTTTTAAAACTCTCTGATCTCTGGAATAAATATCATCATAGAAATGAATAGATTCTGAAGGACCTAATAATGCAGTAAAATAGAGTAGGTAAACTGTTGGTCTATCTTTTACAAAAACACGTTTTAATTGTTCTTCTTTTACAATATCATTAATTTTTTCAAGACTATAATTTTCAGGGTCGTCTAATAAAACTTCGGCTAACTCTAAGGGTTTGTAAACACGTATACAACCATGGCTAAAAGCTCTAGAATTTTTACTAAATAAATACCTAGAAGGTGTATCATGTAGGTAAATAGAATATTTATTAGGAAAGATGAATTTTACGTGTCCCAAAGCATTTCTTGGTCCTGAACCTTGTACAATTACATAAGGGAAGTTATTTTGTTTTATAGATTTCCAATCTATCGTTTGAGGGTCAACTTCAACATTTGCTCTGTCATAAAGTTTCATGTTGTGTTTTGCTAAATATCCTGCATCCTTTTTAAGTTTTGGTAGCATTTCTTTACTAGCAATACTGTAAGGTACTGTCCATGTTGGGTTGATGTCTATATAGCTTAACTTTGATTTAAAAACGGGAGTTTGATGAAAGGTTTTACCTACTACAACTCTTGTTTGATAAAACCATTTATTGTTTTTATGTAAGAACAGTTGAAAACTAGCAATATTTACAAAAATAAAATTGTCTGTATCTTCATGATGTATCCACCTAGAGCGTTCTAGGTTAACTCTTAACGTGTTAATGCGGTTTTCTATAGGAGTATTTAATGCTTTTAAAGTTGCTTTTCCTACTTTTCCATCTGTTTCTAGACCATACATTTTCTGAAACTTAATAACAGATTTTTTCAAATTCTCATCATAGATAGTTGAAGTAGTATCTAAATACGCAACTTTCACATAATTTGAATCTAATATTGGAGTAGTACTATATGGAAAAATTGAACGTATAGTGTCTACTACTGGAGTAACTGATGGAGCATTGGTTATTTCAACTTCTTCAACCTGACTTCTGTAAGTAGTATCTACTTTAAGTATAAGTGTATCGAAAGTAAATAATGTACTAGTAACAGCAAGTCTTTTTCTTAACTCTGGAATAGATTCATTTTCATCACCAACTTCAATTTTATCCATTTTTTGGAGTTTTTTCCAACCTCCATTTTCTTTAATTTTTCTGAAATCAGCTAATGATTTTTTTAAACCAATATACAATTCATCATTTGGAATAAAATTACTGAAAGCCTCAGGAATTACTTCATTCTCAATTGGCTGAATTATTAATGGTATTCTATCTTGAGTGAATTCTTTTGTATCGAAATTCCATGTAGATGATATTGTTTCTGGCTGTACTTTTCCCCATATATAATGAGAAATAAGAAGTACTCCAGCATCTGTTAAAAGAATATCCATTAAAGCATCTTGATGTATATCTCGATCAGAGGCTAATAATTCTTGTATTTTCTCTAGATGATAATGAGAAGGGGTAAGCCCATCAAAATAAGCATTGTTGATGAGTGTGAGAATATCAGTTATATTTTTTTTACTTGTCCAAAGTGGTTTGTAATCTACTGTTTCATAAACTAATGGCATTAATGAATCAGAGAAAAGAGAAATACCATCTATTGAATTTTCAGCTTGAATTTGATCCAAAATAGAATGTATTTCTCTTTTTATAGGAGTATTAGTTTCTTCTTGAGCAATTGACGGTAAAGTCAGAAGACAAAGCGAAATTACAACTAGGAAGTAAAATCGCTTGAATTTGATAGTAGATAGAGTTTGCATGTAAATAGAGTTTTATCGGCTTAAATAATATAAGAATTATTTAGGCTCTGAAATACTTTTTTCGTATTCAGTGATATTACTTAAACATTTTCTTAAAAGTTCAACGCCAGCTTTAACATCATCTAAAGGAATGTCATTAGTAATCACTAAAATTGATTCTTCAGCAATTCCTATTACTTTGTCTTTAAGATCGCGTGCTTTTCTAGTTAAGTAAATTAGCTTAGAGCGTTTATCATTAGGGTTAGGGACACGAGTAACAAGATTGTTTTTTTCCATGTTATCGATTAAACTAGTAATACTTGCTCTGTTTTTAAGTAAAAATGTAGCAAATTCTTGTTGTGCTCGCCCATCTTTTTCCCAAAGCATTACTAAAACATCCCATTGTTCTCTTGAGATTGGCAAACCTTCTCTTTCAAACTGACGACCTAACATATAGTTACCTATTCTAGAAACTTGTGCTATTATTTTCGTTAGGTGTCTTCTCTCTTCAACTTCTTCACTCATTAATGTGCTCATATATAGTGTTTTAATTAAATTTGATAAATCAGTAATCTTAATAAATTCTAATGTACTTATTTGTTAGTGTTTAATCAATTTTTTCAAATGAAAATTTTAGTGATGTATCTTAATTTGAAAGAATTAAGGTGATTATTTAATGTTGTGTGCTTATTCTTATTGTGTTTAATTATAATTAAAATTGTCAATTTGTCATATTAAAGTTTTGTTTTTATCATTTAATCGGTCGATTTGTCATTAAAAATCAGATGGTACACTCATTGATAAAAGTATTTCTGATTAATAATTAAGAAATCAGAAATAAAAATAAAAAGTCATGAGTATTACAAGACAAAACGCATATCCAATTAGAAAGAGATCATTAGTATCTAATTTATTTTCTAACGATATAGAAACTGTTCATATTCCTACAAATATTAAAGAAACTACTAATGAGTTTTTAATTGAGCTTATTGTACCTGGTTTTAAAAAAGAGTTTTTTGATATAGGAGTAGAGCAGAATAAATTATCTATCTCTTACAAAAGTATAATAGAGAAAAACGAGAGTGAAGAGGCAGAAGTACCTACAGAAAAGTTTTTGGTAAAAGGGTATGAAGTAAAGGATTTTGCAAAAGTATTTAGACTACCAGAAAATGTAGAAGTAAATAACTTATCAGCAAAATTTAATCAAGGGATTTTAGTGGTGTCATTACCTAAAAGTGAAGAGAAACTTCCTGTTAAAATTCAAGTACAATAACCAATTATCAAATAAATCATGAAATATACATTGTCAGATTACCCAGCAACTTTTATATCATCTTTAATGAATGATGTAGTTAATGTATTAGATACTGTAAATCCAGTTGATGCTCAGGTTCCTATGAATGTTAAAGAAGGAGCGGAAAGCTTTACAGTAGAAGTTGTTGTGCCAGGAATTACTAAAGAAAATATTGACATATCAGTAAAAGAAAATAAACTGATAGTTAGTTATAAACATACTTCTGAAGAAAATGAAGAAGTAAAATACCTTAAAAGAGAGTTTTCTAAAAAGGATTTTGAAAGAACTTTTACGTTACCAAATAATATTAATTTGGACGAAATAAAGGCTTCTTATGATGAAGGTATTTTATCTGTACTTTTACCTAAGAATGTTTCTTTGGAGAAGAAAAAGATTGAAATAAGTTAATTAAACTAATTTCATTGAAAAATAAAGCCGACTTGAGATAATCAAGTCGGCTTTATTGCGTTTAATCTGTTTCATTTTTTTAAATTGCGAGTTCAAATAATAAATACTGAAGTATTCAATATTTTGTACTAGTTAAATTAAACGGTCTCAAATTTTGGCAGAAATGTCATTTCTTATGAATTACCTTTATACATTACTCTTTTCTATTTTAGTTTCAGTAAGTGTTTTTGCACAAAACAACGGTGGAAAAACAGAGTCGGATAAATATAATTATGCTAAAGAGTTAATCGATCAAGGCAAATACGAACCCGGTATTGTAGTCTTGGAAGATATACTAAGCATGAAAGGTGCAACATTGCAACCATATGCATTAACGTTAATTGGTTATGCCGATTATCAACAGAAAAAATTTACGGATGCAGAAACAACTTTATTAAAAGTTACTTCTACTTACCCATCTTGGGAACAATTAGATAATGCGAATTATTTACTTGCTTGCTCTTATTTAAAACAAGGAAAAGTAAATGAAACAATTGGAATGTTCGATAAAATCAAGGACCAAAGCTTGAAAGACGAACTTGCATTATTATCTAAAGATGCTGCCCAGAGTTTATCTTATGAAGAAGTTTATAAGATTTATACTGCTTACCCAACAAATGAAATGGTTGGTTTTGTATTGTTAGAGAAAATCAAAGAGCAACCTAAAGAGCAAAGAGATCAGGAGTTATATCATAAATTAGCTACTGGTTTAGGTGTTATTATAGATGCTGGGCATAAAGTAAGAGAAGGCAAATTTAAAGATACTTATACTATTGCTGCAATTTTACCATTCTTTACAGAAACAATTAATGGTGATGCACTGCGTGTAAAAAATGAATTTGTATATAATATCTATCAAGGTTTATTATTAGGTAAAGAATATTTAGAAAAACGAGATGTTAAAGTAAATATTCTAGCTTTTGATACAAAAAGAGACACTACTCATTTGCAAGAATTATTAGCACAACCTGAAATGGAAAATGTGGATCTAATAATCGGGCCATTATATGCAGATATGCTTCCTATTGTTCAGCAATATTCGAACGAAACAGGTGTACCTATGGTTAACCCAATTTCGAATAACTCGTCTATTATTGAAGGTGTATCAAGTGCTTTTTTAGCAACATCAACTCCATCTACAGTAGGTTCTACTTTAGGTAAGAAATTAAGAACTCAAGAATTAGCGGCATTAGAAATGTTTGAGGTTGATTCTTTAAAATTACAAGCAGATACTGTACAGACATATGTCGTATTTGGCCATTCTACTAAAGAAAAAGAATTAGCAAAATCTTTTAAAGAAGCCTATGAGGCAGAAGGTGGGAAAATTGCTGCATTTCAAGAATTTGACCCAGTAGATGGGTTTAATGTATTGCAAGAAATGTTTGATCCGTTAGCTTATGTAGATTCTCTAGATATTGTAAAAGATTCTACAGCCAATGTATTTATAGCTGTAACTAACGAGATAGAAGCATTGAATACAATTAGTGCTTTATTATCTTTAGGTACTGTTGCTGCAACTTATGTTCCTGAAGAGTGGCTTAAATTCAAGCAATTAAGTTATGCTCAAATGGAATCTGCTAAAATCAATATTTTATATCCAAATTGGTATGATGATGATTCTTATAGAGCAAAATCTTTGATAGCTGAATACCAAACTAAGTTCAATAATCAGCCATCTGATTTTGTATTTAAAGGTTTTGAAACAATGTTCTCTTTTGGAATGATTTTAAATGAATACGGCAGTGGCTTTGTTACTCCTTTAAAGGAAAGTAAAACACTTAGAAAAGGGTATTTAGTACCGGCATATAATTATTTTGAAGGGCAAGACAATCAATATGTTCCTATTATTCAATTTATAGATGGTGATTTGAAAAATATGACACCTCCTGAATTTATTGAAGAGAATTAAGGAAAGTTAGAAATAAATTTAAAAGCTGTCTTAGAGGATTACACCTTTTAGACAGCTTTATTACTTTATAAATAGTAGTACGTTATGGCATACGCTAAAGATGATGATTTTAGATTTTTTCACTCAGATTATTTCAAAGAGTTTATAGAAGAGCCTGGGTTAATTGAATACTTGAAAGAGTTTATTTCTGAAAAGAAGAAAGAGGGTATTGAAGAAGTATTATCTCAACGAACAAATCATTTAACCGTATTATTAGAAGAAATTTATAAGCCTCAGAATGTAGGTGCAATAATAAGAACATGTGATTGCTTTGGCTTGCAGAACCTTCATATTGTAGAGGCTATTTATAAGTTTATTGTTTCTATAAAAACTACTCAAGGTTCTGCTAAATGGGTAGATGTAAATAAATACCAGTCTACATTAGATGCTGCAAAAACTTTAAAAAGTAAAGGTTATAAACTAGTAGCGACTACGCCACATACTGATATGTCTATTGACGATTTACCTACAGATGCACCAATAGCATTAATGTTTGGTAATGAAAAAGAAGGGCTATCTGATGAGGCTATGGAATTGGCTGATTATAAGGTGAAAATACCAATGTACGGTTTTGCAGAGAGTTTTAATATTTCTGTAAGTGTTGCTCTTTGTTTAAATCAGTTAAGTGCTAAAATTAGAAAAGATGAATCGCTTGATTTAAAATTAAGTAATGAAGAATATAAAGATATTGAAGGTGCTTGGGTTTGTAAATCAATAGACCGTTTTGAAACAATAACCAAATCATTTAGAAATGAGAAAGGTAAATAATATTTGATATGGAAAAGAATTTAAAAATAGTATTTATGGGAACACCAGATTTTGCTGTTCCTTCGTTACAAGTTCTCGTAGAAAACGGATATAATGTAGTAGGTGTAATTACTGCTCCAGATAAACCTGCAGGACGAGGTCGTAAATTACAATCTTCTCCAGTAAAGCAATATGCTGAATCTGTTGGTTTACATATTATGCAACCAACAAATTTAAAGAATGCGGCTTTTCAGCAAGAGTTAAAAGAACTTGAAGTAGACTTGCAAATTGTGGTAGCATTTAGAATGCTTCCAGAAGCTGTGTGGGATATGCCTAGAATAGGTACTTTTAATTTACATGGTTCTTTATTACCAGATTATAGAGGTGCCGCACCTATTAATTGGGCAATTATTAATGGTGAAAAAGTAACAGGGGTAACCACTTTCTTTTTACAACATGAAATTGATACAGGTGATATTATACTTCAGCAAGAAGAGCCAATATTAGAAGAAGATACTGTAGGTGATGTTTACGGTAGACTGATGCAAGTTGGTGGCAAACTGGTTTTAAAAACGGTTCAATTAGTAGAACAAGGTGATTATAAAACGACACCTCAGAAGATAGTTGGAGAACCTAAGATGGCTCCAAAAATATTTAAAGAAACCTGTAAAGTAGATTTTTCAAAAGATACAGAAACAGTTTATAACTTTATAAGAGGGTTATCTCCTTATCCGGCAGCTTGGACCGAAATTCAAGGAAAAACGTATAAACTTTTTAAAGTATCTAAGGTGAATGATGATACCCTAGAAGCAAATGAAGATGGATTTGTAACAGATAATAAGTCTTTCTTTTATATAAAAACTGCTGACGGGTTTATCTCTGTAGATGAATGGCAAATGCAGGGTAAAAAAAGAATGGAAGTTAAAGCCTTCCTTTTAGGTACAAAATTCTAGACTACTATTTAATGTAGTATAAATAAGAAATCCCGACTTAAAATTGCTTTTGAGTCGGGATTCTTTTATTGCAGAAAAATATATCTTTATTTCAATAAGCGTACTACCGGGTAAATTGCAGCAGCAGCACCATTTTGAATAAATGTTTTTATTTTATTTTGTGCCTCTACCACTTCGTCTTTGTTTGGTACTTGTACTGGAGAAAGTCTGATAATCTTATCAGATACTTCTGATAGAATAGAAGACGTAGCTTCTTTTGTATCAGTAGCAACTTCAGTCACTGTATCAACAGGTTCGTTTACAAGATTTTTAGAAGTAGAGAATACTTTAGAAGATGTTTCTTTTACAAATCTTAAAGTATCATCAACAACAGTGTTTGCTTGGTCGATAATATTATCAACAGTCTCGTTAGATTTATCGTAAGCAATTTCAGTAAATGTTTTACCATTACTTACAAAAGAGGTCACAACTTCTTTTGTATTTAAGAAAGTACTATCAACTACACCTTTAGCAGAAGAAAATACTTTATTTGTTGCTTCTTCTACATTTTCAATTGCAGAATCAGTTAAACTTCTTGCTTCAGTAATGATTCTACCCGCAGCATCTTCTGTTTGATCAATCATTGCAACAGTTTTTTCATTTACTGTTGATAAGGAATCTTTAGAAAAAGTTGAGGCTTCGTTAATTAAATCATGAGATACTTTTAAGCTATCATCAATAAAAGCATCTACTTTATTATCGGCAACTTCGGTTGCTTCAGTAATTGTTTCCTTACCTTTATTTATAGCTTCAGTAGTTTTTTCTTCTACTTTACCTTTTGTTTCTTGAATTGTTTGGGTAGTAGAATCAATAGTTTCTGTTACTTGCTCAACAACCTTTTGAGTAGTTTCTTTTGCAGTGTTTTCTACTTTATTAAAGATTGTAGCTTCAGGTTTTTCATCTACTTTTTTGCTAGTATCTTGTGTAGCCTTGATTTCTAATTGAACATCACTTTTTACAGTATTTTCCACTTTTACTTCAGGCTTAGAAGTAGTTTTAGCGGCAGTAGTACGTTTATTTGTTCTACTGCTATTACTTGTAGAAGTTGTTCTTTTTTTACGTTGTTGTGCCATAACAGTACATTTAAGGTTATTGATAATGCAAGATAATCATGAATGATTACTTATTCACTATTTTGTGAATAAATTCCTTATAATTTGATTATGAGAGTAATAAATTTAGATTAATTACAATAAAAAAGAGATATAACCTTTCTTTAGTAGTAAAAGTTATATCTCTTTTTGTGAAAAATAGTGCGATAAAATTTCTCTGTAAATTTTATAAAATTGTAATTACTTCAGTTTCATCAATTTCTTCTACTTTGTTTAGACTTTTTGTTTTACCAAAAAGTTCTTGTGATTTTTTATTGTATGCTTGAGCTGCAGATTCAGCACTAGGGAATAGCCCAAGGTCAAATCTTTCGCCTTTAGAATAAAGAACAGATCTATACGTGTTCTTACTCACTTTTACTACACCTCTATAACCAGTTTTGTTATGGTGATGTTTCTGATTTCTACGTAACTCAGCCATAGTAGCCCATTCTAGATTTTTTTCTCTACAATCTAATGGGTTGCCATTTTTTATGCGAACAAAAAGTCTTTTACTAGACTCCTGTTGCTCTACATATTTCTCAGCAATTAATTTATGCAAGTAAATTGTAATGTTTTGATACCCTCCGTTTGGTTTAGGATAATTCTTTTGAAAAAACACATAACCACTTGCATGTAGACGTAAATTTTCGAGTACCTTAAGTTGTTTATAGTACTCATTCCCTTCAATAAAATCATAAGCTGTACTAGACAATAGTACATGATCATCGGCATTTTTTAGCTTAATCTTATAAAGCATGTCAATTAGGTTTTAGATAGTAAATAAATATCATCGTCGTAATAAAAACTTAACCATTTCTATAGTAGAATTAGTAAAGATAATTTTAGACGTTTTTAGCAAAGTACGTAACGTGACAGTCGTTAAATTACGCAGTAAAAATTGTTAGAAGTGAAATGTAGTAGGCTAGTCTCGCTATAATTATGAAGTTTAATTAATTTAAAGTGTAAGTTTAAATTTGCTTCCTACTTTTTCTAAATCTCTTATAACAGGTGATAATACAGGAATACCCAAAGTAAGTCTTTCATGTTGAATTTCACGCTCAGGATCACCAGGTATTAATACGCGTTCTTGCCCTTCAACAGTATCAGCATTTTTAAATCTTCTGATCCAGTTGTCCATATGAGATTTAAATTCAGACTTAGGTCTAAATCCATCTACACGCATTGCTCCAAAAAAGTGACCCAACCCTTCTCCAACAGGATCTTCAGGTAATGGTAAGAAGCTAACAAAAGGAGGGGCCCATGGACCGTAACCTGCTCCAGATAATACAGAAGATAAAATATCTACCATACTTCCTAAACAATATCCTTTGTGGCTACTTCTTAATCTATCACTACCTAGCGGTAATAATGCTCCACCACTTTTTAATGCAGCAGGGTTTGTTGTAGAAACTCCTTCTTTATCTTGTACCCAGCCAACTGGAGCATCTTCTTCCTTACGTTGTAGGATTTCTAATTTACCATTTGCGGCTGTAGTTGTAGCAAAATCAGCTACAAAAGGAGGTTCTTCTCCGGCAGGGATTGCCATTGCTATTGGGTTGGTTCCAAGTAGTCTTTCAGTAGAGAAAGTTGGGGATACCAAAGGACTTGCATTCGTCATAGAAATTCCAATCATATCGTGTTCTAAAGCCATCATAGCATGATAGCCTGCAATTCCGTAATGATTTGAGTTTTTGACAGAAACCCATCCAGTACCTACTTTTTCAGCCTTATCAATAGCAATTTGCATTGCTTGTGGAGCAACAACCAAACCTAGTCCTGCATCTCCATCTACTGTAGCAGTACTTGGAGTTTCGTGTACAATTTTAACTTTTGGAGTAGGGTTTATTCTACCTGCTTCCCAAAGTCTAACATATCCTATTAATCTGGCAACACCATGAGAATCGACACCTCTTAAATCAGCAGATAGTAAAACGTTAGAAGCCAATTCAGCATCCTTTTCTGGACAGCCCATTGCTAGAAATACATTTTTACTAAAAGATAAAAGAGTTTTGTATGGTAGAAGATTCGTATTGTCGGACATATAAATTTGTCAGTTTAAATTATACACCTTCCAAAGTTGTATTTGTAGGTGAAGTTCGTGTAATGTAGATTATAACTTTAGGTAATAAAATTGTATATCACACCTCGTTATGTTCACAAATTTATCAACTTTATATTTATGGACAAATGAGTTTTATTATTTATAGTAATAAAATTAACATCAAATCAAGTAATTCTTAATGAATCCGACAGTTAGTATTTTGGTTGCTGCTCGTAATGAGGAAGGTACAATTAGACAATGTTTAGAGAGTTTGACAAATCAATCTGTTAATAACAATGTATGTATTGAAATTATAATTGGTAATGATTCCTCTACGGATTTAACTACTGAAATCATTGCAGAATTTGTTTCAGAATATTCATTTATACAGTCCTTTATAGTACCAAAAAATATAACTTATAATGGAAAGGTTAATGTTCTTAATTATATAAGTGATTTAGCCTGTGGACACTACTACTTATTTGCTGATGCAGATGTTGTATATCCCCCATCTTGGGTAGAAAACATGCTTATCTCTTTAAAAAATGCAGATATTACTACAGGAGTAACAGTTGTAGAAGGAGCGACTCTATGGATGAAATTTCAGAAATTAGATTGGATGTTGGCGTTAAATCAAATACATATACTTTCCAAATTAGGTATTCCGTTAACAGCAATGGGCAACAATATGGGTGTAAAATCAGAAAAATTTGTTGATATAGGCGGTTTTAGGAATATTCCTTTTTCTGTAGCCGAAGATTTTGCATTATTCAATACTATAGTTAAAAATAAAGGTTCTTTTTGTCAACTTTTTGATGTATCTGTTTTGGCTAAAACGAAAGGAATGACAACGTATTTTGAGTGGCTACAACAACGTTGGAGGTGGATGCAAGGAGCAAAAAAACTTTCATTATTTTTCAAAACTTTAAATTATTTAAACATTATATTTTACCCAATTTTATTAATTCTGATGCTTTTCTATCCAATAGTAGGTGTAGTAATGTTGAATATATATGTATTAAAGTGTTGTTACTTAATGTATATTCAGAAAAAGTTGAAAGAAAAAATACATTGGAGAGCAACTTTTTTGTTCGATTTTTATCATTGTATATCATATTGTGGCTTATTGATTTATGGACTCAGAAACCCATCTGTAGAGTGGAAAAATAGAGTATATAAACCTGAATAAGTTCTTGATAATAACATTTTCTAAGAAACTGTTACATTTGCAGTAAATCATTACTATATATAATAGAAGAATGGAAAAAAATAAGTGTGTATTCTTAGACAGAGATGGAGTATTAAATAAAGATTATGTGGATTACGCATATACTTTAGAAAAATTTGAGGTACTTCCGGGAGTTTCAGAAGCATTACAGAAATTAAAAGATGCAGGTTTTAAGCTTGTTATTTTAACAAATCAGTCTGGAATAGTAAAAGGAATTTATAAAAAAGAAGATGTTTTTATTTGTCATGATGCACTACAAAAAGAGTGTAATAATGCAATAGATGATATGTTTTATGCTCCTTTACATGAAAAATGGTCTAATTCTTTAAGTCGTAAACCAGGTACTTTAATGTTTGAAAGAGCAATATATAAGTACAACGCTGATATGGAAAATACATGGATGATAGGTGACAAAGAAAGGGATTTAATTCCAGCTGAAAAAGTAGGTATTAAGTACCGTATTCAAGTTGACAACCCATTAGTAGAAAATACAGTAGCAACACACCATGCTAAAAACTTAATAGATGCTGTGGATAGAATTATTCTTGCAGATAAGTAATTAAAATTGTGTTGTACAAAAAAGCGTTTCAATCAAATAGTAAGATTGAAACGCTTTTTTTTATTGCCATTTACTTGCTAAATAAGTAGCAAGTTTTTCTAGATAAAGTTGGTCTTCACTATCAAATGTTCCAATTTGATCACTATCTATATCTAATACAGCAACAACTTGATTGTCTTTAATAACAGGTACAACTATTTCTGATTTAGAGGCTGAACTACAAGCAATATGCCCAGGAAAAGCTTCTACATCATCAACAACATAAGTTTTAGCATCAGCCCATGCAGTACCACAAACACCTTTTCCTTTTTTTATTCTAGTACATGCTATAGGCCCTTGAAAAGGACCCAAAACTAGTTCGCCTCCTTTAACTAAATAAAAGCCTATCCATAAATGGCTAAATGTTTGATTTAATACAGCACAAGTATTCGATAAATTGGCAATTAGGTCTGTTTCTATAGAAATTAGCCCTTTAATTTGTGGAAGAATACTATCGTAAACTTCTGATTTATTACTATTTTGTGGAATGAAAAGTTCTTCAGCCATATTTTTTTAATTTATATAATTGCAAACTTACAAACTGAATGTAGTTTTTTATTCAAATAGTATTTGATAATTTAAAAAAGTTCTATTTTAATTATCAATAAAGCTTTTATGGTGCTTTGAACCTTTCACTCTTAATTATAACCTATATAAAAACAATGAAAATTACGCCTCTTAAGATATTACAAATACTCGTTTATATCGGCTTAATGATGGGACTAGTTCTTATGATGTCTCCAGAAGAAATAAATGTTTTTGGAACTACAGTTCGTGTACCAACATTAAGTGACGTCCTTCCTGAAAGTTTAATTACAGAAAATGAAGAGATAGAAATAATTGATGAGGAATATCTTGATGAAGATTCACTTACTGTTGATATGACTAGTGTTGATGAAGCATCAACATGGATACCTGTAGAAGAAAAACCTTTAACCGTTAGAACACCAAAAGGTGCGGTAGCTATTGAATATCCAAATAATGATATGTCAGCTTTGGATAACTTTTTTAAAGGTTTATCATCAATTTCTGATGAAGGAGAATTAGTTCGTGTTTTACATTATGGAGATTCTCAATTAGAAGGTGATCGAATGACAGAGCGATTAAGAAAAAATTTACAAGAACAGTTTGGAGGTTGTGGTGTTGGTTTAGTTCCAATTATTGAATTAAAAAATATGCGTACAACTTTAAATCAAACGTATAGTGATAATTGGGAACAATTTTTATGTTTTGGTCCAAAAAAATATAGAGGGAAGCATAATGATTATGGTTTCTTTGGAAAATATTTTACCTACGAAGGAACAGAAGCAACTTTATCTTTTGAGAAGGCACCTTATTCTAAAACAGCTCATAAGAATTTTGAGAAGTTTAAAGTTTACATGAGAAATACTGTAGCGAATGTAAATTTAGGTTATAAAATGAATGGAGCTGAAGGGGAGACAAAAGAGATTGAAGCATCTTCTGAAGCAAAAGCTATTCCACTACCAATTTCAGGAACGTTAGGAGAGTTAGAATTAAAATTTAAATCAGATGTCTCTCCAGAAGTATATGGTGTGAGCTTTGACTGTACTACTGGTATAGCCGTCGATAATATACCTATGAGAGGTAGTTCGGGAACAGATTTTACAAAAATAAGAAAGGATCATCTTTCATCTTTATTAGAAAATATGGATGTAAAATTACTTGTCTTGCAGTTTGGTGTAAATGTGGTTCCACAAGAAGCAGAAAGTTATAATTATTATGAACGCTTAATTGTCAGACAATTAAAATATTTTAAGGAAGTAGCCCCAGAATTAAATGTACTAATTATTGGTGTTTCTGATATGGCAAAGAAAAATGGCTCAAAGATTGAATCATATTCAAATATAGATGCAGTGAGAGCTGCAGAAAGAAGAGCAGCTAACAAAATGGGGGCGGCTTATTGGGACTTATATCTTGCAATGGGTGGTAAAAACTCAATTGTAAAATGGGCTGATAAAAAACCAGCATGGGCAGGTAAAGATTATACGCACTTTACAAGAAAAGGAGCGAATTATATAGGAGATATGCTCTATAATGAACTAATGAGAGAATATCAACGCTATAAGAATAGAGATGAGTCAGAATTGGAAACTAAATAATTACATACAACCATTTCAAAAAAAAGGTTTACGTTTAGTAAAAGGAATACTAACGATTTTGTTGTTGTGTGCACACTCTGCTCCAACATCAGTTTCTAATGTAAAAAGGCCATTTGTCACCTATGATTTTATTAGAATGGATTTGAATAAAATCAACACATTTGGAGATTCAACGGTATTAAATTCCTTTTATGATAAACTAAAAAAATTAGAGAAAACAAAAAAAGGACAAGTACATATACTTCATTTAGGAGACTCTCATATTCAAGCCGATTTTTTTTCTGGATGGGTAAGGGAACGTTTCTATGAAGACCAAAGATTCCCTATGGCTAGTAGGGGTTTCTTTTTTCCGTATACTGCAGCAAAAACAAATAATCCATATAATTTTAGAGTATCAAAAATTGGAGAATGGAAAGGGCAAAGAGCTTCTGTCAGTTATCATAAAAGTGATTGGGGAATTGCAGCTATTACAGCTCAAACAACAGAATCTTTTGCAAGTTTAACAATAAATGTAGGAGTAGATTCCTTACATCCTTATAGAGGTAATAAAGTTGAGATATATTACCCTGTAAGTGATTCCACTCAATTTTTGCCAGTAGTTCAACCTCTAAACCCTGCTAAACTTATAGCTACTAAACGAGGAAAAAGAAAATTAACTTACATTTTTGATAAACCTATTTCTAAGTTTAGGATAGGGCTAGAAAAAAGAAGCCTCAATCAAAGAGAGTTTACATTAAAGGGATTGGCAGTATTAGATTCAGAATCGGCAGGGGTAACATATAGTTCTTCAGGTGTAAATGGAGCAAAGGTTACTTCTTATTTAAGATGTAAAGATTTAGAAGAAGATATATTAGAAATTAACCCAGATCTAATTATCATCTCTTTAGGTACTAATGATGCATTTTTTTCTCCATTTAGTAAAGAACGCTTTGTTTCAAGATATACTAAATTGATTAAAGAATTGAGAAGTGGTAATGCTAAATTGCCAATAATAATTACTACACCAGGTGATAATTTTAGACAGTCGAAGTATATTAATAGAGACAATGCTAAAGCTACTGAAGCAATTTTTACCTTAGCTAAACAAGAACATCTTGCTGTTTGGGATTTCTACCATATTATGGGAGGGTTGTCATCTATTGAAAGATGGAGTGCAATGTCTATGACTTCGAGAGATAGAGTCCACTTAAGTAGAATAGGATATCAGTACCAAGGGGAGTTATTTTATAGAGCTTTATTATCTACTTATAATAATTAATATTAGCGTATATTTAATTCGTTAGCAAATAAATGAATGATTATTCATTTATCAAAATAACTGAATTAATCAACTATTATTTTGTGTTATTTACGTAATAAATGTAAATATATCTATATTACACAGAATAAGTGTTGAAAATACGTGGTTTTTTTTAGCTAAAATTTGCACTTTGCAAGGGTTAAACTTATAATTGTTAAAAAAAATGTTATGTAAGCATAACATTATTCAATTTTTTTCATCGAAAAGGTTTCGACTTTTTATCTCGATTATTAGGCTTCATCTAAAATTATTCATTTAATGAAAATCAGAAATTTACTGTTAACAGTAGCAACTGTGTTTATAGCTAACGCAGCTTTTGCTAATGGGTTCCAGGTACTGCTTCAAGGAACAAAACAAATCGGACGTGGTAACGTTGGGGTTGGTTATGGACCTGACGCTTCAAGTTTATTTTTTAATCCAGGTGCATTATCTTTTTTAGAAAGTAGCACAGTTCAAGTTGGAATGAGTCCAGTAATGTCTAACATCTCTTACAGAGGATTAGACGGAACTACTAAATATTCATCTAACTCTCCAATGGGTACCCCATTTCAAGCATATGGTGTTTACAGACCATCAGCAGACTCTCCTTGGGCATTTGGTTTAGGTGTGTTTACTCCATTTGGATCAACAGTAACTTATGATAACGAATGGACAGGTAAATATTCTCTACAAGAAATTTCATTACAATCTATATACATTCAGCCAACAGTATCTTACAGAATCAATGATATGATCTCCGTAGGTGGTGGTTTGGATATTGTAACTGGTGGTGTTCAGTTCAAAAAAGCAGTTTCTGCTCCTGGTGGAGATGTTGGATTTGAGATGGATGGTAATACATTACAATTCGGCTTTAATTTAGGCGTATTTGCTCAAATCTCAGAAAAATTCTCAGCAGGTATTAATTACCGCTCAGGTGTTGATATGAAAGTTGAAGGTGGTGATGCTACTTTTGATGTACCAAATGACTTTATTGGAGATCGATTATTTGGAGACGCGTATACTCCAGGTCAAGAAATGAAAGCAAAATTTAATGCAACGCTTCCATTACCTTCAACAATTGCTGTTGGTATTGGATATAATGCAACTGATAAATTATCATTCGGATTAGACTTCAATTATGTAACATGGAGTGTATATGAAGAATTAAAAGTAGAATTCCCTGACGGTGAATACCCTGCGATTGCTTACGATAGAAAGTGGGAGAATTCTTACATCATTAACTTCGGTGCTGAATACAAAGTAACAGACGCATTTACTGCTAGAGCGGGTGCTTACTACGATACAACTCCAGTTCCAGACGGTCACTTAACTCCAGAATCGCCAGATGCTAATGCACTTGGATTATCTTGTGGTGTAAGTTACATGTTTAGCGAGAAGTTTGGTGTTGATGCAGCATTCTTATTTACAAACAAAGAGCAAAGAGAAAATATCATTCCTGAGGGAGTAGATACAGGTGGAATGAATGGTGTTTATAAAGCATCTGCTTATATTCCAAGTTTATCTCTAAACTACAATTTCTAATTTTTTCCCTATCCTAATTTAAGAAATAACAAAAATGACTTTTAATAAATATAGATCATTATTAGCTGCAGGTGCGATAGCATTACTGTCAGCTTGTACTACAGAGGTAGATGATTTTGTAACTGCTGGTGGCTCTTCTTCTGATGGAACTCCCGTAGATTATACTACTTATGTAGCTTTAGGTAATTCTTTAACTGCAGGAGTATCTGATGGGGCTTGGTTATCATCATCTCAAGTAAATTCATACCCTCAATTAATTGCAAATAGTTTGCAAGAAGCAGGTTTGGGTGCTAAAGATTTTAAGCAACCGTTGATCTCATATTCAGGTGCTCAATACTTTGGGACACCAATAGTGTTAACTAATCAAGGACCTTGTTTTACATGTACTCAAACTGTAAACCCAACCTCTAATATCTATAGTGAGCACGGAGGTTTCCATAATATGGCAGTTTCAGGTATGAAAGCTATTGATGTAAATGATCCTACCTTAGCTACGGGTCTTTATGGGTATTTTGTTAGTTCTGCAGGCTCTACAGTTTTAAAAGATGCTTTATCAATGAACCCAACATTCTTTTCTATGTGGTTGGGCGCTAATGATGTTTTAGGTTTCGCAAATTCAGGAGGGGCTCTTGGACCGAATGCTATTACACCTCAAGCTGATTTTGAAACTGCAATTAATTCAGTTCTTGATTCTATGGGTAATAGAGGAGCAAAGGGTGCAATTCTTAATGTTCCTGATATTACGGAAGCAGCATTATTTAATACAACACCAAATACTTTAGAAAAGATGTTAGCAGCCAACAATATGGAGCTAACAGAAGATTTTCTAGTATTAGTAAATGGCTATTTAGCAAGTGCTTTTGATCCAATAATAAAAGCTCAAGTTGAGGTAGGAAGACCAACAGTTACTGCATTAATTACACCTTCTATTCCAAGTGCAGCAGGGACTATTAATGTAGTTGCAGCGGCAGTTTCAACAGCTCCTTCTATTGGTAAAGATCCATCTGTTTCTGCTGAATTAGCATATACTGTTATTTTTCTTCAGTTAACTTCAGGTGGAATGACACCAACTGACGCAATGACATTTTTAGCAACAGAGGCAGGCCAAACTCAAATAGCTCAATTAGTAGCTTTAGGAATTGACCAGTCATGGGCTACTATGACAGGAACTGATGAGGAAGTTAATACAATAATTAATAGTTCAATTGAGTCTACTACAGCTACATTAAAAGCTGCAGGTTATTATCCTGTTTTCTCATTAGAATCAAATCAATTACCTGTATATGATGCTGCATCTCCAACAATGATGCGTGTACCTGCAGAAGGAACATTAGTTTCTCTATTAGCATTAAATAAAGCACTTTTATTAGGAGAATTAATCTTAACGGGTGGAGATTTAGATATTACTAAATTAAAAGATTATTTACCAGTCATTGATACAACTAAAGGTACATATGAATTCTTAGAGAAAGGTGATGTAGATGATGTAAAAACTGCAATTGATGGTTATAATAGTTATTTAAAAGAAGAAGCATCAAGTAGAGATTTAGCTTATGTTGATACTAAAAGTGTAATGTCTGAAGCTCATAATGGAGGAATTATAATTGATGGAGTAACTTATACTACAACATATTTATCAGGTAACTTATTCTCTTTAGATGGAGCTCATCTTACACAAAGAGGATATGCAGTAATTGGTAATTACACTATTCAAGCAATTAACGCTAAGTATGGTGCAAAAATACCTCAAATTCAGCAAAACGATTTCCCTGTAGTTGAAACAACTGTAGTACCAACTCCAGCAGCTGCTAATTAATCATAAATATTGTTGAGAATTAAACAATAGGAAGTAAAAATATTTACTTTTGAAGATAGCCTACCTCTTTGTTTTAAAAGGGGTAGGTTTTTTTTAGTTTTACTTTGTTTATTCCTAAAATAATTTATAAACCTTCTTTTAAGAAATAGAATCTATATATGAAAAAAAATATACTTAAGGCATTAACTATATTATCAATTATTTTACCTGTCTTTATATCGTGTTCTGATAGAGAAGAAGCAATACTTGCAAATTCTGGTAGAACTAGATCAGGTATTCCTATTAACTATTCAAATTATGTAGCGATTGGTGATGGAGTTACAGCAGGTTTACAGGATAATGTGTGGTACAAAGAGTCTCAAGATAATTCTGTTGCAGCTATTTTTTCTCAAAAATTACAGGATGTAAATTTAGGTACTTTAATATCCAACCCAAGTGTTACCTCTCAGGGTACTGGTGTTCCAGATGAAAATGGAAATGTAATTCGTTATTCTAAAGGGAGCTGGGTAGTTGGTGAAGCAAGGATCTTAACAGAAGAAGTTCCTTCAATAGTTGGAACTAAAGCAGATGGTTCAGACTATACGAATATATCTGTTATTAATGCTAAAATGGGAGATTTAACAAAGCAGAACTATTCAGCTGATAATCCTTATTTTAGTTATTTTTCATCTTCTGATACTGCTTCCATGCTTGGTGAAGCAAAAAAAGCCACTCCAACTTTTACAACAATATCAATAGGTAAATTTGATTTATTTGATTACGCTTTAAATAAAGGAACAAATGATGCATTGGTATTACCATCAAGTTCTACTTTAGAAACTCAAGTTGACCTCGTTGCTTCGGCATTTTCAACTCAACAAGGAGGAGCAGTGATTGGTATTGATGTAATTAATGATTTGCCTTATTTTAATCATGTTAGAAATTCTATCAACTTAGAAGAATCAACGGCTAATGCAATTAATGATGGTATTGATTCTTTAGTATATGGATTAATTACTCATGTTTTTGATTCTATACAGGTTGTTACTCGTCCTAAAGCACAAGATTCTATCGCTATTAATTTCTTAGAACCAATTATGGTTGATGGATGGAGCGGTAAATTAGGAGTTGCTTGTATAAATGCTTGTTGTGGATATGATGTTCCTAATAGACCTGTATTACCTCCTTCAAAACCTACATATGCAAGTTGTACAACAATAACAACTTGTACGCCAATAGTTGATTCTGTTGCTTATAATATTGTTTTTAACGGTCCTTACTATTCACTACCTTATGAAGTTTCAGGCGTTAAAACAGGAACATTAGCTGGTCGAGTTGCAGCAATTTCACCTGATGGTAGATCAGATAGAAATGATTATATATTTGCTGAAGTAGATAAACAATGGGTATACTCATTTGAGAATGACTCAACAACAGCAATGGACAGTATAATGGCAACAGATCCATTACAAGTAATGGTTATTGAAAAAACGTTTACTGAATCTATAGCATCTTTATTACTTCATTTTGGAGAAAGAGAAGCTTTAGTAAATATTATTGCTAACCAACTTTTTAATGTGGTATTGAGAAATGTAGAAGGTGAGTTGACACCAGAAAGCTTAGATGCTGCAATAGATAACTCATTAGGAGAAATTGGTATTACAGTAATTGATGTACTTCGTAGCCGTAATTTTTTTCCAGAATTTGTGGCAGGAGATAATCCATTGTTTGTTATTGATCCTTCATCTCCAACAAGAATGAGAGTTCTTGAAACTGGGGATAAAATTATGTTACCTTATGCAGATGTTTATGTTGATTTAAGAACATTCATTAAGAGTATAGTAAGTAATGGAGGATTACCAGGTGATTTTGATCCATCAAACTTATTGAATTTGTTCCCAACAATTGATCAAGTATATTTTTATACTACTCAGCAAGAGGTAGCAGAAGCGAATAGAGCATATAATATTGCTTTATCAAATGCTGCTAGTAGCAACCGTTGGGCATTTATTAATGTAGAATCTATTTCAGCCAAATTAGTAACAGGTTATAAACAAGACGGTGATACATATACAAATGAATATCGAAGTGGAAAATTTTATTCTATGGATGGGCATAGTTACACATCTGCAGCAAATGCTATCATTGTGAATGAAATGATAGAGACATTAAATACATTGTATTCGTCAACTATACCAAAAGTTACTGTAAAAGATTATCCTGCTAATTAATTTTACAGTAAATTGACGATATTAACACAACCACCTTTCTTTTATATAGAGAGGTGGTTTTTTTTGATAAGCATTTTGTAAGTTTGCATCTTGGTTGGTTGTGGGTATTTGTATAAATAAACTATACATTGTACACTAATTATTTCTGATAGTATTCCATAGTACATAATAGATGGCAAAGCATAAGATTGTAGAAAAATTATTTAACCTTAGAAGGCTTCACCTCTCAGATAGGAATTTTATTCTTATAGTGAGTAGTATGGTGGGTATTGCATCTGGTTTAGCTGCTGTGTTGTTAAAACTATCAGTACATCATATACATGAACATTTAACGCATTACAATTTTGTAGAAAATTGGGGTTTATTACTTTTTCCTATTATAGGTTTATTAATTACTACAGTAATTGCTAAATCATTATATAAAGAAAGTAGTGTAGGGCATGCAATTACAGATATTTTACATGATATTTTTAAGAATAACAGTAACATAGCAAAAGGGAAAATATATTCTCGATTTGTAACATCAATGTTTACGGTAGGGTTTGGTGGTTCTGTTGGTTTGGAGTCTCCAATTGTATTAACAGGAGGTGCTATAGGTTCTAATATTGCTCAATCATTTTTATTGGATTATAAAACCAAAACATTAATGATTGGTTGTGGTACTGCAGGTGTAATATCTGCAATATTTAATGCACCAATTACAGGGTTAATATTTAGTATAGAAGTAATATTAACAGGGGTCTCTGTAGCTAACTTTGTTCCCTTATTAATCTCATCTGTTAGTGCAGCAATTGTATCTTCTTTAATTGTAGGTGAAGAAGTTCTTTTTTCATTTAAGATTTTAGAAGATTTTCAACCTCAGAACATTCCATTTTTTATTATTCTAGGTGTTTTAGCAGGTTTTATGTCTATTTATTTTAATCAAACACTCCACCAAATGGAGCATTTGATGGAAGAAAAAATTCCTAATAGATATAGAAGAGCTCTTTATGGAGGTATAGTTTTATCAATTTTTATTTTCGTATTTCCTCCAATTTATGGTGAAGGATATGAATCTATCAAGGCATTATTAAACGGAGAAGAACTTCAACTTCTAAATAGAGCAGAACTGTTTGAAACTATAATCCCGAATACAAAAGCATGGTTATTTTTGGCTTATATTATAATGGTATTATTTGCTAAAGTTATAGCTGCATCTTTAACATTATCTGCAGGCGGTAGTGGTGGTACATTTGGACCAGCCTTAGTAATTGGAGGTTTAACTGGTTTTGCATTTGCTAGGTTTATTAACTTATTAGGAATAGCAGATCTTCATGAAACACACTTTATTCTTGTAGGAATGAGTGGAGTACTTTGCGGAGTTGTTTACGCTCCATTAACTGCAATTTTCTTAATTGCAGAAATTACTGGTGGTTATACCTTGTTTGTTCCTTTAATGTTAGTTTCTGCAATTGCTTATACAACAGTGAGTGTTGTAGACCCAGATGCTCCTCATGTTAGAGCATTAAAAGCTAGAGGTGATTACCTAAAAGGAGATAGAGATATGCAGGTTTTGGATCGATTAAATATTAATAAATTAATTGAAACAAACTTTGTTACCGTTCCACTTAAAGGGTATCTAAGTGATTTAGTATCAGCTATAAGTATAAGTCAAAGAAGCGTCTTTCCTGTTGTAGATGATGAAGGTAAATTAAAAGGTGTCATCACTCTTGATCAGGTTAGAGAAATTATGTTTGATCAGGAACAACAAGCTAAAGTAAAGATTGCTAATGTGATGAATGAGCCTCCAAGTATTGTATATTATGGTGAGCGTATGCCAACTGTAATGCAAAAGTTTGAAAAGGAAGATGCTTGGAATTTACCTGTAGTTGATGAAAATAAAAAATATGTAGGGATGGTTTCTAAATCAAGAATATTTAGTGTATACAGAAAACAACTACAACGTTTAAATAAAGAATGGGTAGGAAATTAAATTCGATTTGATAGATAATTAATCGATTATTACTTTTGAGGAAAATCAACTACGTTGTAAAATCATAAACAGACTATGAACGAATTTGAAGCATATTTAACGAAAAAAAGAATTGATCCAAGCCTTTTTAAATCTTCTGAACCAGATAGATTTGAAGAATGGGAATCGTTGTTTATGCAAGTGCATCCTAAAAGCTTTACACAGCAGAAGCTTTTTTTGATTAATCAAATTCGTAGAAGATATTGGATAGCTGAACCTATTAAGGTTGAAAGTGCTAAACCAAAAACTAAATCTGGAGTGGTAAGAAAATCTATTCCTAAAAAAGAAACTGATGTAGATGCTACTTCAAAAGTTGTCAAGAAAGTAGTAAGACCTACAATTAAACCAAAAATAGAAGGTGAGAATATTGATGAAGTAGAAAATAAAAAGCCTGCTCGTCCAAAATTCAAACCTAAAATGGGAGCAAAGCCTGTTATCAAAAAATCTGAGGATAATAATAAGGAAACTTCTGTAAAAAAAGGTGTACGCCCAGTAATCAAGGCGAAGTCTTCATCAACTGAGACAGATGATGTTAAGAAAAAAGTAGTTCGTCCTGTGATAAAACCTAAACCGGTATCTTCTGAAGAAGCTGAGCTAGCAGTAAAGAAGAAAGTAGTTAGGCCAGTAATCAAGCCGAAATCTTCATCACCTGAGACAGGTGATGTTAAGAAAAAAGCAGTTCGTCCTGTGATAAAACCTAAATCGGTATCTTCCGAAGAAGCTGAGCCAGCTGTAAAGAAGAAAGTAATTAGGCCAGTAATCAAGCCGAAATCTTCATCACCTGAGACAGGTGATGTTAAGAAAAAAGCAGTTCGCCCTGTGATAAAACCTAAATCAGTATCTCCCGAAGAAGCTGAGCCAGCTGTAAAGAAGAAAGTTGTTAGGCCAGTAATCAAGGCGAAGTCTTCATCAACTGAGACAGGTGATGTTAAGAAAAAAGTAGTTCGCCCTGTGATAAAACCTAAATCGGTATCTCCCGAAGAAGCTGAGCCAGCAGTAAAGAAGAAAGTTGTTAGGCCAGTAATCAAGCCGAAATCTTCATCACCTGAGACAGGTGATATTAAGAAAAAAGTAGTTCGTCCTGTAATAAAACCTAAGAAGAAGGAAGATTAATTATAATAGTGGTTTAAGAGCATTCATTACTGTAGATGCAACAATTTTTGTTCCTTCAATATTTGGGTGAATTCCATCCTTTTGGTTTAATGTTTCGTTACCAGCAACTCCTTTGAGTAAGAATGGTAGTAAAAATGTATTTTTCTCTTTAGAAATTTGAGGAAAAATTAATTTGAACTCATTGAAATATTTCTCGCCCATATTTGGAGGCGGTACTATTCCTGCAAGTAAAATTTTACAATTAGGGTTCTTAGTTCTTACTATATTAATAATATCTATTAAGTTTTCCTTAGAGCTTTTCGGATCTAGACCACGTAAAGCATCATTACCACCAAGGGAAAGTACAAAAATATCTGGAGTATTTTGATTGAGTACCCATTCTATTCTATTTTTTCCACCAGCTGTTGTTTCACCACTTAGACCTGCATTTATGCAATGATAGGGAATGTTTAAGCTATCATAAGTTGCTTGAATGATGGATGGATAAGATTGTTCTTTTTCTAAACCATATCCTGCTGTTAAACTATTACCATAAAAAGTAATCACTTTTCTACTGTCTTTTTCTATGCTTTTTCTAACCTCAGTTTTAGTAGATTCATGTTTAGTGTTTTCATTGTTACTTGTATTAGAACAACTAAATAATGAACTAATAGAAAGGAGTATAATTATAGAAAAAATGCGAATGTTCTTCATTTCTTGCAAGGGTATAGTTGAATGTACTATTATCAAAAGTAAATAAAATAAAGCAAGTAAATTGTAATCACTTACTTGTTAAACCTAATTTTATTACCAATACAATGCAAAAAGATTTTAAAATCCATAAAGTATTGTCGTATTGGGCACTTCGCGTTATACCTGTTGTAGTTCTTTTTCAATCACTCTTGTATAAGATGGGCGAAGATCCCGAATCTGTGTATATATATTATCAACTAGGTCTAGGTGATGATATTAGATTATTTATTGCTGTTGTAGAGTTTATTGCCTGTTTTTTACTAGCCTATCGATCTTTGTGTAAATGGGGAGCGTGGATAGCTGTTGTATTAACCTCATTTCAATTACTTGCACAAATCTTTATTCTAGGAATTGACTTGCCTGTGGAAGAAGGATTATCAAACGGTATGCAATTGTTTGGAATGTCATTAGTTACTTTATTAACATGCCTATTAATTATTGAGCAGGAATTAAGAAAATCGACTTATTTTAAACAAAAAACACCTTATATAGAGTCTTCATAAAAATAAATGGAAAGATTCTTCTTAATTTTAAGCTGTATTATTACTTTGGGTAGTACAGCTTAATTTTTTTGCCTCTTTTTATTGTATACAATTATCTTTCATCATTAATCCATTTAAATGAATAATAATGTTATTAATTCAGCTATTGAGTTATCCGAACAATTACAAAGTTTATTAGCTCAGTTGTCTGAAGAACAATATATTGCTCCGTTAGATTTGTTTTCTGGTTCATCTATTGGTCAACATACTAGACATATCATAGAATTTTATCAGTGCTTATTAAATGCATCTAAAAATAATGATGAAGTTTGCTATGAAGACCGTAAACGAAACTTGCAGATAGAACAAGATAAGCTAAATGCAATTATTCAATTAGAAGCTATCGAAAATAGTTTACTAACTGTAGTAAATATAAAGAATGAAATGTGTTTAAAAGTAAAGGATTACGATAAAGACCTCGCTTTAGAACCTTGGAATTCTGTAACTACATTTGCTAGAGAGTTACATTATTGTAATGAACATGCGGTCCATCACCTAGCAATTATAAAAGTTGGAATAAAGCATTATTTTCCAAATTTGGAGTTGAACGATGTTTTCGGAGTAGCTAAATCAACTTACGCATATAGAAAAGGTAAATAACTAACTATTCAAAACGATTTTTATGTGCACATTATCCTATATACCGTTTAATAATTCAGAATATTTATTCACTTCTAACAGAGATGAAAGAAAAAGTAGAGCATCAGCTTTTGCTCCACAACTTCATGAAAAAAATGGTGTGAAATTTATTGCACCTATTGACGGAGAAGCTCTTGGTACATGGTTGGCCGCTTCTGAATTAGGTAGAGTTGTTTGCTTACTTAATGGAGGTTTTAAAAGGCATATTCCCACACCGCCTTATAAACACAGTAGAGGAAAGGTTGTTCTAGATGCTACTTTGGCTAATGATATCAATACTTATTTAGATACTTACAATTTCTCTAATATTGAACCTTTTACTTTAATAGTAATTGACCAAAAGGAGGGGATTGAAATTACTCAATTTGTTTGGGATGGTAATAAAGGATATAAATCTAATTTAAATCCTAATGTGCCGCATATTTGGTCTTCTGCTACTTTATATGATTCTTTTCAATCTGATGAAAGAAAGGAAAGGTTTTTGAATTGGTTGAATACATCAGATAGATTATCAAAAGAGATTTTAGATGTGCATGAATTGGTAGACAAAGGTGAAAATGAACCTTTTGGATTGTCAATGCAGCGTTTGGAATACTGTACGGTAAGTACAACTCAATTAAAAGTTTCTGATTCAATTGTCAGTATGCATTATCATGATCGTCTAATACAAGAAAAGGATAATGTATCGTTACCATTAATTGTTTTGAAGCATGAATCTTAAACCTAACTTAAGGTATAGGCTATTTAAGTGGGAATTTTGGCCCTATTATATTTTTTACATTCCTGTATATTTTTTATACTTTGGTTTGTCAGCATTGTCACGTTCGTTAAGTTTTATGACTTTAGCGAATCCAGGAATGAGATATGGAGGCTTTTTTAGTTATTCTAAATTTGATGTTTTACGTCAACTACCTTCTAAATTTCTACCTAAGTCTGCATTTTTTGTAGAAACACCTTCTTTGTATAAGGTAAAGGAGCAGATGCAGAAATTAAATCTCACTTATCCTGTCATTTTAAAACCCGATGAAGGAGAAAGAGGAAGTGGGGTTGAAAAAATTAAAAATGATAAAGATTTAGAAAATTATCTAAGCGATAAACCTGAACGTATCATTTTGCAAGAATTTATTACAGCACCTCATGAGTTTGGAGTGATGTATATCCGAAGACCTTCTGAGAAGAAAGGTAAAATTACATCTGTTGTTTTTAAAGATGAACTATATATTGTAGGTGATGGTGAAAATAATCTACTTACTTTATTTAAAAAACATCCTCGAGCAATTTTATATATTGATTTTTTAAAAGAAAAGTATGCAGATCGATTAAATCAGGTACTTGAAAATGAAGAAGTACTTATGCTTTCTAAAATGGGTAATCACTCAAGAGGAGCAATATTTAACGATGCGAATCATTTAATCAATAACCTGGATACTACTTTATATGATCAAATATCAAATCATATTGATGGTTTCTATTTTGGTAGATATGATGTTAAAGCTGAGAGTGAAGAAGCATTAATTAAGGGTGAGTTTAAAGTTATGGAACTAAATGGAGTTAACTCTGAACCTGCACATATATACGATCCTGAGAATTCTATTTTTAATGCTTATAAAGATCTATTTGCACATTGGTGGTCAATTTATGAAATAAGTAAAGAAAACCGTAAACAAGGGTATACTGAAACACCTTTCCCAACTCTAGTACAATCTTTAATGGATAAGTAATTTTTTGTTAGCTTTGCAGCCTATCAAAATATTATTGCATGTATTTAGAACGACTATACTTAAAAGATTTTAAAAATTATGATGAGTTTACCCTTGAATTAAAAGAAGGAGTAAACTGTATAGTTGGCCCAAATGGTGTAGGAAAAACAAATCTTCTTGACGCAGCTTATTTTCTTTGCATGACCCGAAGTGCTTTTAGCATGACAGAACAACAAAATGCTAGGCATGGTAATAAATCATTTGCTCTGTCTGGAAAATTTAAGAATTCGACTAAATCACATACTGTAATTTGCCAATTTGATAAGCCTAAAAAGAAATTTATTCTAGATGGTAAAGAATACAATCGTTTTAGTGAACATTTTGGGAAATTCCCCTGCGTACTTATCGCCCCAAATGATACAGATTTACTAAGAGAAGGAAGTGAAATAAGACGTAAACATTTTGATAGTGTTATTTCTCAATTTGATAAAGAGTACCTTAAAGCATTAATTGATTATCAACGAGCTTTATTACAAAGAAATCAGTTACTGAAAACATTTGTAGAAAAAAGACAAATTCCTAATAAAGATTGGGTAGCACCTTATGATCATGTATTAAAAAAAAATGGTTCATTAATTTATGATCGAAGAAAGAAATTTACAGATAATTTCAGACCTTTTTTCCAAGATTCATATAGGTTTTTATCATCTGATAAAGAAGTAGCCGAAGTAGTTTATAAATCTGATTTAGGAAAAGAAGACTTTGATGAAATCTATGCTAATGCATGGGAAAAGGATATTGCATTACAAAGAACTACAAAAGGAATTCATAAAGATGACTTTGATTTTCAATTGGCAGGGTACCCGTTAAAGAAGTTTGGTTCACAAGGGCAGCAGAAATCCTTTATTATTGCAATGAAATTAGCACAACATTCTTTATTAAAAAGTAAATTAGATGTTGCTCCAATACTGCTTTTGGATGATATTTTTGATAAATTGGACGATGAAAGAATGCAAAAGCTTTTAGTGTTAATAAAAAATGAGAATTTTGGTCAAATAATTTTGACAGATGCTCGTCCTGAACGGTCTAAAAGTTTAATGGAGGTAATAACATCTCCGTCTCATTTTATAGAAATAGGAAAATAAAAATACCATAACTTTGTCAGACGATAAAAAAATAAAATACCGTTTTCGTAAAAGAACCCCCATACCTAAAAAACATGAAACTATAGGTATCGGAGGAGCGATGCAGGACTTTATGAAATCGTTAAAGAAAAGTCATAGCTATAACCAAGCTGTTATTGGTAGAGTATGGGCAGAAGTAATGGGAAATACTGTTGCATCAAGAACAATTGACTTGAAATTAAGAGGGAAAACTTTATATGTAAGATTAAGTGTTTCAACCTTAAAACAAGAATTAAATATGGTACGAGACCATGTTGTAAAAAGACTAAATGATAAACTAGGGGCTGCGGTATTAACCCAGGTTAAATTTGTATAGCATAATGGAAAATAATTACATAGTTATTATGGCCGGTGGAGTCGGAAGTAGATTCTGGCCATATAGTAGAGAAAAACGCCCAAAACAATTTCAAGATATTTTAGGTACAGGCCAAACAATGATTCAGCAAACAGCTGCTAGATTTGAAGGAGTTTGTCCAAAAGAAAATATATATGTAGTTACTAGTGATATTTATAAAGAACTAACACTAGAGCAACTTCCTTTTTTAAATGAAGATCAAGTTTTATGTGAACCTGTAAGAAGAAATACAGCACCATGTATTGCTTATGCAGCCTATAAAATTGGTAAGAAAAATCCAGATGCAAATATTGTAGTAGCCCCTGCAGATCATGTTATACTAGATGTACCTGAATTCAGATTAAGAGTTCAGACAGCTTTAGATTATGTTGGATCTCATGATATATTAGTAACTCTAGGTATTCGTCCAAATAGACCAGATACAGGCTATGGTTATATTCAAGCCTTAAATAATGATCGTTTAGAAGTTCTTTATAAAGTGAAAACTTTTACTGAAAAACCGAACGAAGAATTAGCAAGAGCTTTTGTGTTAAGCGGTGACTTTGTATGGAACGCAGGTATTTTTGTTTGGAATGTAAAGACGATTAAGAAAGCTTTTTCTACTTATTTAGATGATATAGACCATTTATTTAGCTCTGTAGAAGATAAATTTTATACAGAAGAAGAAACAGAAGCAATTGATACTATTTACCATCAATGCAGAGATATTTCTATTGATTATGGTATTATGGAACATGCTGATAATGTTTATGTAATGAGAACCGACTTTGGATGGTCTGATTTAGGCACTTGGAAGTCGTTATATGAGCAAGCAGATAAAAACCAAGAAGAGAATGTTTTACATGGTAATATCATGGCTTATGAGACATTTAACTCTATTGTTAAGACACCTTCTGATAAATTAGTAGTTGTTCAAGGGTTAGAAAATTACATTGTAGCGGAATATGATGATGTATTAATGATTTGTGAGAAAGATCATGAGCAGCGTGTGAAGCAATTTTTAGCAAATGTAAAAGAAAAACAAGATAAGCGATTTATCTAAAACTACTTCAAGAATAACTAAATTACAGATGAATAAAACAATAGGAGTTATCGGTTTGGGTTATGTTGGCCTTCCTTTAGCTGTAGAATTTGCTAAGAATAATGTAAAAGTTCTTGGTTTTGATATTAATCAACCAAGAATAGAAGAGTTAAACTCTTCCAAAGACCATACATTAGAAGTATCTGAAGAAGAGCTTAAATCTGTTAAAGGTATAATTTCTTATTCGTCAAATATCAATGATTTAAAAGATGTTGATATTTATATTGTAACTGTACCTACTCCAATTGATGAATATAAAACTCCAGATTTGACTCCTCTGAAAAAGGCGAGTGAAACTGTTGGAAGTGTATTGTCTGAAGGTAATATAGTTGTTTATGAATCTACTGTTTATCCTGGCTGTACAGAGGAACAATGTGTTCCTGTACTTGAAAGAGTAAGTGGTTTAAAGTTTAATAAAGACTTTTTTGCAGGTTATTCCCCTGAAAGAATAAATCCGGGTGACCATGTTCATAGAGTACACAACATAATGAAAGTTACCTCTGGGTCAACTCCAGAAATAGCAGAAGAAGTTGATAAAATGTATCAAGTAGTCGTTAAGGTTGGTACACATAAAGCTTCTTGTATTAAAGTAGCTGAGGCAGCAAAAGTGATAGAAAACTCACAAAGAGATTTAAATATAGCTTTTGTTAATGAGCTTTCTAAAATTTTTGATAAAGTAGGAATTGATACCCTAGAAGTATTAGAAGCAGCAGGAACAAAATGGAACTTTTTACCATTTAGACCTGGTTTAGTAGGAGGTCATTGTATTGGAGTTGATCCATATTACTTAACTTATAAATCAGAATCTTTAGGTTATCATCCAGAAGTAATTCTTGCAGGTAGAAGAATTAACGATGGAATGGGAGCTCATGTTGCCAATAAAGTACTTCGCTTAATGATGGAAAAAACTTCGTCAATTAAAAAAGGTGCAAAAGTTTTAATGTTAGGCATCACTTTTAAAGAAGATTGTCCTGATATTAGAAACTCAAGAGCAATTGATGTAATTAGAGAACTTCAAGCTTTTAATTTAGAAGTAGAAGTTTACGACCCACATGCAGATGCTCAAGAGGTGAAAGATGAATATGATTTAGATTTACTTCCAGAAATTGGAAATGATTATGCTGCTATTATTCATGCAGTGGCTCATAAATCATTTAGAGAAGAGATTAATTGGGAACAATTAATAGAAAAAGATACAATTGTCTATGATGTTAAAAGCGTTTTAGATAAAAAATATATAACGGACCGTTTATAATTTCGAATTGGATGTTAACAGGTAAAAAGATATTAATTACTGGAGCTGCAGGTTTTATAGGGTCTAACTTAGCCGAAAAATTTCTTTCACAAGACAATGAAGTTATCTGTCTTGATAATTTTTCAACGGGAAAGAAAGAAAATATTATAGACTTTGAATCACATCCAAAATGTAAATTTATTACAGGTGATATAAGAAATATTGATGATTGTAAGTCTGCTGTTGAAGGTGTTGATGTTGTATTTCATCAAGCAGCATTAGGCTCTGTACCTAGATCAATTAATGATCCGATAACTACAAATGAAGTAAATATATCAGGTTTTCTTAATATGTTGACTGCTTCTAAAGATGCTGGAGTAAAGAGGTTTATTTATGCAGCAAGTTCATCAACTTATGGAGACCATCCTGGTTTACCTAAAGAAGAAGATAGAATAGGGAAGCCACTTTCTCCTTATGCTGTAACAAAATATGTTAATGAATTATATGCAGATGTCTTTTTTAAAACATATGGGATAGAGACAATTGGATTGCGTTACTTTAATGTTTTTGGTAGAAAACAAGATCCTCATGGAGCTTATGCAGCAGTAATTCCAAAGTTTGTAATAGCAATGCTAAACGGAGAATCACCAGTTATTAATGGAGATGGAGAGAACTCTAGAGATTTTACTTACATTGATAATGTACTGCATGCAAATGAACAAGCTGCACTTATAATAAATCAAAAGGCTGTAAATGAGGTGTATAATGTTGCTTTTGGAGAGAGAACAGATTTGAAAGAATTGTATTCTTATTTACAAGAGTTCTTATCAATATATGAATCAAAAGTAAAAGATATCGAGCCAACTTTTGGTCCGTCACGTCAAGGAGATGTTAAACATTCATTAGCGTCAATAGAAAAGGCAAAGAATTTAATTGATTATAACCCTCAATATTCTATAAAAAAAGGGTTAAAAGAAGCTGTAGAATGGTATTATAATTACTTAAGGTAATGTTATAATTCTACTAGTTAATTAAAAAAGTAATTATATTTACGAGTTAGAAACGAGATCACTCTATTTACATGGAAAAAGAATATAAAGACAAGTCCCCAAATAAGCAGAACTCAAATCAAAATGATGAAATTGATTTAATTGAATTATTCTCTATTATAGGGGATAAGTTCAACCAATTTTTTCAAAATATTTGGAATGGGGTATTAACAGTTTTAATTTATTTATACACTAAAATATATAAATTTAAAATAGCAGTAATTATTGCGGTAATTGTTGGAGGTGCTTTAGGGTACTTATCAAAGAATACATCTCAGTTTTATGCCTCAAAAGCTACAGTAAATAGTAGGTTTTTAACAGGTGTAGATTTTATAAAAGAGATTGAGGAGTTAAATGCTTTGTGTACAGATGAAGGAAGGCCTATGCTTGCTAAATCTTTGAATTTACCATTGTTAATTGTTGAAAGTATTTCAGAGATATCTTCTAAAGGGTATTATATGATGTATAAATCTGGTAAAGTTAATCCAGAAATGGCTGATTCTTTATATTTAGAATCTCTTGATAATGAAACAAGATTCGAACTTGAAGTAAAAACATCAGTTCAAGAAATAACAAAAGCTGAAATTCAAAAAGGTTTTGAGTTCTTTTTTAATAAAAATCAATTTATTATTAAGAATCAAGAGATATACAAACAGAATTTGAATTCTAAGAAGAAAACTTTTGAAAAAGAACAACTTCGTCTACAAGAATTTAATGAGGCCTATAAAGAAATTATTGTTCAACAAGGAGAATTATTAAAGAAAGGATTAAAACCCTCTAGTTCTAACGTTGTTGTAATGAAAAATTCTCAAGATGATGGGTATATTCGTCAAAGTGGTGAATTGGCTTTTGAAGCGATGGAAAATCAACAAAAAGTAGAAGATAGTCTAGCATTTATTAGAACCGAAATAGCTTTAATTCAACCTGTTGAATTTGTGAATAGATTTTCTGAGTTATATACTGTTTCCTTATCAACGGGAGGTAAGACAATAATTGGTATGTTTATAGGTTTTCTAGTTGTTTTAGGTTTCTCAATTTTATTAGACCTAAATTCATTTATGAAAAAGAAAGCAAATCTTTAATTGTAAATTTTAATTTAAAAAGGTGTGTATTTATTAAAATAGATACATACCTTTTTTTGTATAATCAATTATGAAAGGAATAATCTTAGCAGGAGGTTCTGGTACTCGCCTTCACCCTTTAACTCTGGCAATCAGTAAACAATTAATGCCTGTGTATAATAAACCAATGATTTATTATCCATTATCAACATTAATGTTGGCAGAGGTACGTGAAATATTGATTATCTCAACACCTGATCATTTACCATTATTTCAAGAGTTATTAGGTGATGGTCAAAAGTTGGGTTGTGAATTTTCTTATGCTGTTCAAGAAAAACCGGAAGGGCTTGCACAGGCATTTTTAATAGCGGAAGAATTTATTGGAAATGATAAGGTATCTTTAATCTTAGGAGATAATATTTTTTACGGTTCAGGCTTGTCATCTCTACTTCAATCGAATAATGATGTGATAGGTGGTTGTGTATATGCATACCATGTAAATGACCCTGAGCGTTATGGTGTGGTAGAATTTGATGATGATAATAAGGCAATTTCAATTGAAGAGAAACCAATAAAACCAAAATCAAATTATGCAGTACCTGGTTTATATTTTTATGATAATGAAGTTGTTGAAATAGCAAAGAATATTCAACCTAGTGAAAGAGGAGAGTTAGAGATAACTTCAATTAATGAAGAGTACTTGAAAAGAGGAAAATTAACTGTTAGTATCTTGAATAGAGGTACAGCTTGGTTGGATACAGGTACTTTTGCATCGTTAATGCAAGCAGGAGAATATGTTCGAGTGATTGAAGAACGTCAAGGTTTAAGTGTAGGTTGTATAGAGGAAGTAGCATATAGAATGGGGTATATTGATCAAGCTCAATTACATGATTTAGCAATGCCTTTAGTGAAAAGTGGCTATGGACAATACATATTGAATCTTTTGAAATAATAATTAAGTTATGGAAATTATACCAACGAAACTAAAAGATTGTTATATTCTTCAACCTCAGGTATTTGGTGATGAGAGAGGATATTTTTACGAAAGTTTTCATGCTCAAAAATTTTCTGAAGTGACAGGTTTAGCCGTAACATTTGTGCAGGATAATCAATCATCCTCTTCTTATGGTGTTATTAGAGGCTTGCATTATCAAAAAGGTGCAGCTGCTCAAGCTAAATTAGTTAGAGTTATTTCGGGTAAAGTAATCGATGTAGCTGTTGATTTACGTCCTGGTAGCAGTACTTATGGACAATACGAAGCTGTTGAGTTGAGTGCTGAAAATAGAAAACAGTTATTTGTTCCAAGAGGCTTTGCCCATGGGTTTTCTGTACTTTCAGAATCAGCAGAATTTGTTTATAAATGTGATAATTATTATAACCCAAATGAAGAAGGAGGAATTATTTTTAATGATCCAAAATTAAATATTGATTGGGGAATACCTCATGGAGAAGAAGTAATTTCTGAGAAAGATTTAAAGCTTCCTAGATTGTCTTAAAATAAAAACGCAGACCTTTTTTATCGGCCTTGAAGGGAAAAGCATTAAGAAGTTTATAATATGAACCGTTAAGAAATCTTCACTTGTTTGAGCGTAAGTGAGTTTTGAAGATTTTAGGTGAATGATACAAAATTTAGCTTTTGACTTCATAGCCTTGACTTTTTTGCTTCGTTTTTGTGTTAAGACAAAAATGAAGAAAAAATATGATTGAAATGAGAAAATAGGCTATTGATATAAGCTATATTTATAGCTAGGGGAGTATTCTATGATGTTAAAACATTATTATTCATGCAAAAAGAAATATTAGTTACAGGTGCAAGAGGTCAGCTTGGATCGGAATTAAATTATCTAACAAATACGATAGAAGCAAAGTTTACGTTTGTAGATCTTGATGAGTTGGATATTACAAATCAACAAGCAATAAATATTTTTTTTAGAGAAAGGAATTTTACACATTGTATAAATTGTGCTGCATATACAGCAGTAGACAAGGCGGAAACTGATCGAGATATAGCTTATAAAGTTAATGTTCTTGGGGTTAAAAATTTAGCAGAAGTGTGTAAAGAAAATAATATTGTTTTATTTCATGTATCTACAGATTTTGTATTTGATGGAAATCAAATTACCCCTTATTCAGAAGAAATTATTCCCTCTCCAATAAGTGTATATGGAGAAACAAAACTTGAGGGAGAAAATGAAGTAATAAAAACAATGACGAATTATTTTATCATTAGAACTGCTTGGTTGTACAGTAGTTTTGGTAATAATTTCGTAAAAACAATGCTTCGTTTAGCGAATGAGAAAGATGAATTGGGAGTAATTGTAGATCAAATAGGTACACCTACTTACGCAAGAGATTTAGCAAAAGCTATTTTATTAATAATTGATCAAGAAAGTGCTGCCTATGGGGTATATCATTATAGTAATGAGGGGGTTGCAAGTTGGTATGATTTTGCACAGGCAATTTTTATTTTAAGTAAAACGAATATTAAAGTTAACCCATTGCATACCTCAGCATATCCTACACCTGCTAAAAGACCTAAAATGAGTGTAATGGATAAATCAAAGTTTACAACAAGTTTTAATATTACAATTCCTTATTGGCAATCTAGTTTAATCGACTGTCTCAAAGTATTGGGTGATAAATAGCAAGAAAAGGGTAACTTTGTACGAAATATAATTGAACAGTAGGATACAATATGAAATCTTCTATATTAATTACAGGTGGAGCAGGCTTTATCGGTGCCAATTTTGTTCCTTATTTTCTAGAGAAATATAAAGAATATCAATTAATTAATCTTGATAAACTAACATATGCAGGTGATCTAGCAAATCTTTCTGAAATAGAAGAGAATCACTCAAGATACACCTTTATTGAAGGAGATATTTGTGATAGAGTATTAATAGAAGAACTCTTCAATAAATATGATATTAAAGGTGTTATTCACTTTGCGGCAGAATCTCATGTAGACAATTCAATTACAGGGCCAGAAGCATTTATTCAGACGAATGTGAATGGTACTTTTACATTAATTGATGTAGCAAGAAAGTATTGGATGAACGCTCCTTTTGAGTATAAAGAAGAATATAAAAACTGCCGTTTTCATCATATTTCTACAGATGAAGTATATGGAACATTAGGGGATACGGGATTATTCACCGAAGAAACACCTTATGCACCTAACAGTCCATATAGTGCATCAAAAGCATCTTCAGATATGATTGTTCGTTCTTATTTTCATACCTATGGTATGAATGTAGTGACTACAAATTGTTCGAATAATTATGGCCCTAAGCAACATAAAGAAAAATTAATTCCTACTATTATTCGTAAAGCACTTACAAGTGAACCAATTCCGATTTATGGAGATGGAAAGAATATTCGTGATTGGTTATATGTTTTGGATCATTGTAAAGGGATAGATTTAGTATACCATAAAGGAAAAGAAGGAGAAACATACAATATTGGAGGACGTAACGAAAGAGATAACCTCTATATAGTAGATAAAATATGTACTTTACTTGATGTTAAACAACCTTTAAAAGGTGGTAAATCTTATAAAGAGTTGATTACCTTTGTAAAAGATCGTCCAGGTCATGATCAAAGATATGCAATTGATGCTACTAAGTTAGAAACTGAATTAGGATGGAAAGCTGATGAAGACTTTGAAAGTGGCATTGTTAAAACTATTGATTGGTATTTAGAAGAATATAGATAATATGAATATTAAGAATAAAAAAATAGCCATTATTGGTCTTGGATATGTTGGTTTGCCACTTGCTGTTGAATTTGGTAAACAAGGATTTAATGTTATTGGTTTTGATATTAATGAAGCAAGAATTAAGGAGTTAAAAGATGGAACTGATAGTACTTTAGAAGTTAGTTTAGAAGAAATGAAAGAAGCTAAAGGACTTTCATATTCATCTAATAAATTGGATATTAAAGATTCTGATATTTATATCGTAACAGTTCCAACACCTATTGACGAATATAAAACTCCAGATTTAACACCATTAAAAAAGTCTAGTGAGACTGTAGGAAGTGTATTATCGGAAGGTAATATAGTTATTTATGAATCTACTGTATATCCTGGTTGTACAGAAGAAGAATGTGTTCCTGTTTTAGAGAAAGTTTCAAAACTAAAGTTCAATAAAGAATTTTACTGCGGTTATTCTCCTGAAAGAATTAATCCAGGAGATCATGTGCATAGAGTACATAACATCATGAAAGTAACTTCAGGTTCTACACCTGAAATTGCAGAAGTGGTAGATCAATTATATAGATCAATAGTAACAGTAGGTACACACAAAGCACCTAACTTAAAAGTAGCTGAAGCAGCTAAAGTAATTGAAAACTCTCAAAGAGATTTGAATATTGCTTTTGTAAATGAGTTATCGAAAATTTTTGAAAAAGTAGGTATTGATACATTGGATGTATTAGAAGCTGCTGGAACTAAATGGAATTTTTTACCATTTAGACCAGGTTTAGTGGGAGGTCATTGTATTGGTGTTGATCCTTTCTATTTAACTTATAAGGCGGAATCAATAGGATACCACCCAGAAGTTATTCTTGCAGGAAGAAGAATTAACGATGGAATGGGGCCTTATGTAGCCAATCAAGTAGTTAAATTAATGGTGAAAGCTGGACATGCGATAAAGAATTCTAAGGTATTAGTATTAGGAATTACCTTTAAAGAAGATTGTCCAGATATTAGAAATTCAAGAGTGATTGATGTTATTCAAGAGTTTCAAGAATTTGGGGTTGATTTGGATGTATATGATCCTTATGCTTCAAAAGAAGAAGTAAAAGAGGAATACGGTATTGACTTAATAGATTCAATTGGTAATAATTATTCAGCAGTTGTACTTACAGTAGCCCATAAAGAATTTAAAGCATTAGATTGGTCTAAGCTGAAGAAAGAGAATACAGTGGTATATGATGTAAAAAGTGTTTTACCAACAGAAGTAATTACAGATAGACTTTAAATAATAATGAGTAGAATATCAAGAGAAGAGATAGGGAAAATCCAAATGGTGGATTTACATACTCAATATAAAAATATTAAAGAGGATGTAGATAAAGGTATTCAAGAAGTAATAGATTCATGTGCTTTTATTAATGGTCCTGCTGTGAAATCTTTTGCTAAAGAGTTAGCAACTTACAATAATGTAAATCATGCTGTTCCATGTGCAAATGGAACTGATGCATTACAGGTGGCGATGATGGCTGTTGGTTTAAAGCCTGGTGATGAAGTTTTAGTACCAGTACATACATATGTAGCAACAGCAGAGGTAATAGCTTTATTACAATTAGATCCCGTTTTTGTTGATGTTGATCCTGAGTTATTTACTATTGATGTAAAACAAATGGAATCTAAAATCACTTCAAAAACAAAAGCTATCGTTCCTGTTCATTTATATGGACAATGTGCAGATATGGAAGCGATTATGAAGATTGCTAATAAGCATAATTTATTTGTTATTGAGGACACTGCACAAGCAATTGGTGCGGAATATACATTTTCTGATGGTTCAGTAAAAAAAGCAGGCACGATTGGTCATATAGGTTGTACATCTTTCTTTCCATCAAAAAACTTAGGTTGTTATGGTGATGGTGGAGCCATGTTAATTAATGATGAAAAATTAGCAAATACTGCAAGAATGATTGCAAGTCATGGACAATCAATTAAGTATCATCATGATATAGTGGGTTGCAACTCAAGGTTAGATACTTTGCAAGCAGCAGTATTAAGAGTTAAATTACCTCATTTAGATACCTATAATAAAAACCGACAAAAAGTAGCAAATAAGTACAATAAAGCTTTTGCTCAAGTTCAAGAAATTGAGACTCCCCAAAATGCTGAAAATTCAACTCATGTTTATCATCAATATACATTAAAAGTAAATAATGTTGATAGAGATCAGTTGAAAGAGAAACTTCAAGAGAAAGGAGTACCATCTATGATTTATTACCCTGTACCATTACATTTTCAGAAAGCATATTGTAAGTCTGAATTTAATGAAGGTAGTTTCCCTGTAACAGAACAACTTTCAAAAGTGGTATTATCATTACCTATACACACTGAAATGCAGGAAAATCAACAAGATTATATTATTCAAAGTGTTTTAGAATCAATAAATGAATTAGCATAATGGAAGGAGAATTCTTTGCACATGAAACTGCAGTTATAGATGAGGGTTGTGTGATTGAAAAAGGCTCAAAGATTTGGCATTTTTCTCATATTATGTCCAATTGTAAAATTGGAGAGAACTGTAATATTGGCCAGAATGTAGTTGTATCTCCTGAAGTAGAACTTGGTCAGAATGTAAAAGTTCAAAATAATGTGTCAATTTACTCAGGAGTAACTTGTGATGATGATGTTTTTTTAGGTCCATCTATGGTTTTCACTAATGTGACAAATCCGCGAAGTACAGTAAATAGAAGAGGACAATATTCTAAAACACATGTAGGTAAAGGTGCTTCAATAGGAGCTAATGCAACTATAGTTTGTGGACATGATATTGGTAACTATGCTTTCATTGGGGCAGGTGCTGTAGTAACTAAGACAATTCCTGCTTATGCATTAGTTGTAGGGAATCCTGCTAAGCAAATAGGGTGGATGAGTGAATATGGACATCGGCTTGAATTTGATAATAATGGTTTAGCGATTTGTGAAGAATCAAAAGAAACCTATAAATTTGAAAATAACCAAGTTACTAAATTATAAGAAGAATATTGTATGAAAAATTTTGCACTAATTGGGGCTGCTGGATATATAGCACCAAGACACATGAAAGCAATTAAAGAGACAAATAATGATTTAATTGCTGCTTATGATAAATTTGATAGTGTAGGTATCATTGATAGCTATTTTCCACATGCAGATTTTTTTGTTGAATTTGAAAGGTTTGATAGACATGTAGAGAAACTGAAATATGAAAAGAATATTCAGTTAGATTATGTTTCAATTTGTACTCCAAATTATTTACATGATGCACATATTCGTATGGCCTTAAGAAGAGGTGCTGATGCTATATGTGAAAAACCACTTGTATTAAACCCTTGGAATATAGATGCTTTAGGTAATATTGAAAAAGAAACGGGGCAAAGAATATGGAATATTCTTCAGTTGAGAGTTCACCCAAGCATTATTGCTTTAAAAGAAAAAATAGCAAATGGACCTAAAGATAAAATCTATGATGTAGATTTAACTTATCTTACTTCAAGAGGGAATTGGTATTATACTTCATGGAAAGGTGACGTTTCAAAATCTGGAGGTATTGCGACTAATATAGGTGTACACTTTTATGATATGTTATCATGGGTTTTTGGTGATGTAAAAGAAAATAAGGTGCATGTTCATACTCATGATAGAGCTGCAGGTTATTTAGAATTTGAAAGAGCAAGAGTTCGTTGGTTCCTTTCTATTAATGAAGATGTTCTTCCTGATGAGATAAAAGCAAAAGGGCAAAGAACATATAGGTCAATTACTATTGAAGGAGAGGAGTTAGAATTCTCAGGAGGATTTACAGATCTTCACACTACCTCTTATGAAGAAATTGTAAAAGGAAATGGTTATGGTATTGAAGAATGTCGTCAAGCTATTGAAATTGTTCATAATATTCGTCACGCTGAAGTAGTAGGGTTGCAAGGAGAGTATCATCCTTTTGCGAAGAAAGAATTAATTAAACATCCCTTTTCAGTGTAATCTGATGATTAAAATAAAAAAAAGCTTCTTGTCTTCTGAGTTTATGAAAAATATCATCTTATTGACAGGGAGCTCTTTTCTCGTTCAGCTTATTCCGTTTTTGATTAGCCCTATTTTATCAAGGTTTTATTCACCTGAAGATTTTGGAGAATTAGGTTTATTCAATCAATCTGTATCTATCTTAGTAATATTTTTTACTTTGAGTTTTGAACAAGCAATTGTTATTGTAAAAAAAAATGAAACAGCAATCAATTTAATTAAAGGAATTTATAGTATTTCTTTAATAGGTTTGCTACTAGTAATTTCAAGTTTAATAATACTTAAAACATTTAGTATTTCGGTTCAATTTGATACTTTATCTAATGATTTTATTATTTATTTACCATTTTCAGTTTTCCTTTACTCTTTAATTTTATGTTCTACAAATTTATCAAATAGATTCAAAGAATATAGGTTTCTTTCAATTCTAAAATTAGTCCAAGTTATTACAACTAATAGTCTATATTTATTGAACTTTTTAAGTTTGATTACTGGGCGTCTCTTTGGTTTACTAGCTGCAGGTATTTTCTCATTTGCATACTTTATCAAAAAAAAATCAGGGTTTGAGCTGTCAAATAAAAAAATATCTCAATCTCTTAGTTCTAATGTTAACTTCGCTAAATATACATCAATCCATTCTTTAGCAAACACAATAGTAGGGAGTTTACCTATGTTTTTGTTAAGTAGTTATTATTCTCTCTCGATTGTAGGGTATTATTCATTTACGTTTACAATGATGTTTGTTCCTGTACAATTGATTGCTGCATCAATTGGGGGTGTATTAAAGCAAGATTTTTCTCAGAAATATTATAAAGGGACTCTTGAATTGACAAAAGTATACAAATTTTACAAAAAATTAGTACTTCTACTTGTTATTCCTTCAATAATTTTTTTAATATATTCACCACAAATATTTAGTTTAATTTTTAGTGAAAAATGGTTTGAATCAGGTGAAATAGCAAGATTTCTTTTTCCCTGGGTTTTAAGTATATTATTTACATCTCCAATATCTTTTCTACCACAATTATTTAACAGGCAAAAACAAGCGTTATTTATTGAAATAATAACATCTATAATTAAATCAATTACATTATTTGTTTGCTGTGAAATATTGTTAGAGTATGAGTTAACAATTTTATTATTTTCAATAGTTGCTACTTTGTCGGTTTTAACTAATTTAATTTGGTATTTTTGGCTAATTAAATATAAAAAAATAGATAAGTGATGAGAGTTCTTGTAATACCATCATGGTATCCTCCAAATGGTGGACAATTTTTCAAAAATCAGATTTTAGCATTAAAGCAAGAATGCTCTAATCTGGAGGTAGATGTCATTTATTGTCAAGACGATTCTTTAAGGGGATTTTCAATTTTAAAACTATTAGAAAATAATAGTTTTAAAATTCATAAAAAAGATGAAGATGGGATATTAACATATAGAATAAAATCATGGAGTTTGCCTTTTTTTGAAAAAATATCAAGTAAGTTATGGTGTATCAAGATGTTTTTTTTATTTAAAGAATATGTAAAAGATACTGGTTTTCCTGATTTAATTCATGTACATAGTTCTCTATGGGGAGGTGAAGTTGCTTATAATATCAAAACAAAATACAATATTCCTTATGTTATAACAGAACATAGGGGGCGATTCATTTACAATAATTCATTATCAATGAGTATGTTTAAACCTTGGTACGATAAACGATTAAAGAAAATTTTTGAAAATGCATCTTTTACTATACCAGTAGGTTCAAATATGTCCAAAAAAATTTCTAATTATATTGAAAAAGGGAGTAATACTACTATTGTTCCCATACCAAACCAAGTAGATGTAAGTAAATTTAATATTGATTATGAAATTAAGAAATATGAAGAATTTACATTTATTTCAATAGCATACTTAGTTGAAGTTAAAAGGTTTGACATACTGATTTCAGCTTTCAATAACTTTCAATTAAAATATCCAAAATCAAAATTAGTAATAATAGGTAGTGGACCACTTGAGTCAAAACTCAAAACTCAAGTTGATGAGTTAAATATACACAGTAAAGTTGTTTTTTTAGGATACAAAAACCCTTTTGAAATTAATTACTATTTAAATAGATCTCATGCTTTTGCTCTTGCAAGTTCTGTAGAAGCTCAAGGTGTAGTAACAGTTGAAGCAATGTGTACTGGGTTACCAGTTTTAGGAACAGATACATTATCACCTGAAAATATTCCAAATGGGACTGGAGTAACAGTAAAATCCGAAGATATAAATGCTTTTACTAATGGTATGATTAATATTTACGAAAATTATTCTCATTATAATAAAGAGAAAATTAGAGACATAGCTGTTAGTACCTTTTCTGAAAAGGTAATTGCTTCACGAATTTTTGAAATTTATAAAAAAACATTAAGTCATTGAATAATAATATTTTAAGTAGAATTGTTTTAAGAAATAATAAAGGTTATGCTTGGGAAAACAATAACGGATTATTTTATAAAAGTGATGAATCTCCTGTTTTTCCTTCAGCTATAGATATTGATAATATTGAAATATTAATAAATCAAATTACATCTTCATTTTCATTTGTTTATGAAAATGAAGATGTAATTATAGCTTGTGTAGATAGAATTCGATCAATGCCTTTATTTTATTATTTTGATGAGAATAACTTTATTATTACTGATAATACAACTTTCCTAGATAAAGAAATTTCTTTAGAATTGGAGGGTGAGTTTATAGATGAATTTAAATTAACAGGTTTTGTTACAAAAAATAATACTCTAGTAAAGAATTTGTATCAAATTGAGGCAGGTGCATATCTGGTATATAATAAAAGAACTCATAAATGTGTGATAAAACAATACTTTTCATTTGAGAGAGAAGAATACTTGCCTGAAAAAAAAGAATCTGATTATTTTAATGATTTAGATAATCTTTATGTGAACCTCGCTAAGAAGATAAAGAAACAAGTTGGAGATAAGCAATGTGTAGTGCCTTTAAGTGGAGGTTATGATTCTAGATTAATACTTTATTTGTTAAAAGAAGCAGGAATAACTAATGTTGTTTGCTTTAGTTATGGAATTAAGAGTAACTATGAAAAGAATATATCAAAAAAGATCGCTGATTTATTTAATTTTAAATGGATATTTGTAGAATATTCAGAGGGCTTGTGGTTAAATACTCTAAATTCACCTAAAATAAAAGAGTATTTTGATTTTTCAGGAAATTATACTTCACTTCCTCATATTCAAGATTTTCCAGCCATTGAGTTTCTCGTTTCTAAAAAAATCATTGATTATGATAGTTATATTATCCCGGGTCACTCATATGACTTTTTAGCTGGTAGTCATTTAAATAAAAAAATAATAAATAAGAAACAATTTTCTAATGAAGAAATAAACAAATTAATTTTTGAAAAACATTATAGTTTAGTTATTCAAAAATATGATCATCGAAAAATTGTTAATATTAATAATGAGATATTAGATAATACAGAGGCATTTTCTATAGTTGATGAATGGAATTGGAAAGAAAGGCAATCTAAATTTATTGTTAACTCTGTTAGAGTATATGAATTTTTTGATTTGAAATGGTTATTACCCTTATGGGATAAAACATTAATGGACTTTTGGAGTAAAATTCCTATGGAATATTGTATTGAACGAAATTTATTTAAATTACATTTCAATTATAGATTTAATAATAATGAAGAAATTCTTAAGGATAATATATCTTTTTCAAAAAAAGATGCTATAAAATCTCTAATGAAGAAGTGGTATTTTTCAAGTATTTTATTAAATACGATTACAATCATTATTTCTTATACATCTGAGAATTATTCATTATTTGGAGTTGTACCTAGAAAGAAATTTATTATTGAATCAATTCTTAAAAAGAAAACATCGATTAACTCTTTTTTATCAGAGTATTACATAAAACAAAATAAAATAAAATGAAAATTTTAACGATTATTGGAGCGAGGCCTCAGTTTATTAAAGCAGCTACTGTATCAAGAGTAATAAAGAAAATAGAAAATTGCACTGAAATACTTGTTCATACTGGTCAACATTATGATGAAAATATGTCAGATATTTTTTTTGATGAGTTAGGTATCCCAAGACCAGATTATAATTTAGGAGTTGGAGGAGGATCTCATGGAGCTCAAACAGGTGAGATGCTAGCAAAAATTGAAAAAGTATTATTTAAAGAAAAACCAGATTACTTGTTAGTTTATGGAGATACTAACTCCACATTGGCTGGTGCTTTGGCTGCTTCAAAAATGCACATTCCGGTAGTTCATGTCGAAGCAGGCCTTCGTTCTTTTAATATGAAAATGCCTGAAGAACAAAATAGAATTTTAACAGACCATATCTCTACATTATTATTTACACCTACTGATACTGGATATTCAAATTTATTGAAAGAAGGTATTAATGATTCTTCAATATATAATATTGGAGATGTTATGTATGATGCGGCTATGTATTATGGAAAAAAAGCCCAAAATAACACAAATATATTAGAAAAGTTAAATGTGAAATATAAAGATTTTATTTTAGCAACTATTCATAGAGCAGAAAATACTGATAATATAGAAAGACTAACTATGATATTTGATGAATTATCTAATGTTGCAAAAACAAAAAAAGTGATTTTACCTTTACATCCAAGAACAAAAAAATCTCTTGAGAATATTAATTTTAATTTTAGTGAAAGTAAAATATCATTTATAGATCCTGTTGGATACATAGAAATGGTAATGTTAGAGATGTCATCGAAACTGATTTTGACAGATTCTGGAGGTGTTCAAAAAGAAGCTTTTTTTCATAAAGTACCTTGTATAACCTTGAGAGATGAAACTGAATGGGTGGAATTAGTAGAAGCTGGATTTAATTTTCTTGCAAAGGATTTAAAATCATTAGAAACCTTAATTGGAGAAGTATTATCAAAATCTTTTGATTATGATAAATATAGTTTTTATGGTAAAGCAAATGCTGCAAATAAAGTAATTGATTTCTTAAAAGTGAATAAATGAAGATAGCATATGTTTTACCAATAAATATCGAAAGATATACGGGAGTATTGTATAAAGTAAAATCACAAGTTACCGAGTGGAAAAAACAAGGTAATGATGTGAAAATTTTCTTGATAACTAGTTCGAATAAAGATATTTCGCACACTCCTTTATCAGATTTAAAGAATGATATTGAAATAATAAATATAATGTCTCTTTTAGGAGGTGCTTTAGAGTTATTTTTAGATTTTCTTGGTTTATCTATAAACTATAAAAACTTAGATAAAAAAATAGATGGTTTTGGACCAGATATAATTTATGCTAGAAATAGTATTTATCAGCCTTTTTTAAATGGATTGAGTAAAAAGTGGAAAGTAGTTTTTGAAGTTAATACAGACATGAAAGCTGAATATTCACTTCAAAAATATGATAGTTTAAAATATTATTTTAGGTATATTTATTTTATTTTAACAAATCAATTTTTGTTAAATAAAGTGTCTGGAATTGCATCAGTTACTTATGATATTGCTAAGAGTTTAAATCATAATAATATTAAAGTATTTCCTAATAGTATTAATATTTATGAAAATTCTTTAAATGAGTTTTTGCATTCTGAAATTGAGCAGAATAGAATATTTTTTATTGGTACTGATAAAATGATTTGGCATGGAATTGATATCCTACTTAAATTAGCTGAGCGAATGCCTAATTTTAATTTTGATATTGTAGGTTCTTCAAGACCGGATTCAATAAATATTCCGTCAAATGTTCAATTTTATGGATTCTTAAATAAAGAGGAGTACAAAAAAGTATTAGCGAAAGCTACAGTAACAATAGCTTCTTTAGCCTTTTTTAGAAATAATATGGAAGAAGCATGTCCTTTAAAAGTAAGAGAATATATGTCTTTTTGTAAACCTATTATTTTACCTTACAAAGATACATGTTTTATCAATCAAGATATACCTGAATGGATATTAGAATTACCTAATAATAAAGAAGGGATCTTAGAGTCGACAGATAAAATTAAAGATTTTGTTTATAAGTGTAGGAATTTAATTATTAGCCAATCAGAAGTAGAAAAATTTGTTCACGTTTCTGAAATTGAGAAAAATAGGTTAGCATTTTTTCATGAAATTAAAGATTAAAATAAACTATTATATTCTAGGTATTATACCTGTTTATTTCTTGTTGTCTATCAATCCTATAATAGGGCTGCTTGGAATGATATTATTAATAACATTTGGAGGATACAAGAGTGTAGAGTTTCAAGTCATTAATTTAATATTTCAGAATTTTTTTATTGGTTTATTTTCCCCTAATATAGATTTAATTCTACATTTTAAATTTCTACATATATTAAATTATTTAATTCCTGTTTTTTCAGTATTAATATTCATTTTTAATGAAAAGAAAAGTATTATATTAAGCGAATATACTAACTGGAAAAGCATAATTACAATATTATTTTTATTGATACTATTCCTAATTTTAGGGCTGTTATTCTATAAAAGTATATCATCATTAATTTATTTTAGGTTATTTAGTTTACCTTTTATTTTTTATTATTTAGGATTGTTTCTTGCAAAGAAAAATAATACAAATGTAATCAGTCAATTTAATAATATATTGTTTTTCTCAATCAGTATTTTGGCTATATCTGCAATTGTAGGAAGATTTAGTTCTTATTTTATGTCTTTAGTTAATGATGATTTTTATTTTTCATTGAAATATGAAAGGCCATTAACAGTTTCAGAAATTAGAGAAGCTTATAGATCAAAATTTTTAAATTGGAATTTCTTTAATCTCACTACTTTTAGATATGGTTCCTTATTAAAAAACATTATTAGTTATTCATATGTTATGATGATTTCAATAACTTATGGTTTAGTATTAAAAATAAAAAAAATACAATATTTTTTAATTGTTTTTGTCATAGTTTTATTAATTTCCTTTTCAAAAGGAGCTATAATATTTTCAATTCTTACAGTTTTTATTGTAGTTTTTAATAGAAATGTACTCAAAAAAAATAGAGTAAGTATAGTAGAAACAATTATTTTACTTATTCCATTTTGGTTATTAGTTATAACAGTAGGATATTTTTCAAATAATGAACATATCATAGGCTTTGTTAGTGGTTTTCATCGTATGATGGATAACCCATTTGGAAATGGTTTAGGGTTTTCAGGAAATCTATCTCCTGTAAGGAAATTGTCAGTTTTTGGTGAAGAGCTTCCTTTTAGAGGATATTGGACAAGATTTTATAATGGTAGTGAAAGTATAATAGGAGTACTATTTTCAAGCTTAGGTTTTTTTGGTTTTATTTACTTAGGTGTTTTATTTACTTTGATTGCAAAGAGTAAAGAAAACCTATTAAAATCTGAAAATTTTATTTTATTATTTCCTCTAATAATGGTGTTCCAAGGCATTTTTCAAGAAGAAGCATTTTCACCATATGCATTAGGGTTTACAATGTTTATATTAGGCTTGTATAATGGTAAAAATATTAGATTAAATTATTGATTTTATGAATTTGAGTTTTATCAAAAATGAAACTAGAATATTTGAAATACTTCTATTAAACTTGATGTGTAGTTTACCATGGGGATTTGCGTATACAAATATTTCATTCCTTTTAATTATTTTATATATTTTTATTTTTTTTCTAAAAAATAAAAATATTCAATTTAAAATTGAATATTTACCTTTATTTTTATTTTTTATTGTTCATGTATTATCATTTGGGATTTATTATGAAGGAGATTTGTTACTAGAATCTTACAATTTAATTTACCCATTATTACCTCTTGTTATTGTTCCAATATTTTTATCAATGATTACTTTATCAGAAAACAAGTATGATAAATTATTTATTACATTTTCAATATCTACTTTAACTGTAGGTATATTCGTATTAGTAAAATATATTTTACTGGAGGGGACAGTGACGCTAAGAGATGTTATGTTGTTATATACTAATATACATATTCCTTATTATGCCTTGTATTTAATAGTATCCCTTTTAGGATTGTATTTCATTAAAATACAATCTAGATTTTTATATTTATATTTTCTTTTTTCTTTTACAATACTACTTTTTTTAGGGTCTAAGATGGGAATACTAAACCTAGTGTTTATATCAAGTCTTTATATTATTCTTGAACAGAGAAAAATAGTGAAGTATGTTATTCCATTATTGATTATTTTATTACCACTTTCCTTTTTTTATACACCGTTTGGTAAGAGATTTAATCAAGAAGTTATAAAACAGACAGATAAATCAAGAGTTCGGAATTGGGCATCAGGAAAAAAAACTATTTCAAATAGTTTGTGGTTGGGTTACGGTGTCGGGAATACACAAGAAGCACTGCAAAAGTACAGGCCTAAAAATAGTTATGAATATAAAGAAAGATATAATTCACATAATCAGTTTATTGCAATAGCAGTTGCATTTGGTATTATCGGATTAATTTTATATTTCTTTATGATGTTTTATTACCTATATATAGGTTATATAAAGAATAACTATTTTTTAATTTTATTTATATTATTATTTAATATTTCATCTTTTACAGAAAATCTTTTTGACAGACAGAAAGGAATTGTTTTGTTTTCTGTAATGGTACCACTACTTATTTCTAAAATGAAAAAGTAATCTTATGATATTAAATGTTATTCTAAAAAAGAACGAAAAAGAACGATCATTTACCTTTTTGAACCCTGCATCATATGTAGAGGCAAGGAAGAATTTAGATGTATATTCGAAATTAGATACAATATATATTGATGGAGTTTTATTGGTTAAGTTTTTACATTTTTTTTGTAGAGCTAAACAGGTAGAACGTCAAAGTTTCGATATGACATCATTAGCACCTATAGTGTTTAATAATGCAATACAAGAATCAAAAACAATATATTTTATTGGTTCAACACAAGAAGCTATTGAAGGGTTTGTTAAAGTGATTCAAAGTCAATTTAAAGGTTTAATAATTAAAGGTTTTAGAAGTGGTTATATTAGAGGTGAAGAAAATAAAGTAGCAGAAGATATAATTGCCCATAATCCAGATATTGTTGTTGTAGGGATGGGTGCACCACTTCAAGAACAATTTTTAATTACATTAATTGATCGAGGTTTTCAGGGGATAGGATATACTTGTGGAGGGTTTATACATCAAACATCAACGAGTATTCGATATTATCCAAAATGGGTTGATAAGTATAATTTACGAATGCCTTATAGATTATATGTAGAACCTGAATTTAGAAAAAAACTTCCAAATTATTTTAAGTTCTGTTTCTATTTTTTTTGTGACCTTATTGATTATTATAAACAAGAAAATAAACCTTGAAAAGAAAATTTTAATTATCTTGGCTCTTAGTTAATATTAGGTTGTTTTTTATATGTCAGTAGGTAAAACAAAGTATCTGGGAGCTATAAACTTAGCTATAGATCTATTTATATTAAATATTTCTTTTTTAATTTCAGTTTGGTTGAAATTTGATCAATTATCTCCAAGGTGGGCTCAAGAATCTTATGAGGTATTTTGGTTTGGTTTAAATACAATTTGGATAATACTATCTTTAATAATTAAACCTTATTCGTTTTCAAGGACAAAACGAGTGATTGGAGTGCTAAGACAATACTTTTTTGTATTGCTTCTACATGCAATGTCAATATCTACTCTTTTAGTTTTTGTTAAGTTCACTGATGTGTCAAGAGAAATTTTAGTGAATCTCTATTTAAGTTTTGCATTTTTATTATCTATTACAAAAGTTGTAGGTATCTACCTAATGCGCATGTATCGTCGTCAAGGTTTTAGTTATAAAAATGTAGCTGTGCTTGGTTATGGTCCGTTAGCAGTAGAAGTAAGAAAATTTTTCAGAGTACATCCAGAATATGGTTTTAGATTCTTAGGATTCTTTGATGACCATTCGAAAGAGATGTATGTAGAAGGACAAATTAAAGACTTTAAGGATTTTGCAATTAATAAAGATGTTAATGAAGTTTATTGCTGTATCCCTTATGTTGATTATGAATTAATACGAGAGTTAATTGATTGGGGAGAGAGCCATATGATTAAAGTAAAGTTAATTACTGACTTTAGGGGCTTTGCTTCTAAAGGTATTACTTTAGATAGATATGATGAAATTCCAGTCTTAGATGTTTCCCCAGTTCCATTAGATGATCAACAAAACCAGTTAGTGAAAAGAGTTTTTGATACTGCTTTTTCATTTTCAGTAATTGTACTTTTAATGTCTTGGTTAACACCATTGATGGCTTTAATTATAAAAATTGAATCAAAAGGCCCTGTATTCTTTAAACAAAAAAGAACTGGTAAGGATGGTAAAGCATTTTGGTGCTATAAGTTTCGCTCTATGGCTGTGAATACAGACTCAGATGCAAAGCAGGCTACTAAAGGAGATATGCGAATTACTAAAGTTGGTGCATTTATTAGAAAAACATCTATAGATGAATTACCACAATTTTTTAATGTATTCTTAGGTAATATGTCTGTAGTAGGTCCTAGACCACATATGTTACGTCATACGGAAGAATATACTAAAGTAGTAGAAAAGTTTATGTCTAGGCACTTAGTGAAACCTGGTATAACAGGATTAGCTCAGGCTAGAGGATATAGAGGAGAAACTGAGAATGATGATTATGCAATGAAAGGTAGGGTAAAACTTGATCGTTTTTATGTGAATAATTGGAGTTTATGGTTCGATGTTCAAATTATCATTGATACTGTAATGGGTATTGTAAACGGTGATGAAAAAGCGTATTAATACTTTTTATATATATACATATAAATTAACAAAGCTGTATCATTTTTTTAAAGATGATACCGTTTTTTAAATAATGATATTTATATTCTCAAATCATTAGTTTTGAAAAGTTACTTACCTTATTTCTCAACAAGATCAAAACAAAGACCTCCAAGTAGAACTATAATACTCCAAATACAATTCGTGAGCAATTGCAATACTATAGACTTATCAGAAAAAATAACCGTAAAACGATTTTGAGTTGTAATCCAATACTTTATACGTGTATTTCTTATTTGTGGGTTAGGTAGCTGAATCAATAATTGAATGTTTAATAGTTTTTAGACATTAAGCAGCTTCCTTGTTTTCTACTCTGAAAACAACTGCTATTGTGTGGATAGTAGTGAAATTATGAGAAGCGGTATGTTGTTTTTCTAATTTCCGTAGCTGCACCTTATGAAGAAGATGTATATGTAGTAATTGAAAGTAATATGCGTTATCCTTGTAGAAAAAAGGTTTTACCCCAAAATATGTTCTTCGGTAGGCTCTTTTACTGTTTTTTCTTTTTAAAATGGTAGAATCGAAAAGAATAGTCACCACGAGAAACATGACTGCACCAACAAATTAACCTTCGATCAGCATATAGCGTATATTTCTTTCCAGCATATTTGAAATTAAAGTACCTTTTTCTAGCGATTGCTTATTTATGCGCATAAAGACCAATGTAGCCATCTGGACCTGATTTCCTTTTTATTTCTCTAAATGTTGTAGATGGAGCTACATTAAGTAATAAGGCTATTCCTTTCATTTTTATGCACTTTGCTAACAGAGTTTGTAGCAGTATTCTTTTTGAATAGTTAAGGTTTTTTAGTTATAGCATAAGCACTGTAAAAAAAGAAACAGGTCTTTCGACTTGTTTCAATTAATATTTATGATTTTATAAATAAAGAGAGTCTAGGTAGCTTTTAAACCATAATTATCAAAAGACCAACCTTGAGTTTCTCTAAAAGTAAACGCCTCTTTGATTATATCAAGAATAGACTTTCCTTTAATGGCTAAGATTTTAATATCAATTTTTTCGAATTTAGATTAGAATTAAGACGTGAAGCACTATTTTTTTCAACAGCATCTTGCTTGTCTAATAATCTACTATTTAATTTCACATTTTCACGTTCGAAAAATTCGATATCTGAAGCATTTTTTACCGGGTCTAAGGCATTAATGAACAATAAGTTCTTATCAATGTTTTCCATTTGGTCTTCAATTCTATCTTCTTTGTTTACACTGTCTACAGTATATTTCATGTTTTTCCTAAGTTTATGGCGTTAATAGCAGTGATTAAATTTAGTATATATAATTATTTAATTTTTGGTTATTATTTATTTAATAGCAATTGAAACTAGGGTTGATCGATTGTTAAGTAATTTCGTATTCGTATAAATGAGTGAATAAGTTTTCACTTTTATTACATTAGTTTATATAGGTTTGTGTTTTTTAGTGAGTGTTTGCTGTTGTCTTGTTTCTCAATCATGGTTCTTCATTTTTTTCCATTGATGAAAAAACGAAGCAAAAAAAATCTAGGCTATGAAGCTAAATGGACCTGCTATATTTGATTGGACAGTAAGTTAAGCCTTAAATAATTATCTTTAATTATGAGAAAGAAAAGAACAGCTTACGACAAGGAGTTTAAACAGATGGTTGTTAATCTTCATAAGTCAGGTAAATCGATTCAAGAAGTGGGTAGAGAATTAGAATTAAATACTAATATGGTAGCTCGTTGGATCAGAGAGGAAGAAAAATATGGAGAGAATAGTTTTCAAGGAAATGGCAAGCCTGTAATGACAGATCTTGAATATGAAAATGCACGATTACGTAAAGCTTTAAAAGAAGCAGAAGAGGAACGTGAGATATTAAAAAAGGCTGTAAGCATCTTCTCCAGGAGCGACAATAAAAATACCAATTTATAAAAGCTTATACAGGTACTTTTGCTGTTGAGAAGATGTGTAAATTATTATGCATTTGCCGTAGTAGTTACTATGATTGGTTGAATAGAAAAGAATCAAAAAGAACAATTTCAGATAGAAATATTTCGAATGAAATAAAAGCTGTATATAAAGAATCAAAAGGAAGGTTTGGTAGTCCTAAAGTAACCAAAATATTAAATAATAATGGTTTTCATGTCTCTAGACCTAAAGTAGCTAGAATGATGAAAAGAGAGGGTTTAAGAAGTATTATAAGTCGAAAATTTAAAGTTCAAACTACTTTATCAGATCATGATTTTAGAATATCTCCAAATCTTTTAGATCGAAACTTCAATCCACATTTACCATCAAAAGCGTGGGTGTCTGATATCACTTATTTATGGACTTCTAATGGATGGACTTATCTGACAATAATTATGGATTTATTTGATAGACAAATTATAGGTTGGTCCATATCAGATACAATGACTATGGATGAAACGGTAAACCGAGCATGGAAAATGGCTATATTAAATAGAAAACCATCTCATGGGTTAATCTTTCATTCTGATCGAGGTGTACAGTATGCTAGCAAGAGTTTTCGAAGAATCCTTAATAATCATAATGTGGTACAAAGTATGTCTAGAAAGGGTAATTGTTGGGATAATGCTGTAGCAGAAAATTTCTTTAAGATTTTAAAATATGAATATACAAATCATGTTTCATTTCAAAATTTATTTCATGTGAAATTGGAAGTGGCAGAGTATATTGAAATTTGGTATAATAGAAAGAGACCTCATTCAAAATTGGGGTATGTTAGTCCCAATTTTTACTACAATTATAAAAAGTTTAAGGTGGCTTAATTATTTGTCCAATTTTTTAGGGAGTGTACCACAAACTGTGTAAACTCTCGAATCTTGAAATGTGAGTAAGTCATATTTCTCCCTTTAAAGAGAAAATTGACTTACTCACTGTTCAAGGTCAACTTGACTCTTTCAATTAAGTGTACAGTTTATTTAATTTAGAATTTAAAACTGATACACCATGAACAAAGAAGATTTATTAAACGACAACTTTTTAAAACAATTCAAGTCAGCAGAAGATTTAAGTTCCTTCATGAAGCAACTTCAAAAAAGAGCTTTGGAGAAAATGCTTGAAGGTGAAATTGAAGCCCATCTTGGTTATCAAAAACATGAAAAGTCAGAGAATTCTAATTCTCGAAATGGCTATACCCAAAAGACTATCAAAAATGAATATGGTGAACAAGAAATCAATGTCCCAAGAGATAGAAGTGGCTCGTTTGAACCTGCAATTGTTCCTAAAAGGAAGAATATTGCTCAAGGTATTGAAAGTCTAGTGATCTCACTTTATGCCAAAGGTATGAGCGTATCTGATATCGAAAATCAGATCAAAGAACTTTATGACTTTGAAGTATCGGCAGCGACTATATCAAGAATTACAGCTTCAGTAATTGAAGATATAGAAGTATGGCATAAACGTCCTTTAGAGCCTGTTTATCTTATCGTTTGGATGGATGGTATCGTTTTTAAAGTGCGTGAAAACTCCAAAGTAATCAATAAAACTATCTATTTAGCCGTAGGATTACGTACTGATGGCAAAAAAGAAGTATTAGGTATGTGGCTTGGGAAAAATGAATCATCTGCATTTTGGATGACAGTTCTCACTGATATACAGACACGTGGAGTTGAAGATATATTGATCACATCAACTGATAATCTCAATGGTTTTACAGAAACAATTAAAGCTGTTTTTCCTGAATCTTCTACTCAAATTTGTATCGTTCATCAAATTAGAAACGCTTGCAAATATGTAGTCTGGAAAGATAGGAAAGCGTTCACAAAAGACATGAAAGATATCTATGGAGCTCCAAATATTAATGCAGCTAAAGAAGCTCTTGATTTTCTTGAAAAGAAATGGGGTGATAAATATGGATATGCGATCCAAAGTTGGCGAAATAACTGGGATGAATTAACAGTATTCTTTGAATTTCCTCTTGAAATCCGTAAAATTATCTATACGACCAATCTGATAGAAAATCTGAATGGTAAAATTAGAAAATATACAAAGAACAAATTATCCTTCCCAACGGATGATGCAGTTAAAAAATCTGTTTTTTTAGCCTTGCAAGAAGCAACAAAGAAATGGACAATGCCTATCAGAAACTGGGGAATAATTTTGAACCAATTTCAGGTATTATATAAAGAAAGGATCAGGTTTTAAACCCAATCCTCACTTGTAATACTTACACACTTAGTGAAAGAGTGTCATTTTTTATTGCAAATCCACTAGGTAGTTTTTAAACCATAATCATCAAAAGGCCAAACTTGTGTTTCTCTAAAAGTAAACGCCTCTTTGATTACATCAAGAATAGACTTTCCTTTAATAGCTAAGATTTCAACATCAGTTTTTTTGAATATAGAATTAAGGCGTGAAGTGCTACTTTTTTCAACAGCATCTTGCTTGTCTAATAATCTACTATTTAATTTCACATTTTCACGTTCGAAAAATTCGATATCTGAAGCATTTTTTACCGGGTCTAAGGCATTAATGAACAATAAGTTCTTATCAATGTTTTCTTGTAGCTCCTCAATGCTTTCCATTTGGTCTTCAATTCTATCTTCTTTGTTTACACTGTCTACAGTATATTTCATGTTTTTCCTAAGTTTATGGCGTTAATAGCAGTGATTAAATTTAGTATATATAATTATTTAATTTTTGGTTATTATTTATTTAATAGCAATTGAAACTAGGATTGATCGATTGTTAAGTAATTTCGTATTCGTATAAATGAGTGAATAAGTTTTCACTTTTATTACATTAGTTTATATAGGTTTGTGTTTTTTAGTGTGTGTTTGCTGTTGTTTTGTTTCTCAATCATGGTTCTTCATTTTTTTCCATTGATGAAAAAACGATGCAAAAAAATCTAGGCTATGAAGCTAAAAGCTAAATTTATTTTCAATACCGTTTTGAGATGCGCATTGCTTTGCTTGTCAAATTGAGTAATGTAGTAGGTGTTTTAAGCATATATTATTTTGGGAATCGATGTTATATCATCAGTCGAGGGTTTAAGAGAATGCAAATGATTTTTTTTAAAAAAAACTCTCAACATTTAAATTGAATGATGACAGACAATTTAAATGTTGAGAGTTTATTGAAAGAAGTAGGGATTTAAGTATAACCTTAAAACCTAGTCCAATACAGCCTCAGCTAAAATCACTAATTTATTTTCTAGCATCTCTAAAGTTCCACCATCAATATTGAAAGTAGTAAGATCAGCTTTATTAGCGATACGTACAGTACCTTGGCCTAAGCTAGAGATAATGTTTGCGTGACGATCAAGCATTTCAAATTCACCGTTAATACCAGGGACTTTTACTGCTGTCGCTTCACCTTCGAAATATTTTTTATCAGGAGTAAGTAATTCAACAAACATGATAAATGAATTTATGTGGTGTTAGTTGATAAACTATTCCACAATGAATATTTTATTAAAAAAAAAGCGAGAACCCGAGAAGAACCCAGACTCTCGCCTTTAATATTTTTAGTTGATAAAACGAATTACTTCGCTTCAGCAAGCATTTTCTCACCAGCAGTAACTGCTTCTTCGATTGTTCCTACGAACATGAAGGCAGCTTCAGGAAGGTGATCCCATTTACCATCTAAGATTTCGTTGAAACCACGGATAGTATCTTTAATGTCTACAATTAGACCAGGGATACCTGAGAATTGTTCTGCAACGTGGAAAGGTTGAGATAAATAACGTTGAACACGACGAGCACGTGCTACAACTTGCTTATCTTCCTCAGAAAGTTCATCCATACCAAGAATTGCAATAATATCTTGTAATTCTTTGTAACGTTGGATAGTTTCTTTAACACGCTGAGCAGTATTGTAATGCTCATCTCCTAAAATTTCTGGAGATAAGATACGTGAAGATGATTCTAAAGGATCCACACCAGGGAAGATACCTAAAGATGTAATCTTACGAGATAATACTGTTTGTGCATCCAAGTGGGCGAATGTAGTCGCTGGAGCAGGGTCAGTTAAATCATCGGCAGGTACATATACTGCTTGTACCGATGTAATAGATCCTCTCTTCGTTGACGTAATACGCTCTTGCATAGCACCCATTTCTGTAGCCAATGTTGGTTGGTAACCTACAGCTGATGGCATACGACCTAATAGGGCAGATACCTCAGAACCCGCTTGAGTAAAACGGAAGATGTTGTCTACGAAGAATAAGATATCACGACCTTGAGCTTCACCTTCACCATCACGGAAGAATTCGGCAATTGTTAAACCAGATAAAGCTACACGAGCACGTGCACCAGGAGGTTCGTTCATTTGACCGTAAACTAACGTTGCTTGTGAGTTTGCAAGTTCGTTTTTATCTACTTTAGAAAGGTCCCATCCGCCTTTCTCCATATCTTCTTCAAATTCTTTACCGTACTTGATTACGCCAGATTCAATCATCTCACGTAGAAGGTCATTACCTTCACGAGTACGTTCACCTACACCGGCAAATACAGAGATACCAGAGTATACTTTTGCAATGTTGTTGATCAATTCCATGATCAATACAGTTTTACCAACACCAGCACCACCAAAAAGACCAATTTTACCACCTTTAGTATAAGGCTCTAAAAGGTCAATTACTTTAATACCTGTGTATAGTACTTCTGTACTTGTTGCTAATTGATCAAATGCAGGAGCAGATCTGTGAATTGGAAGTGAAGTTTCAGTATCAGGCACATCCATGCCATCAATCGGTTCTCCAACTACGTTGAATACACGACCTCTTACTGCTTCTCCTGTAGGCATAGCAATTGCTTTACCTGTATCTAGACAATCAGCTCCACGCTGAAGTCCTTCTGTACCGTCCATCGCTACTGTACGAACGCGCTCCTCGCCAAGGTGTTGTTGAACCTCCAAAATGATCTCTAGACCATTGGATTTCTTCACCTTCAAAGCATTATAAATCGCTGGTAGCGTAGATCCTTCTGCTTCGAAGCTGACGTCAACTACAGGTCCAATGACTGAGGTAACTTTACCGATATTTGACATCTTGGTATTATATTATTATATCAATGAATTCAAACATAATTGCCTCAAGGTCTAAGACCATAAAGACTATTTTCATTGCAAAACTATAATTCTATCTAATCATTCCAAAGATAATTGACAATTTAAGTGTCAGATTTGTGTTTTAATTACAATTTTTATCTTATATCGGTTGAAATAATGAAATTTTAATGATGATAATTGTCTTATTTTATCTAAAAGTTAGAATATAGCATGAATATTATTTACATTTATTTAATCAACTATGTAAGGTTTTTTAATAATGACTTAGCAAAATCAGTTTTTATTCTCATTTAAACTATAACTGTACATACATTTAGGCACGGTTTTTTTAACGTGTAAATTTTATTAAATGGAATGGTGTTTATAGGTTAGTTTATACTTGCATCTTATATTTGTTAGCCAACTTCCGAACTCTGTGTGAAAAATGAAAGTAGTTAAAATATTTTTAATCATTTCTTCAGTGTTACTATCATTCAAGAATGCTAGTGCTGATAATGATCCTCTTAACAAACCAAAGGTATGGTCAATGCTTCAAGAATCTCCATCAGATCCCTCTCTATGGGCTGCATATGTTGGTAAATCTTGGGCTTGCATGACTATAAATGAGAAAGATAAAGTTGCCACTTGGAAAACTTATCTTAAGGAAAATAGAAAAGAAGTAGTTGCCAAAGTAGGCAACAGTTCTGTTAACTTAACAGAGGATCAACAAAAGAAAATAAAAGAAGAAGTTTTTCATGAATCAGATGATTTTTGGGAAGGTGAAGTATTGCAATCTCAAATTAAAGTTGACGAGGCATTAAGAGAAGAAGTGGAATTAAAAGAGCACTTTGAGCAGATGGAACAGCGCATGGTTGCTACCCCTTCAGTAATTACCATATTATCAAGAAATCTTAGAGAAAATTTTATACTTATTGATGATGAATTCAGAATGGAATTTGAATCATTAGGATTAGAATATGTTGGATATTGGGATACCTATCCAAATGGAAAATACTCTCCAGAACGTTGGGTTTATGAACGTAACGTAGAATTAAAAGCAAAAAAGAAAATAGAATTTGAAAAGATAAAAATGTCGATGTTAGCTTCTGTAGCATCATCTAAAGATGGTAATTAAGAGATAATCTTCATGTTTTTTTCAAACTTGATAAGAAAAGCCTCATTACATTAACCGATGTAGTGAGGCTTTGATTATATTTGAAAACTAAATTTCATTTATTTGAATTTTGTGCTTTCTCAAAAAAATAAGAATGTTGCCTTGAGAAAGTACTATTTACATACCAAAATCTTATTAATCACAGGATGACTAAACTTTTTAACATAGAAATAAATTTAAGATTCGTACTGTTTTTAACAGTTGTATCTTGTTACCTATTACCATCTGAAGTTTTTGCTCAGGGTGAACATAATGCAATTCAATTTTCTGGTATTGTAGTAGAGGGAGATAGTTCTTTTGGTGTACCTGGTGCTCACGTTTATATTAAACAAGCAGGTAAAGGTACGGTAACTAACCATGCTGGTTTTTTTACAATGCCAACACAAGTTGGAGATACAGTTGTTGTTAGTGCTGTTGGTTTTGCAAAACAAGAAATAATTATACCTAAAAGAGATGATTTAGGGTTTACTGTATTGATAGAAATGAGAGAAGATGTAACAGAACTTCCAATTCTAGAGGTATTTCCTTACCCTACAAAAGAAATTTTTGAAGAGGCGTTTTTAGCTTTGGGCGAACAAAAAGATCAAAGAATAGAAAATATGGAAAAGAATTTGAGTCAGGATAAATTAACCATGATGTCAAATGCTTTACCAATGGGAGCTAGTGGAAACTATAAATACTATATGAATTATAGGGCAGACCAGATAGCAACGCAGTACTTTATGGAAACGGCAAATCCATTGTTGAATCCATTCGCTTGGGCTGATTTAATTAAGTCAATTAAAAAAGGAGACTTCAAACGAAAAGATTAGTAAATTCTCTATTTCATATACTGTAAGAGTAGGTTTGTTCGTTTAAAAAAATAGGCACGATATTTTATGCATATTGTGTGTGCATTTATAATAGTAAAAATCAAGTCTCCGAAAAGTTTTTTTCTAACTTTTTTTTTATAAAATTTAGATGTAGACTTAATAACTCACTTTTTTACTGCAGTTAGACGACCAACAATTCATCAAAATGAAAATGAGTAATTATTAATGGGTTTCTTTGATTTTTTTACGAGTGATCTAGCAATAGATCTAGGCACAGCAAATACATTGATTTTAACTAAAGGAAAAATTGCGGTTGAAGAACCGTCAATTATTGCTTTGGATAGACAATCTGGTAAAGTGATTGCTCTTGGTGCAAAGGCCATGCAAATGCATGAAAAAACACACGAAAATATTAAAACTATTCGCCCTTTAAAGGATGGTGTGATTGCCGATTTCCATGCAGCTGAACAAATGATTCGAGGCATGATAAAAATGTCTGATGGTAAAAAACGTTTTTTCACTCCTTCACATAGAATGGTAATCTGTATCCCTTCAGGAATTACAGAAGTGGAAAAGAGAGCCGTTAGAGATTCTGCTGAACATGCTGGAGCAAAAGAAGTATATATGGTACCAGAACCAATCGCAGCAGCAATTGGTATTGGGATAAATATAGAAGAACCTATGGGTAGTATGGTAGTTGATATTGGAGGTGGTACTACTGAAATTGCGGTAATAGCAATGTCAGGTATTGTCTGCGATCAATCTGTTCGTACTGCAGGTGATGTATTTAATAGAGATATCCTAGATTATATGCGTCGCCAACATAATTTACTAATTGGTGAAAGATCTGCAGAGAAAATCAAATTTGAAGTTGGAGCAGCCCTTGCTGAATTAGACGATGCTCCAGAAGACTTTGAAATTAGAGGAAGAGATTTATTAACAGGTATTCCTAAAGTGATCAATGTATCTTATGCAGAAGTAGCATTTGCTTTAGATAAATCAATTTCTAAAATTGAAGAAGCGATTTTAAGAGCTTTAGAAACTGCACCTCCAGAATTATCTGCAGATATTTATGATAGAGGAATTCACCTTACGGGCGGAGGAGCTTTATTAAGAGGATTAGACAAAAGAATATCTCTCAAAACAAAATTACCTGTTCACGTTCCAGACGATCCATTAAGAGCAGTTGTTTTAGGTACAGGAGCTGTTTTGAAAGAATTGAATAGATATAAAGCAATTCTTATTACATAAATTTAGTTAGAAGAAAATTAACCTGAATAAAAGGATATAAATATCTTCTAGTTGGTTAGTAAAAGTATTTAAGTTTAAAAATTGACTTTTGTACTTAAGAAATTGAAAAAAACGCATGATGAATTGCAAGATTCTTCATGCGTTTTTTTTTGGTACGCTTCTACGTTCTATCTTGCAAAATATTTAATGAACATAGAATTTAATTCTTGATCGATATACCTACTCCATGAGTCAATTATTTGCCATAATATTTAAATACCGTGTATTTTTAGTCTTTTTGTTACTTGAATTAGTAGCATCTGGATTAATAGTAAACAATAATAGTTATCAGAGGTCTGTAATTTTATCTTCTTCAAATGCTGTAGTTGGAGGAATTTATAATGCATCATCAAATGTTGAACAATATTTTAGTTTGACAGATGTTAATGAAGACCTACTGAATGAAAATGCGTATCTAAGAAAACAATTAGAATTAGCAGCAATTGGAGTTAAAGATTCTTTAAGTTTAGACAGTATTAGTACCAAAACAACAGCATTGTTTTATGGTATGAGTGATACAGTTGCTTATGACTTTATACCGGCTCGTATTATTAATAACTCTATTTATAGATCTGCCAATTATATTACTCTAAATAAAGGTAGAAATGATGGTATTGTTGAAGGCATGGGGTTAATGACAAAAGACGGTGTAGTAGGTCAAGTAAAAGCAGTTTCTGATCACTTTGCAACTTGTTATTCGCTTTTACATAGAGATATGGCAGTTTCTTCTGAGTTAAAGAAAAATGGAGCGTTATGTACTGTTAAATGGGATACTGAAGATCCAACAACAGCAAGTGCAAATTATTTACCTTTACATCTTGATATTAATGTTGGTGATACAATAACTACTTCTGGCTTTAATACTGTTTATCCAGAAGGTGTAATGTTAGGTGTGGTAACAGAGGCAAAGAAAACGCCTTCAGAAAGATTTTGGCTTGTAACAATTGATGTGTCAGTAGATTTTTCTAAAATACATCATGTTTATGTATCCAAATCTTTATTTAGATCAGAAAAAGACTCTTTAGAGTTTATGTCTGAAGACTAAAATGTGCAAATATTAATTATTGAAAATATTCCTAGGTGGAAATAAATAGATTATGGGAAGAGAAATTTGGTTAAAAGAATTAGGGTTATTTTTCTTATACCTCACTGTACAAGTGTTGTTTTTTAGAAATCTTGCATTCTTTGATGGTATGGTAATGGTTTTTCCTTACGTTGCTTTTTTAATCTTATTACCTTTCGGAGCAATGAATATGAGTATTTTACTTGTAGCTTTCTTTATGGGATTTGTAGTAGATATTTTTTACGACTCAATAGGAATTCATACCGCTGCTTGTGTTTTATTGGCTTTTGTAAGAACTCAATTAATGAAATGGACAGCACCTACCGGTGGATATGAACTTTCAGAAACTCCAACAATTGGTCAGATGGGATTGGGAACTTTTCTAATTTTTATCGCTCCTCAAATTATACTTCATCATATTTTGCTATTTATGATTGAAGCAGGTTCTTGGGCATTTATGCCAAGAGCAATATTGAGAGCTTTACTTAGTTCTGTTGCTACTTTATTGATAATCCTAGCAATTCAGTATCTATTTTACGGAAGCAGCCAAAGAAGAAGGATTTAGGAATAGCTATATAAGTATATAGAAAAGGGATAGTTGATATATTAAATCTACTATCCCTTTTAATTTATCCTGCAATTACACCAGAACCAATTAATTCATCATCTGTATACCAGGTAATAAATTGTCCGGCTGATATCCCAGATTGTTTATTCTCAAAAACACAATATAAACCATCCGATTTCATGTAAAGTGTAACTTTTTCTAGAGGTTGTCTATAACGTATTCTAGCCATATATTCTCTAGTCTCACCAACTTTCATTGCTAAATCAGTGCGAACCCAATGGATTTCATCAGAATTCACCTTTAGGCCTTGTCTATTCAAGCCAGGATGTTGATCTCCTTGACCTGTATAAATTGTATTTGTTTTTGTATCAGTAGCAATTACAAATAATGGTAGAGGAGTTCCTCCAACACCAAGTCCTTTTCTTTGTCCAATTGTGTAATAATGTGCTCCTTGATGATCCCCTACTTTTTTACCGTAAGTAGGTTTATATTGATATGGAGATGTGAGTATCTCTAATTTTTCTTCCTCTGTAGAAGCCTTTAAAAGTTCAGCTTCTCTATCTGCATATATTTGATGTTCTTTAGAAACTTCAACAATATTCCCTTTTTTAGGAAGAAGTTGTTGTTTTAAGAAATCAGGTAATTTTACTTTACCAATAAAACATAACCCTTGAGAATCTTTTTTATTTGCTGTAATCAAATCTTGTTCTGCTGCAATATCTCTTACTTGAGGCTTTGTTAACTCTCCAATAGGAAATAATGCTTTAGATAATTGCTCTTGACTTAATTGAGATAAGAAGTAACTCTGATCTTTATTTCCGTCTACACCTGCTAAAAGTCTAAAAACTTCTTTACCGTTTTCATCAATAAAAGAATCTTTTCTGCAATAATGCCCCATTGCTACATAGTCAGCACCAAGGCTTAAGGCGATATCCATAAAGACATCAAATTTTACCTCTCTGTTACATAATACATCTGGGTTGGGTGTGCGCCCCGCTTCATATTCAGAAAACATATAGTCTACTATACGCTCTTTATATTGTTCACTGAGATCTACACTTTGGAATGGAATGTTTAGTTTGTTTGCAACAAGTAATGCATCATTACTGTCATCAATCCATGGGCATTCTCCTTGAATTGTTACACTTCCATCGTGCCAATTGATCATAAATAGACCAATTACTTCATAACCTTGCTCTACTAATAAGTGAGCTGCTACACTAGAGTCTACTCCGCCAGAGAGACCAACTACTACTCTTTTTGCCATATTATACTGCTTACAGGGGGTTAAGTTCCCTTTTCACAAAATGATTTCTATTTTAAACTTCTTATTCGAAGAGTAAAATTTTATTTTTCTAAAATATTTTGCAAAGATAGTAATAAGTTTATTGTTTAATACACAATATTTATAATCAATGACTTAACACTTATAAATGAGGTGGATAGATTATTGTTGATATTTTTTTATTGAAATATTTAGTTTTGTTAATTAATTTTTTTCAAAATATACTTGCGTAGTAATATAAAAACATGCACCTTTGCATCGCTTTAAAACAAAAAGCCCACTAAAAAATGCGGGTGTGGCGAAATTGGTAGACGCGCTAGACTTAGGATCTAGTGCTGCAAGGCGTGGGGGTTCGAGTCCCTCCACCCGCACCAAAAAGGATTGATAGAAATATCAATCCTTTTTTTTTGTTCAATTTTTAATTGAAACCCTCATAAAGTACATTACATTAATAAGAAAAGACTCTTTAAGGCACTAAAAACTCACAATCCTCCTTATTAATAAAATAGTTTTCTTTATTCTTCGTTTTATTTTTGAAGTCCGAAATGATATTGCAATCATGGTACTCGAATTGCTCTATACAATTCACTCGGACGAGATTAAGCGTAAACTATGGCTGAAAAGACATCAACAAATACTAAAGGGTCTGGATTAAGACTAAATGATTTAAGTATTCGTGTAAAAGTTCTATTGAATCTTCTTTTGATTGCTGCATTATCAAGTACTGCTGTAGGTATGCTTGGTTATTATTCAGCAAAAAAATCTTTAGAAGAAGCAGTTTTTGCACAACTTACTTCTGTGCGTGAAGTAAAACGACGTACTTTAGAATCGTTTATAGAAGATGCAAAAGAGCAAGTAAGTGTTTTGGCACAAAGTAGAATGGTGTCTGATGCTGTAATGGAGTTATCTCCTGCATTTTCGATATTAGATTATTATTATGCTCCTGGTAAAATTGAACGAATGCGTAGAGACTTAAAAGAGTTTTACCGTTCTGATGTTGATAGAAAACTTGGAGATAATGATGATGGTTTTTCACGTCAATTAGTAAATAGTGTTGATGCTGTATCTGATAGAATGGTCATTTTACAGACATTGTATCTATCCAATAATCCAAACCCTATAGGAAAGAAATTCCAATTAAATAGAGCAAATGATAAAACCGCTTATTCTGATATTCATGAGCGTTATCATTCTTCATTTAGAAGGTTTTTAATGGCAGATGGTTTCTCAGATTTATTGCTTGTGAATGTAAATTCATCAGAAGTAATATATTCTGTTTCTAAAAATGTTGATTTTGGTTCTAATTTAATGGATGGCGTATTTAGACAATCTGCATTAGGGCAGGCGTTTACATTGGCAAGAAATTCTATCAGACCAAACATGGTTATTTTATCAGATTTTGGTTCTTATGAAGGGTCATACGGTGACCTTCAAATGTTTTTCTCAGCTCCAGTATATGAGGAGGGTGAAAAAATAGCTGTTCTTATTGCAACAATGCCTTTATCTGCCATTAATAAAATAATGACAGATGATGGAGATTGGGTAGAAGAAGGTTTAGGACGAACAGGTGAAACTTATCTTGTTGGTAAAGATCAATTAATGAGAAGTGATGCCCGTTTATTTGAAGAAGATGCAGAGAGGTTTTATAAGCAGATAAGAGATTTAAAAATTCCTAGTGAGGAAATAAGAAAGATAAAAGCATTAAGAACAACTGTTTTATCTAAAACTGTAAATACTGCTCCAATTCAAGATGCCATGAAAGGGCATACTGGTAATATGTTATCAGTGAATTACTTAGGTGAACCTGCATTGACATCATATACAAGCCTTAAAATTCGTCAATTACCTTGGATGATCGTTGCAGAAATGCAAGAAGTGGAAGCTTTTGAATCTATTGAAAGATTAAAATGGAATGTAGCACTTGCTACAATTATTATTTTTATTATTGGTTTCATAGTCTCAAATGCTTATTCAGCTAATTTTACAAGACCAATTTTAAAATTAGAACAAGCGATTTCTAAATTAGCACGAGGAGATGTTTCGACTTCAATTCCTGTGAAATCTGCAGATGAGATTGGTAAGACGATTGAATCAATGAATAGTTTAATTGAGAGAACAAAGCAAACATCTGATTTTGCTTCCGATATAGGTAAAGGAAATTTCAAAACAAACTTTGATACTTTTGGTAACAGAGATGTTTTAGGCAATTCATTGATTAAAATGAGAGATCGCTTAGAGTTTGTTTCAGAAGAAGACCATAGAAGACAGTGGGTAAGTGAAGGTATTTCTAAGTTTGCAGAAATAACACGTAAATATCTAGATGATGTTGATCAATTGTATTCTGTTGTTTTACGAGACCTTGTAGATTATCTAAGTGCAAACCAAGGAATGTTATTTCTTGTAGAGGATGATTTGAAATCAGATACTCAGTTTTTACAATTAAAGTCTTGTTATGCTTTTGATAGAGATAAGTATCTAAATAAACAAATAGGTTTTGGAGAAGGGTTAGCAGGTAGATGTTGGCAAGAAAATGAGTCGTTATTTATAGATGATGTACCTCCAGGATATTCAAAAATTGTCACAGGTTTAGGTTTGGCATCTCCTAAGAGTTTATTATTAGTACCTTTAAAATTTAATGAAGAGGCTTTAGGTGTAATTGAGTTAGCTTCTTTTAATGTAATTGAGCCATATATGGTTGAGTTTATTGAGAGAGTTTCAGAGAGTATTGCTTCTGCTATTACATCAGCAAAACATAATACGAGAACTTCTCATTTACTATCTGCTTCTCAAAAATTAACGCAAGAGTTAAGGGTTAGAGAAGAAGAGATGCTTCAGAATACAGAAGAGCTTCAGGCAACTCAAGAAGAAATGGAAAGAAGACAGCAAGAGCTTGAAGAAGTTCGTAGATCATTGCAAAAAGAAATTGCTATGAAAGATGAACAAATTCTATTTTATAAATCCCAATTAGGAGACGAAGAGGGGACAACGCCTTCTGAAGAAACAAAAAAATAAATTAATCTCTAAAATAAAAAATGCGATGTCTATTTAAAGATATCGCATTTTTTATGTACAGATATTGATTTTGTTATCTAGTTACTTAATTCTTAAAATTAGCATTTCAGCACATAAGAATAGAAGAGCAAAGATTAAGAAATACCTCCATAATGGAAATGCTACGTTATCTTCAATAAAAATCTGTTTAAAATTATCTGCTTTAATATTCTTATAAATTTTCACATTTTTGTATTTATCAAGCTGATCAGAAAGTTCTTGCTCAGAAAAAGTAGTTAACCTAGATTCTTGACTAGAGTAATTGAAGGCAATGTATCCTATAAAGTTATTTTCATCTGCTGAAGCGATTTCATAACATCCGGCCTCCATGTCATCATTTGGCAGTTTTATTGTCAAAATATCAGCATTTATTTTTTGTGCTGGTATAATTTCAACTTGCCCTTTTTTAAGTTTATACATCGTTCCTTTCTGTAGCCCATCAAAACGAACCCTTATATTTTTCTCCCCAAAATTATGAGATAATTGATCTGATTGCGTTTTACTTAATATAGCCATACGGTACATTACAGGTACAAATAAAGCATGTCTGCCAAAATTACTGTACTTAGGATTTAAAGGCGCAGAAGCAAAATAATTACTTTGTAATGCATTCTCTTGTACTGAAAAGAAGCTTTCGCTATTTCTAAATCCAAGAAGTGTGTGAATCCCTCTACCGTGCCATTGAAAGATTGGAAGCCCTTCTGGCATGCTCATGTTTTTTAGACGTTTTTCAAATACGTTTGCAAAGAAAGGATCTTTTTTAGCAGGAGGGACAGTGCCTATCAATTTAGTGCCATCCTTTATATTATTCTTATTGATCTTAAGGCCAAATGTAGTTGCATAACTATCAATGTCTATATTTTCAGTAGGAAAAACAGCGATATTAGTACCACTTCTCATCGCATTAATAATTACCTCTTTAAGAGATTCATTAATGTATTGAACATTATCTATAATCAGTAAATCAGCTCCATTTGTAGCAGAGTAATCAATTGATTTTGAACTAAATGTTGTAGCATTTAGGAAGACTTCACTTTTATATACAGTAGAAAGGTATTTTCTAGGGTTATCAGATATAATTGCAATATTAATGTTAGGAGAAACATTGAGAACAAAATAATGGTCATTATCAAAATCTACGGGGTAATCATCTATACTAACCTTACATTTTTTTGATCCTGCACTACTAACAGCAAATGCCATTTCAACTATTTTAGTCTCATTTCTATCTAAAGAAACGGTAGAATTAGATGCCTGAACATCTTCTACAAATAGTTTAAGATCTTTATCAGTAATTGCATCATTCCCGAGGTTAGAAACTTTTACAAATAGTTTATTATTTTCTTTTTCTTTTAAGAATGGTTTATCTAACCAAACAGAGTCAATACGTAAATTTTCTATTTTATCAGCAGAAAGAGGAATTAAATGATATTCTGCCAAAGAATCGAATTCAAGTTGTTCAATTGCTCCAATAGTTGATTTTTGAAAGTCTGAAATCCAGAAAATTTGCTTGTTATTTCCTATTCCTTCTCTAAGAAAAGCATCTTGTTCAAAAGTATTGATATCATTTAATGACCTAGTGAAATTAGAATGGTTTAGTCCAATAATCTCTTCTTCGGCCCTATCTTGATTCATAAAATATCTTGATCCACCAGTAAAACGGTTGTCTAGAACTTGGTAATTAAAACCAACTGGAAAAACGGTAGGTATTTTCCTACCAATATCTTTAGCAGCATCAAAAAGTGTTTTAGAATTTCGTTCACTTTGCATGCTATACGAGTTATCTATATATATACTCACACGGCCAGCATCATTTTTTAATAAAGCTGTTCCATCTTGGTTAGGAATGTATGGTCTAGCAAATGCTAAAATTGCCAAAAGTATAAATAACATTCGGGCAATCATTACAAGAATTTTCTTTAGCTTATCTTGAGCATTAGAAGTTTCCTTTACAGAATGTAGAAAAGCAACATTCGTAAATTTAATTTCAGTTGACCTTTGAAAATTAAAAAGGTGAATAATTAAGGGAACTGCTACTAATGGCAGTGCATACAAAAAATATGGATTTACGAAGTTCATAGAAAATCTAGAGGGTTTCGAGTCTTTTTATCTATCTAAGTTTACTATTTTTTTGAAAAAAACTACTAGAAGATACAATGAAAGAATAGGACTTTTTACACTTAGAAGGATTTAATTATATTTGCAGCTGTAAAATTTTACAATAGTGAAAAATGTTAACTAAAATATTTAGTTTTACATTCTTTCAATTCGTCATAAATATCATTTTTTGAGCCACATTCTAAACTAAGAAATAAAGTGAAAAAATTATTATTCGTAGTTGCACTTGTTGCAACAATGGTATCTTGTCAGCAGCCTCAGCAAGTAGCTGCACCAGCTGGTGGAACAACAACTAAAATTGCCTATATCAATAACGATACTTTATCGGTGTATTACAAATATGGTGAGGATAGATACAGAGAGTTTCAAGCAAAAGTTGAAAAAAGCCAAAAGCAATTGCAATCTCGTGCTATGAAATTGCAAAAAAGTGCAGAAAGCTTTGAGAAAAGAGCTAGAGCAGGTCTTATGTCTCAAAATGATATTCGTAAGAAACAAGAAGAGCTTGGTTTAAAACAACAAGAAATTCAAGTTGCTCAACAAGCACAAGCACAAGGTTTAGCTGCTGAAGAAGCGGAGATTCAAGGTGAAGTAAGAAGAAGAGTAAAAGAATTTTTAGATGCATATTCTGCAGATAAAAACTATAGTATTGTTTTAGGTTATAGCGATGGTGTAACTTCTACTGTAATTTGGTCTACGCCAAGTGTAGAAGATATTACACAAGTTGTAATTGATGGCTTAAACAAAGAATATGAAGAAGAGTTGAACGCTCAATCTTCTGAAGAAAAAAGTAACTAATTACTTTTTCTAATTATTATAAATCCGCAATGGTTCAAGCTATTGCGGATTTATTTTTTAGTTAAAAATAAGTTTCCTACCATTAAATAAATTAAGTAATGAGTGATAAAAAACCGTCTTTCTTTGAGGGCTTTAAGGCTCCTGTAGATATGCTAAATAAATTACGTACAGTTTTTTATACTATGGCAAGTTTTTCTGTCCCATTTTCTTTTCTATGGTATATTCAATATAGAGGAGAGGCGATAGAGCCTATTATTGCTCCATTAGGGAATACTGTTGTAGGTATAGTAGCAGCAATATGTATTTTAATTGCTGCAGTGGTTTATTATCAATATCAACAGAAACTGAAATTAATACGTCAAGAAGCATCATTACCTTACAGATTATCGATGTTGTTAAAAGCACAATGTGTAAAGTTTTTGCCTTTATGTTTTCCTCCAGTAATAACAATACTATTATTTAGGTTAACATTAGAACCATTAATATTTGGTACTTACTTATTATCTATGATTTTATTTGCAATGAGTAATCCTTCTGTACATACTACAGTTTCAGATTTACGATTAAATAAGAGAGATAAAGAAGTGATGCTTCAGAATACTCCTTTTGAGGAAACAGATATGAAACTCTAATTCGGGACGAGACATAGAGCATAAATAAAAAAGCACGTTACTTTTAAAGTACGTGCTTTTTTAATGAGAGAAGAATCTCTCGGAAGTATGATAATTGAATTGATTAGTAATTCAAATATACTAGGTTTGTTTTTTAAATGCAAATGAATATCAATAAAGTGCAATAATTAGAAGTATATTCTACACTTTATTGTTTTAACCAAATAATACATAATTAATAGCCTTTTTTACCTCATTTCTTCTTTTAGGAACTTGGCAGTGTAACTCTTCTTACTTTTGCTTATTTTTTCTGGTGTACCTTCTGTTACAATCATTCCTCCACCTCTACCACCTTCAGGGCCGAGGTCTATAATATGATCAGAAACTTTAATTACATCTAGGTTATGCTCAATTACTAAAACGGTATTTCCTTTATCAACAAGTTTATGTAAAACATTCAATAGATGTTGAATATCTTCAAAATGAAGTCCAGTTGTTGGTTCATCAAGAATATAAAATGTTTTTCCTGTATCTTTTTTAGATAATTCTGTTGCTAATTTTACACGTTGTGCTTCACCGCCAGATAAAGTAGTTGCATGCTGTCCTAGGGTGATATATCCTAAACCAACTTCACTTAAAGCAGTAAGCTTTCTTAGAATTTTAGGATAAGGCTCAAAAAACTCTACACCTTGATCAACGGTCATATTCAAGATATCAGAAATAGACTTTCCTTTATAACGAATTTCTAAAGTTTCTCTGTTATATCGCTTTCCTTTACATTCTTCACAGTCTACATAAACATCTGGTAAGAAATCCATTTCAATAAGTTTTTTACCACCTCCCTGACAAGTTTCGCACCTTCCTCCTTTTACATTGAAAGAGAACCTACCAGGTTTATACCCTCTAATTTTAGATTCGGGTAGATTGGTAAATAATGTTCTGATTTCTGAGAACATATCCGTATATGTGGCAGGGTTTGAACGTGGAGTTCTACCAATTGGAGACTGATCTACCTCAATTACTTTATCTACAAATTCTAAGCCCTCAATACTTTTGTATTCTTTCGGGTTTTTCTTAGATCGATATATCTTTTGATTTAATATTGGATATAAAGTATCATGAATTAAAGTCGATTTTCCTGAACCTGAAACACCAGTAATACAAATCATTTTACCTAAAGGGAAATCTACAGAAACGTTTCTAAGGTTATTCCCATTAGCACCTTTTAAAGTGATGGTATGCCCATTACCTTCACGTCTCTTTTTAGGTATTTCAATTTTTACGATATCACTTAAAAAATCAGCAGTAGTACTACGTTGTTTTAGGAAATCAGACGGTGTTCCTGCCGCAACTACATTACCACCATAGAGCCCCGCTTTAGGACCGATATCAAGAATATAATCCGAAGCAAGCATCATGTCTTTATCGTGCTCTACTACAATAACTGAATTCCCAAGATCTCTTAAATCTTGTAAGGATTTAATCAGCTTTATATTATCTCTTTGATGTAAACCAATACTAGGTTCATCTAAAATATAAAGAACACCTACAAGTTGAGTACCTATTTGTGTTGCCAAACGAATACGTTGAGCTTCTCCGCCAGAAAGTGTTTTTAATGAACGGTTAAGTGTGAGGTACTCTAAACCTACATTAATTAAAAAACTAGTTCTTTTCTTAAGTTCTTTAATAATCTCTGTACCAATTGTTCTTTGGCGTTCAGTAAGTTTATCATCAATAGTATCCATATAGTCACCGAAAGTTTGAATATCCATTTCGGCAAGCTGAGCAATATTTTTACCGGCAATTTTAAAATGAAGTGATTCTTTCTTTAGACGTGCCCCATCACAAGTAGGACATTTTTTTATAATCGTATATTCCTCAGCCCAATTTTTCACCTTTTCTGAGCTACTTTTTGCATGTCTTTTGAGGAATGGGATAACACCTTCAAATTGTGTTATCCATGGTGTATTGTATTTAGAGTCTTTCGCGTTTAATACCTCAATTTCTTCATCAGAACCATATAAAACTACTTCTATAGCTTCTTGACTTAATTCAGAAATTGGTGTTGATAGTGTAAAACCTCTTTGTTTAAGGTGTTGTTCTATCATTTTAAAGATATAAATATCTCTATACTCACCTAATGGAATAATACCACCGGCAAAAATGCTTTTAGAAGGGTCTGGTATAACTGCTTTTTGAGTAATTTCCTCAATTTCTCCTAAGCCATTACATGTTTTACAGGCACCGTAAGGAGAGTTGAATGAGAAAATATTTGGAGCAGGTTCATCATAAGAGATACCAGATTTGGGATCCATTAAAAACTTAGAAAAGAATTTGACTTGTTCTTTTTTAGGGGCATCAGGAAATACAGTAAGAATAATTCCTTTACCCTCTTTCATTGCTGTTTTAATAGATTGATTAATTCTGAAGACATCTTTATCTTCCACCTTAACTCTATCAATAACAACTTCTATATCGTGTGTTTTGTATCGATCAACTTGCATCTTTGGAACAAGGTCTGTGATTTCTCCATCGATACGTACTTTACTGTAACCTTGCTTTCTAAGTTGAACGAATAATTCTCTATAATGTCCTTTTCGACCTTTGATAACAGGAGCTAGAATAATCATTTTCTGACCATCATAGTGTTCCATTATCCATTCAATAATTTGATCTTCAGTCTGCTTGATCATTTTTTCTCCTGTTATGTAAGAAAAAGCATCAGCAGTACGAGCATATAGCAAACGTAAGAAATCATAAATCTCTGTAGTTGTACCTACTGTAGACCTTGGGTTTCTTGATGTAGTTTTTTGTTCAATAGAAATAACAGGACTTAAGCCTTCTATTTTATCTACATCAGGACGTTCCATATTGCCAATAAAAGAACGTGCATAGGCAGAAAAACTTTCCATGTATCTTCTTTGGCCTTCTGCATAAATGGTATCGAATGCTAAAGACGATTTACCACTTCCAGAAACACCAGTAATTACTACTAGACTATTTCTTGGGAATTTTAAATCAAAGTTTTTAAGATTATTTTCTCTTGCTCCGTAAATAGCAATTTCTTCTTCTATATATGCTTCTGAATGTTGATCCAAAGTTGTATGCACTGATGTGTGTTGAATGAATAACGACTAATGAAAATTAAGGTTAAATAAACCACCTTAATATCTATTTCCAAACTAAAGAAATAAATGATTTCGAACTTCTTGTAGAAGTAAAATTAAGTAGAAAAATAACTTAATATATTTAAAGATACTATACACCTTTCAAACCATGAACTAGATTTAATGTTTTAAATCATTTATTCTCGGATTTTTACATAAGAAATCTTATAATTTTGATACTAGTTATTAATAATCGGTTACCAATACCTACATTTGTGAAACTTAACACAGTGACGGTTTTACACATACGACCGCATACTAAATATTAGTATTCACATATCATAAATTTTAACTCATGGCAAAAGGATTTTTCAGCGTACCTACCGCTGTCAACGAGCCCATTAAAAGTTATGCACCAGGAACTCCTGAACGTGCAGAATTAGCGGCTAAAGTGGCAGAAATGTCTTCTCAGAAAATTGATATCCCAATGTATATCGGTGCTGAAGAAGTAAGAACAAATAATTTAGGTACATGTGTTTCTCCGCATAATCACCAAAATGTTGTTGGTGAATATCACCAAGGGGATAAAGATCATGTGACGCAAGCAATAAATGCTGCTCTAGGTGCAAGAGAAGCATGGGCAGATTTAGCTTGGGAACACCGTGCGTCAATTTTCTTAAAGGCTGCAGATTTATTAGCAGGTCCTTACAGAGCAAAAATTAATGCAGCTACTTTAATCGGTCAGTCTAAAACAGCACATCAAGCAGAAATTGATTCAGCTTGTGAATTGATCGACTTTTTAAGATTTAATGTTCAGTTCATGACTGAGATCTATCAAGATCAACCTCAGTCTGGACCAGGAATGTGGAATAGATTAGAATACCGTCCTTTAGAAGGATTTATATTTGCGTTAACACCATTCAACTTTACAGCTATTGCAGGTAACTTACCAACTGCTCCGGCTATGATGGGTAATACAATCGTTTGGAAACCTTCTCACGATCAAATTTACTCAGCAAATGTATTGATGGAAGTGTTTAAAGAAGCAGGTGTTCCTGATGGTGTAATCAACTTAGTTTATGTTGATGGACCAGATGCTGGAGATATAATTTTTAATCATAAAGAATTTGCAGGCCTTCACTTTACAGGTTCTACTGGAGTATTCCAACACCTTTGGTCTACAATCGGTAATAATATTGCTAACTATAATTCTTACCCTAGAATTGTAGGAGAGACTGGTGGTAAAGATTTTATTTTAGCACACAAATCTGCTAAGGCAAAAGAACTAGCAACAGGAATTGTTCGTGGAGCATTTGAATTCCAAGGACAAAAATGTTCTGCAGCTTCTAGAGTTTACGTGCCAAGTAACCTTTGGGAAGAAGTAAAAGGATATGTTCAAGCTGATGTTGAAGATATCATTAAGAATCATATGGGATCGCCAGATGATTTTAAAAACTTCTTTACTGCAGTTATCAACGAGAAATCATTTGATAAATGTGCAGGATACATTGATAGAGCAAATGCTTCTGATATGTGTGAAATTGTTGCTGGTGGTGGATACGATAAATCTACAGGTTACTTTGTTGAGCCTACAGTTATCGTTACTCAAGATCCTAACTACGAATCTATGGTAGAAGAGATCTTTGGACCAATTGTAACAATTTATGTTTATGATGCAGAGTACTTTGACGAAGCGATGTATTTAGTAGATAATACTTCTACGTACGCTTTAACAGGTGCTATCTTCTCTCAAGATCGTTATGCAATCGAATTAGCGACAAAGAGATTAGAAAATGCTGCTGGTAACTTCTATATCAATGATAAGCCAACAGGTGCAGTTGTAGGACAACAACCATTTGGTGGATCTAGAGCTTCTGGAACAAACGATAAAGCGGGTTCTGCATTGAACTTGTTACGTTGGGTTGCTCCAAGAACGTTGAAAGAAACATTTGTTTCGCCAACAGATTATAAGTACCCATTTATGGGTTAATAATGATAATCTTAGAATTGAAATTAGTGAAATATTAATTTTTAGTTCTTGAAAATCATTATAAATAGATCTTTTTTAAGGAGTATAATTCTACGGAATTGTACTCCTTATTTTTTAGTCAAAAATTGAAATGTTATACGGTAGTTTGGCTGTAATTGAGCCAATTGATCACAAGCTCTTGCGGTCAGGTTCAATACTCTCAAATACCCTCCTGATGTTGGTGAGTCTGCCATCATAATTATTGGAATACCAGCACTAGTTATTTGTATTGTTCCTTTTAACATTCCAGAAGAAATTATTTCTTTTTTTTCGCCTAAAGGAATTGGTTTCCCTTCTATACGGTAGCCAATTCGGCTAATATCTTTTCCTATTGTGTAAGTTGAAGAGAGAAGTTTTTGTTGAGATTCAACCGGAAGATCATTCCATTCTGGTCCACGCATTACTTCTAACGTCATAAAATTGGTAAAAACTTGTTGTTTTACTACACTGAAACTATTTGGGAGAATTTTAAGATTAGAGAGCGAAATAATATCTCCTTTTTCTAATTTACGTCCTTTATAACCTCCAAACTGAGAAGGTAGATATGTAGATTTACTATTGTAGATTTTCGGTATATCAATTGAGCCACTGATAGCCAAATAACCATACATTCCTTGCTTTGCGAAACCTATACTTAATATATCATCTGTAGTAAGTGTGATTATTTTTCCTTGAGAGACTATATGATTATTAAGTTTTAATTCCATGTGGGCACCAAAGAAAGCGATAGAAAACTCAGTATGTGCTTTTATTGTACAACCAATCATACAGCATTCTAAAACAGCAGAATTAATAGGGTTACCTAATAGAGAATTAGCAATCTGTGCAGATGATTCATCCATAAATCCTGAAACTGGAATTCCTTGATCTTGCACTCCATACCTTCCGCTATCTTGAATAGTTGTAAGAAATCCACCTTTTATAATTTCAAAACTCATACAATCATTTGGTTATAGGTTTCAAGATCAATAGGAGTGAATTTAATTTGATCTCCCATTTGAACTAAGGGCTTCTCATTTACTTTAAATATGGATAATGGAGTTTGTCCTATAATTTGCCAACCACCTGGAGTTGCTGATGGGTAAATACCCGTTTGTTGATCAGCTAACCCAACTGCTCCCGCTTTAATTTGTAGTCTTGGTGTCTGTTTTCTTGGTGTAAATAATTGAGGGGCTAACCCTCCTAAGTACATAAAACCAGGAGAGAACCCTAACATGTACACTGTATATAAAGTTTGAGAGTGTAATTCAATTATATCTTCTTGCGTCATTCCTTTTAATGTCGCAACTTCTTCAATATCTAATCCTAATGAGGGAGCATAGCAAACTGGTATTTCAATTACTTTTTGATCTATTGTTTCACTTGTATCCAAAAGAAGGTTTTCAATTTTATCTTTTAAAACATTAAAATTAATGATTGATAAGTCAAAAATAATAGTGATTGAGTTGTAGGCAGGGATTATAGAAAGTACTCCTTTAACCTCTGAATGTACGATTGCTTTGTAATATTGTTTTACTTTCTGATGAGTTGAAAGAGTGATGATATCTTCAAATTGAATAATAAGACCTCTTTCACTATAAGGATTTATTTTCATTAGAATGATGTGATTTCTATGGAATGTTCGTTCAGTTTTTTCGATACAAATTGAAGTAAAGTTAGAGCTTCAGGTGTATCTCCATGAAAACAAATACTATCCGTTATTATTGATACAGGCACCCCTTCTTCACTATCAATTTCTTGATGTTGAATCATTTTAACTACTTGATTCCAAACGTCTTCATTTTTATGAAGAACTGCATTTGGTTTATTACGTGATACAAGTAACCCTTCTTTTGTATATCTTCTATCTGCAAAACCTTCTTTAATAAATGGAATATTTTCTTTACTACAAAGCTGTTCTAGTTCTGAATTTGGCATACCCATAATAGCTAGGTTTTTATTTATTTCTTTAACAGATGTAATGATAGAAGTTGCAGTTTTTTTATCATTCATAGCTTTATTATATAATGCTCCATGAGGTTTTATATAATGTATTGTAGCGTTATTTGCTATCCCAATAGTAAGTAACTGGTTTATTTGAGCTGTTAAAGAAGTAATGAGGTGAGTTGATGAAATTTCCATCATTTTTCTACCAAAATTTCCTTTATCAGGGTAAGATGGGTGTGCACCAATAGTAACATTATATTTTTTAGCGAGCGATATAGTACTCGCCATGCTACTTTCATCACCTGCATGCCCGCCACAAGCAATATTGCAAGAGGACACTAGCTTTAGCAGTCGTTCATCGTAAGGAAAACCTTCTCCTAAGTCTGCATTAAGGTCTATACTTTTCAAAGTTTATTATGTTTTTATCCTAAAAATCACATCGTAAATATATGGTAATCAACAGATAAAATTTGAAATATTAAGCTTAAAAATAACTTTATCATTGATTATAGTACTTGATTTTTCCTTTTAAATGAATGATTATTTTTCTAATAAATTGAATAATTAATGTTTTATATATTTGTTAGCTGTAATTCTATTACATCTGTAGCTAAATAGTGCAAATCAAAAAATAGACTTAATACGTGTAAATAACCTGTACCTAATTACATATAATATTATCTACTATGAAAAACCTAATGATTAACTATTTATCTATTTTTATACTTCCTTTTTTATTAACATCTTGTTTTGAAAATACTGATGATGTGTCAATTAATACTAGTCAGTATGTTGAGGGGCAGTATATCATATCAGGTTTTGGGTTAGAAGGAGCATCAGAAGTAGCTTCTCTTTCAGCAGATGAGTTAGGGAGTAGTTATATATCAATAACAAGTAGTAGCGATACCTTAGTAACTGTTAGATTAGTATTATCTACTGAAATAGTGGATTTCACATGGAATTTACAAGGGCAACATGTAAAAGATACGGGTGCATCATCAGAATATCCATATACAATAACACCAGGTACATCAAGTTTAAATAATCTGCATATTTATATTACAGAGGATAAAAAGCTAAAAGCTGTTTTTGATCCTGTTTTACAGCCAAATATAAAAGTTATATATGCTTCGTTATAAAAAAAGGGATGGATGACTATATAATGTCATCCATCCCTTAAATTTTTTCATCTTTTCTAATTAGTCTCTACGTCCTCCGCCAAAGAAACGAAGTAGGTATAAGAAAAGATTTATAAAGTCTAAGTATAAGCTTAAAGCACCTAGAATAGCCATTTTTCTAGTAGATTCGCCATCTAAAGATTGGTATCCAAGTTCTTTAATTTTTTGAGTATCATAAGCAATTAACCCTACAAAGATTAATACTCCTATTGCAGATGATGCCCAGTATATCATAGAGCTTCCAATAAAAATATTAACTACAGAAGTTAAAATTAAGCCAAATAAGGCCATAATTAGTAAACTTCCCATTGCAGAAAGGTCTTTTTTAGTAGTCATGCCATAAATACTCATTCCTATAAAAGTACCTGCAGTTACAAAGAACGTACTAACAATTGCATTAATATCATATACATAAAATATACTAGATAATGTTGCTCCTGTTAAAGCAGAGTATAATAAGAAAAGTAGAGTAGCTGTAGTACTCGATAATTTATTTATAGCACCGCTAATGGCAAATACAAGCCCTAATTGAGCAATAATTAATACCCATCTTGCACTTGCTACCATTTGAACAAGTTCGTAAGTATTTGCTATAAACATAGATGTTAGCGCTGTGATTAATAAACCAGCACTCATCCATCCATATACTTTAGCCATAAAAGAACTTTGTACGTCTTCAATTTCTTTTTCAGAGTGTCTTCTGCTATATGAATAATTTTGTTCGCGCATATTTGTATTTAGTTAAGATCTAATTTTGTTTATAGATGATTTAAACGATAATTGAATTAGATAGTTACACATTTCCATAGTTTCGAGCACCAAAAATAGCACTACCCACACGAACCATTGTACTCCCTTCTTCAATTGCAATTTTATAATCACCAGACATACCCATTGATATCTCTTTTAAATCGACATTTTCTAAAGTATTAAACTGATTTTTAAGGTCATCAAATAACACTTTAAGTGATGCAAATTCTTTACGGACCTGTTCTTTATTTGTAGTATTAGTTGCCATTCCCATTACACCAACTATCTTGATGTTTTTCATGGCTTTGAAAGTATCAGATTTTAAGAAATCAATTACTTCATCTTTAGAAAAGCCAAACTTAGTTTCTTCGTTGGCAATATAAATTTGGAGTAAACAATTGATTACTCTGTCATTTTGAACAGCCCTTTTTTGTACTTCGTTTAGTAGTCTTGGACTATCAATAGAATGAATTAATGAAATGAATGGAGCAATATATTTTACTTTATTTCTTTGTAAATGCCCAATCATATGCCATTGAATATCATTAGGAAGCACTTCATTCTTATCAACAAGTTCTTGAACTTTGTTCTCACCTAGTATTCTTTGTCCAGCATCGTAAGCCTCTTGAAGCATCTCAATAGGTTTGGTTTTGCTAACTGCACATAAATGACACGCCGTTCCTTCTAATTCCTTATTGAAAGTGGCTAAGTTTTCTGAAATTGATGACATATACTTTATTTCTTTTTGATGATGAGCATAAATAAGAAAGTAAGGAAAATACCTAAAAATAGCATTCCTATTGCTTGATCTATTGCTAATATACTAGGCGTTAAGTTATCGAGCTCAGCAACCTGTTTATTAAATTCTGTTTCACCAAGTTGCTCAATAAAAATCTCTTTACCTTCTAGCATTAAGATTTTTAAATCTGCAGCATGCCTAGTAATAATCGCTTTACCAAGTTCTTTTGTACTTAGTATAATATACAGTAAAAAACCGTATGTAGCAGAACCCACCGTATTTAAAGTAATTCCTATCAAAATTCCTTGTGGAGCTTGCATTCTTCCATTGTTCAGTTTTAATCTGAAGTAGCTCATTGCTCCTGCAAAGAAAAACCCATAAAGAGGGAAGTAGACATTTTTCCACCTACCAAAAGAATTTTCTCCTATCTGATGTAGAAGTAATATATAGGCGGCACATACAAATGCTGCCATAACCCCAGCAATAGCACCAACTTTAAAAAGATCTGGGCGTAAAAATTTAAGGGGCTGATTATTAGTTTGATTTGTCATAATTCAATTTTATGGAACAAAAGTACATAAAAAATGAACTATTTAGCTTAAATAAAGAGTAGACTTTAATCTTCTTTAGAAGATAAATTTAGTTGCCTCTGTAGGTTGAATAACCAAAGGCAGATAAAGTGATAGGAACATGATAATGTTTGTCGTCTTTTATTTCAAAAACAACTTCAATAAAAGGATAGAATGATTCGATTCCTTGTTTTTTAAAATAAGGACTAACAAAGTAAGTGAGTTTGTAGATTCCTTTGTGATTTGTTTTATCAGTACTTTTTAGGAAGTCCTTTATTCTTCCATTTTCATCTGTTACTTTTTGATCAATACTTACCCAAGATTTGTCACTCTTTAATTTTTCGAGCTTAATTTTTACATTTTGAGCAGGAGCTCCTTTTGTAACATCAAGAATATGACTTGACAGCTGATAAGATTCTTGAGAATATGATATACCAGAGCATAGTAGGATTAATAATCCCGTAATAAAATTTTTCATTAGGTTAATTAAAAAAAGGTGAGTGTTAAATTAGGATTTATATATCTAATTAAAGATAATTATTCTTAGGTGTTTTTAAAGTCGAATTAGTAGTAAGGTGAAATCATCATCCATGGCTTTTTTCCCCATAAAATCATAGATATCCACTAAAATTTTATTGGCAATCTCTTTAAGAGGAAGTTCATGATTTTGTTCTAAAATCTCTTTCATCATATCATAACCATATTCATCAACCTTATTTTTACTTCTAGCTTCAGTAATACCATCAGTATAAAGAACTAAAAGGTCACCTTCTTTATATTGGATTTCGTGGTTATGAATAAACTTTTTATAAGAGTTATTTCTTACAATACCTAAGCCTAAGCCTCGGTTATCTAAGAATGTAGCTTCTTCTTTTTCTACACTATAATACAAAGTAGGGCAGTGACCAGCTCTAGCATAATCAACTTTCTTTTCTTCTGTATTTACATGTAAATAGGTAGCAGTAATAAAAGTATCTCTCTGAATACACCCTGTTAAGGCTGCATTAGCTCTTGTAAAAAACTCATCTGGCTTAATACCATCTTCTCTAGCTAAAGAATGATAAATACCCTTCATTTGTGCCATATTAAAAGCAGCTTTAGGTCCTTTACCAGATACATCTGCAATAATAAAGCTTACTTCTTGATCATTAATTCTGTGCATGTCATAATAATCTCCTCCAACAACAATTGCAGGTTCCCAAGTTACATACACTTCAATATTTTCATTAATTTCTAAACTCTTCGGCATTAATGCTTCTTGCGTTTGTTTTGCAATTTGCATACTGTTTTTGTAGACCTCATTTTTTACAGCATTTGATAATAAATCGAGGTTGAAAAGTGCAATTCCAGCTTGGGCTACATAGGTGCCTACGGTAGATTGCATAACAGAATCAATAGAGTTTTGTAAATTTTTCACAAGAATTAAAGAACCACTCACAGATTGATCTACTATAATAGGCGTAGCTAAAATAGATCTATAATTTCTGTTGACAGATTCTTTTCTGAAATAAGGTTGGAAATTCAATTTTAAAGGCGCTGAACCTTGATAGTTTGCATCTTTTAAATCTTGATTTACAATTAAAATATCTTGTTTGCTAACACCATAAAAAGTCTTAACATTATAATTTTCATCAATAATCCATCCTGCATCTGCTTGTATACTTTTTAAAGAACTATCAAGAAGTACTTTGTATACATCAGTGTCTTTTTTTCCATCTCTAACAGCTAAACTTAAATCTCTAAAACTACTTATTTCTTGTTCTTTCTTCTCGAAAACAGAAGATGTAGGTAAACTAAAGAGCATGAATAAAGCAGACGAGGCTGCATATACAAATACAAAAATAAATAATGTACCAGGGAATAAGTTCTTTATTAAATCGTCTGAAATAAGAGATTGTTCATAAAAGTAAAACTGAAAACTTGCAACAAAGTAACTCAGCGCAAGCATAATAAATGCAAGCTTAAAAATTCCTTGTACTTTTTGTTGAAAGTTTAAATGTGGTACCCATCTAACGTTAACAGAGATAATAAGAATCCATACAATTAGAAATGCAATAGGAATTTTAAAATAGACATCAATTGTACCTATTCTAAAGAAGTGAGCAAGCATTGTGATACCAAGAAATATCTCGAATGCATTCCAAGTATAATGTGTAAATTTTGTTTGCTCAAACAGAATTAACTTTTTCCAAATGACAAATGTGCTTATTAGCAATGTCATAAGTAAAGTAAACTCAATATGGAAAAATATAGCATAAAGAAAGGGAAGGTTGTACTGTAGTTCATCACGTAACCAAGTAAGTAATAAGTTTACCCCCATAGACATTAATGTAGAAAGTAATGCTACTACAAAAATTTGCCATAGTAAACCTTGAAAATCCCGTTCTTTGGGTTGAAAAAACAACCAAATCAGGAAGTAAGAGCTAATTATCCAAGCATTTAAAATTAATCCTTTTACAAAAGAAGGGAAAGGTGCATGTGGGATATTGTAATCCGTTAAATATTGCTCCCTTACTCCAATCATAAGTAGAAGAATCCAACTAACAATACAAGCAATTGTACTGATACGTTTAATACTTTTGTAATTAAATATCTCGTTTATTTTAGCTTCTCCGCTGATAATAATTGTATTTTTTTTAGTGAAATTAAAATTACTATATTACTATTTCTTAGCAATATTGAACTTATATTGCAAAGTTATTAAGTAAGTTACTTAACTCTAGAACAAATATAATCGACTATTATACTTTTTCTATATAAAAGTGCTAATAATAGTTATAGACTTAATTGCTTGATTTTTTCATCCAAGCTTCAGTGAATAGAAACCATATAAAAATATATAGATCATCTATTGTTTTATTTGTTTTGAAAGCTATTGTTTCTGTCTTTTTATTTTGTAACCCAATTGCTTCGCAAGCTCAGAACGACTTGTTACTCACAGGGTTAAATAGTTATAAAACAGATACAATTGGCTATGTTACAATAAATGAAATCCATTTAATAGGTAATAAAAAAACTAAGAAACAAATCATATACCGCGAATTAGATATTCGTGAAGGGAGCTTAGTGCCCAAAAAAAATATTGAAAATTATATTACTAGCGAGAGAAATAAGGTATTTAATACACAACTTTTTGAAAGTGTTGATGTATTGGTCACTCAAGTAGACGATGACGTTATTAATATAGATTTTATTATGGTGGAACGCTGGTATACTTGGCCAGTGCCATTATTAGAATTAGCAGATAGAAGTTTTAATGAATGGTGGAATAACAGAAATCACGATTTATCACGTATTCAATATGGATTAGATTTTAAGCAGAGGAACATGAGGGGTAGGAACGAAACTTTAGACCTTTTGGTAAAGTTAGGTTTCTCTCGTCAATTTACTGTAGGTTATTCTTTTCCTTATATCGATAAAAAGCAGAAAACAAGTTTATCTTTTAAAGGTACATTTTTAGAAGAAACAACAGTAGCTTACAAAACAGAAGAAAATAAATTTGTTGAGGTTGAAAATGATACCGAAGTTTTAAGAAGATCTTGGAATGGCGTTATCAATTTTGGTAAAAGATATGGCTTCTATGATCATCATAATTTCTCTTTTCAATTTACTAATGATCAAGTAGCAGATACTGTTGCAATGCTAAATCCAGATTTCTTTTTAGATGGTCGAACGGAGTTAAAGTATTTTACACTGAGTTATACATACACAAGAGATAAAAGAGATATAACAAGCTATCCTTTGGATGGATATTATTTAAAATTCTCCTTAGAAAAAATAGGGTTAGGTGTTTTTGATGATATTAATAGTGTAAATGTAGCATGGACTGTCAATAAGTTTCTGCCATTAGGGAATACAAAACGTTTCTTCTACTTTGGTGGTTTTGCAGGAAAAATTGGTTTTCCAGAGCTAGTTCCATATAATAATATGCGAGCTATTGGGTACGGTAGTTTGATGGTAAGAGGATATGATAACTATGTAATTGAAGGGCAGAATGTAGGTGTGCTTAAAAATGAAATGAAATGGCGAGCATTGTCTACTAAACTTAAATTTGATTCAATTATTAAATCGAAGCATGTAAAGCAAGTACCAATAGATATTCTTTTTAAAGTATATCTGGACGCTGGTTATTCTTATTTCCCGGAGGTTGATCCTTCAAATGCAGAATTTACAAATACACCTTTAGTTGGGTATGGCTTTGGATTAGATTTAGTAACTTTTTACAGCTCAGTATTAAAATTTGAGTACTCGTTTAACAGACACGGTAAAGGTGGAGGGTTTTACTTTTATTATTCTATGGATCTCTAACCCATATTACACTGACATTCTTCTAGACAAGACATTATATTCATTACAGCCTTTTCTTTTAAAGAATAATAGATATTCTTTCCCTCACGTTTAGAAGTCAAAATTCCTTTAAGTTTCATATTAGATAAATGATGAGAGGTTAAAGATTGCTCACAATCTAACTGATCACATATTTCGCTTACAGATAATCTATTATTACAATCCAGTAATTCTAAAATTCTTAATCTAACCGGATGTGCAATTGTTTTTAGAATAAAAGCTGCCTTTTCAATTTTATCGTATTCTATAGACATTCGTAGATAGGTTTAATCTGTTATTTTGAATTAGTTGATCACAAATATACAAACTTATGATGAGATGTTCATTTGTTCGTTTTTCTTAGTTAACAAATGATGTCCTATTCCACATTCAAGACATCTTGATTTTGAACAGTAATTATTATAAAGCTCAATTAGTGCCTGAGAATCTAAAGAAGAATTGTTTTTTAAGCCTAAAGAAGTCCATTGCCTTGTAATCTTGTTATTTTCTTTAGGTATCAGATCTAATAAAGAGATAGCTTTTTCCTTATAACTTTCTAATTCTTTATCTATACCATAGGCAAATTGCAAAGGTATTATCACATTAATTAATAAAGATTGCAAAGATGTTTTCCCTAGATATTTAGAAATTGGCTTAGTAGTTTCTTTGTTGAATAAATAATGAGAATGCCAATAAGAAGATGTTGGGATTTTCATAAGTCTATAAAAAATATCAGGAGAATTAATATGTAAAAATGAGGAGCATAAATGAGGAATGTTTGTAACAATTGCAGCTAATTGAGCAATTCTAATACTTGGGAAGTTAGCAGGGCGTAATCTTAGGTAGTTCCATTCTGCTTTCCCCATTTCTTTACCTTTTAAACTGTATTTATGGCTCAGAAATTTAAATTCCCTTACTAATTTTTGAGGGTATCCTTCAGAAACAGTATTCAAATCTATCAATCCAGAAGCACCAAATAAAAGAGCTTCATTCTGAAAAGGAATATGTGCATGTAATTTAAGAAGACGTATAGGTATTAATGAGGATAAACGTCTGAATGCATCATTATTTACCTTAAAACCAAAATATTCTGCAAGTAATTGATAAGTACATTCTTCCCAGTTTCTATCAAGGTTTTTTAGTAATGATAAAATACTTGAAGCTTTCCTTTCTACTCTTTCAAACAAAGCCCTATCGAGCATTGAAATTCTTTTAATTCGTGGTACATCAACTAATAATTGTTGGCACTTAATTGTGTTACCTTCTAATAAAAGGTTGTCAAATTTTTCTATTAATTTATGGTCTACTAAAGGAGTTAAAAGTAAGGTAGGAACTACAGTGGTATCTTCTCTAATAATATCATAATCATAAGTCCATACAACATGTAGAATTACATTTTTATAGGCAGGGTTATCATCATGTTTATGTTTTTTCCAGTCAGAGGCATTTTTATGTATTTCTATATGCCCATACCAATTGATACCATTTATAGCTATAGAAGCATTAAGAAAATCGGGTCCTGTATTATGATTATGTAGACCAGTAGACTTAATCGTTAAAGTTTCTTGCTTTTGAGTAGACAAAGAAGTTTGCTGAAAGTATTTAAACTTCCAGATAAAATGTAGAAAATTTTCTTGCATGAGAATCGTTAGTTTGCAGTATTTTAAATCATTAGCTCTTCAATTTACTTAAATTTTAAATAAAGAAAAAGCCAAGCAGACGAATCTACTTGGCTTTATCAGAGTTATAAAATAGGATTATTATTACTTTCTACTAATTATCTTCTAGCATAGACTAAAATTTTTCTTTGAAGTCTATTTATATCTTTTTGATCTAATGATGCAAAACCATTTTCTAAAGCTTTAAAATAAGTATCTCTAGCTTTTATTTCATCACCTTTAGATACGTAATAGTCGCCAAGAACTTCTAATGTTAAACCATTTTCTTCAATTGATAAAGCTGTATCTATCCATCCTTTTGCCACTTCTAAATCTCCTTGCCAGTTAATAGTTAAAAGTGCTGCATCCTTGAAAGTTTTCCAATCATCAGGAGCTGCGTTATTTACCATTTTAACAAGCTTTGCACTATTCTCTTCTGTAGGAAGTTCTAAATCAGAAGTATTTGCAAAACTTGATACTATTGTTGCTAAGAAAAGAAATGCTGAGATGAATAAATTTTTCATAATGTTTTTGGTATTGAGAGTTGTAAAATAAATTAATTTGACACACTTATATACATTCCATCTTAATGCCAATAAAATATAAAATATTGGTAATCAATTATTTAGACTTTAATTTAGGTTGTTTCATATAATTAAGAAGTTCGGAAACGAACAGTTTTGTTCTGATTGAACACAAAAAATATAAATCCATTAACACTTTGAACATTGGTGATTTTTGGGGTTGTATAATTACTCTAATTTTTAATGTAAATAATTATGTTTTAGCATTAACAATCGGAAATAGAAATGTATTTTTGTGCTCTATTGATGAAATTAATATGAATAAAAATATACAACCCCCAATTGCTCTTCAAGAGCCAAAGGTATTAGAAATGCATGGTGACACACGTAACGATCCTTATTATTGGATGCGTGATCGTGAAAATCAAAATGTGATTGATTACTTAAATGCAGAAAATAAATATTTAGATGATGTTATGTCGGAGCATAAATCATTTGAAGAAGATTTATTTGAAGAGATTAAAGGAAGAATTCAAGAGAAAGATGAAAGTGTTCCTTATAAATCTAGAGGGTATTATTATTATGTTAGGTATGAGGAAGGTGGAGAATATCCTATTTACTGCCGTAAAAAAGAATCGTTAGAAGCAGATGAGCAAGTAATTCTTGATGCTAATATTGAGGCAAAAGATAAAAAATACTATAAAGTAGGCGGTCTATCGATTGGTGAAGATACCAATATGATGGCATATGCTGAAGATATTGTAGGTAGAAGAATTTATACGGTTAGATTTAAAAATATTGAAACCGGAGAGGTTCTTACTGACATATTAAAAGATACATCTGGTGATGCTGTTTGGGCAGCTGATGGAAAAACAGTCTTTTATACTACGCAAGATGCAGAAACATTACGTCCAGATAAAGTATGGCGTCATACCTTGGGTACTGATCAGAAAGATGATGTATTGGTTTATGAAGAAACAGATGAAACGTATTGGATTGGAGTTAGGCGTTCAAAATCACGTAAATATTTGATGATTGATGCTGGCTCTACATTAACAACAGAAACCAGAATCTTATTAGCTGATAATCCAACAGGAGAATTTGTTCCTTTTATTCCAAGAGAAAAAGAACATGAATATAGTGTATCTCATTTTGATGGCTACTTCTATGTAGTAACCAATTGGCAAGCGAAAAACTTCCGTTTAATGCGTGTTGCAGAAAGTGCAGATACTACCAATAAAGCCAATTGGGAAGAGGTAATTGCACATAGACCAAATGTGTTATTAGAAGGGTTAGATATCTTTAAAAAATACTATGTATTAGAAGAACGTAGTAATGGTTTAGTCCATATTCGTATTATTAAATGGGAAGATGGTAGCGAACATTATTTGGATTTTGGTGAAGAAACATATAGTGCATGGACTGGCACAAACCCAGACTTTGACTCTGAGATATTAAGATATGGCTATAATTCTCTAACAACCCCTTATTCGGAATATGATTATAATATGACGGATAGATCAAAGGTTTTATTAAAACAACAAAAGGTTTTAGGGAAATTTAATTCGGAGGATTACGAAGCCAAAAGATTATATGCAACTGCTAAGGATGGAGTGAAAGTTCCTATATCAGTTGTCTATAAAAAAGGTTTCCAATTAGATGGAAATGCTCCAATGTATATGACGGGTTATGGATCTTATGGTATTTCTTATGATGTAGCTTTTAGTCCATCTCGAATTAGTTTAATGGAAAGAGGTTTTGCATTTGCAATAGCTCATATTAGAGGAGGAGAAGATTTAGGTAGAGCATGGTATGAAGATGGTAAGATGCTTAAAAAGCAAAATACTTTCGATGATTTTATTGCTTGTTCTGAATATCTAATCGAACAAAAATATACCTCTTCAGATAAGTTTGTGATTAATGGCGGAAGTGCCGGAGGATTATTAATGGGAGCAGTAATGAATGCTCGTCCAGATTTATATAAATACGTTATTGCGGATGTTCCTTTTGTAGATGTTGTAACTACAATGCTAGATGATACTATCCCTTTAACAACTGGAGAGTATGATGAATGGGGAAATCCGAATGAGAAGGAATATTATGATTATATGCTTTCTTATTCACCATATGATCAAGTTAAAAAAGAAGCATACCCACATTTACTAGTAACTTCTGGTCTTCATGATTCACAAGTACAATATTGGGAACCTACAAAATGGGTAGCTAAGCTTCGTCAAGAAAATACAAGTAATAACTTCATTCTCTTAAAAACAAACATGGAAGCAGGGCATAGTGGTGCTTCAGGAAGATTCCAAAGGTTTAAAGAGGTAGCATTTGAATATGCATCAATTTTTGCAATTGTTACTCCAGATAAAATGCATAAAATAGATCGTTAATAGATTTATTTTATAAAATAAATGAGGAAGTTATCTTAAGGTGACTTCCTTTTTTATTTACCTAAGTATAGATATAATTTATAAGATTATAGATTTTAAGTATTTTTATCTATGGATTAAAACTTCCATATTTGTAATGTAATCAAATGTAAAAACTTAATAAAAACATTACAATCATGAATACTTCAACTTTAAATATCATCGGAATTGATAAAGAAATTGCAACTAGCTTAGCTGCTGATTTAAATACATTGTTAGCAAATTTCCAGTTATATTATCAAAACATAAGAGGTCTACATTGGAATATTAAAGGAAGAAACTTTTTTGAGCTTCATACAAAATTTGAAGAACTATATACTGCTGCCAATGAAACTGTTGATGAAATAGCTGAACGTGTTTTAACATTAGAAGCTCAGCCATTACATACATTATCAGATTATTTAGAAACAGCAGAAATTAAACAGGGTAAGAATATCACTACTGATAAAACGTCTGTAGAATTAGTGGTAGATAATTTATCAACTTTATTAAGAATTGAAAGAGTTGTAATAGAAAAAGCTGCTGAAGCAGGAGATGAAGGAACTGTAGCTTTACTTTCAGAATTAATTAGTACACAAGAGAAAACAATTTGGATGTTTTCATCTTGGTTGAGATAAAATATTGTTTACGATAAGTCATCATTTCATAAATAAAAATATGTATAGCACATGAGAAGTTTCTTCAATTTGGAAAAACCTCTTTACATAAAAATAGCCTCAATAATTAATTTTATTGAGGCTGTTTATTATTTAGAAAAGAAGAAAATTACTTTTCCTCTTCCTCATTATCTAAGTCTATACGATCCTGATAAGGATTATAGTCAGAAGGTATATTAGAAGTGTAATCTTCTTCAACAAAGTCAGGTTCTACTTCTTCTACTCCTTCGTTAATAGCCTCCCAAAGCATATCTTTTAAAACAGGAATACCTTTTTGGATAATAGAAGAGATAAATACGAAAGGAACATCACTTGGTAATGTTTCTTGAATCATTTCTTCTAATTCATCATCTAGCATATCACTTTTAGTAATGGCTAGTACTCTGTTTTTATCTAATAATTCAGGGTTGTATTTTGTCAATTCATTAACAAGTACCTGATAATCATGAGCAATATCTTCACTATCAGCAGGAACCATGAATAGCAATACAGAGTTTCTTTCTATATGACGTAAGAAACGAATACCTAAACCTTTTCCTTCTGCAGCACCTTCAATAATACCCGGAATATCGGCCATTACAAAAGATCGGTTATCTCTGTAAGATATAACACCTAAGTTAGGTACCATTGTAGTAAACGGATAATCTGCAATTTCTGGTTTTGCGGCAGATAATGTTGATAGTAAAGTAGATTTACCAGCATTTGGAAATCCTACTAAACCCACATCTGCTAATACTTTAAGTTCTAAGATAACCCAATCTTCTTGGCAATCCTCTCCTGGTTGTGCGTATCTAGGAGTTTGGTTTGTAGAAGTTTTAAAGTTCTTATTACCTAAACCACCACGGCCACCTTTCATTAAAATTACTTCTTGACCATCTTCAGTAAGCTCACAAATTTTCTCACCGGTTTCTGCATTTTTTGCAATTGTACCCAAAGGAACTGGAAGAATAATATCTTCTCCTTCAGAGCCACTTTTTCCAGTACCAGAACCAGATACTCCATTATTACCGTGAATATGTTTACGGTATTTTAAATGGAGTAAAGTCCAAAGTTGTTTATCTGCTTTTAAGATAATATGACCACCACGGCCACCATCACCACCATCAGGACCACCTTTTGGTACGTGCTTCTCTCTACGGAAAGATACCGCGCCTGCGCCTCCTGCTCCAGAGCGTGTAAATATTTTTACGTAATCTATAAAATTTGAAGATGCCATATTTTTTCTGCTTAATTGCTTAAATAGACTTCAAAGTGATTGAGAATGCACAGGACAATTTGCATTATGCACGGTTCACATTGTAGCCGAATTACAAAGTTAGAGAAAGAACTCTATTCAATAGGTGTATATTAACAACTGATTGGAATAAGTAATCAATATCTACCCAAATCTGCTATATTATCGAATAAAACATTGATAATAAGTTGATTTATTGTTTTATAAAGTCAATCTGTAACATAAAAAAAAGGTATTGATCGAGACCAATACCTCTTTTGTAACGCAAAGTTACTAAAAGTTTCTTTCGAATTATAAAGAATCAACAGCTGTACATAAGTTACCGAAAATTTCTTCGATAGAACCTACACCACTAATTGATTTTAATTTACCTTGAGCATCATAGAAATTAGCAACAGGAGCAGTCTTATTTTCGTATTCTTTTACTCTTGCACGAATTAAATCTTCATTTCTATCATCTGTACGACCAGAAGTTTCGCCACGCTTTAAAATACGTTTTGTTAATTCTTCTTCATCTACATCTAAAGCAACCATTCCTGAAACAGAAATACCATTGCTTGCCATTAATTGATCAAGAGCTTCAGCCTGAGCAACTGTACGAGGAAAACCATCGAAAATAAAACCGTTACCAGATTTATTTGCTTTGATTTTAGAATCGATCATACCAATTACTACTTCATCTGGAACTAATTGACCTTGATCCATAAGTTCTTTTGCTTTAATTCCAAGTGGAGTACCCGCTTTAATTTCACCACGTAAAAGATCTCCAGTAGAAAGGTGAAGAAGTTCGTACTTCTCTTTAATCATGTCTGATTGTGTTCCTTTTCCTGCACCTGGAGGGCCAAATAATACGAGATTGATCATAGTAATTTGTTTATTTGTTATAATAAAAATACTGAAAGCAGAGGTCTATTAAATCTCTGACTGCCAAAATTAATAAATTGTTGACAACAAACTAATGATATCGATCGCTATTTATCTTTGATTTAAAAAGGGGAGAGGTTATACAGAAACGTCAAGATTTTTTCTGAGTATACTTAAAGCCTTACTCATTCTTTTTTCTATTGCTTTAACGCTTATACCTAAACGAGAACTAATCTCGTTATAAGTTAAACCTTCAATACGGTTCATAAGGAAAACGTCTCTACTTTTATCAGGTATTGTGTTTATAGTAGTTTCTAATTTTTCTTCAAACTCAGAAAGTTCCATTTTAAATTCTGGGTTTGTTTCAGACTCACCATCTACCTTATTATTTTTTTGTTGGAACTGTAAAACTACTTTTCCGTGCTTAATATGATTTAAAGCAAGATTGTTTGCAATAGTATATAGATAGGTTTTGGCAGTATCTACAATAACTTTACTTCTAGACTCCCAAAATTTCACATAAGTTTCTTGAGTGATATCTTCCGCTAGGTCCATGTCACCAAGTTTATAGTAAACAAAACTTCTAATACTCTCATAATATTTATCAAAGAGTTCTTTAAAAGCAGTTTCTGTAATCACTTGAGTTTTATTTTGATCGTTTAATGTCACGTTACCGTAGTTGTTAATACAATTATCTATATCTAAAATACGATTAGTATATGAGATATTCACTAATAAAATGGGTTTACTTACTGTTTGATGTTAACGGGTAATTCGTTAAGATGTAACAAATCTAAGAACTTATTCTTAAATATTTGCTAATTTGATGATTTAGATTGTTGGTCAAACAAAGATTTATAATGTCCCTCTATAGTAAGTAGTTCATTATGAGATCCTTGTTCTATTATTTTGCCTTCGTGCATAACAATAATTTTATCAGCTAATTTGGCCGAAGAGACCCTGTGAGATATAATTATTGATGTTCTGCCTTTCATTACGGTTTGTAAATTATTAAGAATGGCATTTTCTGTTTTTGTATCAATAGCAGAAAGACTATCATCTAAAACAAGAATTTTAGGAGTACCTAAAATAGCTCTAGCAATAGTAGTTCGTTGTTTCTGCCCCCCAGAAAGGGTAATGCCTCTTTCTCCAACAATGGTGTCTAAACCATATTCCATTTGTTGGATATTTTCCCACAAACCAGCATTTTTTGTTGCGGTGATAATTTCTTCATCAGTAGCATCATCTTTAGCAAATGCGATGTTATTCTTTAAAGTATTAGAAAATAAGAAAACATCTTGAGGAGCCATATTTATTTGTGACCTAACATCATGTAAGTTTAGTTTTTTAAGGTCATGTCCATCAATTAAAATTCTTCCTTCGGTTGGATCATAGAGCCTAGCAATAAGATTGGCAATTGTACTTTTTCCGGAACCTGTTGTTCCAAGAATAGCTAAAGTTTTTCCTGCGTTAATTTCAAAAGATAAATGATCTAGTGCTTTTATACCAGAATCTGGGTAAACTAAAGTTACGTTTTCAAATTTTACATCACCTTTAATTTCAAAAGGTTCTTCTGTAGGCGATATTATTTCTGGTTCAATATTTAGAAATTCATTAATACGCTTTTGAGAAGCAGCTGCTCTTTGAACAATACTTGTAACCCATCCTAAAGAAGTAACAGGCCATGTTAAAAGAGTTACATACATTATAAATTCAGCTATCACTCCTGGAGTAATAGCACCTTCACCTACTTCAATTCCACCAACATAAACAGTTAAAATGGTTGATAAACCAATTAAGAATAACATTAATGGGTAAAATAATGAGTTTACCTTTGCTAATTCTAGTTGTCTATCTTGATATTCATTTGCTGTATCAGTAAACTGAGACAAAGACTCTTTCTCTCTTACAAATGCCTTTATAACTCGAATTCCAGAGAAGGCTTCCTGTACAAATGTAGACATTGTTGAAAGTTGTTGTTGTATCAGTTCAGATTTCTTATTTATGATATTATTCACAAAATAGATACTAATTGATAAAAGGGGTAAGGGTAGCAATGCCCAAAAAGTTAGCTTAACATTAATACTTAGCATCAATGATATCGTAAGCACAAAAGAAATAACCATGTTGATACTGTACATAATTGCAGGACCAAGGTACATTCTTACTTTACTAACATCTTCAGAAATTCTTGCCATTAAATCACCTGTGTTGTTTTTACGATAAAAACTAAGTGATAATTTCTGATAGTGTTCAAAAATATCATTCTTTAAATCAAATTCTATCAAACGTGACATTACAATTATTGTCTGCCTGACAAAAAATAGGAAAATACCTCTTAAAAATGCCATCAATACAATAAGGCCACCATATAGTAAAACTACTTGGAAGAAATCATTAATATATTGATCATAAAAAGCACTCTCTTGTAAAATAGTTTGTGTTTTTAAGGTATCTACTACAAGGTCAAACGCATACCTTACAACTTGTGCAGGGGCAATGGCAAAAATATTGGATATAATCATGAAGATTACGCCCAATGAAAGCCTAAAACCATATTTGAGTATATATTTATTAAGATAAGCGAGTTCTTTCATTCTGCTTTTATCTATAAGATTCTTTGATTGATAATGCTAAAAGTTGTTCACACAACAAAACTACTCACAAATGTAATTAAATGTTTTGAAGCATCCTTTAAAAGACTGTATTGTGATAGTTCTTTTATGATTTATACAAGTTTTAAAAATAATTTTTATTAAAACTTTTTCAAAAATGTTATGCATGCATACTAAATATTTCTATATTTGATCATGAGATGAACAAATTGTTATTAATCTGTATTCTAAATTCTCTGAATTTTGACTCAGTATACAACTATTCATCCAAGCGATAAACACACACACAACACACATCACAAAATTATCATGAATGCATGGGAGAATTACGCAAATCTGAAAAAAAGAAACAGTCGGTAGATTTAAGTATTAAAGCAACTTGGTTAGGCATTTCTAAAATGTATAACTTATTAGGTGCAGATTTTGATATTTCCCATTCAATTGGTTTCGTATTGTTAAATATTGACCCAGTTGATGGTACTCCTGCTACAAAAATAGCTCCCTTAATGGGAATGGAAGCAAGAAGTTTAACGCGAATGCTTAAAAGCTTTGAAGAAAAAGGATTAATTGAACGTGTAGCTGATAAAACAGATAAACGTAAAGTGATAATTCGACTTACAGAGTTTGGACAAGCAAAGCGTGAAATGTCAAAACAAACCGTAAAAGTTTTTCAGCGTAGGGTAGAAGAAAAAGTATCTGCAGATGAGCTAGGTGTATTTTTTCATGTAATTGATAAAATCAATGAGGTGATAAAAGATCCGAAAGGTCAGATGTTTGATGAAATACGTGATCGCTTAAAAAGCTTTGGAATTACAGAAGAGAACGTTCCTAAGTAATTTCACGAGTGACTTTATTATAAGTCTAATGACTCGATTCAATTTAGAATACACATAACAATAACAACACAAAATCGGTAAACCGATGAAAAACAGAACTATCAAGAAAGTGGCGGTTTTGGGTTCCGGAGTAATGGGATCTAGAATTGCATGTCACTTTGCGAACATTGGTGTCGAAGTTTTACTTCTTGACATTGTACCTCGCGAATTATCAGAAAAAGAAGCGGCCCAAGGTTTAACGCTTGAAACTAAATCAGTTCGTAATAGAATTGTAAATGATGCTTTAAAATCAGCATTAAAATCAAAACCTGCACCCATTTTCAAAAAAGGAGTAGAGCGCTTGATTTCTACAGGTAATTTTACTGATGATATGCCTAAAATCTCTAAAGTAGATTGGGTTATAGAAGTGGTTGTAGAAAACATCGACATCAAAAAGATTGTATTTGAACAAGTAGAGAAATACCGTAAACCAGGTACTTTGATTACATCAAATACTTCCGGAATTCCAATGAAATTTATGTGTGAAGGTAGAAGTGATGACTTTGTTAAACACTTCTGTGGTACACACTTTTTCAACCCTCCACGTTACCTAAGATTATTAGAAGTTATTCCTGGCCCAAGTACAGACCAAGATGTTATTGACTTCTTAATGCATTATGGTGATGTTCACCTAGGAAAAGAAACTGTTTTATGTAAAGATACTCCAGCATTTATTGCCAATAGAATTGGTGTATATGCAATTATGTCGGGTATGCACACCATTCAAGAAATGGGTTTAACAGTTGGAGAAGTTGATAAATTAACTGGTCCTTTGATCGGTAGAGCAAAATCTGCAACTTTCCGTACGATGGATGTTGTTGGTTTAGATACTACAGTTAAGGTTTCTGCTGGATTACATGCAGGGCTTCCTCAAGACGAATCAAAAGAACGTTTTGTATTACCTAAAATTGTAAGTGAATTGAACGACCGTAAGTGGTGGGGAGATAAAACAAAACAAGGGTATTACAAAAAGACAAAAGATGAGAAAGGTAAGAAAGTTATTCTTGAACTAAATCTCGAAACTTTTGAATATGGCCCTAAAACAAGAGCTAAATTTAAGTCTGTTGAGGCTGTTAAAGACAATGATAATTTAAGAGAACGTTTACCAATTCTTTTAAATTTTGATGATAAGGCAGGAGAATTCTATAGAAAGACATTCTTTGATATTTTCCGTTATTGCTCTAATCGTATTCCAGAAATTGCAGACGAACTATTCAGAATTGATGAAGCAGTAGCTGCAGGTTTTGCATGGGAGTTAGGTCCTTTCGAAACTTGGGATATTCTAGGAGTAAAAGAAACAGTAGAAAAAATGGAAGCAGCAGGTGAAAAACCAGCGGCTTGGGTTTATGAAATGCTAGATGCAGGTCATACATCATTCTACAAAAATGAAGATCGTAAACGTCTTTATTATGATATTCCTTCTAAATCTTACAAAGTAGTTCCAGGAACTGAATCTCTAGTAATGTTAGAAACATTAAGAGGAGAGAAAGTTGTTTGGAGTAATCCAGGTGCTACTTTATTCGATATCGGAGATGGTGTATTAAACCTTGAATTCCATACAAAAATGAATGCCTTAGGAGGTGAAAACCTTGAAGGTGTTAACACTGCAATTGCTATTGCAGAGGAACAAGGGTGGAAAGGAATTGTTATTGGTAACGAATCTGCAAACTTCTCAGCAGGTGCCAATTTAGCAATGCTATTTATGTTTGCTTGTGATCAGGAATATGATGAAATCAACATGATGATTGCTCAGTTCCAAAAAACAATGATGCGCGTAAGGTACTCATCAATTCCTGTTGTAGCTGCAACTTCTGGCCTTGCATTAGGCGGTGGATGTGAATTATCTATGCATTGTGATGCTATTCAGGCTCATGCAGAAACTTATATGGGTCTTGTAGAAGTAGGTGTTGGTTTAATTCCTGCCGGTGGAGGAACGAAAGAAATGGCATTACGTGTGTCTGATTCTTTCCGTGCTGGAGATCCAGAATATAACCGTTTACAAGATGCATTTATGAGTATTGCAACCGCAAAAGTTGCAACATCAGCAGAAGAAATGCGTGACATGGGCTTTATGAATGCTCATTCTAAAGTAACACTAAACAGAAAACGTGTAATTGCAGATGCTAAAACACGTGTGTTAGAAATGGCAGCTTTAGGATATGCTCAAGCAAATCAAAGAAGAGATATTAAGGTTCAAGGCCGTGGTGGTATGGCATTGTTTGAGGCAGGTGTAGCAGGTATGCAATATGCACACTGGGCATCTGAACACGATGCGAAAATCGCTCGTAAATTAAATTATGTGATTAATGGCGGAGATTTATCAGCGCCAGCTTACGTATCAGAACAATATTTATTGGATCTAGAACGTGAAGCATTCTTAAGTTTATCTGGAGAAAAGAAGACATTGGAGCGTATCCAAAGTATCATCTTTAAAGGAAAGCCACTAAGAAACTAAATCTTTTTTAAAAGATTATTAAAAGAATTAATCACATAAAAACACAAACATGCTAGGGGTAATTAAAACTCCTACCAAACTTTAAGAAAAATGGAAGCTTACATTGTAGCAGGATATAGAACAGCTATCGGCAAGTCGAAGAAAGGGGGATTCCGCTTTACTCGTCCTGATGATTTAGCAGCAGATGTTATTCAACATCTAGTACAAAGTGTTCCAGCTTTAGATCCAACAAGAATTGACGACCTAATTGTAGGTTGTGCTATTCCAGAAGCTGAACAAGGTATGCAAATGGCAAGAATGATTTCATTGTTGGCTTTTGCTCCAGATAATTTAAAAGTACCAGGCGTAACAGTAAACCGTTATTGTGGTTCTGGTGTAGAAACAATTTCTATGGCTACTGCTAAAATTAGAGCAGGCATGGCAGATTGTATTATTGCAGGAGGAACAGAATCTATGTCTATGGTTCCGATGATGGGATACAAGACAGGTTTGAACTATAAAATCGCAACAGAAACACCTCAATATTATTTAAATATGGGGTTAACAGCAGAAGAAGTAGCCAAAGATTATGGAATTGACCGTGATGAGGCTGATGAATTTGCAGTAAACTCACATAATAAAGCTTTAGCAGCAATTAAGGAAGGTAAGTTTAAAGACGAAATCGTTCCCATTACTGTAAAGGAGACTTATATTGAAGGTGACCGTAAGAAAACAAGAGAATTTGTTGTTGATACAGACGAAGGACCTCGTAAGTCTGACGTGGCAGGGTTAGGCCGTTTAAAAGCAGCCTTTAAACAAGGTGGTCAAGTAACTGCTGGTAACTCTTCACAAACATCAGATGGTGCAGCTTTTGTTATGGTGATGTCTGAAAGAATGGTAAAAGAATTAAAACTTGAACCAATTGCTAGAATGGTATCGTATGCATCTGCAGGTGTAGATCCTAGAATAATGGGTATCGGTCCTGTAGAAGCTATTCCAAGAGCATTAGCACAAGCGGGTTTGAAACTTTCTGATATTGATCAAGTAGAATTAAACGAAGCATTTGCAGCACAATCATTAGCAGTATTAAAAAATATTGACCTTGATCCTAGTATTGTAAATGTAAACGGTGGAGCTATTGCATTAGGTCATCCGCTAGGTTGTACAGGAGCTAAATTATCCGTACAATTATTTAACGAAATGCGTAGAAGAGACCAGAAATACGGAATGGTAACAGCTTGTGTCGGAGGAGGCCAAGGAGTTGCCGGTATTTATGAGTTCTTAAAATAAATTATCAATTGATGCCATTAAGGTGATCAATAGTAAATGCTATCAGGTAAAGCTACTTCTTTCGGGGAGTAGCTTTTTTTTATGATTAAGTAGAAAATAACAGCGGTTTTTATTCATTAAACTTTTTTATTAAGTAGTTGATCAAATGTTATATTAAATGGAATAATTTAATAAAAATGAATCTAACAGAGAATAATCCTTTTAAATTGAGAATAGGTAATTAAATTTGTTCTATGAAATTGTCAATCAAACGAGGTTTATTATGTTTAATACCTCTAGCTATATTTTTTATTCTTCCTTCTTGTCGTGATTGTGATCCCTATTCAAATCCATCATCGTATGCAGTTGGAGCTTTTTATGATAAAAATAATCCTGATCAACCTTTAACTACAATTAATTTTGAATCTGTTTCAGGTATTGGTGGTGCAGATATTTCTCCAATGAGTAATGGTAAGTATTTATTACCCTTAAAAATAACTACACGTCAGACTGGTTTTTCTTTTATAGCACAAGGTTTGGCTGATACAACATACATAGACTATGAAAGTTCTGTAAAAGTAAATGGCCCAGATTGTGGTGCTTATGAACAATTAGTTGGTCTAGGAGTGTCAAGAGATCCTAGTAAAGAAGGAACAAGTTCTTATTCTGGTGTAAAAGGAGCTTTGTTTGATTCAGTAATTGTTGTAAATTCAGTAGTATCTGCAGATACAGCCAATGAAAATGTTCAATTTCTATTAGATGTTTGCGATGCATCGACAAAATCACCTAGTAGAAGTCTAATTGTGTCTTTCTTTAATAAAGATACAGGAGAACCAAAAGCAATGAGATTTGAATCTATTCATGTTTTAGGAAAAGCAAGTAACCCAATTTATACATCAGGAGATAACTTTAGTACTGTTCTATTACCTGTTGAGGGTGATAATTCGACTATTTTTGAATTTGAATATAAAGAAGACGGGGTTAATATATCGAAGCAGCAGATGAAAGTTGTATTCAATGCAAAAACAACTATTAGCGATGATGAAACAGGTTGTGTTTTCTTAAGTGGAATAGGTGATATAAAATTAGAATCTGGAGGAAATCAAGGTCTTGAGTTTACTTTTGCCAATGATTCAATTTTTAAAAAAATGCAGGTAGATCGTCAAGTTATTAATACGAATTTAGACTGGCCAAATGTCAAACTATATAATTAAAAATATGAAGTTTTTGATACAATGTAGTTTCTTAATCTTAAGCATACAGTTCTCTCTTTTTGCTCAAGAAGAAACAAATTTATCATCAGAATCTTCAGAGATTACACAAGATACTTCTGCTATTTTGGAAGAACCTTGGCCTTTAAATAAAAAAGGAGAACCTAAAGGATCAGGACTTTTTGTGTTATCCGCTGTTCGTCTTGGAGTAGATATGCGCCCATTAATGCAGTCTGCACTCGATAAAAACATGAGTGCTTATACTTTGTATAGTGATTTAATGATAAGAAATGCATTCTATGTAACAATGGAATACGGACAAATGGATAGAACACGTACTAATAGCAATTCGGAATTCTTTAATTACAATAGTAATGGAAGCTTTTACCGTTTTGGTATGGAGTATAATGTAATGAAAAAAGCATCAACATCTAGTGGACTTACATTTGGCTTTAAATATGCAAATTCTACTTTTGATCAATCTGCAGATTATTATAGTACAGGAAATGGTTATTGGGAAGAAGGAGCAACCTTAAAGCATTTAACAGAAAAAAATATTAATGTTGATTGGTATGAAATAACCGTTAGTTTAAAGCTAGCTTTATACAAAGGTTTAACAGTTGATTTTGGTTTTGCTTATACCGTTAAAAAGGATTTCCCAGCAACGGTAATTACAAAAAATGATATTCCAGGATGGTACTTTAATAAAGACGATAGATCAAGATTGAATTTTCAATATAGATTATTATATAGAATTCCATGTTGGCCAATGTATACTACACCAAGGGCTAAGAAAAAGAAATAATTTTACTCTTCTATAACACTCTCTTTTATTCAATTTACATATGTACAAACTATTATTACCCTTGATACTGTCAATGATAGTATCATTATCTTTTGCACAAGATAGTTTAAAGACAAAGACGGATGTAGATCCAAGAGATTTGGACTTTAACAGGAATCAAAATAAAGGACAGTGGTATACATCTCTAACACTTCAGTTATCCTCTAGTTCTGCAGAAAATGAAGATCAGTTTATTCGCCAATTACATTATCAAGATAATGGTCATTTTGAAGTAGGTGTTCAAGGAGGTTATTTTGTGAAGGATTTCTTTATGACAGGTCTTGAATTTTCTTATAGTAGTAGTAATAAAAATGAAAAGTACTCTTCTAATGGCGAAGATAATCACCTTAGATCTATTTCTCATGGTTATTATATAGCCCCTTTTATAAGAAATTACATCCCTTTATCTAAAAATAGACGATTTAGTATTTTTAATCAGACATCTCTTCAATTAGGTTTTGGATCATCATTAAAACAAAATGAAACTGCTTCAGAACTAACAAAAACGAAGACAGATAGAATAACCTTAGGTATTGGTATTCAGCCAGGTTTGGCAGCCTTTATTATGGATGGTTTTGCTTTTGAAGCTTCAGTTGGTTTATTAGGTTTAGAAATGGATCATCAACAAAGTACTACTAATTATACAGAAGAAAGTCAAAGAACAGACTTTGACTTAAATTTTAAAGTTAACCTATTACAAATCAAATTAGCTGTTGCTTACTACTTCTAAATTGTAGAAATAATTATGAAAATATTTAAATTAATAACTTTAGGAGTCTTAGCAGTTTTAATGACTTCTTGTATAGATTGGGATTATTTTGGATTGTCTCCGAAAGCTGAAATTTTGGCATTTGAAGTAGAGGGACAATCTGGAACTTCAACTATTGATTCTTTAGCAAGAATAATTTCTGTTCCTGTCAATGAATCAGTAGGATTAGATAGTTTAAAGACAACAAATATTCAAACTTCTTCTTTATCAACAGTTCTTCCAGAAGTTGGACAAGCAGCTAATTTTGCAGATACAATTATTTATGTTGTAACAGCAGAAGATGGATCAGAAGTAAATTGGAAAGTAAAGGCTTTTAGACAAACAGCAGAAGTTCAAATTGAGAATAGTAATTTTGACTCTTGGTATGACCAAACTTTAAGATGGTTAGGAGTAAATTATACTTACCCAACTCCTACTCCTGAGTCGGATGTTTTAACTTCAAGAATTTGGGATACAGCAAATAGAGGAGCTGTGGCATCTTTTGTAGACGGAGGTAACACAACACCTGTAGATAGAGATGGAGGTAAATATGCACGTTTAGAAAGTATTAGTGTACCTATTTATAATATTGCTGCAGGATCATTATTTACTGGATATTTTACTGATGATATGCCACCAAATGCTTCTAATCCAAGATCTAATACACATTTTGGAATTTCATTTGGTAGTAGACCTATTTCAATTTCTTTAGAATATAAGTATTCTCCAGGAACAGAATATATTGAGAATCAAAATCCATCAACAGGTGAGGATGAATGTGAAATTTATGTTCTTTTGCAAAAAAGAGTTGATGGACAAAGGTATAGAGTTGGTACTGCATGGCATAGAAGTAAAGACACAATTTCTAGTTGGACTACTCTAAATTTAGATATGCAATACGGAGAGTTACCAGCAGGTTATCCATCGTACATGGGTTTAAATCAAAATCCAGGAGAAGAGGAAGTAGATTGGGCCGATCCAAACGATGTTCCTACCCATATTCTTGTTGTATTCTCGTCTAGTGCTTTAGGTGACACGTTTACCGGTGCAGTAGGAAGCGTTTTAGAAATAGATAATTTGCAGCTGAATTATTAATATAAATTGTATATAAAAAAGAGCCTCTGATTTTTAATAAATCAGAGGCTCTTTTTTATTCTTTAGGTGCAAGCCTTATGTTATATTTCATAGAAGAAACGGATCTAAATTTTGAGAGATCTGGTATTGCATAATTTTTTTGGAGGAATCCATCTTCTTCAACAAAGAAGAAGTACTTTTTATCTTTGTTGATTTCCATACTGTAATTACCCTCATTATCAGATTTTACATAAATATTTTCGTCTTCATTAGGCGAGATAAAAACAAGTTCAATGTTTTTTAATAATTCCCCTGTTTCTTTATTGGTTACTTGCCCATAAAGTTTTACTTTTTTAGCAAGCGGTGCGATAAGAAGTGTCTTTGATATTTCATCAACACCAAATACACCAACAGTAGAAATTTTTGTTGGTTTCATTCTTTTGTACCCAAAAGCAGAAGGAAATATTTCATAATTTGATTCATTTGAGACATCAAATTCAAAAACACCATTTTTATCGGTACGCTTTGTAATTAAAGCATTGGTTTCTATGTTTTTTAAACTCACTAAAATTTTAGGCAAAGCAGTTCTAGTATCTTTAGAAATCACTTTTCCTTTTAATTTCATTTCCTCTACAACAAATAAGTTTTCATGCTCATCAGTTAGCATTCTTGAAACATTAATTTCATTTACGTTAAGTTGGTAAATATCATTTCCTCCTTTACCACCTACTCTATTTGAAGTAAAATAGCCAACTCTCTTTACTTTATTAAGTATTAAACCGAAATCATCATAAGGTGAATTAATAGGGCTACCTAAATTTGTTACCGCAAATATTTTATCATCTTTACTTATAGCTTCAAAAAGATCCAATCCACCCATTCCTTTATGGCCATTAGACGCAAAATATAAAGTGCCATCATCATGTAAAAATGGAGACACTTCATCGCCAGAAGTATTAATAACTCCTCCTAGATTAATAGGATAGGTCCATTGATCTTTATATCTATAACTGACATAGATATCAGTACCACCATATCCGCCTTTCATATCAGACACAAAATACATTGTTGTACCATCTTTACTTATAGTAGGTTCTGATATAGAATAATGTTCGTTATTAAAAGGTAGCTCAATCGCTTCAGCCCAAATATTTTCTCCTAAAATTTCAATTGAAAATAGTTTATGTTGTGCTACTTTCTGACTTGGTAGGTCTGAAGAATACAGTGTTGTAATTATATGTGTATCATTAATTTGATAGGCAGAATGATGGTGAAACCTTTTTAGTGTTTCATTTTCAATATTTACAGGTCTAGTTTGCTCATTCTTATAAAGGTCTGAAAGTGGTGCGTAGTAAAAATTATAATATGATTTTCTTGTGGCTTTATTAAAATGTTTTCTATCATTTCTATCTGTAGCATAAATTAACCCATCGTGATAGAAGTTTGGAGAACGTTCAGAACCTTCTGTATTTATCGCTAAATTTTGAATCGTATATCGACCTTTATATTTATCAAATTCAGAAATATCTCGAGTAGAATTGGCTAATTTATTTGAATGAATACCTATAGTATTGTATTGTTCACTGTTTTTATGAAGCCAAGATAATTTATTTGGAGCCTCATTTTTAGATAATATATACCTTACTTTAATTAAAAAATTGGTATATCCATCTCTCTTATTATTAGATCCTCTTTTATCTCCAGGTCCAAATTTATATGAAGGCACTTGTCTAGGTGCTCCAGTTAATACAGCAATGCTTTCTTGGGAACGGTCTGCCATTGATGCTGCCAATTGGTTATTTCCAAACGATGCATCGCCTGCATAATTTTTACTTACATCATCCAAATAATCTGTAAAAGTAAATCTCGTAATCCATTCAAGACCAATATCCATTCTGTTGGTTACTTTTACATTTACGCCAAGCCCAAAAGGAACTGCAATACCAACTTTATTATATTTTTTTCTAGTGTTTTCTTTTCCTTGCCCTTCAGTACCCAATGAAGATAAATCTACCCAAGTACTACCATATTGAGTAGTTGTTTTACCTTTAGGATTATGTAGAAATGTAGTTAAACCTGTTAAGATATAAGGTGTAATACGTTTCCTTTCTGAATAATGACCGTAATGGGGTATTAAATCAAATTGAGCGAGTGCAGAAAGTTGATAAATATCGTTTCTAAAAGATAGGTTCCTATCGTATTCAAAACTACCAATAGCAGCAGTTTGTGCATCATCACCTATAATTCTAGACCAAGAGAATTCACCTCTTAAAACAAAACGATGAGAAAATCTTTTTTCATAACCAAAGCCAAAACTTCCACTAGTTAAAGAAGAGTTAGTAGAAAATGGTGATGCCTTTGTGGTTAAATCCCCAAAATAATTACTTGTTCCTCCAAAAACAGATAAAGCCCAATGTTTATCCGTAGCAGGGTTTACATTAGGAGACTTGTGCTGAGCGAACCCGTTTGTAATACTTAAAAGTGAAATACAAAAAGATAAAAAAACACTATGTATTAGAAGTTTAGAAGTCATAGTAGTCAGTAAAGTATAGAATTAGAGAAGAGTTAGTGTTATAAATAATACGTTACTTACCCAACTCTTGTATTTGATCTGAAGTGAAAAATGAAACTTTTTTAGATGGAGTACTATCAGCTTGCTTAATCATTGCTTTTGCAACAGTTACTCCTTCAATGCCTTTATATTTTTTGGGAATAATAGGGCTAAGAAACTGATTGAAAACTTTACCTAAATCTTCTCCGAAGCGAGATTCCTCACGATTTCCAATTAATAACGAAGGTTGGAATATATTTAGTGCAGGTAAACCTAAGTTCATTAAAGCATATTCTGTTTCTCCTTTTACTTTATTATAATATATAAAAGAGTGTTTGTCAGCTCCCATAGAAGATACCACCAAGCTATTCTTAACATTATAACGTTTTGCTAATTTAAAGAAATCAACAATAAAAGTATGGTCAACTTTATAAAAAGCTTCTTTAGAACCTGCTTGTTTCATTGTAGTGCCTAAGCAACAAAAAGCAATATCAATATCAGTTGATAATTCTAATGTATTAAGATTTTCGAAATTTGTAATTACTTCAGAAAGTTTAGGGTGGCTGATACCTAAAGGTCTTCTAGTAATAGAAATAATCTTATCGTATTGCTCATTTTCTGTAAGCAACGTAACAATATTTTTACCTATCAAACCAGTACTACCAATAATTAACGCAATTCGATTATTCATATTTTTTATTATTTAGATATCAAAAATAGTAAAGACTTTGAAATAGATGTTATTATCTAGTGATTATGTAGTAACGAATATAATTTCAATGATTACATTTGTTGAAATTATAATTTTATTGGCTGATAAAAAAGCTCTAAGGGCATATGAAAATATATAAAAGACTTTTAACCTTTACAGGAAATTTACCATCATTCTTAGTTCCGTATTTCTTTGTTACACTTTTTATGAGTGTATTTAGCTTATTGAATTTTACAATGATGATTCCATTATTAGATATCTTATTTAATAGTGATACTTCATTTCAAATTCCGGATAAGTTACTAACATTAAATGATTTTCATTTTAATATGGATTTCATAAAAGAATATGCCTATCAAGAATTTGGTATTTTAATGTTGGAGAAAGGTAAATTAAGTGCTTTGATGCTAATTTGTTTGTTCACATTTTTAGCATCATTATTTACCAATATTTTTAGATATATAGAAAGAAGACTTGCTGAAAACTATAGAAGAACAACCATAGCATCTTTAAGAACAAGTGTTTTTCAAAGAGTTTTATCATTAGATATTGGTTATTTAACCAATTCTAGAAAAAGTGATATCATGGCAAGGTCAACCACTGATGTAACAGAATCTGAAAATGCATTTGGAGCATTAGTTACTTTTATAAAAGACCCCATTATGTTGGTGATCTTTTTCTCAACATTAATTTATATATCGCCAAAGATGACAATGTTTGTCTTTTTGATATTGCCAGTGTCGGGTATATCAATAGGTTTGATTGCAAAAAAATTAAAACAAGTTTCACATAACTTACAAGATATATCGGGTTCTCTATTAGGTGTACTTGATGAAACGATTGTGGGTATGCGTGTAGTTAAAGGTTTTAATGCTGATAAATATGTATCATCATCTTTTGAAAAATATAATCAAGGTTATGTTAAAGCATTTAGAGATTTTGCATCTAAAAGAGAATTAGCTTCTCCATTGTCAGAAGTCTTAGGAGTTTTCTTTGTTGGTGTTTTACTGTATTTAGGTGGTACAATTGTATTGTCTGAAGATGCAACTTTAACTGCCGCAGAGTTTATGGCTTACCTTGTATTATTTACTCAAGTATTGAATCCTGTAAAAGCAATATCAGGTAACTTAAGTAGTATTCAGAGAGGTATGGCAGCAACAGAACGTATTTTTGAATTACTTGATACAGAACCAAAAATTAAGGATAAATCAGATGCTAAATCATTGAATAAATTTGATAAAGGCATTGAATTTAAAGGTGTAAGTTTTGGCTATGAAGATAAAGATGTATTAAAAGATATCAACTTTAAATTAGAGAAGGGTAAAATGTTGGCTTTAGTAGGTCCTTCTGGAGGAGGTAAATCTACTTTGGCAGACTTAATCCCTAGATTTTATGACCCAAGATCTGGTAAAATTGAGATTGATGGACATGATGTTAAAGATTATACATTGAGTTCTTTAAGATCACATATGGGGATTGTAACTCAAGAATCTATTTTATTTAACGATACAATATATAATAACATAGCCTTTGGTACAGAAACTACTCTAGAAGAAGTAGAGAAAGCGGCTAAAATAGCCAATGCTCATGAGTTTATTATAAAAACGGAGGAGGGATACAATTCTGTAATTGGTGATCGTGGTTCAAAATTATCAGGAGGACAAAAACAACGTTTAAGTATAGCAAGAGCAATACTAAAAAACCCAGATATATTAATTCTTGACGAAGCAACATCAGCCTTAGATACAGAGTCTGAAAAATTAGTACAAGATGCAATTCAGCATTTAATGAAAGGCCGTACTGTACTTGTAATTGCCCACCGTTTATCTACTATTCAAGAAGCAGATAAAATTTTAGTTATTAAAGAAGGTCAAGTAGTAGAAGAAGGAACCCATGTAGATTTGATGGCTGTAGAAAATGGGATGTATAAGAGGTTACAAGAAATGCAGGAATATTCTAAATAGGATAATTATATGACTCAAATTAGTAATATATCTGCTGTAATGATTTTAAAGGATGCTGAGAAATCATTAAGAGCAACATTAGATTCTTTACGTGGTTTTGAAGAAGTAATTATATTAGATAATGGATCTTCAGATAAATCACTGGAAATAGCATCAAGCTTTAAGAATGTCAAAATATTCCATTCTCCTTTTATAGGATTTGGACCTTTGAAGAACTTGGCAGCATCTTATGCATCTAATGATTGGGTTTTTTCTATTGATTCTGATGAAATAATCACTTCTAGGTTGTACAATAGTATTAAAGGTGCGGATCTTGATTCTGAAAATGTCTATCATGTTCAGCGTAAAAATGCATATGATGGAACTATTATCGATGGAGCTAATTGGGGTGACGACTGGGTTAAAAGATTATATAAAAAGTCTAATGTTAGCTTTTATAATTCTCAGGTTCATGAAGTTTTAAATACAAAGAAATATCATTTAAAAAAGTTAAAGGGAGTATTAAAACATGAATCTTATTCAAATGTTAATGAATTATTAGATAAACAGAGGCTTTATACAACCTTATTTGCTCAGCAAAATGCTAATATAAAGAGTATTTCATCATTGATGATTGTTTTAAAAACACTTTTTACTTTTATACAAAGTTACTTTTTAAAAAGAGGCTTTTTATTTGGATGGAAAGGTCTTTTGATTTCTTATTATAATTCTTCTACAGTTTTTTATAAATATTCGAAATTAAAGGAACAGAATAAGTCGTTAAAATGCTCTATTTTAGTAACAACTTATAATAGAGTTGATGCTTTAAAAATAGTATTAGAGAGTATTAAGTTACAGTCTGTTTTACCTTACGAGGTTATAATAGCTGATGATGGTTCTAATGAAGAAACAAAGCTTTTTCTATCAGATATTGTTAATAAATTTCCAATACCTGTTATTCATAAATGGCAAGAAGATCGAGGTTTTCGGGTTGCAAGAGCTAGAAATAATGCTCTTGCATCATGTAAGGGAGATTATATAATTATGATAGATGGTGATATGTGTCTTAATAAGAATTTTATTAAAACTTATATTCAAAATGCTAGAAAAGGATATTTTCTCCAAGGAGGACGGGTTTTATTATCTGAAAGGAAAACAAATTCTATTTTAGGGAATAACACTAATTTTTCTATTTCATTAATATCGAAGGGTATTAAAAATAGATTTAATACTTTAAATTCTAAATTATTGTCTAGAATTTTTTCTAAACGATCATATACTGATAAAGGTGCAAGAACTTGTAATTTAGGTGTCTGGAGAGAAGATGTAGTAAAAGTAAATGGCTTTGATAATAGATTTGTTGGTTGGGGTAGAGAAGATAGTGAATTTGTAGTAAGGTTAATAAATAATGGTGTTAAGAGAGTCAATTTTAAATTTGGGGGTATTGCTTATCATTTATATCATCATGAAAACTCAAGGTCATCTTTACCTGAAAATGACTTAATTCTAGAAGAATCTAGAAAAAATAATCATATAATTACTGAAAATGGCTTAAACGAAATATAAAAAATGAATAATTGTATAGTTATTATTCCTATTTATAAAGAACAACCGTCAATCAATGAATTAATTTCTTTTAAAAATAATATATCAAAATGTTCAAAGAGGAATATATGTTTATTGACTTATAAAGAATTAGATATACAAATTTACCTTGATGAAATAAAAGAGATACCTATTAATATTTACTTTTACTGCCAATATTTTGATTCATCTTATTTCTCTGGTATACCATCGTATAATCGTTTAATGACATTACCTAAGTTTTATGAAGTATTTAAGGAATATGATTATATGTTGTTATGTCAACTTGATGTATATATATTTAAAGATAATCTAAATTACTGGATGTCAAAAGGATATGATTTTATTGGACCACCTTTAATGACAAAAGATAGTAACGGTAACCCAGATTATTGGAAAGTAGGAAATGGAGGTTTTTCTTTAAGAAAAGTATCTACTTTTAAAGATGTTTTAACTACATATAGTAGTCTTTTTCAAAGTGTAAATTACAATTATAAATCATTTATTTTACAAGTAAAATCTTATTTTGCTTATTTAAGGATTAGGAAAAATAATTTAAAGCCATTTTCTAAAGATATTAAAAATGAGGATATATTTTTCTCGAAAAATGTCAGCAAAAGTTGGAAACACTTTAAGGTGCCATCTATAGAGGAAGCAAGGAGTTTTGGTTTTGATGAGTATCCTAAAAAATTATATAATGATAATCAAGAGAAACTTCCTATGGGTGTTCATGCTTGGTGGAGATTTGAATACGACTTTTGGAAAGAAATTATTGATAATAATTAATTAGACTTGAAATTTTTTACCAATAAACTTACTCGTTAATTTATATAATTTTCTTCTAAGATAGAAAATCCATTCTGAAAAATTATTAGGTTTAAAGTTGGTTTCTTTTTGGAAAAGGTGTGGATATTCATCTATTAAATCTGCAAACATAGTTTCTTCTGGAGAGATATACTCAATCCAAGTACCACTACGCATAAAAATTTCTGTTGGAAATTTTAAACAATGCTTAATATGTTTTGTGGAAGTGTAAGGCTTTTTGTTGTATTCTTGATGTGAGAAACTATTTAACTTATAGATGTATACATCAATATCCCAACCAAATACATATGACATATGAGCACATTTGTCTTCTTTAGGGTTATATACTATATGTCGAAAGTCCTCACTCTTACGGATTTCATCTAAGGTGTTGTTTGTCTTTTTAATTTGTTGTAGAGTACCTACAAAAGTAAGGTTGAAAATTATATTTGTTTTATAATTAATAAAATAATTATGGTGAGGAATTTCTATTTTATATACTTGATCAAAAGTTTTTTCTCTATCTAATAATTTCAAATCATAAAATTCATCTAAATCAGATATAAAGATAATATCATCTTCATTAGCATCATTTAGCCCTCTTGTTATAGCATTTCTGTGCGTTGCTTCATTATCCCAAAAATTATCTGATACTAATTCATTTTCTAATTTGATGTAAATAATTTTATCAATGTATTTTTTAAACCTATTTTTATTTTCTTCAAAAACGAATGCTTTAGTTTTACCAACAAAACTTTGATTACATTCTACAATTACAAAATGGTCTACATGTTCATAGTATAACTTGAGTCTTATTTCTAATAAATCAAGCTCATTAAATAACATGAAACAATCATATATTTTTCTCATCGATTAAAATATCTTTTTTAAAATTTTTTGGAATAAGTTTTTAGTAGCAGGTAATTTTTTTTCTCCTTTTATTACGACTTTGTCAAAATATTGCATGACTATTTGTGGAGAAAATTGCTTATAAACATTAAAGTTTTTAGGTTTTAATGTTTTAGTTTGCAGTAAAAGATTTTTACAAGAATCTTTATCAGAGTATATATAACATTCATCTTGCAAAATATCTAAGTGTGCATTATCCTTTTTACTTTTTGATGTAATGATATTTTTACCTTTAATATGAAATTCTGCTATTGCGAGTCCAAAAGTTTCACCATCAGATCTAGCGTGTAAATAAGCATCAGAGGTATTAATAAAAGCAACTTTATCTTCTAATTTATAAATAGGGTCTAGGTAGATTATTCTTGGGTGTTTGTGGAAAAATTGTGTATTAACAAATATGAAATAGATATTGTCTTGTTCTTCTAAAACCTCTTTGATTGCTTGATGAACATAGTCTATATCAAAGGTATTTAATCCGCCGTATCGAGCTACAACTGTGGCATCTTTTGGGATTTTTAATGATGTCCTTAAATTACTATCTACATCAGGTAGGTTAACAATATGTGGTACAAATGAAGATCTAAATTTACCTTTTTTTTGTGCTAAATATTCAGAAATATAAAAGTATTCATCACCATAAGGTTTATAGTAACCAAAAACTACGTGAATAACATTCCTTATATTTTTAAATAAATTATGATCTTTTTTACCAGATTTAATAAAATAAATAATATCAGATTGAGTTTTATCTATAAAATCTTGAGCTTCATCATGTGTTTCGTAAAGAAAAACTCTTTCTGGAAATGAAGATGTAAATTTATTTAATATTTGATTTTCTTGAGGACTATTCTTCAGTTTAGTCTTATCTGATATAATATATGAAATATTACCTAAAATTTTTTCATTATAATACGCATAATCAAATAAAGCTATTTCAGTGCCTCGATAAGAAAATTGATTAACATTAAATACTATTTTTTTTGTCATAGTTGTTAGAAATAAATGGACTTTTAAATTAAAAATTCTTTTAACATTTTTGTCACAGCATTATCCCAATTATAATGTGTGGCAACATCTTCAGATGCCTTATTTCCAATTTTTATTCTTAAATTCTTATTTTCAATTAGTTCACTTATTCTTGTAATTAGTAGCTCTCTGTTATTAACGGGATAGATAAGAGAATTAATATTGTTTTCACAAACAGATTTATGTCCTTGGATATCAGAGCATACAATAGCACACCCACAAGCTTGGGCTTCTAATATATTTAAAGGTAATCCTTCTTGTGTGGAATTTTGTAAAAAAATAGCAGATGCATTAAATATTTCACTTACATCTTTAGGTTGATGTATAAAATCAATCCATTTAGGTAGATTTTTAGGTCTTGGATGTAAACTATAAAGGCAAAAAGAAATTTTAGGATACTTTTTTTTTAATTCTAGAACAGCCTCTATACCTATATATGAGTTTTTCCTCTTTTGTAAAGAGAATAACATACAAATTGAGAATGGGTTTCGATCTTTTAAGGATATTCTAATTTGAAACTTTTTTGTATTTATCCCATATGGTACACAAATATTTTTTTTTGAAGTAAATTCACTAATTTGATTACCTAATTCTTGATAAGTAACAATGTTTTTAGTGTAAGGTAAATCATAAGATTTATGTAATAAATCAATATGGCCAACAAAATTTTCATAGTCTTGAATTAGATTTATTTTTTTCCCTTTACTGTTTGATAACAAATGAGTATCAAATGCAGTTTGCCACCAAGTAGAAATAACTATGTCAGCATTTCTAATATATTTATCTTCAATCGATGGTACAGTTATCCAAGTAACATTGTCAGTTTTTTCTAACCAAGTAGGTATATATCTTTTTAAAAGTCTTGTACGATAATATTTAATCCATTTACTTCCTTTATTAATATATTCTGTCCAATTAGAACTATAAACATAGACATCATGGCCTTGGTCTGCTATTTTGATAGCATATTCACACATGATTTTTATTCCTCCAGTTAGTTTGTACGGAGGGAAAGGGAGCAAGAAATTGATTTTCATTTTTTTATTTTAATGAAATAAAAAATAGATACCCCGTGATTAGAAGATTTAATTATCTTTCAAATTTTCTAAAATAACTTCTAATCTTTAAGGATATCACTCCAAAAAATGCTTCTTTAAAAATACTAGAAGACATTTTTGACGTTCCTCTAGTTCTATCAGTAAAAACAATTGGAACTTCCTTAATTTTATAACCATACATCCAAGTTTTAAATTTCATTTCTATTTGAAAAGCATAGCCCACAAAATGAATTTTATCTTTATTAAGTATAGTTTGTAATACTTTATTAGTATAACATTTAAAGCCGGCAGTGGTATCTTTTATTGGTAATCCAGTAATAAATTGGACATACTTACTTGCAAAGTAAGACATAAGAACTCTACCCATTGGCCAATTTACAACATTAACTCCAGATTTATATCTAGAACCAATAGCCATGTCATTCCCCTCTTCTTTACATGCTTTGTAAAGTTTTTCTAAATCATTGGGGTTATGTGAAAAATCAGCATCCATTTCGTAAACAAACTGATATTCTCTATCAATAGCCCATCTAAAGCCATGTAAATATGCTGTACCTAAACCATTTTTACCTTCTCTTTCTTCAAGAAATAAACGATTTGGAAATTTATTCATAAGCTCTTTAACTTTAGCTCCTGTTCCATCAGGAGAGCCATCGTCAACAATAAGCATATCGAATTGTGTATCGAGACTCATAACTGCACGAATAATTAATTCGACATTCTCGATCTCGTTATATGTAGGAGTTATTACTAGATTTTCTTTCACTGTGCAAAGTTAAAAGATTAACATTGATAAATCTGCAGAATCTAATTTAAAATGAAGCTATTTAACGATTTTATAATTTTTATAATCAAAAGGTCTTAGCCCAGTTTTTTTCTCTAATTTATTTAGAAATTTATCCTTGAGTTTAGTATTTGATTTTGAAGGATCATATTCAAATTTCCAGTCCATCTTTTTTATATGAGATGACATCACTTCTGGATGAGTACCATTAAATTTAGTTAGTTCATCAACTTCATTAAAATTGAATGGAATTTTTACAATTTCTTCCCTTTTTATTTCTGTCCCATTATCATAAAAGCTTCTGAAAATAGATCCTTTCTTAGCCATAACCATCGGATTTCTGACAAATGAATAATGATAGATAGGGGCGTCAATAAGCTTTACTTTTAACTTGGAACCTTTTTTTTGGTTTTCATTATATTGCTCTAGTGATTTATAAATTCTAAACCCTTGAGAATCTCTGTAGGATCTAACTAAGTTATTAGTTTTAAATAATCTCACTTCAATTGGATGTGTTCTTCTAGTATGTCTGTAATAATTATAATTACCATAGAAGTGTAAGAAAGGAAGAGCAATTCCATCTATTTTTTGATTATTTAAATTTACTTCCATAGCCTCTTTGATTTTAGGAAGATCATCTTCATGAATAACTTCGTCTGCTTGTATGTGTAATGCCCAGTCAGCATCTTTACTAATATTATCTATACCAATATTCGATTGTTGGGCAAAAACTTTTCCTCCTATTCTTAAGTCCATGTCCCAGACTGTATCAATAATTTTGATTTTAGGATCATTTAAAGCTTCTACTGCTTCTCGAGACCCATCGTTAGAATCTCCAATTACAACAATCATTTCATCAACAATAGAAAGGACTGATTTGATAGCAGCAATGCAAGGGTATTGTAAGGCTATCGCATTTCTGAAATATGTAAATCCACTAACTTTCATAGCGTTTATTTTATAATTTTATAATTTTTATACTCTCCTAGAATATAACCACCAGTAATTTTTTTGATAGCTTGTTTAAAAAGTTCTTTTGCAGTATAATTTGTTTTACTTATATCTTGGTCAAATTTCCAATTTTTATTGGAAATTCTTTCCTTCATAACTGATGGATGATTTTGATTGAAAAGAGTTAATACGTCAATTTTTGAATAGTCAATATCTACACTTGAAGCCTTTGTTCCATGATATAACTTTTCAAAACTATTGGATTTTAATTGCATTTTTTCTGGGGGACGAACCCAGCCGTAATGATAGATATAGGCATCAATATGCTTTACATTAAGTTTTTCATTATCATTTTTTCTAAAACCTTGTGCATCTCCATATGAATAAATAGTCGAGTTGTTTTTTATAATTCTTATTTCTCTTCTATACCATTTTGTTGAAGATGCTATGTAATCAAATGATCCATAAAAGTGTTTATAGTTAAATAACAACCCGTCTACATTTTCTTGATCTTTATATTCTTCCATTGCTTTTTTAACAATAGGAATATAATCTTCGTGAAGTGCTTCGTCTCCTTGAATATAGAAACACCAATCGCTATCTTTATTTACTTCTTTTAGAGCTTTATTTGTCTCGTTTGAAAGAACAAGCCCATTTAGTAATGAATCATCCCAAACAGTTTCAACAATTCTTATTTTAGGATCGATATTCTGGATTAAATTTAGGGTGTCATCATCAGAATTACCTACAGCGACTACAACTTCATCACAAAGAGGAAGAATTGATCGTATTGCTTCTACAACAGGGTAATCGTATTTTATTGCGTTTCTAATAAAACTGAATCCAGAGACTTTCATTTGTTATTTTAATGTTTGAGATTGATGTGATTCTCTAAAAAATTTATCGAGTACTAAAGCTTGTATTTGTAATTCTCTTTTGAGGTTTCTAAACTGATTTACAAATTTATGAGAATTTGAAATTATTTTATTAGCTTCTTTAATATGCGTACTGTAAAATTCAATTTTCTCAATTAAATCAGAATAATCATCTTTTACATGAATATAATGGAAATCAGGAATTAATGTCCCCTCCATAAACCAAGTTTCGTATTTTGGTGTTGGCATTACGGCTATTGAATTTGAAGACATTACCCATTTTAAATTAGTTGCAACATCATTTCCTTCCCAACAAAAAATGAATTTGTAGTTTAGTTGTTTCTCGATACTCATTTTATCAACTAGAAATGTATTCCCAGAAGGAGTTTCAATTGGTTTAAGGTCACTTCTTGTGTTGCCAATATTACAAAGAGGGTGTCCAAAATATTTTTCAAGAAGATTAATACGGTTTTCATGGTTAGCGAAAACCTGTCCTCTTGTAACAAGCATATTTTTCTTGTTCTTAAAACGAATCCAATCAGAGATGAAATTAAAGTGTCGTATTTTATTCAATTTTAATAAAATACTATTTTGATTCTGATTAGAAATAGGTCTACTTTTTACAATTGTAGGCTCGCTTGGAATATGCGTAATATCACCAAAAAGAAAATTAATTTTTTTGTCCTTTTTAAAAAAATCAGTAATTAGTGTAAGGTCAAAATAATAAGAGCTAGAATGTTCACTTAATTTTAAGTCTTTTAGAGATACTGAATTTTTTGACAGTTCAAAATATTTTTCAACCTTATTATAATAGTTAACCCTTTGTTCTATATATTCATTATCTGTAAGATTTCTAAGTAATCTAGGCAAGTTTCTTTTATATAAATTATGAGGTATAATAAACTCTTCTAACCCATATATTAAATAGTAAATTGCTTTAATAGGATTATGCCTAAAATAAAAAACTTTTGTAAGTAATCTTTTTATATCCATCAAATTGGAGTAACTAATCTATGATCTGACAATACAAAGATATCAGTTTCACATTAAATTAACTCCATTCCTCCCTTTAGACTATATAATTTAACATCACTTTTATTTAAAGATTGATATAACTCTATAGCTTTTAGGCTTCTTTTACCTGATTGGCAGTAAAAAATTATTTTTTTGGATGATGGAATTTCATCAATTCGTTCTTCTAATTCGGCTAACGGGATATTGATACCGCCTATATCATCAATTTCTCTTTCGTATTCTTCACGTACATCAATCAAAGTAACTGATTTATCTGTGTTTAAAAGTTCTTCGACAGTATCAAAATCTATTTCGACTTCCTGATTGGGGATTTCACAAAAATCGAAGTTATACTCACCTAATGTTGATATGTTGGCAACTTTTTGATTTTTCTTGAATTTCAGTTTCTGAAAACTCATATCCATACCACTTATCAACAAAAGTTCCCCACTTAACACTTTACCAACACCTGTAATTATTTTTATAACTTCGGTAGCTTGCATGGTTCCCATAATTCCAACCATTGCACCAACAACCCCAATTTCATTGCAATTAGGAGCTTCTTCTGCTGATGGAGGATTAGGAAAAATACATCTATAGGTTGGTCCTCCTTGGTAATTAAAAACAGATAGTTGACCATCAAAACGCTGAATTGAGGCAGAAACCAATGGTTTATCTTCAATAATACAGGCGTCATTTATTAAATATCTTGATGAAAAATTATCTGTTCCATCAACTACTACATCTGCTTTAGCTACTAGTTCTAAAGCATTTTCTTTATCAAACCTTTTAAGTACTGTAGTAATTTTACAATGAGGATTCAGAGCTAACAGTCGTTCTTTAATAACTTCTGCTTTTGAGTTACCAACATCATTTGTTGAAAACAATACTTGACGTTGAAGATTAGAAATAGAAACAACATCATGATCTACAATAATAAGGTGCCCAATACCAGCAGCTGCAAGATATTGTAAAACAGGACAACCTAATCCTCCTGCACCAATTACAAGAACAGTAGCAGCTTTTAATTTTTCTTGTCCTTCAACACCAATTTCGTTTAATCTGATATGTCTGTCGTATCGTTTATATTCTTCTTTTGTCAACATAATGGTAATTCTTCTCTCTTTATTTTATCACTCTTGGAGTGCTAAATCCCAATCTTTCCACACTACTTCATAACCTTGGCGTTTCACCATTTCTGTAAACTCTTCTGTTGAACGTTCATCAGAAATTTCAAACTGCTCTAGAGATTCTGGTTCTACTACATAACCTCCAGGGTTTGTTTTTGAACCTGCACTTGCCGAAGTAATGCCCAATTTAATGATGTTATCTCTAAAAATAGGATGTTCTCTAGTAGAAAGTGATAATTCTACTTCTTCATCAAAAAGACGATAGGCACAGATAAGCTGAACTAACTCTCTATCATTCATTTCAACCTTTGGTTCTAAACCACCAGAAAAGGGGCGTAACCTAGGGAATGAGATTGAATATTTTGTTTGCCAATATGTTCTTTCTAAATAATCTAAATGAAGCGCCGTAAAGAAAGAGTCTGTTCTCCAATCCTCCAAACCAATTAAAACACCAATACCAATTTTATGAATTCCAGCTTTTCCTAATCTATCTGGAGTGTCAACTCGGTAATCAAAGTTAGATTTTTTACCTTTTGGGTGATGTTTTTTATAATCTTCTTTGTGGTAAGTTTCTTGATAAACGAGTACCGTATTTAACCCTTCCTCAATTAAAGATTCATATTCATCTTGATCCATTGGCTGTACTTCCATAGATATATGAGAGAAGTACGGCTTCATCAATTTAATTGCTTTCTTGATGTATTCAACACCTACAGTTTTATTTGCTTCACCAGTTACCAACAAAATATGTTCATAACCCATTGCTTTTATAGCTTCGGCTTCACGTACAATTTCATCATCAGAAAGTGTCCTTCTTCTTACTTTATTGTCTAAAGAGAAACCACAATAAGTACAGATATTCTGACATTCATTAGATAAATACATAGGTGTATACATCTGAATGGTATTTCCGAACCTCTTTTTTGTAAGTTGATGACTAAGCTGTGCCATTTGCTCTAAATATGGAGCAGCTGCAGGAGAGATTAAAGCTTTGAAATCTTCTAAATTTCTGCGTTGTTTACCTAAAGCACGCTCTACATCTTGAGCAGTTTTAGCGTAGATACTAGCTTTAACTTCATTCCAATTATTTTGATAAAATAAATCTTGATACATCTCTATAATTGATTTAAAAAACCAGTTAATGGCGAACTCGCTTCTGCAGTAATTCTTGGTTGAGCAATTTGTGCTAAATAAGCTTTTCGTCCTGCTTCTACAGCTTGTCCAAATGCTTCTCCCATTGCAACAGGATCTCCGGCAACAGCAATAGCAGTGTTTACTAATACAGCATCAGCACCTAATTCCATTGCATGTGCAGCATGAGAAGGGCTTCCAATGCCCGCATCAACAACAACAGGAACATTACTTTGTTCAATTATTATTTCTAAAAAGTCTAACGTTCTTAATCCTTTATTACTTCCAATTGGAGCACCTAAAGGCATTACGGCTGCACAACCTACTTCTTCTAAACGTTTGCATAAAACAGGGTCAGCATGTATATAAGGCAATACTACAAAGCCTTGCTTTACCATTTCTTCGGCAGCTTTTAGAGTTTCGATTGGGTCAGGCATTAAATACTTTGGATCTGGATGAATTTCTAATTTAACCCAGTTTGTACCTAAAGCTTCTCTTGCTAATTGAGCCGCAAATACTGCTTCTTTAGCAGTTCTTGCTCCAGATGTATTTGGTAATAAATTTATCTGTGGATGCTGTAAATGTTTTAATACATCATCTTCAGGGTTGTCAATATCTACTCTTTTTAGTGCAACAGTTACCAATTCTGATCTTGATGCTACTAATGCATTTTCCATTAACTCATTCGACATAAATTTGCCAGTACCTGTAAAAAGGCGTGAGTTAAAAGTTTTATCTGCTATTGTTAATTGATCCATTTGGATTTTCGTTTTCTTATTAAAATAATCTAACCCTAAGTTAAATTGTAGATTGATGCTGAAGTTCTTGTTCTAATGCTAAAACTACTTTATCAGGATGTTCTGCATTGGCAATTAATCCAGATACTGCAATTCCATAAATACCTGTAGCTAGAATGCTTTCAACATCTTTTGTTTCTATACCTCCAATTGCAATAATTGGTGTATCAATGCCTCTTTTTTTACATTCATCTAACAAAGATAGATAACCTTCTAAGCCCAAAATAGGACTAAGCTTTTTCTTTGTTTGTGTAAAACGGAAAGGTCCTAAACCAATATAATCTACTCCAAATTCATACAAACGCTGAATATCTTCGATTGTATTTGCTGTGCCTCCAACAATTTTTCCTTCTCCAAGAATTGCTCTTGCTTCAGAAGGTAAAATGTCTTCTTTTCCAACATGAACACCATCTGCATTTACAGCTTTGGCAACATCAGGTCTGTCATTTATTAGAAGAATGGCATTGTGTAAATCTGTAATTACTTTGGCTTTTTTGGCTAAAGCGATATATTCTTCCGTTTCGATATTTTTAGCTCTTAGCTGAATCCATCGGCAACCAGCTTCACATGCTTCTTGAATGTGAAGTAAATGGTTTTTATCTTTTTTCTCCGTAGAGATATAGTGTAGTTTACTAATCATGGCTTTTTGATGTAAAAACATGCTGACCTAATTTACTCGGGTCGCTTGCCAAGTAATCTTCAATATAATTTTTGCCTAACCTACAGGCTTCTTCAATAGATTTACCATGTGCTAGATAACTCCCGATAGCAGAAGATAGAACACAACCAGAACCGTGTTTATCAAATACCTGCATTGATCTCCCAATAATTTTAGTGATTTGCCCTTTGTATATCAAAAAGTCATTTCCTTTTTCAGTAGGATGATGGCCTCCTTTAAGTAGAACATGAGTTGATTTACTCATATTTTCTGCTTCTTCGAGTGGATCATTTGATGAAAGTTGTTGCATTTCTTTCCAATTAGGAGTAATAATGTCAACTTTTTCAATCACTCTAGCCAGTCCTTTGATAGTACTTTCATCATGAAAGTCATACCCAGCACTTGCACTTAAAACAGGATCTAAAACTACCTTACACATTGGGTTGAATCCTTTTATTAAGTCTATCCAATCAGACATTAATTTAAAGTTTTCAATCACACCAATTTTTAGAACGCTAATAGGATATTTTTCTATTATAGGCAGTAATTGTGCTGTAACTACATCTGCACTTATCCAATTTAGTCCTATAAATTCATCAGCGGTTTGATAGGTTAGTGCTGTACAAATACCTAAACCTTGAACGTCTAATGCTTCAAAAGTTTTAATATCCGAAAGTACACCTGCTCCCCCAGAAGGATCAAAACCAGCTAATGTTAAGGCGAAAGGACGATTGTTTTCCATGATGTTTGTAGTTTCTCTGCTTTTAATTTGATGTTAGACAACGATGTCTCCCATAAATATCCTAAAATTGCAGCCCCTTTAAAAGAAGATCTATCTAGTTGTAATAATGATTTATCGGTTATTCCACCTAAAGCCACTATTTGATGTAACTCGAAACGTTCCTTTTTCATTCTTTCTAAAAGCATAGTGTTTGATTTATACTTCTTTTTGGAAGTACTATCAAACACAGGGCTTAAAAATAAGTAGTCAAATGCGGTCGGAATTTGAGGGATTTCATCCATCTGATGTACAGAAGAACTTAATCGAAGTCCTTTACTTTTCCATTGCTCTAGATTCTTCAATTTAGTAGCTTGTCGCATCGACTCTTTAAAATGAATACCACCAACATTAAATTGATAGGTTAAATCAAAATGTTGGTTTAAGGTGAGTTTTTTATGGTAGATGATAGGAATAACATTTAGTAAAGTAGAAATTTCTTCTTTTGTTGCATTCGGCTTTCTGATGTGGATAATGTCAATACCATTGTCCAACCAAAAACAGATTAACTGTGCTTCATCAGTAAAAAAATCTTCTTTTGTTATTCCTATCAACATAATTTTTAGTGATAGATTTCGCTACCTAATTCTTTAAACTCGGCAGATTTCTCTTCCATCCCTTTTTCTAGTTCTTGCTTCGCAGCAAAATCACGAACATCTTGCGTAATTTTCATAGAACAGAAGTTTGGTCCACACATAGAGCAGAAGTGAGCAACTTTTGCACCTTCAGCTGGTAGTGTTTCATCGTGGTATTCACGAGCAGTATCTGGATCTAAAGATAAGTTGAATTGATCTTCCCAACGGAATTCAAAACGAGCTTTAGACATTGCGTTATCTCTGTACTGTGCACCTGGGTGACCTTTTGCAAGATCGGCAGCATGTGCAGCAATTTTATAAGTAATTACACCTTCTTTTACGTCTGCTTTGTTTGGTAAACCTAAGTGCTCTTTTGGAGTAACATAGCAAAGCATTGCAGTACCATACCAACCAATTTGAGCAGCACCAATTGCAGATGTAATATGATCGTAACCAGGAGCAATATCAGTTGTAAGTGGTCCTAAAGTATAGAAAGGAGCTTCGTAACAATCTTGTAATTGAGCATCCATATTTTCTTTAATCATGTGCATTGGCACGTGACCAGGACCTTCAATAATTGTTTGAACATCGTGCTTCCAAGCAATCTTAGTTAACTCACCTAAAGTACGTAACTCAGAAAGTTGAGGCTCATCGTTTGCATCTGCAATAGAACCCGGACGAAGACCATCACCTAAAGAGAAGGCAACGTCGTAAGCTTTCATGATCTCACAAATTTCTTCGAAGTGCGTATATAAGAAGTTTTCTTTATGGTGAGAAAGGCACCATTTTGCCATAATAGAACCACCACGAGATACGATACCTGTAACACGTTTAGCAGTCATTGGTACATAACGTAACAATACGCCTGCGTGAATTGTAAAGTAATCAACACCTTGCTCAGCTTGTTCGATTAACGTATCACGGAAAATTTCCCAAGTTAAATCTTCAGCTTTTCCATTTACTTTTTCTAATGCTTGGTAAATTGGCACTGTACCAATTGGAACTGGAGAGTTACGAATCACCCACTCACGCGTTTCGTGAATATTTTTACCAGTAGATAAATCCATGATTGTATCTGCACCCCAACGAGACGCCCATACTGTTTTTTCTACTTCTTCTTCTATAGAAGAGGTAACAGCAGAGTTACCAATGTTAGCATTGATTTTTACCAAGAAGTTACGACCAATAATCATTGGTTCAGATTCTGGATGGTTGATGTTGTTAGGGATAACAGCACGACCTTTGGCTACTTCATCACGTACAAACTCAGGTGTAATTTTTCCTACAGGAGTATTGGCTCCATAGCTATGACCAGGATGTTGCGTACCAAATTTCCCTTCTTGTTCTTCTATTCTTTGATTTTCACGAATAGCAATATATTCCATTTCAGGAGTAATGATTCCTTTACGTGCGTAGTGCATTTGAGAAACATTCTGTCCTTTTTTTGCTTTTAAAGGCTTTTTGATGTGTTCGAAGCGAAGGTAATCTAATTCAGATTTTTCTAAACGCTCGATACCATACTCAGAAGATAATTTAGGAAGTTCCTCAACATCTCCACGATCTAAAATCCAATCTCTACGTAATTTGTCCAGACCTTTTCTTACGTCAATCTCAATATCAGGATCTGTGTAAGGACCACTAGTGTCATAAACTGTGATAGCAGGGTTTTTCTCTACTTTGTTTAAGAACTTGTGATTAGTGTCGTCTTGGCTAATTTCACGCATCGCTACTTTGATGTTGTGAATTTCACCGTCTACATAAATCTTTTTCGAACCTGTAAATGGCTCACGTGAAATGACCTCAGGACTAGGGATTTTGTCTTTCTTTTTCATTAGTATAGATATTGTTGGCAGTTATATTGCCGTTAGAATATTAGTTTTTAGACACAAGTATTTACTCGTGTGCTATTGTTTTATATGTTATACACAGCACTTTTTAATATAGATGTGTAGAAATAAGAGAGTATTAAAAAATAGCCCAATAGTTCCTCTATAAAAAATGATGTGCGAATAAATTATCCTCCTTGTGCAGGAGCAACAATTGTAATACTATTGTTTTCTAGAATTGCGTGAATATCCCATTTGTCTTGAGGTATAATTTCATCATCAATAGCTACGGCAACAGTGCCTCTAGCTACAGAAATGTTCATATAGTCAAGAAGTTGTGCTAAAGAAAAAGCACTTGGTAATGTGATAGACTTATTGTTTACAGTGATGTTCATTTCAATAATTTTGAAAATAAAAAAATCAATACAATCAATAAACCTTAGGAGGGTGTTGCACAGAATTGTACAACGGGTAGAAATGGACTTTTCCCTTCGTCGGTACTAACCGCATCAGGTTCAGAGGGTATTTCTCAGTTCGATTTAACGAACACCCCTAAAGTAATTTAGATGCCCAAAAGTAATAAAAATATGTCGAGATACAAATGTAATTAATATGATATGAATGAAAATCAAATAGAAAAAGCATTTTTAATTTAATGATTTACTATTCATTGAAAGTGAATTTATCTAATTTTGCATTCGGAAAATCATCAAGTAATCATATTCTAATAACAATGTCTGAAGAATACAAAGGGCAGGGGCATATGCTTCATCTTAAATTACCTACAGACCCACGTTGGGTAAATATGGTAGAAGAAAACAATATTGAAGAAATATTAGTAGATCATGCTTATTGTGAACAAAAAGCAGCAACAGCAAGTATGTCTATTATAGTAAACTACCCAGAATTAGACGAGGTGGTTGATACACTAATGCCAATTGTTGCGGAGGAATGGGAACACTTTGAGAGAGTTGTAAAACAATTACGTAAACGGGGCTTATCATTAGGTAGAATGAGAAAGGACGAATATGTAAATGCAATTGTAAAATTTGCTCGTAAAGGGGGCTCTAGAATTGATCAACTAATAGATAAATTGTTGGTAAGTGCTTTGATTGAAGCAAGGTCTTGCGAACGTTTTAAATTACTTTGGAAAGGTCTTGATGATAAAGAGTTAAAAGATTTTTATTATGAGTTGATGATTTCTGAAGCAGGACATTATGTTACCTTTATTGATTTAGCAAGGAAATTTAAATCAAGAGAAGAAGTTGATACGCGATGGCAGGAATTTCTAAAATTCGAAGCGGAATTATTAAAAACATTAGATGTTCGAGGAGATCGAATGCATTAAGAAAGAAACTATAAGTAATCGCATAATTATTTGATTAACTTTGTACTGTGATGTTTACCGAGGAAATAGAAGAAGTAACAACAATGCACTTTCAATTAGAAGATTTAGCTTCTTTTCGTTTAAAAGCTTGGGCTTGGGGTAAGAAAGAAGAATACTGTACTTATTTGTACGATCATGATATAGATTATCCAAAGGGTGGTTTTCGTCACTTACTTGCTGTGGGTGCTAAAAAAGTATGCCCAATGGAAGATGGTTACTCTTTTGAAAGTGTTCAGAAGTTTCATAAACAACACAATACTTGGTTATTCGGACATTGGGGGTATGATCTCAAGAATGAGGTAGAATTACTATGTTCTGATCATCAAGATGGTATTGACCTACCCGATGCGTTTTTTTATATTCCTAAAACACTATTTATTTTTGGAGAAAATGAGGTTGAGATTCAATCTGAAAATGATATTGAATTAATATATCAAGAAGTTTTAACTACTCCGCTACCAGTAGCTTCAACAAATGGGTGGGGAGGAAGAGTATCTCCAAAAATTTCTCATGCCACTTATATTGATACAGTACAACGTATTCAAGAGCATATTGTAGAAGGTGATGTTTACGAAGTAAATATCTGTATGGAGTTTTTAGCGAATGAGGCAGATGTAGACCCATTTGATTTATACCTCCGACTTTCTCATTTATCTCCAGCCCCTTTTTCTGCTTTTCATAGAGTAAAAGATAAATTTGTAACGTGTTCTTCTCCAGAGCGCTTTATGAAGAAAGAAGGTAATAAAGTAACTTCTCAACCTATTAAAGGTACAATAAAAAGAGGTGCATCAGCAGAGGAAGATGAATTACTGAAAGAACAACTTCAGAATGATGAAAAAGAGGTTGCAGAGAACATGATGATTGTTGATCTTGTAAGAAATGATTTAGCGAGAACATGTAAAGCTGGTACTATTAAAGTTCCTGAAATTTTTGGTATATACGGTTTTAGGTCAGTTTTTCAGATGATTTCTACTATTGAAGGAGAAATCAAAGAAGGAATTCCATTTACTGAAGTAATAAAGAAAGCTTTTCCGATGGGAAGCATGACAGGTGCTCCAAAAGTAATGGCAATGGCATTAATAGAAATGTACGAACGCTCTAAAAGAGGTTTATATTCTGGTGCTATTGGTTATATCACTCCTGAGGGAAATTTTGATTTTAATGTTGTGATTAGAAGTGCTCTTTACAATGCTACAGATAACTATTTATCATTTCAAATAGGAAGTGCTATTACTATAGATTCAGAAGCAGAAAAAGAATATCAAGAATGTTTGTTGAAGGCAAAAGGAATGCTTGATGCTTTAAATGCTAAAATTGTATTCTAATAAAAAAGATCAAATAGAATTTTTATTAAAAAAACAGAAAGAGTAACATTAAAGAAGATTTTTACTTTTTTACTATCCACTTTCATGGCAATCCCTGCACCAATCCAACTTCCTAAAATAGCACCTAAAATACCTATACAGGCATAAATCCAATCAATTCTACCTAAATAAGTGAAATAAGCAAATGCAGTTAAGGAAGATACAACAGCTATTGTTTTAGAAAATGCTACAGACTCCATCACTTTCATGGGAGTTAGATAGGAAAATAGAAAGAATGAAATTACGCCTGTTCCAGGGCCAAAAAAACCATTGTAAAACCCGATCATAATTATTGTCAGGTATATTAATAGAAGTGGAGTTTTAGCTTTATTCTCTTCTTTTTTGGGATATCTTTTCTTTAAAAATTCCATACAGAATAAAGAAAGTATAATAAACAAAAGGAGATACAACATCCATTGTGTATTTAAATATCTACTACATTCTGCTCCACCAATAGCAGCAAACAATGAAATAAAGCAAGATGTGATTAAAAGCTTATCAAAATTAATTATACCACTTTTTATATATCTAATAGTGGCAGTTAAGTTTCCTGTAGTTAAAACAGCCTTATTGGTTCCTAATAATAAATATTCAGGTAAACCGAGTGATATCAAAACAGGTAAGGATAACATGCCACCCCCACCAGATATTGCAGTGATAACGGATGAAAATATGCATACTAAAAACCAAATTATATATTTTATTATAGGTTCTTCCAATGGAGTTATTTCTTATGAATAGTAAAACTACAAGTTATGCATAAGATTAGTAATGAATGACTTAATGTTTCTAAAAATTTATAACTTGGGATTGACATACTTCTGAACTATCTTAAAATTTGACTAAAAAATGAAGCTAGAAATAACAAACACCTATTTAAAAGGAAGAATTTTTTGGGGACAAAAGTATTTTAAAAATATACTTTATAATTCTCTAAAAGTGTTTTTACCTGCTTTTGTATTTTCATCATTATTATTAGTAGCAAAAATAAACGTAAGTATACTTCTATTGATTGCATCCCCTGTAGTATTAACCTCTGTATTTATTGGGTTATGTTTTCTTCTTTATGGATCATCCACAATTTATTGCGATGAAGATACCTTTAGATTAAAAATGTTATCAGGACATTCAATAGAATTACCTATTAGTAAAATAGCTCAGTTCTATTTAAAGAAAGATATTGCTCGTTCAACTTTACTTGGGAAGCCTTTTGTAACACTTTATTTAAGAACAAAAGAGGATAATGATATACGTTGTTTTGGTAGGCACTCCTTACCATCAGAAGAAGGACGTAGGTTAGAAGAACATATAGAACAATTTATAGGAATTGAAGATCATTATATTCATGGAGAATACCATGAAAGGGGAATCCAAAAAGATTTTTTTACAGCAAAAAAATCTATTGAAATAAATACCTCAGAAGAAACAATAACATTAAATACAGAGGAGTATTTGATAGAACGAAAATTTCAGTATGAATGGAATAAAGGAAGAATTGATCATGCACTTTGGGCAACAAATGGAACAGACGATGTCAAAATTTATGTCGTAAATGACCAGTATTACCTTGAAAAGAGTATCAATTTTTCAAAATTACTAGCCCCATATATTAAAAATAATTGTATTGATTTAGATGAAATTCCTTTAACTCTAATGTATGAAGATATGTCATTTGTAAAAGCAACTTCCGACAAGGGTAAATTTTTTAAAAGAGATTTTGAAAAAGAAGAAGTTAATGTTGAGCATATTATGTTTTTAGCATCAACCGATTACCTTAGAATCTGCAAATACGGTAAAATTAATATTGAAATCACTCACGGTAAACTAGCATTTCAAAATGAATATTAGAGAAACAAGAAGAGGGGGGACGATCTTAAATGTTCAAGCATTTTTGGCTCCTTCAATTTGTCAAGATTTTAAAAGGAAATTATATTTTATACACTTAGGAATTTGGGCGGTATTATTATTATTTTCTTTGGTGTATTTAGTAATTCCTGCCGTTTCTATTATTCTAATAGGCATAATAGCCTTCGATTTTTTTAAAATTTATAAGTTGGGGGATAAAGAGGTTAGTATCCAATTTTATATACTTGGAGAGACTTTAATGGTACGTAATCATGATGCTAATCCAGACATAACTTATGTCGAAGATTTTAAAGTAGATGATATTGAACAATTCTTTATCAAAAAAACTGGTGAAGATAAATATGGTTTTTTTGCCATTGTAGGCAGAAGACAAAGAGTTTCAAAACAGATTCTTGAGTTTTCTTCGGAGCGTCTTCATGAAATCCACGATCTTAAAGTAATTATTCATGAGAAGTTAGACGTTGATGTACATGAGTTAGAGGGGGAGTACGAAGGATATTCAAAAAAGGAGATCGCAGAACCTAAAAGAAATAGACAATATTTTAAATTGTTTAATCAAGATATTAAAGATATAAGGCAACGTGGAGTGATTACATTACAAGGCGATGATTATCAAATTCATTCAATATCACAGATTGATTGGGAAAATGGATTTAGTAGTTTAAAGTTTGCTTTAGATGAAGAGAGTTCCCTTTTCTATTATTCTTCTGTGTCTAAAATGTACCTGATTAAAGAACAAAATATACATTATTTATTCGACCTTAATATGTATCATTTAGCAGATGATTTATCTAATATTGAGAATAAGTTAGAGGTAGATGGAGTCGAGTATTATTTATGTGCGATCAATCAAGGTAAATACTTTTCTGAATCGGCTTTAGAAGATGAAGGAGTTTATCAATTGCTTTTTGAAAATGATGAGCAAGAGAAGTTTTTGAGGTTTATTATTATCAACAATACTATTAAAGTGTATAAAGGAGAACGAATATTACTACATCAATTACAAAGTATACTACCTCAAGTATCTTTTTAAATTAAACCATAATAGAAAATGATAAAGGCAATACAGATAGTACAATAAATACCCATTAGAGGTAAGCCTATCTTCATGAAATCTTTAGTTCTATATCCACCAGGGCCATAAACAATCCAATTTGTTTGATAACTCACAGGAGTTAAAAATGCAGCAGAAGCACCAAAAGCAATTGCTACAAAGAAAGGAGTACTTGGTAATTCTAATAGTTGACTTAAAGAATAAGCTATTGGAAAAGCGATAGCAATTGCAGCAACATTGGTAACAAAAGAGGTAAGTAAAATTGTTACCAAGAATAGTCCAATTAATACACCTATTACACCAAACGGTAAGAAAACTTTAATAAAAAATGTACTGACAATATGAGAAGCACCTGTACTAATAAATGCTTCTCCTAAGGTTAATGCCGACATTAATAAAACAACTAAATCAAGGTCTAGTTCTTTATTTATAGCATCAAAAGTAGTTGCTTTTATTAATAATAAACCTGCTAATGCGAAAATAGCACCTGATAGAAGCTCGATAATACTAGAAGCAACTAAGAAAATTAAAACGCCTAAGAAACCAAGGTATATCCATTTATGATTCTCCTTAATAGTCGGTTTTTTATTTTCTATGGTAGATAAAACATAAAATTCTTTATATAAACTGATATTAGAAAAGAAAGTATCTCCTGCTGATATTAAGAGCATATCTCCAGCCTGAAGACTAATTTTATCTAGCTCACCAGTAACTTTTTGCCCATTTCTATGGATGGCAACTAATTCAACATCATAAGTTTCTTTAAAATTGATTTTACTTAGTTTTTTACCAGATAATGCTGAGTTGGCAGGGATTACAGCTTCTACAATTTTAGAATCATCTTCATGATTAGGTAAATCTAATCCTATATCAGAATTTACAATTACCATAATATTTTCTGACTGTCCCATAAACATCAATTGATCTTTAGGACGAACAATAAGTTCATCTGGAATAGGTGTAATTACTTCACCATTTCTATGTATTTCTATAAGGTATGCACCTTCAAAATCTCTAATTTTTGTATTAACTATTTTCTTACCAACAGTTCTTGATGAGCGATGTACTTCTAAGGCCATTAAATACTCTGGAGCAATGGCTTTTGCATCGTCAAAAACCTCTTTATTTTCTGGTAAAAGATTGTATCCAAAGGTTACTAAATAAAGAATACCAAAAAAAGTGACCAAAAGTCCTAAATAAAGGAAGTCTGTATAGGCTAAACTCGGTAGTTTGTTCGTTTCTATAAAACCATTGAGTACTAAATTGGTAGATGTACCGATAAGCGTAATCATACCACCAAGAATAGTACTAAAAGAAAGTGGTATCAATAGTTTAGAAGGATGTGCGCCCATTTTTTTACACCAGTTGTAAACATAGGGTGTTAAACCTGCAACAACAGGGGTATTGTTAGTAAATGAAGATAGAAAGGCGGCAAAAGTTGTAATTTTTAATAAAAATAATTTTGGGTCTTTCGATTTTCCAATAATACTATTTAAAGTCTCTTCTGTATTGAATGTATGATAAAGGTGAGTAGTCACAATAACTAGCACAATGATTGTAGCTATTGAAGGGTTACTCATAGATTTTAAAAGGTTTTCTGCAGTAACAATACCACAAAGCATAAGTGAAACGACACTTATAAAAAATATTGTCGAAGGTTTACCCCATTCACGTAATAAGGAGATAACCACTACGATTACTGTAAATAAAACAATCCATTTTTCGAGGCCGATTGGTAGAAAGTGATCAATTCGAAGAAGGGGTAACAAGAGATAAGGCATATTTTTAGGTTGATTTGTAACTCAATTTAGCTTTATTGATTTTATAAAAAAGTGATGGTTATCAGTGTTTTAACGTTAATTGTTAAAAATATTGATGGAAATAGTAGATATTATTTACGTCACATTCAAATTTTTAAATTGATCTAGGAAAAAATCCTATTTAGAATATTAAGAACAAATGAAAGTAAGTCCAGAGTTCAGAGGTACCGCAACTATAGTAGTAGTCAACTTACTCTTATTAATGAGTTTTGTTTCCTTTCTTCGCTCCTCTCAAAGTGAAAAAAGAGAAGTGTCAGAAATTCTTTTAAATCAAGAATATAAAATAGCCAACTTCCCTACACGTGCAAAAGAGTATATCCGTACTGAAGATAGAAAAACATTATTGCAATTAAAACAAGAGGCGGATAAAGTATTGTCTCAGATAATTGCTATGGAAAAAGGAAATAAAATAACTTCTTCTGATAAGCAAGGAATTATGGTTCTATCTACAATTGGAGATTCGGACCTTACGCATGCATTAGATTTATATAGAAAAAGATTTGAAGACTACTATGCTCAAATTGATATCATGTGGGATGCTAGTATTAAATCAAATACTACAGTAGAACTACAAATAAGATCACAAAATCAATTAGCAAGAGGTAGAACTAAAAGAGAAATAATAGAAGAAGGAGAAGATAGTGATGTGGTTGGTAAAGCAATTGAGTTTTTAGAACGTAGAAATTCATCATTATTATTACACAATAGAGAAACACGTTTTCAGTTAGAAGAAAATATTAAGAAGACGAAAGAAAAGAACTTAATATTTAATGGTTTACTCGTTATTTTAGGAGTAATGTTATTACTAGTACAAGGTGCTTTCTTTAGAAATAATTTATTGATTCCTGTTAAGTTATTACGTAAAAACTTAGAGGATTTCTCTGGAGAAAAAGATTCGTCTGATATTGGGGATATCAAAATTATTGAGAAAAGAGTAAATAACCTTGAAGATGATTTTAATAGAATTACAACGTTAATTGAGCATCTTGGAGAAAAAGATTTTGAAGCCAATACAGATGGTTTAAATGTAAAACTTGCAGAATCTTATGATCAAGCAAGAGATACGTTGATTCAACTTGCAAATGAAGAATTTGTGAGTAAATGGATTACAGAAGGTTTAGCAAGAACCACCGAAACATTAAATAGTGAGCATTTTGATTCTATTGAAGAAATGAGTTTTGCCTTTGTCCGTTTTGTAACTAGACATTTAGGAGCATTGCAAGGTGGGGTTTTCTTAAGATTAGATCAAGATTCTGATAAGGTGGTAAATCAGGTAGCCAGTTATGCTTATGGTAAAAAACGTTTTCCGCAAAGAAAAATTTCTACAGATGAAGGATTGGTAGGGCAGGTAATGCTAGAGAAACAATATGTTTATGTAGAAGATTTACCTGAACATTATACTGCAATTTCTTCTGGTTTAGGCGAAGCTGCACCACGTAGTATTATTATTATACCAGTAGTGCATGGTTCAGATGAAGTATATGGAGCGGTAGAAATAGCATCATATAAATCGTTATCTCCTCATGAGCAAGAATATGCAAATGCAGCTTGTGAGCGTTTTGGATCTGCTATTGCCGTGTATATGATGAATGAGAATACTCGTAGATTATTAAAAGAATCTATGGAGGTGAATGAGAGCCTGAAATTTAAAGAAGAATCTTTGGTTAGTAAAACCGAAGAAATGCAGGAGGTACAAGATAAATTAAGTGTAAAACTGAACGAGTTATCTAAAGAATCTAACCTGAATAAAAATATATTAGATGCTATTGGTAAAACGATGGCCATTATTGAGTTTGATCTTGATGGTAAAATTATAACAGCCAATGCAATGTACCTCTCTGTGATGGGGTATAAATTAGAAGACATCGTAGGTAAATACGAACGTGTATTAGTAACTACAGATGAAGTAAATTCTATGCGTTACAAACTACTTTGGGATAGTTTATCAAACGGTTCTTTTATTTCTGGAGAGTATTGCAGAATTAATAAAAGAGGTATGGAAGTTTGGTTAAACGGTACTTATAATCCAATATTTGGTATCGATGGTAAACCTTATAAAATTATTCAATTTGCAGAATTTACAACCGAGCAGAAGGCAAAAGATCTTACTAATGCAGAACGTTTAGCAGCCTTTGGATTGCATCATCCTGTATTGGATTTAGACTTAGATGGTAAAATAAAAGCCGCAAACTCTGCTTTTACAGACCTTCTAGGTTTCAAAAGAAAGGATTACAGAAATATGCCTATTGTTGAGTTCTTTGAGAATGCAAAAGATATACGCTCCTTTAAAAGGATTCTAAGAGATATAAAGGCAGGAACAGATGCTGTACAAGATTTTATTTTTGTTGATAAAAATGGCATAACAAAAATATGTGAGCTAAATCTATTCCCTTTAAAAACTTTAGGAGGGGACGTCCAAAAAATCATGTTATATATGATTGATAAGACGGACCAAGTGCATTTAGAAAAGAAATTATCTACAGAATCAGATGCTCACCTACTACTCCAAAATGAATTAATAACAAGAAATACAATCATGGATGATGTTTGTATGTTACTTGAAGTCGATTTAAATGGACGTGTGATTAAGGGGAATGCAATGGTAGAAAAATGGACTGGAAAGTCTTTAGAAAACGTAATTGGTACTCCTGTGGCAGATATGGTAACAACTTCATATCAAACGGCAATTTCTACTTTACTTTCTGATCCAAATGAAAAGGGAGTGAGATCTAGAATGTTAGAATATGCAACTCCAAGAAGTAGAGCATTTTGGGGTAATTCAATTTCATCTGTTGTTTACCAAGGAGATGTTCCATTAAAATATTTATTTATAATTTTTGATGTAACAGATAGAGTTGAAAGAGAGCAAGGGTTAACTCAAGAAATTGAGCGTCAGAAAACAAAAAACACACTGTTTAGAATGCAACAAGAAGGAAATAATTTCTCTGTTGTTGAACAAATTTTTCAAGATGACTCAATTGATTTATCTAATGACGGTTGGTTAGAAAAGCTCCCATTTCCATCATTACTCACAGATAAAGAAGGTATTATAATTGGAGAGAATCAATCTTTTAATGACTTAGATTTAAAAACAATTAAATTGATTGATATTCCAGACTTTTTATCAGAACAACAAAAACAAAAATTGAGCTCATCTGTAAAGAATGCTTCTCTATTTGAAGAGAAAATTAAAATGCAGAATATCAATAAAACAATGTTACTGCTTCCTCTTTTTGGAGATGGAGAACATAGAATGTTAGTGATGATAGCATAATAAAAAAGGAACGATTTTTAAATTATCGTTCCTTTTTTAATGCTTACTTTTTCTTAGCAACAATTGCTTCTGTAAACCATAAATATTCATCAACAAAAGCTGTCATTGTTTTTTCGAACTCGGGGTCTATTAAAAGACCACTCTGATCTATTTTATTTTGAACCATAGGTACAGTTAACATTCTGTATATGGGATAAGCCATGAGTGCTAAGATCTGTAATTGTAACGATTGTGCAGCTCTTATACCCCCTAAAGCGCCAGCAGAAACACTTACTACTCCAATTGGTTTGCGTTGGTAGGTACCTTTAGGATAGAAATCTATAGCATTTTTTAGAGCAGAAGAATAACTTCCGTTGTATTCTGGAGAAGCAAAAATTATCCCATCGGCTTTGTCTAAAATAGCACCTAGTTTTTTTACATTACTTGGAGAGTTCTCATGTAATGTATTTGTAAGCGGAGGTAAAGCCCATACTTTTAAATCAATAACTTCAGCTTCAACATTGGCAACTTCAGAAAGCCTTTTGCATAAATGAAGAGCGACTCCATGTGTATGTCGATCATCACGAACACTACCGGATAGAATAACAATTTTCATAAAATAAATTTTGAATGTAGGGATTTACAATAAAGAACTGAAAGTAATTGAGTAATTATTAAAATTAGTATTCAATTGGTTAATTAAAAGATTAAAGCCTTTGGTACTCAATAAACTTATAGTTTTGGATTTACAATCAATCTACTAAAAAATATATAGAAGTAATACTTGAACTATAGTTTTTACGATAAGGTTCTTCATTAAAAATGAGAAAACTTATAGAGTGTTTTACTTATTTAGATAGCTAATTAAAAAGAGAGATGTTTACGATCATTAAAAATGATAAACAAATATTGAGAGTTTTGATTGGACAGTTTTATAACTTTGTATGTTATAGTAACAGAAAACTCGCAATTCAGTGAAGTAATCTAGTAGTCCTAATTTAAGATACCAATCATTATTTAAATTATATATAATATGAAAAAGACATTAGCAAGTGATAATTACTCAGGCACAACTCCAGAAATTATAGAAGCAATTGCAAAAGCAAATGGGGCTCACCAAGGTTCTTATGGAGCAGATGAGAGTACTGATGCTGCTGTTACAATGTTTAAAGAAATGTTTAGAGAAGACATTGATGTGTATTTTACAATGAATGGTACTGGTGCTAATGTTACTGCATTATCATCTGTTTGTCCATCGTACGGTGCTGTAATATGTTCTTCTGTTGCTCATATTAATGTTGACGAATGTGGAGCTCCTGAAAAATTTGGTGGCTTTAAATTACTAACAGTAGAAAAAGGAAACGGGAAACTAACTCCAGAAGATATTGCACCTTTTATGGTGAATTTAGGTGAACAACATTGGTCGCAACCAAAAGTAATTTCAATTACACAGGCTACAGAATACGGAACTGTTTATACATGTGAAGAAATTAAAGCACTAGCGGATTACGCTCACGAGAATGGACTTTTATTACATGTTGATGGTGCAAGAATAAGTAATGCAGCGGTATCTTTAGGTGTTTCTTTTAAAGAAATGTTGTTAGATACAGGAGTTGATTTTGTATCGTTTGGAGGTACTAAAAATGGTTTGATGTTTGGCGAAGCAGTTATTTTCTTTAATACAACCATTTCAGAAAATTACAAGTACGTTCGTAAACAAGGTATGCAATTACTTTCTAAAATGCGTTTTATTAGTGCACAGTTTGTTGCTTTATTTGGAACAGACCTTTGGGAACGTAACGCCAAACATGCAAATAAAATGGCACAAAAATTAGCAAGTGGTTTAAGTAAAGTTACTGGAGTTAAAATAACACAAGAGGTTGAAGCAAATGGTGTTTTTGCCATTATGCCCAAAGAGATTATACCTGCTTTACAAGAACAGTCTCCATTTTATGTATGGGATGAACAAACTCATGAAGTGCGTTTAATGTGTTCTTTTGATACAGCTGAAGAAGAAATAAATGCTTTCTTAGCAAAATTGGATAGTTTGCTTTTAGAATTAGCATAAAACATAGCGTTTAGAATTAGAATCCTTGATAGTCAATGAATATATTTATTGATAATCAAGGATTTTTTTGTACTCTTAAGTTTTTTTATAAAAAAGATAGTTACAAGTGAATTAGAGCACTCTTTATTTATATGAACTCAGTAATATAAACTCACGCTCTTACTTACTATAATGAAATTATACTTAATACGAACTATTGTATGCATAGCTGCTCTTGGATTATTATGTACATCAAATATTTTTGCACAGTGTAGTGGTGTTCCTCAAGGAGATTGGACAGAAACCTGTACTTATACTATCAATTCGGATGTTTCAGTATCCTCTTTGAATGTAAAAAGTGGGACATTAATTATAGATTTAGATGTAACCTATACTTATGAAACTACTGGTAATTTGACAGTGAAAAATGGTGAAATCTTAGTTATAAGAGGTAATTTAAATGTAGGAGGTAGCTTTACAAACCATGGTTATATTTATGTCTATGGTAATGTAACAATTGCTGGAGCTGCAGCAAATCAGCCAGGATCTAGTATAAAAGTAGGTGGAAATATTAATATTACAGGATCAGCGGTAGATCACGATGTGGTTAGAGCAGGAGGAACGATAACATCAATTCATATCTTTGGAGATGATGATTACACTTATGTTTCTCCAACAGATGATGATTTTCTTGCCTATTTTCCATCATTCAGTTTACCTGTAGAATTATCTGCATTTAATGTAACTAAAACAGAAGAAGTAGTAGCAATAAATTGGACTACGGCTTCTGAAGTAAACAGTGCTTACTTTGATGTACAACGATCTACTGATAAAAAAAACTGGGAAACCATTGAACGTGTTAAAGCACAAGGAAATTCAGATGTATCAATTACTTACCAAGTGAATGATAATATTGGCAATTTAAGGGAAGTATACTACCGTTTGTATCAAATAGATTTAGATGGAGTAGTAGAAATTTTCGGTCCTTTACAGATTAAAAACAATTCTTCAAATTTAAAAATTAGTACCTATCCTAACCCAATTACTTCATCAGAAAAACTATCTATTTTAGTTGAAGGAATGGAATTTAAAGAAACCTGTTCAATTACTATTTTTGATACCAAAGGTAAATTAATTTTAGCTATTGAACATGAAGCTGAAATAGGAAGTTCTATAAAGACTATCGATACTACTATGTTGAGACAAGGATTACACTTTGTAAAAGTGAACATCGGTAAAGAAAGTGAAGTATTTAAATTACTCGTTTCAAAATAAATAACGCGATTTATTAAACAACTTGATAGCCATTTAGTTATAATAGGGTAGTCCACAATCGTTCACCCTTAAACCTACTATCATGAAAATAGCAATCAAATACGGAACATTGATGTTCTTGGGTTATTTTTTACTTTTTGCCATCATGAAGTTCCTAAACCTATACCATATTATTGAGTTAAGAGCCCTGAATTTTATTATACATTCTACAGGTGTTTTTTATGCATTAAAAGAATATCAAAAAGCATCACCAGAAAATTTCGGTTATGTATCAGGGTTTGTAGAAGGTATGAGAACTACTCTAATTGGTGCAATCCCTTTTGCTTTATTTATGGTAGTATATCTCACTTTTATAGAGCCAGAATTTTTAAGTTACTTACAAGAATATGCACTTCATGGAGCATATATTACAACCGGGAAATTATTTCTTGGTTTGTGCATGGAAGCCGTAGGATCTGGAGTATTGATATCTTACCTCGTTATGAGATACACTGTAATGTTAGCTTCTGAAAAAGTATAATTATTAGAATAAAAATATATTAGAGCCATACAATTTAATAGTTGTGTGGTTTTTTTATGTCTTTTTTTAGATAAACCCTGAGTTACGTTAGGTACTGTATAAGCATTTTATTCTAGAAATTTATACGTTGATTATGATTCTACAGATTGCCAATAACTTGTAAAAAATATATAACTGGTTATATCAAATAAACAAATTGAAGAAGAATGAATATGATAAATTTCATGCGTAAATAGTACAAGATTTTAAATCAATACCGTAGATATAATTAGTTAATAGTGTGTTGTTTTCCTGTAAAAAAAATAAAGATAAGTAGACTTAGTAGGACTTATCAAAGAGAGTAATAAGTTAAAGTTGTCATTTTTTTGATTATTAAAGGAATATAGTACACTTTTTACTTAGAATAGAACTATTTGGTATGGTATTTTGTTTTATATTTTTTAAATTAAAAAAGCGACTTACTTTGTTTATTCTTTCGCTTAATTAAATCTATTCATTTTACTGCAAGTTTCAGAAATAACCAATTCTAACTGTAGTAACTAAACTACTATACGATGACTAAATTTTACTGTAACTTATTTATTGTTCTTATACTTAATTTTATTTGTCTTGGGAATGCTTTTGGTGCTGATTTACCAAATGGAGATTATATTTACGCTGATGGTGAAAGTATAGTCGGGTCACTTTTTGAAACTGCAGCGACTGATGGAATTAATAATGATTATGATCTTGTATCTTCATTAGATGCAGGTACTGATAATATAGCATTTAGATCAACATCATTTACTCAGAGAACTTTAACAGTTAGAGATGGAGCAATAGTTGTTTTAAAAGCTAATCAAATTTTATTTTCTTATGTAGAAATAGTAATCGAAGAAGGTGGTACATTAACGATAGATGGAGACTTAAATATCTCGGACCAATCAGATATGCAAATTGATGGAACTTTAATTATTACTGGTGATTTAAGTATCTCAGATACTGCTGGATCTGGAGGAGATGCAAATCAAAATATAGGTGGACCTGAAGTTGATAACGAATTCAATTTCGGTTGTTTATGTTTTATTGAAGTTAATGATCCAGGTTTACAGCTAAGAGGAAGTGGTACTATAGATTTAGGAGGTGATTTTAATTCAGGAACAGTAACTGCTGATCAAGTTGATGAAATATTTAATTTTGATTGTACAAAATTAAATAGTAATTCGAGTCCAGAATTAGCTTGTACTGATATTAGTCTCCCAGTATCCCTAACCTACTTCGAATCTTTCATAGAAAACAACACAGTAGCTTTAGAATGGGAAACAGCTTCAGAGCAAAATGCGTCTCACTTCGATATTCAGCGTTCAATAGATAGAAAAAACTGGAAAACGTTAGGTACAGTACAAGCAGCAGGTAATTCTAATGCAGCAATCTTATATGAGTTTATAGATGAAGCACCTATAGCAAAAGCATTCTACCGTTTACATCAAGTAGATTTTGATGGAGCGAATGAATATTTTGGTCCTTTATATGTGAAATTAGATGGCGTTGAAGAAAACTTTAAAGTTGTGATAATGCCAAATCATGCTCAAAAAGGAGAGAAAATTCAGTTGCAAGCAATTGGTGTACAAGAAGGTGGAGACCTTTCTATTAAGGTATTCAACGCTCATGGGCATTTAGTTTATGAAGATAAACAAGAACAAATTTCTTCGTCATCGTTATTAATGCCTTTAGAAATTTCTGATAGACTAGGGACAGGCATGTATTATGTAGTTGTACAGTCTGGAAAAGAAGTAGTAAAAGAAAAATTATTGATGAAATAACGAAACTAAAAATATATAAATATGAGGGCAATCTATGTAACAATAGGTTGCCCTTTCTTTTTAAAAAAATGCAAGAAATATTTTATTTTATATGATGTAAGATAAATACATTACCAAAGTTATAAATGATGTATTTCTTAGTTAAGTACAATGAAATTCTTCATTCGCTTCAAATAATACAAGTTTGATAAAACGTAAGAAGTGGATAATAATTACCTATTTCAATTGTTTTTGTTGTTAAAACCTACGCTCAACTTCATTATTAAAATTAACTCATTACAGTATTTACCGTAACTATCTTAAACCATCTAAGTATGGTAGCTAAAAGAAAAACCCAAGATGAATTGACTATCATCTTTACTGTTAAAACCTAGAATATTATGAAACGTTTTTACCTCTTTCTGTTACTTGGAATATTATGTAGTCTTACTCAATTAAGTTATGGACAATGTTCAAACTTAGTGACAAATTTTACTTCAGATGCTAGTTTCACTACTTCAACAGAATGTATAATAAATAATAATTTAACATTAGAAAGTAACAGTAGTGATAGAAAGATAGAAGTTAACAGTAATGGGAGCAATATTGCTGTAACAATTGATATGGATAATAACACTTTAACTTTTTGGACTGGATCATGGAGTGGTTTGACACCTAATTATGGAGTGAATATTACAGTAGCAGATGGAGATACATTAACGATAAATGGGAACCTATATTTAAATACTAAATCAAGTTTAACAATTAACGGAACTTTAAAAGTAACAGGAAATATTGATACTAATGATTTTTTATCAGATGCAGGTACAGATAATATTGCTATAGAAGTAGGAGCTTCAGGGATGATTGCAGTCTCGGGTAGTGCAGATTTTGGAAGATCTTCTAGTGTAAACTCTGCAAATATCTATATAGGGGAGGAACTAGATAATAGAAGCAAGTCTGGTAATTTTTCAACTGCTAATGTAGGATCAGACCCTTTCGGAACTCCCTCAATTACCTTTAAAAAATCTAGTGTGGAGACTTCAGAAATTACAATCGACTTTTTTAATAAAGATCAACATGTTGATGGAGTTTATACTGAAGGGGCAGAAAGCTTTTGTTCAAAATTATTAGATTCTTTACAAATAGATAAAGCTTCTGGTTGGTATGGGAAAGAAATACAATTTTTATTTCAAGGTTTTGATCGTACTGAACTAGATACTTCTAATGTCGAGAATGTAACGATAACATCTATCGCACAATTAGAAAATGTAATACATTCTGTTATTTGGAAAATAAATAATGCTGATATTAAAGCTGAATTAGGTAAATACCATCGTTCTGAAAAAGATTCTTTATTAAGGTCAAAAGATATGGATGCAGAGAAACTAAGTGATGTTTACTCTTACTTTACAGATTCTTCTAGAACAATTCAGGTAGTGTTTGTCGATGATAACGATGGGCATGTATTGGATAGTAGACACCATTCAAATAGTAGAATGATGTCTGTACCAGATGTGTCTGTTAATGGTAACTCAGGCGACCTTCCGGTAACACTTACACAGTTTACAGCAAATGCAACAGAAGACAACACCGTACTTTTAGAATGGGGTACGGCTTCAGAACAAAATGCGTCTCATTTTGAGGTACAACGTTCTGTAGATAATAAGAATTGGGAAACATTAGATAGAGTAGAAGCAGCAGGTAATTCAAACGTTCTTATTTATTATGATTTTATTGATGAGTTTCCATTACCGCAAGCATATTATAGATTGCATCAAGTAGATTTTGATGGAATAACAGAAATTTTTGGGCCTATTAAAGTGAACCTTTCTAAAGAAGTAGGACAAGCTTTTACATCTAAAATTTATCCTAATGATATTATTGGAGATCAGAAAGTACAAATTTTAGTAGAAGGTTTATCAATTGGAAATAATTTAGAGATTAATGTTTATAATAAATCTGGGAATTTAATACTAAAAGAAGCAAGTAATAATTTGCTTTCAGAAGCATTTGTAAAACCATTCGATTTACCCTCAAACCTACCTTCGGGAATGTATTATGTTGTAGTGAAATCGGGTAAGGAAATAGCAAGAAATAAAATTATAATTAGGTAATTATCGGTAGAACATAGTAGTAAGGCTACCTTCTTTTATAGAGGGTGGCCTTTTTGTGTTTTATGTAAGATAAATGATGTTTTCTTAATAGAAATATACATTTTATTAGATTTAGTATGCTATGGAACTGTTTTTTTGAAATAGTAATGTGTAAGTTTTTTAATAGATGATTTCATTATTTAGTAGTTTAATTACATTTTTGATATAACCTACAATCGAACTTTTAGACAAACGAACATAGCTGTATTGTAAAACGTACAGACAATATAAGTTACTATCATATCTTAAAATGACCAACAACTAATTATCATCAAAAATTATTATCATGAAGCTTAATACCCCTTTTTTATTGTGTCTAATTTTAGGAGTGTTTTCACTAAATACATATGGACAATGTGATGACCTTGTTACTAATTTTAATTCAAATGTTACATTTTCATCTTCAGCATCTTGTGGTTCAGGAAGTAGTATTATTTTGGAAAGTAATACATCAAATAGACAACTTATAATATCAAATGGTACCGTAGTTATTGATGTCGGAGAGGGAGGAACTCTTGATTTATCATCAAATAGTGTAAGTTTTCAAGGCGGCTATTTTTTAGATAATAATGGAATAGATTTGATTATTAATGAAGGAGCAACTTTAATAATAAACGGCTCTCTTGAATTAAACTCCAACTCTACATTAACTGTTAATGGAGAATTAATTGTATCTGGAAATATTGAAACTTTTGATGTGAACTCTTGTTTTTTATGTTCACCAGCGTATGTTGTTGCATATGATAAAGAGGTATCAGATGATGTAGAATTTACTGTTGGTAGTACAGGTAAATTGCATATTGGCGGTAATGCAGATTTTGGTTATAGTAATGGTTCTGGTGGAAATAGAATGTTTATTAATGGATCTATTGATATAGACAACAGTGGAAATGATTTTGATTCGGTTCCATTAGAAAATAATGTAGATCCGGATGGCCCTTTCTCTTCAACATTAAGTATTACATATTCTACAAATAGCCATATTGCAGATTTCTTTAAATCAGATAGTGTATCTGCTCATTCAGATTTTGATGCTAAAGATATTGCTACAACCATAATGACAGGTATCCATGTTTCTGCTGCTACAGGATGGTTTGGTAAAGAAGTTAGAGTAGCATCATCAGAAGGTTTTTTAGCGGATGAGTTAAAAGTAAATAAGTTAAATGGTAAAGTAATTTATAGTTTACAAGATTTAGAAGATGCTCTACATTCTATTAAGTGGCAGATTAAAGATAACGACGTTAAAAAAGAATTAGCCAAATACCATAAGAATGGTCAAAATAAAAAAATAATAGATCCTGAAAAGGTAAGTGCTATTCAAACTTATTTTGATATAGAAAGAAAAATTACCATTGAATTTGTAGCAGAAGGAAGTTCTTCAGGAAGAACTGGAGAATTATTGACTTCAAATCAAAGGATTGCGTCAATTCCAGAAATAACAATTACAAGTAACTCAGAAGATCTTCCAGTTACATTAGTAAGTTTTGAAGCATATAATTTAGAAGACAATAGTGTAGCTTTAGAATGGACAACGGCTACTGAAATAAATAATTCTCATTTCGAGATTTGGAGATCTACAGATAATAAAAGTTGGAATTTACTTGCAAAAATAGATAGTGAAGGAGGAAATAGTAATTATGCTATTGACTATGCTTATGTAGATGAACACCCTTTAAACCTGGCGTATTATAAACTTATTCAATATGATTTTGATGGAGTAAATGAATCTTTTGGTCCTTTAAAAGTGACCTCACTTTACAAGGAAGAAAAAATGATTACTAAAGTATATCCTAATAATATATCTTCTAGTGCAAATGCTACAAATATTGTAATTAATGGTTTAATGAGTTACCAAAGAGAAATTGAAATTCAACTTTATGATCAGCAAGGAAATATTCTAATAGAAGAGCACTTGAATAATATTAAAACAGAAGCTTATTTACACCAATTTAGTTTACCTAACAATTTAACAACGGGTATGTATTATGTTGTTATTTCTTCTGGTACAGAGAGAACAAAAAATAAAGTAATTGTAAATTAAAAAGATATATACATCAGAATTTTATGAAAACTGCTTCTGTAGAAAAGGAGCAGTTTTTTTTGTTTTTAAGAAGGTGAAAAGAAGTACAATGTAAGGTTATTTCACTTCTCACAGTTTTCTGATTTAATACATTAAGTAAAGAGTTTAAGACCAAAGAAAAGGAATAAAAGTGAAGACGAAGTAGTGTTATTTATAATGGAAGATATATCATCAATTAAAATTAGATAGAAACCCTACATCTCTAAAAAAGTTGAGGATAACATTAAGGGTGTTTTTAGAGTAAAACATAGAAAAGAAATTGAATAGTAACCAAGTAAGTCTACTTACAATTAATTAGTTGAAAGTTTTGAATTAGAACAATAAAAGAGTGAATTTTAAAGCAGGCTGTTCCGAGAGTTTCTCCCGGAACAGCTTTTTTTTATTTGTTAGCTTGATTCGCCTCAATAGGTAAATCAGTTGCAATAATATCAACACCTAAATCCCAAGCGGCTTTGTATTCAGCCTGTCTTTTTGCAACTTCAGTTTCTTTATCAGAAGTGTGGAAAGTGGCAGAAATACAATAAATACCTTCTTTGTGTAATTTATCAAATAATGATTTATCTGCTAATTTTACTCCAGTAAATGCAATCATTCTATCAAATGGAATACCAGATGCTTTTGCAGCTTCCCATCCTTTATCGTCCATAATTGTTACCGAAATCATTAATTCTGGTGCTAATTTGTGAACTAGTTTAGCATCTTCCCAATTGTAAGTAATAACAGCAGCATATTTTTCTACTTGTGCTTTATGGATTGCTGCAACAACTTTTTCGAAAGGTACACCACGCTTTACATCAACTGTAAGAATAGCTTTTCCTTTCTTTGTCCATTTCAAGACTTTATCAAAAGTATCAAATTTGTATTTTGTTAGGGTGCCTTCATCGTCTTTTAAACGGATATCCTGTAACTCTTTCCAAGTGTAATTTCTAACAGACCCATTACCCGTAGTTGTTCTTCCTAATTCATTATCGTGCATTAAAAACAATACACTGTCTTTACTCATTTCTACATCCAATTCTATAACTGGGGCATAAACGTTTTTTGTAAGATGATTAAAAGTAGGAATACAGTTTTCTGGGTATCCAGGGTAAGGTCCTCCTCTGTGTGCACTTACTAATTGTTTAGGACTGTTATTGTAGTCCATAAATTGATAAAGGTCGTTGACAGATTTAAAATCTAATTTTTGAGCCTGAACCTGAATCGTGCTAAAAAGTAATGCTACAAGAACAAATAAATTTCTCATTTTGAACAGAAAATTTTGATTAATAATGATGCAGACAAAGATAACCATAGAAAGGTTAGGCTTTAGTTAAGAATAATAAATGTCTGTTATTTAGCATTGAGAGTCGGAATGCTCTCAAAAAGAAAAGAAAAAACGCACGTCTATAAGCCGAGTTCTGTACCTCCGTGATCTTTCTCCGAAGAAAAAGTACGTGGTCCCTGTCATTTATCTAGGCCTACAATTGCTCATAGGCTCCATCGACCTACCCATCTTACCCGCAAAAGCTATGAAGCGAGCAACTTCATCCCCGAAGGGTGGTAAGACCTATTTGGTCTTTCATCTCACAAGGTTTACCCTGCCATCTATGTCGCCATAAACGCGGTGGGCTCTTACCCCACCATTTCACCCTTACCCCAAGGGGCGGTATATTTTCTGTGGCACTTTCTGTCACTCATAAATGAGTGCCTTCCCGTTAGGAAGTGTGATGCTCTCTGATGCTCGGACTTTCCTCTTCATCTAAAATGAAGCGACAAGGTGACGTGCGTTTGCCACAAAGGTAATCAGATTTATGAATTTTGATTGATGAAGTGCCTTGAATTACAAGATGGTTTAAAAATATTGAGAAGAAGAAAGGTAAATCAGAGGGTAGAAAATAACTTATAAACTATCTGATAAACATTATTAAAGGGTTAAAAAGCAGAAATACAGCACTTTTCTCTAACTTTGTGATTCAAAACTTTGAAATTCTATCGTTGAGCAAAAAAATGCTCTCGAATCAAAAATATAAAAAGATGAAAATTAAAGAAGCCGTTTTTGTGATGAGTAATGCTGATGCTGAGAAATGCCCAGAACCAAAAATTCCAGAATATGCATTTATTGGTAGGTCTAATGTTGGTAAATCATCTTTGATAAACGCAATTACAGGGCAAAAAAAATTAGCAAAAACATCTTCAACACCAGGTAAAACACAATTAATAAATCACTTTATTATTAATGAAGAGTGGTATTTATGTGACTTGCCAGGATACGGCTACGCACAAGTTAGTAAAACGGAGCGTGAGAAGTTTATGCGAATGATTAGAAAGTACATTGCATCAAGAGAAAACTTGATGAATACTTTTGTATTGGTTGATATTCGTCATGAGCCGCAACAAAATGATCTAGATTTTATGGCCTGGATGGGTGAAAAACAATTAGCATTCTCTATTGTTTTTACAAAAGCAGACAAATTAGGACAAGGAAAAGCATCAAAAAATATAGCGATTTATAAAAGACAGTTAAAAAAGCAGTGGGAAGAATGTCCTCCAATGTTTATTTCATCTTCAGAAACCCGTCAAGGTGTTAATGATATTTTGGATTATATAGAAGATATTAATGGGTATTGGGAAGATCAAAAATAAAAAGTAAAACTTTTTTTGAACTTTTTCTGCTTGAAAATCAATGTAATTAAAATTTATTGATACTTTTTTTTGAAAAGGATTTTGCAAATTCAAAAAATGCTCCTACTTTTGCATCGCTTTCAAGGGAAAACGCTCCCTTAAAAAGCAAAACGAATTTGAAATATCTCCTTCCCCTTTAGCTCAGCTGGTTAGAGCATTTGACTGTTAATCAAAGGGTCCTTGGTTCGAGTCCAAGAAGGGGAGCAAAAAAATATTTCAAATTCAAATTCCCCTTTAGCTCAGCTGGTTAGAGCATTTGACTGTTAATCAAAGGGTCCTTGGTTCGAGTCCAAGAAGGGGAGCAAAGCTTCAACAGAAATGTTGGAGCTTTTTTTTTGCTTAAAAATTAGTAAAAAGTTGAGATAGATCATTATACTCATCTATTTCTTACCACTTAATTTTAAATTATCTTTGCTGTGTTTAGAACAGCAATAAAACCATAAGATATAATATAGTATTATGAAAGCATATGTATTCCCTGGTCAAGGTGCACAATTCACTGGAATGGGTAAGGATCTGTATGATTCTAATGAGAAAGCAAAAGAGCTTTTCGAAAAAGCGAACGAAATTTTAGGTTTCCGCATTACAGATGTGATGTTCGAAGGTACTGCCGATGAACTAAAACAAACAAACGTAACTCAGCCAGCTGTTTTTTTACATTCTGTAATTACTGCTTTATGTGCAGATGAGTTTACACCAAACGTGGTTGCAGGTCATTCTTTAGGAGAATTTTCTGCTTTAGTAGCTTGTGGAGCATTAAACTTTGAAGATGCTTTAAAATTAGTAGCTAAAAGAGCTGCAGCTATGCAAAAAGCATGTGAACTGAATCCATCTACTATGGCTGCAATTTTAGGTCTTTCTGATGAAGACGTAGAGAAAGTATGTGATAGTGTTGATGGAGTTGTAGCAGCAAATTATAACTGCCCAGGTCAATTAGTGATTTCTGGTTCTAAAGAAGGAATTGAGAAAGCATGTGAAGTGGCTAAAGAAGCAGGAGCAAAAAGAGCATTACCTTTACCTGTTGGAGGAGCTTTTCATTCTCCTTTTATGGAGCCTGCAAAAGAGGAATTACAAAAGGCAATTGAAGAAACAGTTTTAAATACGCCAAAATGCCCAATCTACCAAAACGTAGATGCTAAGCCTCAAACAGATCCGGAAACAATTAAAGCAAACTTAATTGCACAATTAACAGCTCCAGTACGCTGGACTCAAATTGTTCAGGCAATGATTGCTGATGGTGTTACTGAATTTATTGAATGTGGACCAGGAAAAGTATTGTCAGGTCTTGTTAAAAAAGTAGACCGTAAGATGCCAGTCTCTTCTTTATAATTAAAAAGAGCAGCGGTAAAATATAATAAGATCCTTTCTAGAACAATGTGTACTAGGAAGGATTTTTTTCTTTAGTAGAGGTTCTAATAATCTCTTCTAAATGATTTTTGTAAATAGGAGTACTTAATGCATAAGCAGCACCCATGCTTAGTAATTTTTTACGAGCACCTTCTAAACTATAAGGTGTTGTACCAACTATTGTAATAGAATGATTGGTATCCTCAGATATTTGTGACAATCTATCAATTGTCTCATTCATTTGTCCCCCTAATGTTTCTTCGTTTAGAAACACCATTTTAACGGCAACCTCATTTGATAATTTGAAAAGTTGAGAAGTATCTGATATTACAGTTATTTCTAGTCCTTCATCAGTTAACATTTTCTTGAGGTAATGTGCGTTGATAATATTATCATCAACCACAATCGCTTTTTGTACCGTTGGCTGCTCTACGCCATTTGTAAATGCCATCGTCATGATTAAATCTTATTGGTTCTTATTCTTATTGTCTAAGTACATGCATAAATCGGTATATCAAAGATTCTATTTTTATGTAACAAGGTAGAGTCGATTATGTATAGCAATTATATAGTCCTTACCTTTACAATACAATAACATAAAAATAACTTACTAGAAGTGCGATTTAAAAAGTGAGTTTGTACTTGTTATTAATTAAACGTGAATTTAACACAAATTGGTATATAATTGTGCAAAAAAAATACAAAAAAAATAGAATACCTTCATTATTGATACTGTGTGGGTTAGCTTTTGTTTTATTCTCATGTAACGATGGTGGAGATGGAGACTGGGAAAGGGAGAAAATAGTGACTACTAAAGTGCAGAATGAAGGAGATGATTTCCTTGTGAAAATACATACAAAATACGGTAGTATGCAGGTGGTTTTATTTGATGATACACCTATTCATAAAGAGAATTTTATTAAACTAGCTAAGCAGCATTATTACGATAGTTTATTGTTTCATCGTGTAATAAAAGGTTTCATGATTCAGGGAGGAGACCCTGATTCTCGATTTGCATCTGAGGGTGAAAGTTTAGGACAGGGAGGTTTAGATTATATATTGCCTGCAGAAATTACGGAAACACATTTTCATCAGAAAGGGGCTTTAGCAATGGCTAGAAAAGGAGATAATGTTAATCCAGATTTAGAATCTAATGCAGGTCAGTTTTATATAGTTCAAGGTAGAGCATACAGAAAGAAGGATCTTTTAGAAACTAGAACTGACTATAGTAAAGTAAATAAATATTTTAGTGCCTTAATAGAAGATCCCGAATATGCGAATATTGCAACTGCCTATGCAACATTGAATGAAAGAGAGGATGTTCAAGGTCAGAAAAGATTAATGAAAAAATGTATTCCATTAATGGAGAAGAAATATAAAGTAAAATTGGTAGACCGATTAAATAAAGAAGAAATGAAGAAATATACTTCTGTTGGCGGTGCACCTTTTTTAGATCAAAAATATACTGTATTCGGACAGGTAATTGATGGACTTGATATTATTGATAGCCTTTCAAATCAGAAGGTAGATAAAAGAAAAAGACCAATTCAAGATTTGAAAATGTGGGTAGAGATTGAAGAAGTCCCAATGACATCATTAAGAAAGTAAAAAAGAATCCTTATCAGTTTAAAACAAGATTGATAAGGATTTTTATTTTCTATATCCTAACAATTTATTGCTTTTCATAGTTTACCTATAACATCTCTTTATCAAAGAAGTTTTACTACTTACTACCCGTTTATTTTTTTGGTTATTAATTAAAATTATTAAAAATAAAACTTAGGAAACTTTTTTATTACTACGGGTTTCCGTACGTTTGCCCTTGTAAATAAATCTATCTCATTTATTTCACTTATAACTTTTTATACATCTACATCTAACTTATTATTTTATAACCTTGGAAATAGATCAATTACGTATTCGCATAATTGAAGAAGCACGCCAACAGTTTCAGGTAAACGGTTTAAAACGCGTAACAATGTCTGATATTTCGCAAGCAATAGGCGTATCTAAAAAGACATTATATACAGTTTTTAGTAATAAAAAAGAGCTTGTAGAAGCTACTTTATCTTACCATATGGAAGAGGATATCAACTATATGGAAGAGGTGAATGAGCTAGACGAGGATGCAGTTTTTAAATTGGCAAAGACTTTTTATTATTTCTATGAACGTGTTAGGATAGTTAATCCAATGACTTTTATGGACATGAAAAAGTTTTACCCTGAAATATGGTCAAAATATGAATGCCATAAGAAAGGATGTTTTCACGATACTCTAATTAGTATTATACAACAAGGGTGCAGTGAACAACTCTTTTATGGAGATATTGACGTAGAGCTTTTAGTTATCATGCGTATGTGGCAAGTAGAGACGGCATTTGACCATAATTTCTTTCCTCATGATAGATTTCCATTGGCTAAAATGCAATTAGAGTTCTTCAAACATTTTATAAGAGGTATTGCAACTCCAAATGGTGTCAAATTATTGGACCAATACCTAACTGAATTTAATAAACAAGATAATCAATCAACAATCTTATGAGAATCAACTTAAGGTGGATTACAATGATGACGTTACTAACTATTAGTCATCTATCTGCTCATGCACAAGAAAGTGCATATAGTATTCAAGAATGTATTAGTTATGCATTTCAAAATACAGGAACAATTAAAAATGCAGTTTTAGAACAAGGTATTTCACAAGCAAAAGTTGGTGAAATAATTTCAATGGGTTTACCTCAAATTGATTTAGAGGGACAGCTTATTGATAACCTTAAAATACAAAAAGCATATCTTCCAGGAAATGCTTTTGATCCGAATGGTGATCCTGATCAAACAGTTGGTGTTGAATTTGGTACTCAGTTTAATTCAAATGCTCAAATTAAAGCCAATCAATTATTATTTGATGGTACTTTCTTTATTGGAGTTAAAGCAGCAAAAGTTTACAATGAACTTGCATCAAAAGAATTAATCAGATCTAAAATAGACGTTGCAGAGGCAGTAACAAAAGCATATTATTATGTGCTTGTACAAAGAGAATATCTTGAACTAGTAAATAGAAATAAAGATATTTTAGAATCACTTTATAACGAAACTAACGCAATGTATGAAGCCGGTATGGTGGAAGAGATTGAGTTAAACAGAATTGAAGTGACGTTTAATAGTATCACAATCCAACAAACACAAATGGAACAAATGAATATAATTGCTGAAAAGCTTTTAAAGTTCCAAATGGGTATGGATATCAATACACCTATTACGTTATCAGAAAAACTTGAAGATTTTAGAGAGTTTATAGTAACACCAACTGATTTAGCTGAAGCAAAAAATAGAATTGAATACTCTATTTTAATGACGAATATTAAGTTGAATAACTTTGATATTAGAGCAACTAAAGCTGAATATTGGCCAAAGCTTTATGCTTTTGGAGCCTATGGTGTGAATGCTGGTAGTACTAGTTTTGGAACATTATATGATAACACAGGAGATTTTGCAAACATTGGTGTCTCTTTATCTGTTTCTTTATTTGATGGTTTAAATAGACATAAACGTATTCAACAAAAGAAATTGAAAGGACAACAACTTCAGAACTCTCGTATTGATTTGGAACGCCAGATTTCTATTGAACAAGAACAATCTAGAATAGTTTACGAAACAAATAAGGCAACACTTAATCTTCAGGAGAAGAACATGGAAGTGTCTGATAAAGTATATACAAACTCTCAGATTAAGTTTAAGGAAGGTGTTGGTTCTTCTGTAGAAGTTACAACATCATCTCAAGATTTTGCCACAGCTGCAAATGAGTATTTCTCTTCTTTATATGAAGTGCTTATTGCTAAGTTATCTTACGAAAAAGCGAATGGTCGTTTGCTTGATTACGTAGAAGGTGAAGATCTTGAAAAAGATGAAGAGATCCTTAAAAAGAATAATGAGAAATAATATCAATCTGAAAAACTGAATAAAATGCTATTTAAATATAAATTTTTAGCCCTACTCTCTGTAATAACAATCTTAAACTCTTGCAGTGAAGAGAAAGAGACACTTGAGCAAAAACAAGCTAAAGTAATTGACTATAAACAGAAAATTACTGAGTTGGAAAAAGAAATCAGTGAAATGAGTGCTGGTAAAGAAGAAGTTGTTCAATTAAAACCTGTTACAGTTTTTGATGCAACTCCTATCACTTTTAATCACTTTGTAGATGTCCCTGGTGATGTAACATCTAACAGAAACGTTGTTGTAGCTCCAGAAACTACAGGTAGATTATTAAAAAGATATGTTGCTGAAGGTGCTTATGTAAAAAGAGGTCAATATTTAGCAAAATTAGATGTAGAGCTTGTTCAAAAGCAAATAGATGAAATTAATACAAATCTAGAGCTTGCAAATGTATTGTATGAAAAGCAAGATAAACTATGGAAGCAAGGTATTGGTTCTGAAGTGCAATATTTACAAGCAAAGAACAATAAGGAATCTTTAGAAGCTAAACTAGCTAGTTTAAAAGAACAAGAAGGTAAAGGATATGTGATTGCTCCAATTTCTGGTAAAATTGATGAGATTTTTATGAAAGAAGGAGAGATGGCACCAGCTGGACAGCCTTATGCTAGAATTGTTGATTTATCAAGAATAGAAGTTGTAGCTGAAGTTTCTGAAGCTTATAGCCGAGTAGTAAAGAAAGGTGATAAGGTACTTGTGAGATTCCCAATGCTTGATATTGAAAGAAATATGCATGTTGATGTAGTTGGTCAGACGATTAACCAAATGAACAGAACATTTAAAATTAGAATGAGAATAGCTGAAAGAGGTTTAAATATTAAACCAAATACAATGGCTATAGTTCGTATCAACGACTTTTCTGAGAAAAATGCAGTTGCTATCCCAAGTAATCTTGTTCAGAAGAATACAAAAGGTGAAACATTTACTTATGTTTTAACTGCAAAAGGTGGAAAACAAAATGTGGTAACAAAGGTTCCTGTAATAACAGGTAAATCTTACCAAGGTAAAACACTTATTACAGAAGGAATAGAAGCCAATGCTAGAGTAATTGATAAAGGTTATTCTGAAGTTATTAATGGCGAGCAAGTGAGAATCGTGGATTATCAGATCTAATTTGAAGCAAACGAAGCATGGAACCTAACAAAAATTCAAACAATGAGGATACTCAAACCAAAGAATTTGGTTTGAGTAGTTTCTCAATAAGTAATAGTACTTCAATATTTATTCTTACAATAATTATTGCTGTATTTGGTATGTTTTCATACGTTGGAATGCCGAAGGAACAATTTCCTGAAATTCGTATTCCAATGGTCTACATACGTACAATGCACCCAGGTAACTCTCCTGTAGATATAGAATCGTTAATTACACGACCTATTGAAAAGGAGTTGAAATCTATGAAAGGTGTAAAAGAAATTATCTCTACTTCTGCACAAGATTTCTCTGTTATTACAGTGGAATTTAATGAGGATGTAGAAATTTCTAAAGCATTACAAGATACAAAGGATGCAGTAGATAAATCAAAAAGTGAATTACCTACAGATTTAGATCAAGATCCTGATGTTCAAGAAATGGACTTCTCTGAGATACCTATTATGGTGATTAACCTTTCAGGTGATTTCGAAATTCAGAAATTGAAAGATTATGCAGAAGACCTTCAAGATGAATTAGAAGAGTTTAGAGAAGTATCTCGTGTAGATATTACTGGCTCTGTAGAACGTGAGATTCAAATTAATGCAGATTTGTATAAAATGGATGCTATGCAATTGGCATTCTCTGATATCTCAAATTCTATTTCTAATGAAAACATAACAATGTCTGGCGGTGATGTGAAAATGGGAAATGGTTTCCGTAGAGCATTACGTGTTGATGGTGAGTTTAAAAATGTAGAAGAAATTAGAAACGTAATTGTAAAATCTGAAGATCAGAATACAATTTATCTTAAAGATTTAGCTGAAGTAAAAGATAGTTATGTAGAACGTAAAAGTTATGCTCGTTTAGCTTCTTCTAATTTTTCAGAAAGAGGAGCCTATCCGGTAGTATCACTTAAAGTAGTAAAAAGAGGTGGTGAAAACCTTATTGAAGCTACGGATAAGATTATGGATGCTCTGGACGCAGCAAAAGAAAGTTATTTACCAAGCAACTTAGATATTGTAATTACTGAGTCTCAATCTAACGAAATGAAAACATCTCTGGCCAATCTAGAGAACAGTATTATTTCGGGTATGATTCTAGTTGTAGTGGTTCTTCTTTTCTTTATGGGATTAAGAAATGCATTATTTGTTGGTATGGCAATTCCATTATCAATGTTCTTATCATTCTTGATTTTAAGTTCGTTGGGAGTAACTATCAACATGGTAGTACTTTTTGCTTTAATTCTAGCACTTGGTATGTTAGTAGATAATGCTATTGTGGTAATTGAGAATATATATCGACTCCGGGAATCAGGAATGACCACAAAACAAGCAGCTAAACAAGGTACAGGTGAAGTTGCTCTAGCAATTATTTCTTCTACAGCAACAACATTAGCAGCCTTTGTACCTCTTGCATTTTGGGGTGGAATTATGGGTGAGTTTATGAAATACTTACCTATTACGTTGATCTCAGTTTTAGCGTCTTCATTATTTGTTGGTTTAGTAATCAACCCCGTAATCGCTTTCAAATACATGAAAGTAGATTCTGAGGAAGCTTATAAAACGATCAATAAAACAAAGGTAACAATAGGCTTAATCTTATTAGTTTTAGCTATTCCGGGTTATATATTTGGGGAAACGTATTCTTTAGGGAATGTTCTAATGTTAGGAGCATTTATCGCACTATTAGACGGTATACTCTTAAAAAGAATGGCTCATTTCTTCCAAAATGTGATTTTAGTACGTTTAGAATCAATTTATCTATCAACATTAAAGTGGGCTTTAAAAGGCAAAACACCTTATGTTTTAGTAATTGGTAATACTTTATTCCTATTTGTTGCTATTGCATGGTTTGGAGCTCGTTTAGGTAGTGGTCAAGTTCCTATCGAATTTTTCCCAGATTCAGACCCTCGTTATGTCTATATGTATATAGAGGCACCTCAAGGTACAGATGTAGAAGAAACAAATAAGATAGCATTAGAGCTTGAAGGTAGGTTGTATAAAGACTTAGCACCTTATAGTGAAATTATTGAATCTATTGTTTCTAATGTAGGGGAAAATACAAATGACCCTCAAGATGGTGCAGCAAATACAGTAACACCAAACCGAGCAAGGATTGCTGTTGGTTTTGTTCCTTTTGAGAAACGTAATGGAGTGAGTTCTGTAGAAGTGATGTCACTTTGTGCAAAGATTGCAAAAGATATTCCTGGTGTTGAAATCGTTACAGATAAAGAGCAAAATGGTCCTCCAACAGGTAAGCCAATTAGTATTGAACTTACAGGTGAAGATTATTTAGTTTTAATTGAAGAGGCAGGGAAATTAAAGGCAATAATTGAACAATCTGGTATTCCTGGTATTGATAAATTATCTATCGATATTTCTGTTAGTAAACCAGAATTGTTGGTTAATATTGATCGTAATAAAGCAAGAAGATTTGGTGTTTCTACCGGGCTTTTAGCTCAAAATATGCGTACAGCAATTTATGGTCAAGAGGTTTCTAAATTTAAAGATGGTGAGGATGATTATCCAATTCAACTTCGATTAAAAGATGAATACCGTTATGACTTATCAACATTAAATGACCAACGTATTACATTTAGAGACAATAAAGGTAAATTCCATCAAGTACCTGTTTCTTCAGTAGCAAAGTTAGATTACAGTACTACAGTTGGAGAAATCAAAAGAAAAGATTTAGATAGAGTGGTTACATTAAGTTCAAACGTTACAAAAGGCTATAATAATCAAGTTGTAGTAGAGAATGTGAAGAATTTATTAGGTGCTTATGAAATGCCTCCACAATACAGATATAAGTTTGGAGGAGAACAAGAAGACCAAGCAGAATCAATGGCTTTCTTAGAAAAAGCAATGCTAATTGCATTATGTGCTATCTTCTTAATTTTAGTATCTCAGTTTAACTCTTTTGTAAAACCATTTATCATTATTGCTTCTGTAGTATTTAGTTTGATAGGGGTATTACTAGGATTAATTATATTCAATGATCCTTTCGTAATTATTATGACAGGTATAGGTATTATCTCTTTAGCTGGTATTGTAGTAAACAACGCTATTGTATTAATAGATTGTGCAGACCAGTTAGTGGCAGGTCGTAAGAAACATCTTGGAATGGACGAAGATGAAAGGTTACCGATTAAAGATCTAGTGGAATGTATTCAAGAGGCTGGTTTTACACGTTTACGTCCTGTATTGTTAACAGCGATCACAACAGTTTTAGGTCTGATTCCATTAGCCACAGGTATGAATATCGATTTCTTTGGCATGTTTGCTCATTTTAATCCAGATATTTATTTTGGAGGTCCAAATGCTGATACATGGGGTCCAATGGCATGGACTGTGATTTACGGATTAACATTCGCTACGTTCTTAACGTTAGTAATTGTTCCTGTAATGTTATTAATATTTGAGAAAATAGGTTTTGCTTTTGAAGGTTTAACTTCAAGTAAGAAGAAATAAATAACAATTGGCTTATACAAAAAACACCTCTTAGAAATTGATCTAAGAGGTGTTTTTTTATATCAAATATTATGATGAATAATTAGACTAAACAGTTTTAAGTGTATTATTCATCATTGCTTTTCTAACTTCAATTACTTTTGATAATCCATCTTCAAGTAAAGTGAAGTCACGATCAAGAATTTCTTTTAGTTTTTCTACATCAGGTTGTCTTCTCGACATATCACCTTCTTTTAAAGGTGGTAAATAGATAATTTCTGATTTAGAATTAGTGGTTTTGATAATTAACTCAGCTAACTCCTTAATTGTAGAAATTCTATCATTACCTACGTTTATAACATCATTTACAACAAGGTTTTCTTCTAACATAGAAAGAGTAGCTTCAACGTTGTCTTCTATATAAAAGAATGTTCTTGTTTGAGAACCATCTCCATAAATAGTAATTGGCTCATCTCTTAATGCAGCATCAATAAATTTAGACATTACAAAGTCAGTACTTTGTTTTGGTCCGTATGTATTGAAGAAGCGTAGAATAGTATAATCTAAATTAAACTCTTGCTTAAAAGATCTACAATATGCTTCACCTAAATTTTTAACGATTGCATAAGGTAACCTTGAGTTTAATGGTGTAGTATGTTCATGTTGTGGTAAATGAACTGGCTCACCATAAACTTCAGAAGAAGAAGAGTAGAATACTCTTTTTACACCCGTATTTTTACTAAGGCGTAATACGTTTTCAATACCTTGAATATCTTCTAAAACTAAAACTGGGTTATCTAATGTTCTTTTAACACCAACAACGGCAGCATAATGGAATACGTAATCAAAATTATGAGATGTCATGATCGCTGCAATCTCATCGTATTTATTTACGTCACACTTAATAAATTTACAGTTGGGATGTTTCGGTACTTTCCACTGAGCACCAGTTAGAAAATTATCTACACAAACAACTTGATATTTAGGATTTTCTAATAATTTATCTGCTAATGAACTAGGTACAAAACCTGCACCACCAGTAATTAATATTTTTGTCATATGATTGATTCAGTTAAAAAATAACCGTCAGTTTTGTAATATTTACAAATCTAATAATAATATTAGATAAGGATAATTAATTGTAGAGTGATTTCCGTCAAATAACTATTTAACTATTTATTTCAAGAAATTTATTAATAGCTTCTTTTTTAGCCATTAGAATAAATTTATCACCTCTTTGGATTGTAGTATTTGTATCTTTTGGATTTCGAATTAAATGATCTACTTCTTCTTTAAAACCTAGTTTGTTATATTCTTCATAAGTACGTCTGAGCGCAATTAATTCAATATCAAAAGAGTCTTCAAGATTTAGGTCGTCAATAAATTTTCCAAAAGTACGTAATGGAGCTAAAACTTCTACAATATCATAATCATCTGGTAATGATATGAACGATTGTATTTCTGGATTTAGAAGCATTTCTGCTGTCATCTTACCCACTTCATCTTCTGGGAGAATAATTTCAGTTACTCCTAATTTCTGAAGTATAATTTTTTGTTGTTCACTTACTGCTCTCGCAATAATTCTCTTTACTTTAAGCTCTAGTAATAATACAGTTGTTAGTAAAAGCCCTTCAACATTTTCTCCAATAGCAAGCAATACAGCATCCATTTCATGAATGGATTGTGAACTTAATGCTTTAATATCTGTAGAGTCCAAAGCAACAGCATAAGCAACATCGTCTTTAACAACGTCAACACGTTCGATTTCTCTGTCGATTGCCATTACTTCGGCTCCTAGTTTAGATAAATTTTTAGCAACTGATGTACCAAACTGACCTAAACCAATAATTGCAAATTTCCCCTCAGCCATTTTTATTTACTTCTAGTAATTATCTGATTTCAGAATGGAAAAGTAGGAGGTTATATTTTCTGATGCAAGAATGTTTTGACAACATCTAAAGCAATATCAAAATTTCTGTCATTTCTAACTATAATATCAACATTCTCTTTATGAGGTTTGATATAGTTTTCATAAGCAGGCATTACGTGGTTTTCGTAACGGTAAAGAACATCATTAATATCGTAACCTCTTTCAACGTTATCTCGTCTAATTCTACGGCTAAGTTTTAGATGTGCTTTTGCTTCAATAAAAAGTTTTAAATCAATTATATCCAATACTCTTGGGTCATGAAAAACAAAAATACCTTCAAGTATAATTACTTTTTTAGGAGTAAAAGTAAGCATCTTAGGTTTTGCAGCAGCATTATTAAATGTGTACTCTTGAATGTGTACATCTTCTCCATTTTTTAATTTGCGAAGATCTTGATAGAATTTTTCTAAATCTATAGAATAGGGAGTATCAAAATTTTTGATCCCTTTAGCATCTTCCGGTTGCTTATCTTTTTCGATATAATAATTGTCTTGAGATACAGTACAAATATTCTCTTCACCAATAAGTTCAGTAAGGTTTTCGATAAACGTAGTTTTTCCAGAACCACTACCACCTGTAATGCCTACAATAAAAGGAGTTTCCATTAAAATTTATGCTTTTGATTTAAAACCGGGTCAAAAATAAGCATTCATTGTTACAAATCAGTTTTTTATAAATATCTATTAGAATAAATCCCATTAATCTTATAAAAATATAAATGATTAAGGACGATAAAAGTGAAAAAATACCTAATTATGGTTATTGATCGAAATCGTATATATCTATACATTTGCGTTAGACTAATGATTCTTTACTCATGTTTTTCCACAGCGGAGAAAGTCGAATGACTTTATGTACTGAAAGTGTATCAAAAAATTACCTTTACCCAACTGTTACTAGCAAGCTTTAAAAATATAAGAGAAGTCAATATGGCTTCTCTTTTTTTGTTTAAATCATTAAATTTCACTACTTTATAGATAAGTCAAATTACTAATTACTATGAATACCAACCGTTTTATAAAAATGATGTTGGTGAACATGCTACTATTTTTCTTATCACTTACTAACATTTGTAAAGCACAAAAAGCAACCGTTCACCTAAAAAATCTTGCATTTAAAGATTCTTCAACACGTTCTGTTCAGATACCTTTCCAATTGGTTAACAACTTAATGGTTATACCTGTTCGTGTAAATAATTCTGATACTTTACATTTTATTTTTGATTCTGGGGTATCCTACATTATTCTATCAGATCAAGAAACAGCCAAACAATTAAATTTATCAACTCGTAAAATTCGTAGAATAAAAATTAATGGTTTTGGTGAGAAAGGTGATGTGAGTGCATTTCATTCTTGGGGCAATAAAGTTGATTTAAAAGGAATAGAAGGTCTAAATCAAGATGTTATCTACCCTAGTAAAGATATTTTGAATTTATCAACCAATATGGGAATGAAGATTCATGGATTAATAGGGGCCTCTATCTTTAACAATTTTATTGTTGGGATTGATTACAGACGAAAGGTATTGACATTATACGAAAAAGAATATTACAGTCTTAAAAAGCGTGATCGATTTAAAAGAAAATTTGAATCTTTTACTATTGATGTTAAAAGGAATAGATCTTTCTTGCTAACAAAAATAGCATCAAAAGAAACTAATAAAGAACATAGTGTATCTTTATTAATTGATACAGGTGCAAGCCATGCTTTATCTATATTAGAATCTGACCATCATCCATTAAAGGCATCAATTAAAGCAATAAGAGACCACATGGGGGTTGGTATTGGAGGTGATCTGTATGGAAAGGTAAACCGATTAGATTATTTAAACATAGGTTCATTCTCTTTAGAGGGGCCAATTGTAAAATATCCAGAAAAAACCTCTATGAGTATTGGCGTAACTGATACCACAAGGCATGGTAGTTTAGGTGGTGAAGTTTTAAGACGTTTTTATGTAATCTTAGATTACCACAATAAAGAGATTCTTTTAAAGAAAAATGCTAATTATAAAGAAGATTTTTTATACAATTATATTGGGTTAGAGTTTACAAAGCCATACCCTGGGTTACCGCTATTTCAAGTATCAAAAGTAAGGGGGGAGTCTCCTGCTGGGCGTGCTGGGATAATAGAGGGAGATCGATTAGTAAAAATAAATGGATTCATTACATCTACAATGTCGGCAGATGAGATAAGAATGCTATTTAGAGGTAGACATGGGAAAAAATTATCATTACATATTGAAAATAATAAAGGAGAAAGTAAAAAATACTACCTCACTTTAGAAGATCCATTTAAAGTAGCAGCAAACGAATTTTAATAGAGGTGTTTTACTTCTTTAAAAGCATAATTTTTAATTTTTTTGTCATCCTTAGCAATTGAAAGACAACCATTTTCATCAACTCCTAAAATTTGACCTTGAAATTGTATAGAAGTTCCATCTTTTTTATACTCTTCAAAAGATCCAATTTCTTGGTACCAAAATAAGTGTGTATAATATTCTTTACGTAACGCAGCGTAACCTTTATTTTTTAATTGTAAATACCTGTCTTCAATATGTTCTAAGAGAGATTCTGTGACTATACGAATCTGAAATTTTTTATTTAATTCCATAAACAAAGAGGTAGCAGGGAAGTTACCTTTAAAAGCTTTTTGATTAATATTTAATCCAATGCCAACAATAGTATGGTCAATATTTTTTCCAATAATGAAGTTTTCAATTAAAATACCACAAACCTTTTTCTGATTTATAAGAATATCATTAGGCCATTTTATTTTTGTACCTCTTGGAACAATAGAAGAAATAGTATCGTAAACAGCTAAAGAGATAGCAACATTTAGATGAAATTGATGACGTGCTTCTAAAAAAGAAGGACGTAGAAATACAGATAAAGTGATATTAGCATTTTGTTCACACTCCCATGTATTTCCTCTCTGACCTCTACCTTTTGTTTGTTCAGTTGTTACTAATACGGTTCCTTCTGCTAACTTTTTTGATGCATATTTATTTAAAGCATCGTTAGTTGAGTGACAAGAAGGCATATATATGACACTTTTTCCGATAAAAGACGTATTGGCAGAGATATTATTCAACTATTTATTACTTTTGTTTATAAAACTATATTTATTTTGCGCAAATTCAATTGAGTACTGATTTTGCAGTGCAATTATACAAGATTCGAGGTAAATAATAACAAATCATTTTATTTACCTGACTAAATTAAAAAATAAGCTTTAGATAAAGGGTTAGACCTTTAATATAAAATATGAAAGATAAATCAGTAGGCGCAGAAGAGTTAGCACACATTGTTGCAAAAGGAATGCAAGAAATTAAGGCTCAAAACATAGAAATCTTAGATTTACGAAAAGTTAAGAACGGCGTAACAGATTTCTTTGTAATTTGTACCGCCTCTTCAGATACGCAGTTAGATTCTATTAAGGATAGTATTGAGAAAGAAGTAAAAGATACGGTTGGTGAAAAACCTTGGGCAACAGAAGGTGTTGGAACGCAAGGATGGGCATTACTAGATTATATTAATGTAGTAGCACATGTTTTTCTACCAAAGAAGAGAGAATTTTATGCTCTTGAAGAATTATGGGGTGATGCGAAAGTATTCAAATTACCAAATCAATAAAAGAAATTATTACACAATAGATCAAATACTCTAGGATGGATCAGAACAAAAGGAAAATTCCTAAAAATCCTTTGCCTAAAAAAAATAATTACCAAGTAGGAATGTTAATAGCATTAATATTGGTGGTTGTTGGATTGGCATATTTTAGTAAGAGCAGTACTACAGAAACAACAACTTTACACGACTTTAAGACAATGCTTAAAGATGGTGATGTTGATGAAATAACTATAGTTAATAATAGATGGGTTGAAGTTGTTTTAAATCAAGATGCTCTTAAAAAGAGTAAGTATAAAGATATAAAAGAAGAAAGAAGCCCATTTTCTGTTGTAAAGCAAGAACCTAATTATCGTTTTCAAATTGCATCAGCAGATCACTTTTTAAAAGTACTTGATGAAGCTCAAGCAAACTTGCCTGATGCACAAAAAGTACCTTATGAAGTAGATACTAGAGAGAGTTTCGGTACTTGGTTTATGAGTTCTGGATTCTTATTAGTGTTATTATTTGGTTTCTGGTTCTTAATGAGAAGAATGGCAGGCGGCGGAGCTGGTGGCCAAATCTTTAACATTGGTAAGTCAAAAGCTCAAATGTTTGATGCTGACCATATGAAAGTTACATTTAAAGATGTAGCAGGATTAGATGAGGCAAAAGAAGAAGTTGAAGAAATTGTTGATTTCTTAAAGAACTCAAAGAAATATACAGACCTAGGTGGTAAAATTCCAAAAGGTGTTTTACTAGTAGGCCCTCCTGGTACAGGTAAAACTTTACTAGCAAAAGCAGTAGCAGGCGAAGCAGGTGTTCCTTTCTTCAGTATGTCTGGTTCTGACTTTGTAGAAATGTTTGTAGGTGTAGGTGCAGCACGTGTGCGTGATCTATTTAAACAAGCAAAAGAAAAAGCGCCTTGTATTATCTTTATTGATGAGATTGATGCAATTGGTCGCTCAAGAGGTAAAGGTTCTATGCCAGGATCTAACGATGAGCGTGAAAACACATTAAACTCTCTATTAGTAGAAATGGATGGTTTTGGTACAGATTCAGGAGTAATTATCCTAGCTGCAACTAACCGCCCAGATGTATTAGATAGTGCGTTAATGAGAGCAGGTCGTTTTGACCGTCAAATCTCTATTGATAAGCCAGATATTAATGGTCGTGAGCAAATATTTAAGGTGCATTTAGGTCCTATTAAAGTTGACAAAAGTGTTAACCCTAAAGAATTAGCTACACAAACGCCAGGTTTTGCAGGTGCTGAATTAGCAAACGTATGTAACGAAGCAGCTTTAATCGCAGCTCGTAACAATAAACCTGCTGTTGATATGGATGATTTTATGCAAGCAATCGATCGTGTGATTGGTGGCCTTGAAAAGAAAAATAAAATTATTTCTCCAGAAGAGAAGAAGATTGTTGCTTATCACGAAGCAGGTCACGCTGTAACAGGTTGGTTCTTGGAACATGCAAACCCACTAGTGAAAGTAAGTATTGTTCCTCGTGGTGTTGCTGCATTAGGATATGCTCAATATTTACCTAAAGAGCAATATTTAAATACTACTGAAGAAATGATGGATGAGATCTGTATGACACTTGGTGGTCGTGCAGCTGAAGAAATCATCTTTGGAAGAATTTCTACAGGTGCTTTAAGTGATTTGGAGCGTACAACTAAAATGGCTTACAGTATTGTTTCTATCTATGGTATGAACAATGAAATTGGACATTTATCTTTCTACGATCCAAACAGAAGTGAATATAGCTCTAGACCTTATTCTGAAGCTACTGCTGAAAAAATTGATCAAGAGGTAAAGAAATTGATTGATACAGCCTACCAACGTACTTTAGCCTTGTTAAGAGAGCATGGTGATGCGTTAGAGGCATTAGCACAGCAGTTATTAGAGAAAGAGGTACTTTACCAATTAGACCTAGTGAAATTGATAGGAGAAAGACCTTTTGATAAGCGTACAGTTTATCAAGAATTCACAGATGGTGATGTGGTAGACAGTGAAGAAGTTGAAAAACCAGATACTTCAGAACCTACTCAAGAGAACAAAGAGGAAGCTCCGAAAGGAGATGCCTAAATTTTATAAATTTCAAAAGAAAGGTTATCTATTAAGATAGCCTTTTTTTGTGTCGTATTTTTAATTTTGATAATACATTGAATTCTAAAGTTTGGATAAATACAAAAAATATAGCTTCTTGCAAGAATTACATATTTTGTTTAAACAAATTATAAAGAAACTATGTCAATAGAGACGGATATCAACCAGAAAGAGTTTAAAACCTCTTTTCAGAAGGCTTATATAAATTTGATGTTTACAAATAATTGGATGTTAGGGAAAACCAAAACTTGGTTTAAACAGCATGGCATTACCCATCAACAATATAATGTTCTTCGTATATTGAGAGGAGCATATCCTAAATGCATGAACCCAGGAAGTATAAAGGAAGTAATGATTGATAAAAGCCCAGATTTAACGAGATTGATCGATCGGCTAATTGAGAAGGGATTTGTTCAAAGAGAAACGTGCGGAAGCAACAGGCGTAAAGTAGACGTGATTATAACGGATATAGGATTGGAGAAGCTAAGAGAATTAGATCCACATCAAGAAACTATAATAGAAACATTCAAAGAATTAACAGAGGAAGAAGCATCTCAGCTTAGTGATTTACTGGATAAACTTAGAGGTTCAAAATAAAAAATGGTTGTTACTCCATCATTCAGTGGAGTTAACAACCATTCTTCTTGTTACCCTATTTGTGCCATTTAGGATAGATACAAAATAAAGCCCTTCAGTAATTGTAGCTTTTGGTTTAAATTGGAATTGTACTGTTGGAGCATCCACAGATAAATCCATTCTGTAAACCAAATTCCCAATTGTGTTATACACTAAAACTTGAACAGGAAATGATTGATCAATTCCTTCAACCTTCATACTAACATCAATTGAATTATCACGACTAATAACCGGGTTCGGCATTATTTCAAAACTCAAAGATTGTACTTTCTCTCCAGCTTTTAAAAACCTTTCAATAGGTGTGTTTTCATTTCTACCAAAAGAATTTACTGGTGATAAAATAATTGTACCTACAATAATTAAAGTAAAAGAGAGTGCGTACCTAATCAGAGAAATGTGATTTTCATGTGATTTCATGGTATTTAAATTGTAATTATTTTACATAAGCATATGTTTTTTGATGCTCTATTAATATGAGAAAAAAAACAGTGAGAATCAAATAAAAAAAGCCAATACAAAAATTGCATTGGCTTTGTGATCCCGCTGGGGCTCGAACCCAGGACCCTCTCCTTAAAAGGGAGATGCTCTACCAACTGAGCTACGGAATCTCGTATTTCTACGAATTTATTTTAGAAGTGATCCCGCTGGGGCTCGAACCCAGGACCCTCTCCTTAAAAGGGAGATGCTCTACCAACTGAGCTACGGAATCTCGTATTTCTACGAATTTATTTTAGAAGTGATCCCGCTGGGGCTCGAACCCAGGACCCTCTCCTTAAAAGGGAGATGCTCTACCAACTGAGCTACGGAATCTCGTATTTCTACGAATTTATTTTAGAAGTGATCCCGCTGGGGCTCGAACCCAGGACCCTCTCCTTAAAAGGGAGATGCTCTACCAACTGAGCTACGGAATCTCGTATTTCTACGAATTTATTTTAGAAGTGATCCCGCTGGGGCTCGAACCCAGGACCCTCTCCTTAAAAGGGAGATGCTCTACCAACTGAGCTACGGAATCTCGTATTTCTACGAATTTATTTTAGAAGTGATCCCGCTGGGGCTCGAACCCAGGACCCTCTCCTTAAAAGGGAGATGCTCTACCAACTGAGCTACGGAATCTCGTATTTCTACGAATTATTTTAGAAGTGATCCCGCTGGGGCTCGAACCCAGGACCCTCTCCTTAAAAGGGAGATGCTCTACCAACTGAGCTACGGAATCATTATCTTAATAAAGATAATATTTTTTTTTGAAATACAACACAGTACTCACGATTGGACTCGAACCAACACGGGATCGCTCCCACTACCCCCTCAAGGTAGCGCGTCTACCAATTTCGCCACGTGAGTAATTGATATGTTTTCAATAGTGATCCCGCTGGGGCTCGAACCCAGGACCCTCTCCTTAAAAGGGAGATGCTCTACCAACTGAGCTACGGAATCATAAAATTTCAAAAAGAAAGAACTAAAAAACGTAAAATTCAAAATCCTCCCTTAAATTTGAAAAACTCGTTTAGCTTTCCTTTTTTGCGAGTGCAAATGTAGAATGATTTTCAATGTCAAGCAAATAATGAGATTTCTTTTATTCTTAATAAGTTTTTACTTACTGACATACAGTCAGTTATCGTTAGCAAATTCTTCAATAAAAAACAAAATTGAAGAGGCAGATCAGCTTTTTGACGCCAAACAGTACATTGATGCGTATAAAATTTACGATAATCTTTTAGAAGATGATCAAGTTTTTTCATCAAGAATGTTACTTCGTATGTCTTATATTCAAGAAGGGCAAGGAAATTATTCTTTGGCTTTGTACTTATTGAATTTACAATATAGACTTACAGCCGATAGACAAACGTCTAATAAGATGTCAAAAATAGCAAGTGATCACAATCTTTTAGGTTATCAATATTCCGACAAAGAATATTTCACTTCACTTTTTAATAAAATGAAAGTTGAAGTAGGTGTTGCGATCATTGTCATTTTAGGGATTTGTTTGGTGTTAATGTACCTCCGCCGTAAAGAGCAACATTCTATCACTACACTTACTTTTGGAGTAGCTGTAATTAGCTTACTAGGGCTTTGGGCATTTAATGGTGGTGTTATCAGAGAACAAGGTATTGTAATGCCTTCTGGAGCACTTTTAATGGATGGTCCTTCTGCAGGTAGTAAAAATATTTCTAAGCTCGTACCAGGTGAAAGAGTAATGATATCTGGAGAAACTGACATTTGGTATGAAGTAACTTTACCAAATGAAGCAACTGGTTTCCTAAGAAAAGGTAGAGTATTTGATGTTAAGTAGTCGAATACTGAAAATTTTACTTGAAATATCTATTGTTAGATATTTTTAGCATAAAAAAAGCTACATGATTTAGTTCGTGTAGCTTTTTTATTTTAACTGAGAGTAAATAACCAACGGTCACTACCATCAAGGAAAAGTTGTTTTATTTCTAGTTGAACATCTTTTAGTTCACCATTGCTATCTTTTAATTTAATAACAGTTGAAAGTTTTTCAACTTGCCATGTTTTATTTTCAGAATAATCAGGGAATAGAGTACCAATATCAAAATGAAGTAACTCATCTAAAGAATATTGAACTATATCTAAGAAGGATTGACTACTAAACCAAATTTGACCTTCAGACTCTACAATAATTATTCTTCCTCCTGTTATATCAACAACTTCATTCAAAAGTTTTTTATTACTCTCTGTTTCTCTACGCTCTCTTACAAGTTGTTCTTGAGTTGCTTGAAGCTCCTCCATGTTTTGCTTCATTTCCTCCTCACTAGTTCTTAATTCATCTGTAAGGCGTTTACTATCGTTGTAGAGCTTACTTACATTTGAAGTGTTTTCTGATGTGGCTACAGATGTTGCAATAGCTCCACCAATTTCGTCTAATAATTGTAACGACTTTTCTTCTAGAGGATGAAAAGATGCTATTTCCAATATTACTTCAACTTCTCCATGAGATTTAAATGGATAAATTGATAAAGAATTTGGAGCTGCATCACCTAAACCTGAACGGATTTTTATGTAATCTTCTGGTATTTCTGTAAGGTAAATAGGTAGACCTTCTTGCCAAATTTCTCCAATTAATCCTTCTCCAATTTTTATTTTTTGAGATTGAAATTCTTTATGGCTATCAAATGCATATAAAGCAGATAATTCCATATAAGATTCGTTTGTAACTGTGTCTTTTTTAACAATGTAAAAGGCACAATGAGCGCAATTCATAAAACGAGCTAATTCTTTTACAAGTGCTTTTCCAAGTTCTTGAGCATCACTACTATGGATGCGAATTAATTTATTTAATCTGGCAGAACCTTCGTTAACCCATTCCCTTTCACTTCTCTCTTTAGAACTCTGTTCTAGCCTGTTTTTAGTATCAATTAATGAGTGGATAAATGGATCTTCTTTATATTGATCATCGTTTATTTTTTCAAACTCAATATTATAATTTCCTTTACTAAATTCCATTACAAATATGGAAATATCTTGCAGTTTTTCTCTCATGGATTTTAGAGATTTTCGCATACTGTGCATCTCACTTGTACCATAGTCATTAAACTTAATATTTAAATTACCGGAAGCTATTTCATTACTTTTTTCTGCTAAATCTTTTAAAGGAGTAATTATAGCTTTACGTAATAAGAGAGCATTAAGAATAACTATTATGAGTATTACAAAAACGGCAATTAAAATAAACCTTGTTAGTTGAAATTCAATTTCTTCTGAATCACTTACATAAGCTTGAACTAAGTCTTGGTTAACTTTTAGCATAGTCCCTGAGTTTTGCTCTAGGTAAGCCAAGCTATTGCCTACTTTTACGTTTTTCTCTAAAACTTTTGTTAGTAACCCTACGCTATCTAATGCTGTAGTATCAAGCGTAATATTCATGTTGAAAGTATAGTTAGAAGTAGTAAGGGGTTCTTCTAAAATCACCCTAGAATTACTTCTGTAAGGCTTCCAGACCTCTTCAACACGTTCAATGTAGTCTTCTACTCTTATACTAGCTGGACGAATTTTTTTTCCATCCATTTCAGGTACAGTACCTCCATGCTTCATTGCTAGTAAAGAACCATCAAATAAATTTATAGCCTTTTTAAGCTCTTGTTTAGTTTGGTTGTCTCCAGAGTCTACATAAATATTAGAGAGCAAAACTATACGTTGAGATAGCATTGCATTTCTAGCAGAGATATCTACTTCAAGACTTTCATTTGTGTATAGGCCTACAAGAGTTAGTACAGTAAGAGAAATTGTTCCGATTACAACACCACCTATCCAAAAAATAATTTGCTTGATTGTAAATTGCTTTAAATACTTTTCAATCATTCTTTTATATATCTTTTCCTCTAATAAATAATATCAGAGTTCTATTGAATTTCTATTGCTAAAAGTAGAGTGTAAGCACCCCATACGTTGATAACGTAAAAACTAGTAAAAGTTGTACGTTTATGTGTATCAATATTAAAGAATAATGAAGTGTAAAATATGTGCCAAAAATTAAATTAATGGTATATATGAATTTTTAAACTGTAGAAATATTGATTTAGGTCTTTTATTGTAATAAAGGAGTATAGAAGTCTTTAATGCCTGAAAGTAAAAATTGCACCCCCATTGCTAATACAATTAATCCCATAAATTTAGTAGTAACTTGATTTGTCATGGATGGTTTTGATGCAGATTTACGTGATAGTATTGCAACAATAACCCAAGTTAATAGTAAAACCCCAACAATTGAAAATAGAGCTACTAACGGGATTTCTGCATCGGATTGAGTAATGGATAATGTAATCACTCCTGTTATTGTACCTGGACTAGCAGCAAATAATACCAAAGGGACTAAATTATTTTCATCTTTAACTTCTTTTGTAGAAGGATTTTTTTCTCTACGATCTTCAGACGAAGATTTACTTAGCATACCGAATCCCATCCAGATTAAAACAATACCTCCTGCAACTTGAAAAGCATCTAAAGAAATGCCAAAACTTTGAAGTAATCTAGCGCCAAAAAATGCAGCAGAAGATAAGATAACTCCCACTATAAGAATTGTTTTAGTAAGATCTTTAAGTTTTTGATTATAGTTTTTACCTCTCTCTAAACTATTGAAAATTTGAGCACAAATTACAGGGTTTACCAGTGAAAAGATGGTTAGAATTCCTTGTAAATAATTATCCATAGATAGTGGTATTATACTTTATATAAAAAGGGACTACTTCCATTAAATAATGAAAGTAGTCCCAATATATACTAAAACGTAAAGGTATTTTACTGTTCTAGCTTTTTATCTTTGTTATCACTAATTATTCCCACACAGAATGCTCCAATAATTAAAATTACTCCAGCCATAGTTAATAAACCTACAGCGTTGCCATCAAAGAAGTTTGATGCGATAGTACCTCCAAATAAACCTGCAAATATTTGAGGACCTGCAATGGTTACATTAAAAATACCCATATAGATACCCATTTTCTCAGCAGGAAGGTTTTCTGATAAAATACTAAATGGCATTGCTAAAATAGCTGCCCATGCAATACCTACACCAGCCATAGAAACAAAAAGTAAATATTTATCTTGTATCATTCCAATACTTAAAAGTCCAAGTCCACCTAGTATTAAAGCACTTGCATATACTGTTTTTCTATTTGTTGCTTTAATTAGTGAAGGCATAAGTACAGAGAATATTGCAGCAGCAAAACTATACATTGCAAACATTAAACCTACCCAGTTACCCGCATCATTATAAGCAGCAGAAGTTACGTCTCCGGGTGCTGTGTGCCATATATGTTGAGCAATTGCAGGGGTAGAATATACCCACATAAAATAGAATGCTACCCAAGAACATAATTGAACGGCAGCAAGCTGGAACATTACTTTTGGCGATGAAATTAATGTTTTAATAAAATTAGCTATTGCATTTCCACCATCTTTAGCTTGTTGTTCTTTTTCTGCTTTTTGAGCCTCTAAATCTATATTATTATACTCTGCATATTCTTCTGGAGGATACTCTTTAGTTCTTAATACTGTCCATAGTACAGTAATCATTAATGTTGCACCGCCAATATAAAATGACCAAACAACAGAGTCAGCTACTTTTTGTCCTTCAGCTGGCTCATTGTTAACACCTATCATTGTAAGAATAAAAGGTAGAGCGGAACCAACAACAGCACCTGTATTAATTAAAAAACTTTGAACAGAATAACCTAAATCTCTTTGTTTATCATTTACCATATCGCCTACTAGGGCTCTAAATGGTTGAAATGTGATATTAAAGGAAGCGTCCATTATTAATAGCATAGTTGCTCCAAATAACATTGGAGGCATAAGTGCCACAAAGAACTCTGAATTAGGCATTAAGAACATTGCTAATGTTGCAGCAATGGCTCCTCCTAATATAAATGGTACTCTTCGTCCAAGTTTTGTCCATGTACTATCAGAAGCACCACCAATAATAGGTTGAATGATAATACCTGCAATAGGAGCGGCTAGCCAGAAGTAACCTAAATCGTGTACATCTGCACCTAGAGCTTGAAGAATACGACTTACATTACCGTTTTGAAGTGCAAATCCAAATTGAACACCCAAGAAACCGAAGCTTAGGTTCCAGATTTGCCAGAAAGATAAATCAGGTTTAGCGACTTTATTTGCCATATAAATGAATATAATTTTTGTGTTTCACTTTCATACTTATAAACAAATATAAAAATGTAACACTAACATTTAACTGATATTTGTTAGATCAATCAATAAAAATCATATTATTTCTTCTGCAATCGGTTGAATTTTAATAAATAAAAAAGTCTCTACCTGTTTGAGATAGAGACTTTATCTATATTTTGATAAACAGTTACTTAAGCTGTTTCTTTTTTGTTTTTACATTCTGAAGGATCATTTCCGCAAAAACTACATGTCTTGCCTTCAGGATTTAAAAAAGGACTTTGAGATGCACACGTGCCTTCAAATTTCCCATCTTTTTTGAAAATTAACTTCACAGACATCAAAATGAAGAATGCCCCGAGGATACCAACGGTTAATAATATAGTTTCCATGATAAATATAGTGTGAATTTGTCTTAGAGACTTAAATTTCTTTGTACAAAGGTAACTAAAGTTTATAATTTTATAGTGATAAAGGTTACCTAGAAATTAGTTTTACTTTGAAGTTTCTAACAAATTAACAAATGTTCATATGTTTTAATCAAAGAATTATAAATACTGGGTAACAATCCTGACTTTAGTAACTTGCCCTTGATTAACTTGGAATGCATATTCTTCAAAATCAGGCTCTTTCATTTTTACTTTTTTATCCCAAGAAAAACCGAAACCTTCTTTTGGTAATCCAATCCAGTTATTTGTCATATCATCATTTTCGTCTTCGTCATGACAAATTCTAATGCCGTAAGTACCAGGAGCGATATCTTCTAATACCATAGTAAATACTTTATCAGATACGACACCTTTTGTTTCTAAGATAGAATTTAAATCTTTATCTACTACTTGAACAAGCATAAAGCCATCGGTATTTCGTAGGCCTTCTACAGTTAAATGTATGTTAGAGGTTTCTTGAGCAAATAGGTTTTGCGAGAAACAGAGAAGAAGTACTATTAGGTGTTTAATTTTCATTGTTTAAAAGTAGTTTGGTAATTTTAAATTTTTGGAAGCCCAATATGATAACGTATAGCAAGTAACCTGATTGCAATAACAGTCGAAATACACGTCCATGTTATTATATTGAAATCTATATTTAGATAAGATAATCCAACAAATACAAATCCTCCAATAATACAAGCTGTTGCATAAATTTCATCTCTAAAAATAAGAGGTACTTCATTACATAAAGTATCTCGAATAACACCACCCAATACGGCAGTGAATGTTCCCATTACTATTCCAATAGCAGGGGATATATCTAAAAATAGACTTTTTTCTAAACCAATAAAAGTAAAAACTCCTAAACCTAATGTATCAAATAGGAAAACGGTTGTTCTTAATCTAGCTACAGTTTCTTTAAATAATACAGTAAAGGCAACAGCCATAGTAATAACTAGGATATAATTAGTGTCCATTACCCAAAAAACAGGGGTTGTACCTAAAATCATATCTCTTACTGTTCCTCCACCTACAGCAGTTACACTTGCAACGAATATGGCTCCAAAAATGTCAAATTTCTTTTCTGAAGCAGCTAAAGCACCAGAAATGGCAAATACAAAAGTACCTACTAAATCTAAAAAGTTTATAAGTGACATATAGACTAATTTATTGAAGTACTATTTATTTAATGCATTTGCTATTTTGTGGTATACCATTTCTGGTGTAATACTGTCTAAGCAAGCGTAATCATTTCTTAAACAGGGCTTATTGCCAAAAACAGAACAAGGGCGGCATGGTAATTCAGCTTCAGATATTTCGACAATATTATCTGTAGATTGACCGTACCCTAAAAAACCTGCATAATGATGTGTTGCTCCCCAAATAGACACACATTCTGTTCCTCTTAAGGAGGCCATGTGCATATTTGCAGAGTCCATACTTACCATTAAATCAAGTAATTCAATAATATCTAATTCTTCTTTGAGTTTTATATTACCTGCTAGGTTTACACTATTTGGAACTTCTTTTATACATTCTTCAAGTATTTCAGCTTCTTTTCCTGGGCCTCCAAAAAATAATACCTTAACATTTAATTTTTCTTGAAGCATTTTTGCGAGAGCTACAGCTTTAGTTTCCCCCCATATCTTTCCTTTGTGTTGAGCAAAAGGGGCAATACCTACCCAAGGTTGATTTTTACCACCAAGAAGTTCTAATTCTGCATTTTTAAGGGCAGGGCTTCCTTTAGGAGGCAATTGATTTGATAACGTAACATCAAGTCCAATCTTTCTAAAGACGTCAGCATACCTTTCAGGTGTACTTCTTAGAGGTTCGAATTTCTTTTTAGATGGTTTAGTTAGTGCTTTTTTACCTTTTCTTCCTTTATCTATACGATATACTTTTGTACCTGAAGCCTGAAATAAGCCATCTATAATGAATGTTCTTAAAACAGAATGAAGATCTGCTACAGCTGTAAATGGGCCTAACTTTTTTAGTTCTTTAAATAAGTTTGTGAGTCCTCCAAAACCCTTATGTTTTCCATTTAGATCTGCTCCTACGAACGTCATTCTTGGAATATTATCAAAAAATGGCTTTAAGAAAGGCCTTGATACCATAATGATTTCTGTATCAGGATTTTGTTCAAGAACTTCTTTCATTACTGGTGCAGTCATGGCTACATCGCCCATGGCTGAAAATCTTAATGCAAGTATTTTTTTTGACATGATAATAGGAGGAGTAATCAAAAAGAAGTTGTCCCATTCAAATATGCTTAGTGCATTTTTTACTGAGACAACTTCTTTATTTATAATTTGAAAGGAATTATTTTCCCTCTTTGTATAAAACAGGGTTTAATGAAGGATCGTTATACATTTTCATTTGTTTGTATACCTTCATGAATTTTTTACCAGCTGCAATATCATTAACTAGTTCTTCAATTGCTGTAGAAAGATCTACACGTTGCTCTAGAAGAATATTTAACTTTGTAGTACAAGCTGCTTTATGTTCTTCAGTAGCACCTTCACGTTCTACTTCTTCGTTCATATGGTAAATTTTCAATGCTAGGATCGAAAGTCTATCAATTGCCCATGCAGGAGATTCAGTGTTAATACTTGCTCCTGGAGTAACTTGAACGTCTTTATATTTTTCTAAAAACCAGCTGTCAATGTATTCTACCACATCTGTACGTTCTTGGTTAGAAGCATCAATTCTACGTTTGATTTTTAAAGCTTCTTCAGGGTCGATATTAGGATCTCTAATAATATCTTCCAAGTGCCATTGAACCGTATCAATCCAATTTTTTAGATATAATAAATGTTGGATATCTTCTTTTTCAAATGGATTCTCAATAGGAGTGTCCACATGGTCTTTTATATGATATTTCTCGATGCTCTGCGAGAAGATAGAATTACAATTTTCAGTAAACTGCATAAAATGCTTCTTTTAGTTGTTTAAATTGATAGCAAAGATAATAAAAACTATTTCTGTGCCGACATCATACGTTGTCTGTTTGCTTCAAAAATTACGATTCCTGCAGCAACACCAACATTTAATGAATTTACTTTACCCAGCATAGGGATCTTTGCTAATTTATCTGCTAAATGGATAATATCTGGAGAAATACCATCTTCTTCAGACCCCATTACTATAGCAGATGGAATTTCCATATCAACATAGTAAAGGTCTTTAGAACCTTTTTCTGTACAACAAACAATTTGTAAACCACTTTCTTGAAGTTCAATAATACCTTGTTTAAGGTTGTCTACTCTACAAACAGGAATATGGTTTAATGCACCAGCAGAAGTTCTAACTGCATCACTACCAATTTGAGCAGCTCCTTTTTTAGGAATCATGATCAAATCTGCACCTGCACATTCAGCAGTTCTAGCAATCGCACCAAAATTTCTTACATCAGTTACTCTGTCTAGAACTAAAACAAGAGGTGTTTTTCCTGCTTCGAAAGCTGCAGCAATAACATTTTCTGCTTTTGCATAATCAATTGCAGGAACAAATGCGATTACACCTTGGTGGTTCTTTGAGGTAATTCTTTGCAGCTTTTCAACAGGAACTCTAGAAACAACAATACCTGCTCTATTTGCCATTTTATGGATTTCAGCAATTTGTTCGTTCGAAGAATCTCTAGTTATAAATAATTTTTCAAATTCTTTACCAGCTTCTAATGCCTCAAAAATAGGCTGAATACCATACATAATATCCGCAGAGTTTGTTTTCTGACGGGGTGTTGTATTGTATTTCGTGTAATTTACTTTTCTTTTATCGTCGTACATTGTCTTGATTTCTTAGTGTAATTAAACCAAGTACATTAAAATGACATGCACGAGGTTTGAATATGCAAAGGTAATGAACCTAATCAATAGGTTTGCATTGATATTGTAAACTTCTCATAATCATGGGCTGATATTAGTGTAAATTTCTATTTTGATGAGGTTTGTAACTCATTTCCGAAGGTAGTTATCAATTTATAAGCACCTTTAAACCCGGAAAGGGGAAGAGGCTGATCGTCATTTATATCATGATAATGTGGCCAAGAAGCTCCCATTAAATAGAAAAAGAAGCTAGGAACTCCATTTTCAGAAAAATAATAATGATCTGAATTAGCAGCTTTCCCCCTTTTTTTTATTTCTGGTAGGTATTTGTTTTGATCATTAATTGAGGTTAGAAGTTGATATTGCTTTGTAAATACAGCTCCATTTACTGCCATCATACCTTCTTCACCGCTACCAAATAGGTCTAGGTTTATTAAAAAATCAATCTTATCTAAAGGAAAAAAGGGATGCTCAACATAATGTCTTGATCCTATCAAACCAGCTTCTTCTGCTCCAAATGCAATAAATACAATAGAGTAGTCTGGATTGGTAGATTTATAATACTTAGCAATCTCTAGTAAAAGAGCAACCCCAGAGGCGTTATCATTTGCTCCTGGAAAATAAATTTGCTTTCCTATGCTACCCAAATGATCATAATGAGCAGTAAAAACTAAATATTTATCAGGGTGCGTTTTTCCTTTAATATAAGAAATGACGTTTTGAGAGGTATATTCTTCATAAAATTTTGGTTGAATTGAAAAAGATATTTTTTCGATATCTGCAGGAAGTTTTTCACGTAAAATATAAAACCTTGGTTGTGGAACTTGCCAACGAGCAATACTGAAAGTTAATTTATCAAATAATACAATTGATGCTTGTGCTTGTAAGATTTTAGTCATTAATGCTCTATCCCAAGTAATCCTATTTTTTTCATCTTCTTGATCATAGATTACAATTTTGTTTGAAAGGTCTACCTTTAAAAATTCTGCTAAAGCATCATCTTTATTAAAAACATCTGAAGGAATATAATAAACGTCTCCCTCAGCTTTGCCTGTACCAGAGTCTGTCGCAGGAAGAAAATCTACACCAACTTTAAGAAAACTATCATTAATTTTTAAAGAGATATTAGTAGGGAAGGTATTTACAGGCATTTCAAAATTCTGTATGTAACCTTTGTCTGGATATGGGTTTAAGCCAATATCTTTGAATTCTTGTGTAATAAATGCAGCTGCTTTCTTGTCGCCATTAAAAGTATATCCACGGCCTCGCATATTTTTAGCACACAAAGTTTTTATGTTTTTTTCTACTGCTTTCATGTCTTGTGCTATACAAGAAATTGAAATGTTGAAAATCAGTAAATTAAAATAGATTATGATTGATGTTGTTTTCCCCACGAATCTTTTGCTTTAAGATTATATTTTTGATAGCTTGATAAAACAAATTACAAATTGCTATTGTTTTTTATGTATAACTAGCCATTTGATTTAGAACCAAATTACTACTCAAAAACACAAAACACAATTTTAAACACACACATACACATACCAAACTAAACACATGATTCAAGAAAGTATAGAAACACAAAAAATGATTGCCGAATCTGTCAAACAGTTCGGAGAAAAGAACATCGCCCCCTACAGAGATCAATGGGATGATGATGAACATTTTCCTATTGAAGTTTTTCATCAATTAGGAGAGCTCGGTTTAATGGGAATTCTTGTACCAGAAGAGTATGGAGGAACAGGATTAGGTTATCACGAGTATGTAGAAGCAATTTCGGGTTTGGCTTATTTTGATCCAGGTATTGCCTTGTCTATGGCGGCACACAACTCTTTGTGCACAAACCATATTCTAATGTTTGGTACAGAAGAACAAAAGCAAAGATGGTTACCAAAACTGGCTTCAGGTGAGTGGATAGGAGCTTGGGGATTGACAGAACCTAACACTGGGTCTGATGCAGGTAATATGCTTACCGTTGCACATAAAGATGGAGATGAATGGATTTTAAATGGCTCTAAAAACTTTATTACACACGGGAAAAGTGGTAATGTAGCCGTAGTTATGGCTAGAACAGGAGATAAAGGAGATAAACATGCAATGACTGCTTTTGTAGTTGAGCGTGGTACACCTGGTTTTTCTGGAGGGAGAAAAGAACGTAAATTAGGTATGCGTACATCAGAAACTACAGAAATGATCTTTCAAGATTGTAGAGTTTCTGAAGCTAATATCTTAGGAGAAGTTGGTGAAGGGTTTGTACAGGCTTTAAAAATTCTTGATGGAGGTCGAATTTCTATTGCAGCTCTAGGTTATGGAATAGCTAAAGGAGCATTAAAGTGTGCTTTAGAATACTCTCAAGAGCGTAAACAATTCGGGAAATCAATTTCTTCTTTTCAAGGAATATCGTTCAAACTTGCAGATATGGCTACTCAGGTAGAGGCTTCAAGATTACTGATTAAGGAATCGATAATAAAAAAAGAAAGAGGAGAAAATATTAATAAAGCTTCTGCAATGGCAAAATATTATGCTTCTGAAGTTGCTGTGAAATGTGCAGATGAAGCTGTTCAAATTTTTGGAGGATATGGTTTTACTAAAGATTATCCAGTAGAAAAATATTATAGAGATGCCAAGCTTTGTACAATTGGCGAAGGAACATCAAATATTCAAAAACTAGTGATTAGTCGATGTTTATTAGATGAATAAAAAGCAAAAGGGAATCAATCGGATAAAGATTGATTCCCTTTTTGGTATTATAGACTATCACAGCATCCTGTTAATAGAAATAAGTATCGTCTTTTGGCATAACAAATGCCATTACTAAGTAAATAAGACCTGGTGAGCCAAGACCAAAAAAGAAACTGACTACAAAGCCTAAACGAATTATTGTAGGGTCTATATTAAAGTATTTTGCAATACCGCTACATACTCCAGAAAAGACCGCATTTGATGTTGATTTTACTAATTTTTTAGACATGTTAATGATGTTAATTGTTTTTATTTGACACTTATTTACATATACGTTTTCTCTAAAGAAAAGATACATTTTATGTGTAAAAATTTACTAATTGTTGAGTAAATCAATTAATCGGATTATAATCTCTTTTAAATTTACAAAAAAGTATAGGCATAAAAAAAACCTTTAGAATTCGTTCTAAAGGTTTTTAGCAGAGAGTGAGGGATTCGAACCCCCGGTACCTCGCGGTACAATAGTTTTCAAGACTACCGCATTCGACCACTCTGCCAACTCTCTGTGAGTGATTACGTGTGCAAATATGCATGGTTGGATTTTAAATTCCAACATTTTGATTAATAAAAAATACAAATAAAATTAAATAACTTTATCTGAATTCTTCAGGCGGATTTGACTCTGTCCAAAGTTGAGCTTCTTCAATAGTTGTATTGATTTGAAAACCAATAAGTAATATCATAGCAATAATAAAAATCCATCCCATTAACCCCATAATTGCTCCAAGAGATCCATATAGAATATCATAAGAATTAAATGTATCTAAGTACAATCCAAATAGTAATGATACCACAATTGATAGTGTTGTAGCTACCACAGAACCTGGATTAAAGATTCTTTTCTTCATTACCTCGCTAGGTGCAAACCTAAATATGAGAGATACATTGAAGAAGAAAATAAGAACAATTAAGAGTACTCTTAAGGTAAGTAAACTGTAAATAGTGAATTCATTATTTAAGAACCCTATATCATGTAAATGTTCTAATAAATGCTTGCCGGATATTAAAATAAAAGAAGAAATAAATAATGTGACTAAAAAAAGTAGAGTGAGGTTTAATGCTACTCTAAATTGTTTAAATAAGCTTCTTTTATCTTCTAAATGATAGCAACTATTAAATGCATTCATTAGCGTTCTCATGCCAGTAGTAGCAACATAAGTAGCACCTACAAAACCAAATGATAATAAACCACCTCTAGACCTTCCACTAAGATCAAGTATTGGACCTTCAATAGCTTGATACACATATTGTGGGAGCATTTCTTCTCTAAATATTTTAAACATGATATCTACTTGATCATTTGGTATGTATGAAAGTAGTGTTGAGAAAAATATAATAAAGGGTAACATTGCTAGACTAAAACTGTACGCAATTGCCTGACTTCTTTGTAAAAGATCGTTCTGATCTACGCGTGCAATTAAAGCCTTGCTAAAAACATAGAAGGAAACTTCGGTATGCGGAACTCTACTATTTGATAAATAATGGATTACCTTTTTATATAAATCATTATTCTCAATTGTAGTTTTGATCTTCTTTTTTGCCAAACTTATTTATTTAATCTTCAAAGTAGGACGCTATTGCTTCCATAAAGTTTTTAGGAGCTCTACAAGGTTTGTAAGTCTCCTTTTTCATGAAAGCCAACTTTGTTTTACCTGTATTTAGTAATTCGCCATCTTGATTAAATAATTCATACTCGAATAATAACTTAACAGAAGGTTTTTCAGTTAATGTGGTTCGAATTGTAATTAGATCATCATATTTAGCAGGTTTAATATACTTAGAGAAGTTCTCTAAGACAGGTAACATTACTCCTTCTGCTTCCATTTGTTTATAACTCATTCCTAAAGAGCGAAGAGCTTCAGTTCTTCCTATCTCATAAAATTTTGCATAATGACCGTAATAGACAAATCCCATCTGATCGGTATCTGCATAGTTAATACGTATTTGTGTTTCTCGTGTTAACATATAAAATAATGAGTTAATGTAATTAAGTATCAGCTTTAGCTAAAATAACTTTTTCTGTATACTCGCCACAAAGATACGATGATAAACTTTTCGTTGAGGCGATTTTAGTCATAAAAAAATCGTCTCTAAGTAAACCTAGAGACGATTATATTTAATTTGCTACAATATTATTGAGCAAAGAAATCTTTCATTCTTGAAAAGAAGTTTTTACTCTTCTCTTTTTTGTGCTCTTGCGTAGGTAAGAAATTCTTAGACTCCTTTAATTTCTTAAGAAGATCTTTTTCTTCTCCAGATAATTTGGTTGGAGTGTATACAGAAACATGGATGAGTTGATCTCCAACGCCATAACCATTGATATCTCTGATACCTTTGCCTCTTAAACGAAGTACTTTACCGCTTTGAGTACCAGCATCAATAGGAACTTTTACATTACCATTTAATGTTGGGATTTCTACAGTTGTACCTAAAGCAGCATCCATAAAGCTTAAGTGTAATTCAAAATGAATATTTTCACCATCTCTATGTAACTGTTCGTCTTCAATAGCTTCAATTACAATGAGTAAATCACCTGCAACTCCACCACCTTTAGGCATATTACCTTTACCACGCATAGATAATTGCATACCATCATCAACTCCTGGAGGGATATTGATAGCAACTTCTTCTTCAGTATACAAACGACCTTCACCGTGGCAGCTTTCACATTTGTTTTTGATGATTTTACCTTCACCATTACAAGATGGACAAGTAGTATTAGATACCATCTGACCAAGCATTGTGTTAACTACTTTTTGTACCTGGCCACTACCGTGACATTGTTGACATGTGTCTAAGTCTGTACCATTTTTAGCTCCTGTACCATTACATGGTTCACAAGAATTATAACGCTTGATACGTACTTTTTTCTCAACCCCTTTGGCCATTTCCTGAAGGTTGAGCTTTAATTTGATGCGTAGGTTAGAGCCTTTTCTTTGACGTCTACCTCCGCCGCCTCCACCACCGAAGAAGTCGCCGAATGGGCTACCACCTCCGCCGCCGAAGATATCACCGAAGTGAGAGAATATGTCATCCATATTCATTCCACCTCCGCCACCAAATCCGCCAGAACCATCAAAAGCTTGATGTCCGAAACGGTCATATTTAGCACGTTTATCATCATCCCCTAGGATTTCGTAAGCTTCAGCTGCTTCTTTAAACTTCTCTTCAGCTTCCTTATCATCAGGGTTTTTATCTGGGTGAAATTTAATTGCTACTTTTCTGTATGCTTTCTTAATTTCACCACTTGATGCGTCTCTTTCTACGCCGAGTACTTCGTAATAATCTGCCTTAGACATAATTAATTATAAGTTATTGACCGACTACTACTTTAGCGTAGCGGATTACTTTATCATTTAACGTATAGCCTTTTTCTACTACGTCAACAATTTTACCTTTTAAATCTTCAGTTGGAGCAGGTATTTGAGTAATAGCATCATGGTAATCTGTATTTAATGGTTTACCAGTAGCATCCTCCATTTGTTTAACACCTTGTCCTTCTAAAGTTTTAAGCATTTTATCTTTAATCATTACAATACCGTCAACAACAGGTTTAACCTCAGGGCTGTCAGACTTTGTATTTGCAATTGCTCTTTCAAGATCGTCAACAGTAGGGATAATTGCAGAAAGAACTTTTTCACTTGCAGTTTTTTGTAAGTCAAGTTTTTCTTTTGCAGTACGTCTACGGAAGTTGTCGAACTCAGAATATAAACGAAGGTATTTATCCTTCATTTCTGCTAATTCCTTAGCTAATTTTTCAGTTTCAGAAAGTTCTACGCCATCATTATCAGAAGTAGAATTTTCATTTTCTTTATTTGCAGAATTTGTAGCTTCAGTTTGATCGTCAGTTACTTTTTCTTCTTTATTATCGATATTATCGTTTCCTTTATTTTCTGTCATTATAGTATTTTTTTGTGTCAAAAATATACGTTACGTAACTTTTCAACAATTTTGCCAATGCAAATATACAAGTCAAAATGTCCTTTTTCACTGTCATTAGTATTTATTGTGGCTGACAAGGTGTCTTATCTTGGCAGTTAACTTACTAATAACTTGAAAGATAGCTGATGTAAATTATATATTTAGAGACAAAAGGAGACCAATAACTTGATAGAATTACTGAGTGTTTAACTCTGAAACTGCCAACCAAGCCATAAGTCCAACACCAATTTTTAAAGCACTTTCATCAATATCAAAAGTTGGAGTGTGCACACTAGATACAATACCTTTTTCTTCGTTTCTCGTTCCTAATCTATAAAAACATGCGTCCATCTCTTGAGAATAATAAGCGAAATCTTCAGCTGCTAACCATAAATCAAGATCAACAACATTTTCTTCTCCTAGATATTCAATTGCAGCAGCTTTATTTCTTTTAGTAAGTTCTGGTTCGTTTACTAAGAACGGATATCCTTTGCAGATATTCATATCAACAGACCCACCCATTGCTTCAGCAATGCCTTCTGCCATTTTTGTTATTTTCTCATGTGCTTCTGCTCTCCATTCTTCGTTCATTGTACGGAATGTACCTTGTACTTTCACTTCGTTTGGAATAACATTAGTAGCACCAATTGCTCTTACATCGCCAAAAGATAAAACAGATGGGATTTTTGGAGAAGCATATCTACTTACAATCTGTTGTAAAGCAATAATAATATGAGAAGTAATTACTACTGGATCAATATTTTTTTCTGGCATTGCAGCATGCCCACCTTTACCTTTTACTGTAAAGTAAATTTCATCTGCAGAAGCCATATACATACCTTCTCTGAATCCAACTTTTCCTGCATCAATAAAAGGCATTACATGCTGACCAATAATTTTAGTTGGGGCAGGGTTTTGTAATGCACCGTCTTTAATCATTAATGATGCTCCACCTGGTAATTTTTCTTCACCTGGCTGGAAAATTAATTTAATAGTACCTTCAAATTGATCTGTCAGTTTAGAAAGTACCTGTGCAACTCCTAAAAGAGATGTTGTATGAACATCATGCCCACAAGCATGCATTACACCTTCATTTTTTGATTTGTAAGGAACGTCATTCGCTTCAATAATTGGTAAAGCATCCATATCTGCACGTAGTGCTATAGTTTTTTTATCAGGATTCTTACCTTTAATTAATGCAACAATACCTGTTTCTGCAACACCTTCTTGAGGTTCTAAACCATAACTTCTTAATTTATTTGCAACAAACTTAGCTGTCTCAAATTCTTGGTAGGATAACTCTGGATTAGCATGTAAATGATGTCTATTTGCTACAATTTCATCAATGTTTGTTGTAACAGCTTCTTTAATGCGTTCTTTTAAACTCATGACTTTTTCCGATTAATGTTTGTTGTTTGTGAAAGTTATGCCTTCCTCTAAATAAAATGTTATTACAAAAATACGAAGAATGATTAGAAATATTTATCTACGTGTGTTTTTAACGGCATTTCGAGAAGGTATAATTGAAGCAAGTACTGTAATTGTAGTTACTGTAAGACAGATAATGACAAAGTCTTGCCAACGTGTTTCTACAGGGTAAGCATCAAGAATACCATTGTTAGCACCTGTACTAATCCACTTTAATTTTTCTTGAGCGATGCAAAATATATAGCCGGAAAGTAATCCGAAAATAGCTCCAGAAATAGCGACAAGACTTCCTTCAAATAAGAAAATTTTTCTAATCATTCCGTCTGTTGCTCCCATAGATTTAATGATATTCATGTCATGCCCTTTTTCAATAGAAAGCATTGCAAGGGCAAAGAAGACATTAAACGAAGCAATACCTAGAATTAACGCGAACGTTCCGTAGGTAAAAAATTTTTCTATTTTTAGTGCTCTAAGAACTTGTGCTTGTTGCTCTGGTCTAGTTTTTATGATAAACTTATCACCTAGAACTTCTTGCAATCTCTTTTTAACCTTTTCAGGACTAGAATGATCATCGGTTTTTATTTCTAAACCGGTTCTTAGCTTTCCATAGTTCAATAATGAATTGGCAAACCCTAGTGATACAATTACTGTAGATTGATCAAATTGAGGTTCTGCTACAAATACACCTCCTGCTTGGATGATTTTTTTATTGAATGCTTTTGAAGGGTCGAGTGATGCTTTTCCCTTTCTCTTAGGATACCAAAATTGTAAAGGGTGCATACTATCTCTTAATCTTAAACCAAGTTCTTGATACACCCCAGAGCCTACTAATGCATAACGTGTATCATTATTATATAGCGTGTTAGTACCTAAAACAACGGTAGTATCAATATGTGTTTGTTGAATAAAGTTTTCGCTAACCCCTTTCATTGTAACAACCTTTTGTTTGTTGTTGTAGAGTATTAAAACTTTATCCTCAATTATTTCTGTAATAGCCTGAACCCCTTCAACCTCTTCTATCTGATCTCTTAAAGACCAAGTATATGGAAAAGATTTACCTTCTTTTATCTCAATTTTTAATTCTGGGTTATGGCGATTGAACATACCTGTTAGTGTTCTTTCCATGCCGTTAAACAACGAAAGTACAATAACCAAAGCAGCAGTACCAAAACCAACACCTATCATGGCTATGTTAGAAAGGGTCTGAATAAAGTTCTGTCTGATGAACTTCTCAGCCATACCTTTGTATGTTTTTCTAATCTTTTTAGGAGAGAAGGTGAAAAGAACACCAATTGCTTTCCCAATAAAGACTATAACTCCAAATGTCATCTGTACCACCAAAACAATAAGCATTAATGATATGCTTTTTATATTTCTCTGTGATAAGAAATACCGTTTGGCAACAAAGAAAGGAAATCTCGAATTTGACATTTACATTTTTATTAGAAGTTATCACTGTTAATTTTGTGATCAGATTTATACATCAACAAAATTACTTTTAAAAAGATAAAGTGATAATCATTTATATCTTGGCACAAAGTTAATGTTCGATATGAGATCTCAATATTTTTGTGAGATTAAGTTTTAATGATTTAAACAGATTCATCATATTTTTATGATTTATATAAGCTGTGACTCTCTTTTTACTATTTTAAAAGAGGATTTATCATTAAAAAGTACCCTAATTAGTTTTACTGCAACTAGAGATGTTAAATTAATTAGAGCAGAAATCTGCATTAAATAAGGAATAGGTTAGCTACTACTTTTAATAAGTATAATGAAAATATATATACTGTTTTTACTTATTTGTCTTTTTCAGATAAATAAAGTTGATGCACAGACGTCTAAATCATTTTGGAAATTTGCTGATAAAGGTGAATATGAAAAAATAGAAAAGAAGTTAATTAAAGAATCCGATGAGTTAGATGGTAATGCAGTCTTAAACTATTTATGGGGGCTTTACTATGTGGAAAATAGCTTCAAATATAATTTAGATTCTTCTTATTTACACTTGCAAGAAGCAAAATTAAATTGGGAGAATGCTAATGAACAAACGCATGCTTTATGGGTAAAAAGCTATGTTCATATAGATTCTATTAGTTATTGGCTTAATAGGGTAGAAAAAATTGCTTTTGAAGAATCGATGTCTTCTTTTAAAGTGAGTGATTTTAATGATTATATCAAAAAATATCCAGAAGCTACTTATATACCTAGAGCAATAGAGTTAAAGGATAGTTTAAGTTTTGAAATTGCTAAAGAAGAACATAGTTATAAATCATATCAAGAATTTATAAAGAACCATCCAGAAGCAAAACAGAGGGATTTAGCACAAGAACAATATGAGATTTTGGTTTATCATTCAAAAACAAAAGATGCTGATGAACATGCTTTAAATCGTTTTTTACTTGAACATCCAAACAATAAATTTAAGAGTAAAGTAGAGGGACAAATTTATGAGTTACGCACAGAAAATAAATCAAAAAGTGACTATTTAAATTTTATAAGAGATTACCCAAATAGTAGTAAAATAGATGCTGCAATCACTCATTTGTGGTATTCTTCTGATAATAAAGATAGTATTTTTATCAATTACCCAACTTGGAAAAGTATTTCATATTATCAATCACTCACTCTAGCCGAAAAACATACTATTTATCCAATTATTCAAGATGGTAAAGTATCATTTATGAATAATAAAGGGGAGGTAGTTTTAAATGATGAATTTCTCAAAGCAAAGAAAATATACAATTGTAATGGAGTACAAACACCTTATATTGAAGCAGAAAAAGAATCGGGATACGGAGTAATTGATAGAAAAGGAAAAGTATTAATTCCATTTGAATATGAGAGTATTTCCTTTTTACCTGAAGGGTTGGCAGTTGTAAAAAAACAGGGTAAATATGGTATTTATGCTTTAAATGAAGAACAATGGATTCCTTGTATGTATGATCAGATTATGCAGATTAGTAATCGATTATTTGGTGTTAGAATAAAAAATAGGTGGGGAATAATCTCTGCAGATGGAGTTCAGAAATTTCCGGTAGAGGCAGGTCAGTTGATTAAAATTGCAGAGAATACGCTTTTGATAATGAAAAAAGGGAGGTGGAATTACTTTTCTGAAGATGCTATTTTTAATGAACAAATTAATACTGCTGATAGTGTATTTAAATACGAATCTTATAAAAGTTTAGAAGATCAATGGTTTTCCTTAAAAGAAGAAGGAAAGTGGGCCGTTTATTCTCCTAATGGAGAAAAGTGGACAGATAATTACGATTTAATTAAAGATGCTCCCTATAAGCAAGGTTGGTTAACACAGAACGATACTTTATGGCAACTACTTAATTATGATAACAAATTAAAAATTGATTCTCTTCTTCTTCCTGTTGTAAAAGAACAAGGAGTGATTTCTAGGTGGAAAGGTAAATGGCAGGCATATTCATGGTCTGGTGATAGCCTAGGAAATTACGTTGCAGATACTATTGCGTTTGATGGTAATACTATTGTAGCCTCGAAAGGAGGGATAGATCATTTATACTTTAAAAATGGAGGAGATTTATTATTAAAGTCGTATACAAATTGGCACATTCAAAAAATCCAAAGAGATTCTACTGAAGAAATATTTATTGGGGCAAAAAGCAAGAGGTATAAGAAGTTTGCTTTACTAAATGAAAAGGGAAATCAGATCATGACATCTCAATTTACAGACTTAACTGTAACACCAAATGGTTTTGTTATTGCAAAATATGGAAATTGGTATTATTTGTATACAACGAAAGGAAAACGATTTTTTCAAGAAGGGTATTCTAATATCTATTATGAAGGTGAAACTTTTGTTTTGAAAAAGAATGGTAAATACGGGTTATATATTCCAAAAACCAATCAGAAAATAGCACCTCAATTTGATAGTAAATTAATTAAATCTACCATTAAAAAAGATGGAGTTCCACAATGGTTAGGAAGTAAAAAAGGGAAAAAAGGATTATTTTCTTTTACAGATCATTCAACAGCAAAGTTTTATTATGAAGCTATCATTTTATTTGATAGTACATCTGTATTTATAAGAGAAGATAATATGTGGAAACTCTTAGATATAGAAAAAAATGATATCGCCTTAGTTTGTGATAATTATAAAATAAAATCTTCAGAAGATGGTTTTACTTGGATTTTATATCAAAAAAATGAACAATATGGTGCGTACTCAATTAAATATGGAAATGTGATTTATCCCGAGTTTCTATCAATACAAAATATTGGTTCTAGGGAAGAACCTCTTTTTTTAGCAAAGCAGTTTATTAAGCAAGCAAAATTATATATTTTACTTTATATAAATGAGCAAGGAAATGTTGTATATCAATCATTTTTAAATGAAAGTGAATTTAATCTTGTGGATTGTTATTGATTAAATATAATTGGGAAAAGAGCTATTGAAGTTACAAAACACTAAAGATATGTTAAATAATTCTTAAGAGTTCTTTATAATACTGCTTCTTGAATTTAATCATTGTTTTAAAAGGGTAGAATTTCATAAAATAGCATCACAATTGAACGAGGAAATTAATTGTATGATAAAAATATATATCGTCTTAGAGATTAACTAAACTATCAAGCACTATTAGAAATAGGTATTTATGTAGCTATTTTTTACTAGTAAATAGAAAAATTCTTACGATTAGAAGTTTGTCAGTAACTGTTTACAAATTAGAATATGAAAAAGAAATTATTACTTCTCCTAATGACCTTAAGCTTAGGTATGCTAGTAGGAGTATCGCCGGCTTTAGCGAGTGGAGGAGGACATCCTGAAGCGGCCCCATGGAGTGTTATTCCATTTGCTACACTTTTGATAATGATTGCTACAGGACCTCTTTTTTACGAGAAGTTTTGGCATCATAATTATCCAAAAGTTGCAGTAGGTTTAGCAGGTGCAGTAGTGTTATATTATATTTTCGGGTTACACAATACACATGCTCCAATCCACGCATTTTTCGAATATTTTCAGTTTATAGCTTTACTATCGGGGCTTTATATTGCATCTGGTGGTATTATGATTAATGTAGATAAAAAAGGGACACCTTTAGTAAATACATTACTTTTAGCTTTTGGAGCTGTAATAGCAAATATTATCGGAACAACTGGTGCTTCAATGCTTCTTGTTAGACCATTTATGCGTCTAAATCAAGAGAGAATTCAACCTTACCATATTGTATTTTTCATATTTATTGTAAGTAATGTTGGTGGAGCATTAACTCCAATTGGAGATCCTCCGCTATTTTTAGGTTTTCTTAAAGGAGTGCCTTTTGAGTGGACACTTGTACATAGTTTACCTATGTGGGCTTTCACTATAACTTTATTATGTATTGTATTTTTCTTTGCTGATAAACGATTTATTAATAAAAGAAACCTACTGTTTGATGAAGAGGAAGGCAAGAAAGAATATACAAATAAGATAACAATTACGGGTAGTAAGAACTTTGCTTGGTTAGCAGTATTAGTTGGAGCAGTTTTCTTAGACCCTTCAAAAATTGGATGGCTTCCTGGTATTCTACAAACTCATGATGGCTTTTCTATTGGCTTCTTAGCAGATTTAGAGCATCATAAAGGAGCAACGCTATTTTCTTTCATTAGAGAGGTAATTATGCTTACTGTTGCATACCTATCATTTAAGCTTGCAGATCAAAAGGCCATTCAAGGTAATGAGTTTAATTTTGAACCAATTAGAGAAGTAGCCTTTATATTTATTGGTATTTTTGGAACGATGATGCCAGCCTTAGAATTAGTGGCCAATTTTGCTAAATCTCCAGAAGGAGCTGCATTAATTAACCACAACTCTTTGTATTGGGCAACAGGAGCATTATCTGGAATATTAGATAACGCACCAACATACCTTAATTTCTTAACAGCTGCAATGGCTTCTAAAGGAGCGGATATAGGTGTTGTTAGTGATGTAATTGATTTTACGAATGGTATTGTACAAGGAGCTCCAAACCATGAATCTGTTTTAGAATTGACAGCAATATCTGTTGCAGCAGTATTCTTTGGTGCAATGACGTATATAGGAAATGGACCAAACTTTATGGTAAAATCAATTGCTGAGCAATCAGGTGTTGAAATGCCTTCTTTCTTTGGTTACATTTTAAGATTTTCACTACCAATATTATTAAGTATTTTAATAATAGTTTGGTTGGTATTCTTTGCTTTTGCAGTATAGTAAAAGCTCGATACTTTAAAACCTCTCATAATTTATATTGTGAGAGGTTTTTTTATGCGTAAAAATTAATAGTTTTATACGATCTAAATGATATTTTTTAATCACAGTAAAATGATAAAACAAATTAGTAAATATATATTCTTCGTTTTTAGCTCATTAATATTTATACAATGTGGCTCTAGCGATGAAAAAGAACTTCCTGATGTATCAGATATTAAAATAAATGTAGAGGTAAGACATTTAGAGCAAGAAATTTTTGCCCTTCAATCGAAAGATGAAATTGTAAAATACTTAATTGAAAACCCCGAAATAGAGAAAAAATATTTTTTACAGGCAGGGTTATATCCTAACAGACATTTTTTGGTAGAAGCAATTTGGGATTTTAGAAATAAAGCCGAAAATGATACTTTAAAAATGGATGCAGATAGAATTTTTGGAAACTTCGACGTACAGAAAAAAGAATTTGAGGAAGCGTTTAAGTATATCAAATATTATTATCCAGATTTTGTACCTCCTAAAGTATATACATCAATTTCTGGTTTTGCCAATTGGGGCTTTGGCGGAGACGTCTTAGATTTAGGTGATTTTATAGTTGTTGGACTTGATTATTTTGAAGGCCCAACAGCTTCTTTTGGTGTTCCAGAAGTCCCCTCTTATATAAGTAGAAGATATACTCCAGAACATTTAGTTCCCTTTTCTATTCAGATGCTGTCTAATAGATTTAATAAGGTAAACCCTAATGATAGGTCTGTTTTGTCTCATATGATTGCATGGGGGAAAGCCTATGAGTTTGTAGACGATGTAATGCCTTATACTGCAGACTCTATAAAAACAGGGTATACAGCAAAAGAGCTAAAAGGGGTGATTTATAATGAAGGTTATATTTGGAGCCATTTTGTAGAAAATGAATTATTGTATAAAACAGAACGAAGAACAGTAAAACGTTATGTTGATGATAGACCTGTAACATCAGAAATCTCTGGAGATAGCCCAGGAAGGTTAGGAAGATGGATAGGGTGGAAAATTGTGCAGAGTTACATGAAAACAAATTCAGAGATTACGTTGCCACAATTGATGGCAAATGATAATGCAGGTAAAATTCTTCAAAGGTCAAAGTATAAACCTAAAAAGAGAAATTAACTAACTGATAATCTTTAAGAAAGTCAACAAATACTAGAGAAGTATAAACAATCTTAAATGATTATGACGAAGACTAAATAATATTTATTATTGATATGTGATCATATAGTTATCCATTGAGTTATCAATCGTAAATACACAGGTAATTGTACTATGTTTTTATGATAAACCAAATATATTAATCACATAGAATATTATTGGTAAACGTTGATACTAATTCTACGTCTAGAAATATGATTTTACACCTTTTAAATTTCTAGAGTTGATACTTTCAATGTAACCAAAGGTATTATTTATATCCTCGTTTACTGAGCCTCCCATTTTGTTTTACGAAATGTGGAGGTTTTTTATACCAAAAGGGTCAACCTCTTCAATTGAGATTGACCCTTTTTAAACATCTTTTATGTATAATATACTTTTAGTCTATGTACATTTTAAAAGCATGGAGAATTAAGCTCCAGATTTATCTAATAATTTTTCTTTAAATTTCTTTACTTGACGACGTAATGATTCAGTTGCATCATCTGTAGCTGCTTCGAATGATACTCCGTGTTTTTTAGCTACTAATGTATCACCAGGGATATTTAATTTAATCTCTACAACTTTGTTATCTCGACTATTGTCACTGTTTTTTTCTACTCTTAAGAAAACCTCTCCGTCAACGAATCGATCGTAAAAAGTTTCTAATTTATTTATTTTTGTTTCAATGAAATCAATTAATTTTTGATCTGCTGTGAAATGTATTGATTGGATGTCGAGTTTCATATTTTTACTGTTTTAAAGTGTTATGAAAAGATTCAATTTTAAAAAAAAAGATGTTGTGTTATTACATTTAAAATGTACATTTTGGGCACCAAAAGAGGTGCGACTAAAAGCTCAAAATAACCGTTAACTTCTATTCTAATGTACGATTATTTTTTGACTTGGTTGTGTCAAAATCCCACATTTTACTAATTTTTAAGTAGATTTTTTTCCTGACCTAGGATGTGCTTGTGCATGTACTTTTTTCATCCTTGATAAAGATGAATGTGTATATATCTGAGTTGCAGATAAGTTAGCATGTCCAAGTAACTCTTTTATGTCATTTAGAGCAGCTCCATTTTCAAGCATATTGGTAGCAAAAGAATGTCTTAAAATATGTGGAGATTTTTTTCCAACTGTTGTATTTTCCTTTAAATACCTTTTTACAAGGTGATAAAGTTGTTGATATTTCAAGGGGGTACCCTCTTCGGTAATAAAGAGGTTTTGGGTGTCGTGTTTTTTTCTCTGATCAAGGTAATATTTTAATTGTTGTATTAATTGCGTGTGTAAGGGGACTATTCTTTCTTTATTTCTTTTACCAAGTACTTTAACAGTACTACTAGAGAAATCAATAGCGTTAATTTCTATTTGTAATAACTCCGAAGACCTCAAACCAGTTCCATAAAGAAACTCAAAAATTAATTTATCTCTGATTCCATCAAAAGTATTTTCAAAAACTTCATCATTAAGTAGATGATTCATCTCAGTACTTTTTACGCTTTGTGGAAGTCTTGAAGGAGTTTTTAAGGCATGAATAGATTTTGAAGGGTCTACTTCTATAATATCTCTTTTTCTAAGATACTTATAGAAGCTTTTTAGAGAGGCCATTTTTCTATTAATACTTCGTGTACTTAATTCTTCTTCCATTAAAGTACTAATCCAAAGTCTCACTTCAGCTTTTTTTACACCTTCTAAGGTGCTTGTATTATCTTCTTGCTTAATAAAAGTATCAAACTGAAGTATGTCCGTTTTGTAGGCAGTAAGTGTATTGTTACTTACATTCTTTTCGAACTGTAAATGATTTAAAAAAGATTGAAATGGTGTTATCATAAATTGAATTCTGTCCTCTAAGAAACAAAATACGGTTTTTATTGAAAATTTGAAAATTTAAAACGCAAAAAGCCTATCAATACATAATATTGATAGGCTTTTTTTAAGAGAATACAAAATAAGATTAAGCTCCTTGCTCAGTTCTCATTTTGATTTTGTAAGCAGTTTTGATTGCTTTCTTTCTGTCAGTTACAGAAGATTTCTCGTAATACGCACGACCACGTAATTCACGAAGAACTTTAGTTCTCTCAAATTTCTTTTTGAAACGCTTAAGAGCACGGTCGATAGACTCGTTATCTTTTACTTTAATTTCGATCATTATATTTTCCTTTTATGAAGGTTTTTTCAAATTCAATTCATGATTTCGGATCGCAAATATAAATAAGTTTTAGATAAAAGGAAAGTGAAACCTAAAAATATTCAAGAAGATTTCTAAATGATTCTTATTGAGAATCAAGATTGTAGTTCTAATATTTTCTCTTCAAAATCATCCCAAGGGAATTCATCATAGGTAGCTATTGATAATAAATCCCCTTTTTCGAGTGTTTCAGAGGGTTTTGGACACGAATTACTCTGTCCGTCTCTTATGATAGAGAGTACATTACAATCAAATTTATAATCTGATAAAACATGCATCATGTTAATTTGAAAATCTTTCCAAGATATGCCTGCTAACTTATTTACTTTCACAGTCATAGGGTTTGCTCCTTGAGTGTTATAGAGTAGATCTTCTATAACCTTAGCAGAATAAGGATCTTGACATTCCTGTACAATAGCTAATATAGAAAGGTCTGCATTTACATGTGTAGCATTATTAGTATCAAACATCCATGCATTAGATTGATCTACTAAAACAAAAAGAATTCTAGTAGAACTTGTAATAAAGCGTTCTAAAAGATCGATTGTAGTTTTGGTACTACCATCAGATGTAGATGTTTTATGATGTACAGGGAATACAATAATTGTTTTATTTTTATTTACCTGAGCATCGGTATAAGTTTGTTGTTGTAATGGACTTCCTTTTAAAAAATGGATATTAGGAAGAGAGGCAATTTCATCTGGAAGTGCTTCTATATGATTATCTACAAAACAAATCCCTACACTACGTTCTACAGCTCTTAATTCGTCAATAAAATGTTTTGCTATGTTTATTCCAGGAAAGTTGAATACGACGTAACCGTCTTTATATGGATTGTTCATAAAGCCTAATCTTTTTTGTGTTTTGTGATGTTCTTTATAGTCAAATACGGCACCAAATAATGCCCCTACAAATGCAATACTTACTGTACTAAGTAGCATTGTAATAATTCTACCAGCAAGTGTTTCTGCAGGTTTATTACCATATCCAACAGTAGTTGCTGTCTGCCAAGTTTGCCAAATTGCTTCGTTCCAAGAAACGTGTTCTATGTTTTTAAAAAGAACTGCAAATAAGATATTTATACCTAGTGTGTAAAGTATAATTTGCTTTAGTCTTTTATAAACATCACTGTTTTTATGTAGTTGAAGTTGTCTAAAAAAATTAAATATCATTATTAGTAAATCTGTTGTCTATTTATTGGTTTGCTATAAATGTATAATCAGAAAGGTAGAAAACGAAATTCTTTAATCCTTAACTTTATTTGTTTTGTCTGTGTATTTATATACAAATGTTTTATTTTCAATATTTCGATATCCTTCAAAACTAAAATCATCTTCAATTTTAATTTCTTTTTTCTGAGAAAATTCTGTTTCGATATTTTTGTAATAATAGGCTAATATCAACCCTGCAATACTACCAGATAAGTGAGACTCCCAAGATACACCCTGCTCATTAGGAATTAAGCCTGTAAGCATACCTTGATACAATACAGCAATACAAAGTGAAATAATTAAAGAACCTGGATTTTTTTGAAAAATACCAAGGAAAAATAAAAAAGAAGCAATTCCGTATATAACACCGCTTGCACCTATATGAAAAGAGGGGCGTGCAAAAAACCAAACCATACATCCGCTTATTAAAGCTAGTTGTATAAGTACTTTAGTTGCAATTTTTGGGATAAAGAGATAAAGTGAAAAGCATAGAATACAAAAGGAGAAACTATTTGAAATTATATGCTTTAAACCTCCATGAATAAAGGGAGAAAAGAATATCCCGAAAAAACCTAAACGATTTCTAGGGTAAATACCAAGATGATAAAGATTGACTTCTAAAGACCACTCAATGATCTTCAGAAGCCAAGCAATAGCCAATAATAGAAGCGTTATTTTTAAACCTCTATTTATTTTCATTTCTATTTTCTTCTTTTATAGCTTTTTTACGGTCATCTGATTTTTGATATGCAGAAATGATATTTTTAACAAGGCGATGACGAACAACATCTTTTTGTGTAAGATGGAGTACTTTAATACCTGTTACGTTATCAAGAATTTTAGATGCAGCTACTAAACCAGATCTTTGCCTAGGTGGTAAATCTATCTGTGAAATATCACCTGTAATAATCATTTTAGAGTCTAACCCTAAACGAGTAAGTAACATTTTCATTTGCATCTCAGTTGTATTCTGAGCTTCATCAAGTAATACGAATGCATTACTTAATGTTCTACCTCTCATGTAGGCCAATGGCGCTATTTCGATAACACGATTTTCCATATAGAATTTTAATTTTTCCGATGGGATCATGTCATCTAATGCATCATAAATAGGTCGTAAATAAGGGTCAACTTTATCCTTTAAATCTCCAGGAAGGAAACCTAAACTTTCTCCCGCTTCTACAGCAGGTCTAGATATAATAATTCTTTTTACTTGCTTATTTTTAAGTGCTTTTACTGCTAAAGCAGTTGCAACATATGTTTTACCAGTACCTGCAGGCCCGAGAGCAAAAACAAGGTCATTCTTTTTTACAGCATCAACAAGCTTTTGTTGGTTACTTGTTTTGGGTCTAATAGCAATACCTTTTGCACCATAAAGGAGAATTTCGTCTTTAACGTCTGCATCTTGTAAGTCTGCATTCATTTCAACGTAATCAAGTATATTATCTACTGTTACCTTTCCAAACTTTCTATAATGTATTAAAAGTTCGTTTATAGCTTTATGTACTCTAATTATTTCAGCACTAGCACCTTGTATTCTTATTTCGCTACCTCTAGCAATAATTTTACTATTAGGGAATGCTGTAGATAATTCTTTGATATTGCTGTTGTCAACACCTAAGAAATCGACTAGAGCGACATCTTCTAAAGGGATTACTTTCTCTATCAAATGTATATTATTTAAATATGATTATTTGTTCTTTTCTTTAGTTACAGCAATTTTCAATAAAATGTATCAAGTATTTGCTTGTAATTCTCAAATTTACCTAGAAATTGCCATATAAACGAAGTTAACATCATGTCTATTTTTAGAAAACTCCACTTAAATACTACTATTAAGGTATTATTTTTTTACGTCATTTTTTACTTTTTTGATAATCAAGTAGATGCTCAATCAAAATATCAACAAATAAAAGAAGCTGTTAACACTATACAAGAAAGTGACTGGATGAGAGGAGGTTCAATTTCTTTTCATGTGAAGTCCCTTTCAGGTAAACCATTAGAATATGGTTATAATGAGGAGACATCTTTAACGCCAGCTTCAATAACTAAACTTTTTACAACAGGTATTGGTTTAAAAAAACTTGGTGAAGCCTTTAAATATGAAACTAAAGTATCTTATTCTGGGCAGATAACTGAGGGGGTGTTAGATGGCGATTTAATAATTCATGGAGCTGGAGATCCAACTTTACAATTAAGAAGTTTAGACAGTGCCATAGTGGCTTCTATACCTAGTTTGAAAAAAATTACTGGTAAGGTGATAATTGATGCAAGTTTATACGGACAAGTGACTACCCCTCCAAAATGGGTTTGGGAAGATCTTGGGAATTATTACGGAGCTGGAGTAGCATCACTTAATATAAATGATAATATGTATTATTTGTATTTAAAAACAGGAAATGAAGGTCAAGTTGCATCCATCGTTGATATCAATCCCAAAACACCTTATTTAAAAGTCGAATCCGAAGTTTTAGCGGGAAAAAAAGGAACAGGAGATAATTCATTTATATTTTCTTCACCGTATTCTGATAGCCACATTATAAGAGGAACATTACCTCCTAATAGATCTTCTTTTAAAGTAAAAGGAGGGATAACAAATCCGGATTATCATGCAGGGTGGATTTTAGCAGATACTTTAATATCCCAGGGTATAGATCTTGATAAAAATGAGATAGAAGTAGTATATGATAAAAATAAATTGCCTGTAGTAAAACCTCTTTGTAGTGTGTTTTCGCATGATTTATCTTGGATAATTAATAAAACAAATAAAAAAAGTATCAACTTATATGCGGAAGCGATCATAAAGACCGTTAGTATTAATGAGACGGGATCAATACTTCCTGAAGATATAACTTCCACATTATTAAGTTGTATTGAAGAAGTAGGGGTTGATACTCAAGGTTTATTTTTAGAAGATGGGAGTGGATTGTCACCTTTCGGGGCTTTTTCTGCAAAACACATGACACAGTATTTAGGGTTAATGACAAAAGAAACTGTGTATCCATCATTTTTTAAATCTCTCGCAGTTACAGGAACTTCAGGAACGTTAAAGTACTTTTGTAGATATAATTCAGCAAAAGGAAAAGTGACAGGAAAGAGTGGTTCTATGAGAAGGGTAAGAAGTTATGCAGGGTTTGTAAAAACAAGCAGTAAAGAAACGTTAGTTTTTACAGTAATTGTTAATAACTTTTCATGTAAAAGTAAACAAGTGAGAAAAGCTTTGGAACCGTTGATGGATATTATGGCTAAATAGTATTAATTCAAGTTGACATTATGGCATTTTTATTGTCTACTATTTATAATTAAATATTTACTTGGAATGATTATATAATGTTATGTACATTACAGGAATAACTGTATTTTTTTCGCTAATTCGGTGTTAAATATCCAATTTTTTTAAAATTTACTCTATTCGTATTAAGATTTTAGACTAACTCGGCATATGTTTGATATAAAAATCACAAAAATATTTTTAGTACTTATTGGGCTACTTTTTTTTACAAATTTATCTTATTCACAGAATGTTAATGAGTTGAAAAAGCAAATTTCAACTATGTCTGATGGAAAAAGTAAGGTAGATAAGCTAATTAAATTATCACGTTTAGAACTTGATAGAAGTAATTTCAATTCTATGCAGAAATCTGCAGAATTAGCATTGAAAATTTCTGAAAAAGTTGACTATCCATTAGGTAAAGCAGACGCTTTATTGGTGTATTCTATGATGTATAAATTAAAAAGAGAATTTGATACAGCCATTGAATACGGTATTAAGGCAATTAAAATATATGAGTCTGAAAATGAAGATATCCCATTGTATAATGCATATGGAGAAATCTGTTTCCTTTATCAAGATTGGGGTGTTTATGATAATGCAATTAATTATGAGTTAAAAGCTTTGAAGGTTGCAGAAAGAATGGATGATCAAAAACGTCAGAGCGAAATATGGACGTTACTAGGTAATTCATTTCTTAAAATGAGAAATTATGAATCTGCGTTAGTTTATTTTAGAAAAAGTGCCGAGTACTATAATGGACGATACGTTTTACATAATAACAAAAATGATTTACAGTCTCATAATACCACTTTAGGTAAAATTGCTTCTATTGAAATGCGTAGAGCTAACTATGAAGAAGCAAAAGATATTAACTTTCAGATTCTTGCTAACAAAGAAACACTTAATGACGAAGAAGGTTCTCACGTTCCTTTAAATGATATTGGTGTTTGTTTTGAGAAATTAGATAAAAGAGATAAAGCACTTAAATACTTTCAATTAGCATTAGAGGTAAATAGAAAGTACGGTAAACCAGAATCTCAGAATACTACATTATTGACGAATATTGGTACGCTTTCGAATCAGAATATGCGTTATTCTGAAGCTTTAAAAGCATACGACCAAGTATTGTCAATTCGTATAAAGCAAGGTCAACCAGGGCCTATTGCTCAAGCTTACTCTTATAAAGCAACAGTGTATTTAGGTAAAGGTAATTATGCTGAAGCAAGAAAGTATTTTGAAAAAAGTTCTCAGTATGCTAAAGAAGCAGGTGATTTTACTCGAATGGAGAAAAACTACCGCCAGATTGCAGAGGTATATGTAAAAACAAATGATTATAAAAGAGCATTCAATACAACTAAACGTTTGATTGCTTTAAAAGATAGTACTCTAGCTGTAGAGAGAAGAAAACTGAAAGAAGTAACAAATGCTCGTATTACAGCCCAGGAGAAAGAGAAAGAAATTGACCTCTTAATAATGGACCGTAAGGTAGCAGAGGCATCAATGAAACGTTTACAAGAAGAAAATGCTCGTAAAGCGAAAGACTTAGAATTACTACAACAAGATCAATATTTAAAGGAAAGTCAGCTTAGACAAAAAGAATTAGAGCAGAAACAACAAGAGCAAGATTTATTGCTAACAATGAATGCTCTTCAAGCTGAAAAATCATCTAAGGAAATTGATCAGTTAGAAAGAACAAAGAAACTTAACGAGTTACGTCTACAAGAAAACGAAACAAAATCGAAACAAAAAGAACAAGAATTAGAACTTTTAGAGCGTGAACGTCAGCTTCAAGATAACTTGATTCGTGAGCAAGAAACTTTGAAAAAAGTATTTATTGCAATGTTTATCATGTTATTCATCGTATTAGCAATGATTATTACAGGTTATGTTCAAAACCGTAATAAGAATGTTAAGCTTGCATCTAAAAACGAAGAAATTTTAGGTCAGAACCTAGAAATTGAAAAGCAAAGAGATGAGCTTGTTTCAGCAAAAACACAAATAGAAAAAGCATATAGTAACATTCAAGTACTATCAGAGTTTGGTCAGAAAATTACAGCAATTCTTGATCTTGAATCAATTAACTGGACAGCTTATGCTTATGTAAATACTTTAATGGATGCTGCGGTATTTGGTATTGGTATTTATAGAAAGAAATATGAGAAGATTGAGTATATCAATTTCTTAGAAAACGGTTTAACACTTCCTCTTTTCAGTTATGATATTGAGAAAAAGAATAGCTTATCTGTTCTTAGTTATAAGTCTAGTGAAGAGATTGTAATAAATGATTATGAAAATGAAATTCATAATTTTTTAAGAGAAAAGCCTGAATTCAGAACTTCAGAAGAACCTAAATCATTAGTTTATATTCCATTAATTACTGGTGAATCTTTAGGAGTACTTACTGTACAGAGTTATGAAAAGAATGCATATACTCGAAATGAGTTAAACATTTTGAGAACGCTAGCATCTTATGTATCTATTGCCTTGACAAATGCGAATGCTTATCAAGAAATTGAAAATCAAAACAAGCACATTACAGATAGTATTAGATATGCTCAGACTATTCAAAGAGCCATTCTTCCTTCAAATGCAAAAATTCAGACAGGTTTACTAGAAAACTTTGTATTCTTTAAACCTAAAGATATTGTATCTGGAGATTTCTATTGGTTCTCTAAAATAGATGAACGTAAAGATATGGTTTCAGGGTCTAACTTCTCTAAAACAGATATTACAGAAAGAATATTTGTTGCAGCTTTAGATTGTACAGGTCATGGTGTACCAGGTGGATTCATGTCTATGATTGGTAACACATTATTGAATGAGATTATTAATCAGAAGAAAACGTATGATCCTGCAAAGATTTTAGACATGCTAAACGAAGGTGTAATCGATGCCCTTCATCAAGAAAATAAGAGTAATGATGATGGTATGGACGTTTGTCTTTGTATGATTGAAAGATCTTTAACAGGTAACGATAGAGTTGTATTCTCAGGAGCTAAGAGACCATTGTACATTAAAGAACCAGGTAACGAGCAGTTAATTGAATACAAAGGTGATAATAAATCAGTAGGTGGTGTTCACCGTCGTAAATCATCTAAAATTAGTTTCTCTAATACGGTAATCGATGTAGTCAAGGGATCTTCTGTGTATTTAACTACTGATGGTCTTCAAGATCAAAATAATAAAGGAGGCCGTAAGTTTGGTAAAGTACAGTTAATAGATATTTTACAAGCCAATGCGGAGAAACCTATGCTCGAACAAAAATCAGCTTTAGAAAAATCTTTAGCAGATCATATGGGTGAGATTCCTCAGCGTGATGATATTACTATTTTAGGGGTAAGACTTTAAAAGTAAAAAAAAGATAATTATAAAGCGATCAGTTAATGGTCGCTTTTTTTGTTTATTATGTCTCGTCCTGAATTAGTGTTACACAAAACGTAACATTATGAATGAAGATCAAGAATATCAGTACACTAAACGTACACAAAAAGATTACAGCTACTCTTTTAAATTACAAGTTGTAGATGAAGTGGAACGAGGGGAAATTGGTATAACGGCAGCCAGACTTAAATATGGAATACAAGGTCATGGTACCATCCGTACTTGGATAAGAAAGTATGGTAATTTAGATTGGGATAATAAATCTGATTTAAAAATGGGAAAGACACCAGAACAAAAATTAATGGAGCTAGAACAAAAAGTTCTATTATTAGAGAAGCAAAAAGCTTCTTTAGAAAAACAACTCTACGTAACAGATAAAAAAGCAATTTTCTTTGATATGATGATCGATATTGCTGAGGATGAGTTTAATATTCCTATTAGAAAAAAGTCTTTACCCAAGCAGTTGACCAATTCAAAAAAGAAGAAAAAATAGGAGTCAAACCGACTTGTGAATTGCTTGGGTTAAATCGACAAATTTATTATCGTTCAAAAAGGAAAGTAAAAAAGAATAATAGTATTGCATCTAAAGTAGTAGACTTAGTGAAAAGAATTCGTTTGAAGCAAACTAAAATAGGGACAAGGAAATTATATCAATTACTTCTTCCTGAATTGCAATTACTAAATGTAGGTCGAGATAAGCTTTTTGATATCATGAGGGCTAATCGACTCGATATCAAGCCTAAAAAACAATATCATGTCACTACAAATTCTCATCACAGATTTAAAAAGCATAAAAATCTTATTGAGCATTTGGAAATAAATAGACCTGAACAAGTATTAGTTTCTGATATAACTTACATAGGTGAGCGAAGTAACCCAATGTATCTCTCCTTGGTAACAGATGCTTATTCTAAGAAAATAATGGGGTTAAACGTATCAGATAGTTTGAATGCAAATGGAGCTATTGCAGCATTAAAAGAAGCACTGAAAAATAGAAACTATGTTGATTTACCAATGATACACCATTCAGATAGAGGATTACAATATTGTAGTCACGAGTATCAACGACATCTTCAGGAAAATAAAGTATTGTGCTCGATGACGGAATCTTACGATCCTTATCAAAATGCGGTAGCAGAAAGAATAAACGGAATTCTTAAGCAAGAATTTATTTTAGGAATAAAAATTAATGATCTCGATTTAATGAATAAATTTATTAGAGAATCTGTATATATTTACAATAATGAAAGGCCTCATTGGAGTAATTATATGAAGACACCTGTTGAGATGCATCAGCAAAGTGAAATAAAAATGAGAACTTATAAAAGTAAAAATAGCACCGAGTCTACACTCGATGCTATCAATATATAATAGTCTAAATCTGTAACGCTATGGACGGACTAGACATTAAAATCTAAGATTATTAATTAGACCAGTTTAAAGAATCTGTTAAAATTACTTTGACAGGTAAACGCAAAGCTGTAATTGAATCAATTTCGTTTTTATTATTTACAGTGAAAGTAAAGATTGGAATATCTCGATAATATAATTTATTATTAAGTAAGTATTTATAATGAATAGCTAATCCATCGATATTAGATCTTTTAATAAAAAAATACTCTCTGAGTAGCTGTATCTTATTTAGTTTTCTTGGTGTAAATGTAAATAAAGTTTTAAAACCAGCTCTAGATGCTTTTTTTAGAATTTTTGGATAATAAGATTCGATATAAATATTTTTGATCTTTATTTTATTTAAATTTTCAATAATTGAAGCTAAAGCTTTACCCTGATTTTTAATTGAGTTATTTTTAAGATCAAACCATAGACTATTATTATTAAAATGAATTTTTTTTAATTCATTTATAGTATTTCTTTGAGATAATTTTTCTTTAGAGAAGTTATCATGAATTAAGTATGTTAATTGTGATGATGAATCATAATAAATATCAATTTCAAATCCATGACATTTATTTTTTAGATTATTAATCCTAGAAAGATCGTTAACTCTATGGCTCCAAATTTCTTGTTTGTAATCTTTTGTACAAGAAGTGAATATAAATGATGAAAATATTAAAATATAAATTTTCATGAAGCAGTTTTTTTTATTTGTAATATTATTTTTAACATTTTCTTGTGAAACAAAAACAGCAGGAATTTGTCTATCTTTTGATGATAAAACTGTAAAGGAATGGTATTCTTTAAAACAGTATTTTAAAGATAATAATGTTAAAGTTACTTTTTTTATTACTGGGAGCGAAAATCTCTCAATTGAAGAAATACTTTACTTAAAGGATCTAGAAAATGATGGTCACGAAATTGGATTTCACGGAACAATGCATGTTGTTTCGGAATATTATATTAAAGAAAAAACATACAAAGAATACTTCAATAATGAAATATTTAAAGGGTTAAGAGATATGAAATTAAAAGGATTTAACCCTAAAAGTTTTGCTTATCCTTATGGATCTAAATATTGGTTTACGGATCTTATATTATTACAATTCTTTGATTTTACAAGAAATGTGACCCCTAGGTTTGGTCAAAATGATTTGACAAAATTAAATATTTATCATGAAATAGGTCAAGTTGATAAACGAACTTCAGCATTAGGAATAGATAGAAATTCTAATGTAACGATTCAAATGTTAGATTGTGCTATGAAAAAGGCAGTAAATGATAATTTAGTTTTGATGTTGTATGCACATAAACCTGTATCTTCAGATACTGTTTTGAATTATGAAATAAGCAAAGAATACTTATATAAAGTAGTTGAATTATCAAAAAAGAATAACCTTAAATTTTTAACTTTTGAAGAACTTTTATAAAGAGAATAATATATTTTTTTTAGCATTAATAATAACTTTAATTTATTTAACTCAGTTATTATTTTTTGGAATTGGAATTGATTTTGACTCAAATTATTACATTTCAGCTTCCGAATCATTTACTAAGGATTTAACTTTTAAAAATCCTGATGGAAGTGACTTTGTTTTATGGCCACCCTTCTTTCCTTTTGTATTATCAATATTACCATTTTCTATAAGAGTCAATATTATTATAATTAATACTTTGAGCTTATTCATAATAAATTTTCTAACATTAAAGTATGCTAGACAAATATTAAATATATTATTTTTTAGAGTATCTGTATTAGGTATGCTTTTTTCAGTACCATTATTTTTAGATTATAAATTTCTTTGGTCTGAGATGCTTTTTACCGCGTTATTGTTAATTTATTTAGATAATTTTTTTAAATTATTAAAGTCCGAAGTTACTAATACCTCTTTAATAATATCAACTTTTATTGGTATTCTATTACCCTTACAGAGAATTGCGACTTTTTATTTATGGATAGGTTTATGGTTATCAAGTATTTTTCTATTTCCCAAATTAAGGATGAAATTATTTTTTCATTTTATCCTTACTTCATCAGTAGGTATTACTTGGAATATTTATACCTTGATTCTTTTAGGGGCAAGAGATCATTTTAATTCAGGTAATATTGAAATAATTATTAATAATATTAATGAGTATTCTTTTGTTTTAATTCGTTGGTTCTTTCCAATTAGTATAATAACTAGCACACCTACATTCATTATACCTATTATTTGTTTGATTTTTATAATATTGACTATCTCAATTGGTAGATCTAAAGAATGGATTTGTATTAAAATTATGATCTTTACATACTTTTTTTTAATGATAGTGACACCGTTCTATAAGGTATTTGGAGGAGGTTTACAAGAGGCTGAAAGATTCTCATCAATAACATATCCATTTATTCTCATTTTTATTTTGTATGTATTCCAAAAAATATATTTAAAATATAGAGTTGTTTTATTTATTGTTTTATTTATTGTTTTTTATCAATTGATTAGGTGGAGTAAGAGTTATTATGAATTTCATAATATTCATTCTATGAAGTTATCGTATATCGAAAAATTATTTTAAGAATAAGGAGTCTCTTTTTAATACATTTTGATAAGAAATAATATTCTTTTCAGAAAAAGTAGGATCGTATATAAGGTGTTTTTTAGGCAAAGATATGTAATTTGAAGTAAGGGAGTATTCTTCAACTAAATCTGGAGAATTAATATTCCCAATGTCTAATAATGTGTGAAATAAATATTGAGTTTCAAAAAAAATATTTTTATTTTTTTTGATGTTTTTTATTTTTTCTGAATAAGTATTTATATAACGTTTATTAGGATAGAAAAATAATGGCACTTCAAGTTGGTAACGGGTAGCAAAACCTCCATGCCCTCCTAATTGCCTTCTATCATCAAATAAGTTTTCTCCATGATCAGATACGTAAACTAATATTGATGGTTTCGTTGATTTATCAATAAAGGTTATTAAATTATTTAAAACATAGTCGGTATATAATATACTATTATCATATTCATTAATACTATTAATATCTGAATTTGTAAATTTGATGAATTCTTTTGGGTACCTATTTTTGTAATTTAAGTGACTACCTGAACATTGAAGTATGAATAAATTTGAACTTGTTTTATTTTGTTTAATGAGTTGTTTTAGCTTATTGACTAATTGATTGTCATAAGCAGTTCCTATATGATTATTAATATATGGAGCATAAAAATATTCGTTGCTTTCGTATTTGTAACTATCTAATATAGATAAGTCTAACCTAAAATTTTGTCTCGGACCTGAATTAAGATAAAATGTTGTGTATAGAGCTTTTCTATAGTAAGATAAGATTGATGGGACTTTATTAATATCATTGAATGAAGTGGATAATGCTTTGCTTAAAATAAGAGGTACTGACCTATATGTATTAGTTGCATTTGAAATTGTGTTATTATATTTTATGATATCTTTTTTAAATAAGAAAGGAGTTGTGTTATTTTTATAACCATATATACCCCAGTGATCTTTCCTTGATGATTCACCAAGAACTAAAATAATGTTAGTATTAATATTATTATTAAGAGTAACATCTAAAGGATATTCATTAATTTTTTTTTCGCGCTTATTATTTTTTGAAGATTCTTTGTGTAAATCCCTAAGTGATTCAACGATAGATAATGGATAGTTTAAATTTCTAATTTCTAAGTAATGATAAGATAAAACTAAGCTAAATGAGAAGATTAATAATGTAGTTGATATAAATTTGTAAATTATTTTTTTACCAAAATCTATGATTAAATAATAATTTTTAATTATTAAATAATAAAGGAATGATTGTATGGAAATTACTACCGTAATTGTAACTATATATTGTTCAATATATTCATATGATTCATAGATATTGCTATTTATTATTGCATATATTATTTCAGGATTTAATGGAGATAAATTAATTGTATAATTAATTATACCTAGCGTATTAATGATAATTAAAGGAACAGAAATTATGATAAATAAAATAGGTAGATTTATGATTAGTAAATTAAGTAATAATAAGAGTAACAATAAAGAACCAAAGAGAGGATGTAATGGTACTCTCATTGTATTTAACTGCTTAACATGAATTTTTTCACTTAAAATTAGCCATCCTAAATCGTAACTTGCTAATGCTAAATAGATAATAAATGAAATAAAAATTATCTTAAATATATAAAAACCTTTTAATTTAAATGACATAATTACATTACTATCTTAAGAGGTATAATTTACCAATGTTTTGTTTAAATAAATTGTCTTTAGATGTTTCTATATGTTTAAATTCATTATTTGTTTTTTGAGGAATTATTACTCTATATAAATACACGCCATTAGCTAGTTGATCCCCAAACTCATCTTTCCCATCCCATGCATATTCAGAAATATTGGTACCTATTCTTATTGGTCCAAGTTCATCCTGAAATATTTCTTTTACAACTCTACCAGTGACCGTCATAATTTGAATTTTCATCTGCATAGGAACTTCTATTCCTGTAATTTGAAAAACAAATTTAACTTTATCGGAGAATGGGTTAGGGTAAGGATATATATTAGTAATTCCTGCTTCTTTATCAATTTTAAAAGAGACTTCAAGAAAAGGTCTTTTATTGGAGGTTTCTATAGATCCTTTTCCAATTACATTTCCAGTTACATCACTTCCTTCAACTCTAAGTGTGTATTCTCCTGCCTTTAATAAATTATCAATGTCTAATAAATTATCAGGAACTGCTTCATTTATATTAAAACTTGCTATTATTTGATTTTGTCCTTTTACTGTCTTTATATCAAACGATGTTGGTTCAATTAAAATGTAATCTACTGATGACTTTTCATTATTATCTATTGTAACTTCAGCACTCAAATAAATTTTTAACAAGCTATTATTTTCAGTATTAAAATAATCTTCTAGGTTTAAATATGGATTTTCATCTAATAAACTGATTGTTACTGAAGCACTAGGTGATACGATATCCTTATTCATTATTCTATCTCCATCAAATAAGACCTCAATATTTGGATTAGTTGAATCACTTAATACATTCATTTTTCCATATGCATAATTATTATTAATATAATTCTCTAATTGTTTTTGATCTTGATTGACGAAGAACGTAAGATTAGTTTCTCCAATAATTTTTTGTTCCCAATTTTTTGGGTTGTAAGTAATATTATATTCTCCCCTAGAGATAATTGGTGGTAATACTATTGAATCTAAGTATGTATTAGACGATGATTGATAGTTTATAGTGGTAATTAAACTATCAGAAAAAGCCTTTGAAGAAATATTTTTGAAGGTGAAATTATAATTAGATTCTTCACCTTGTTGAATAGTACGTGTAGTCGAATTATCATTTAGATTATTATATATTATTACACCTTCAGGAAGTTCTGCATATGAAACTCGCCAATTTTTTAACTGTGGTGGTATTGGCGTTATTAGATTGTTACTTACTAAATTAGATCGAATTCTAATTAAATTATATTGATTAATATTATTTATTTCAGACTGTAAATCAATTCCTTGAGACGAAGTGCCACTATTAAATGTATAAAGATCTGTACTCTGATATGTGCCATCACTAAGCAAATCTAAACCTTGAACAGTATTAATAATATTTCCATTACTATTATCTACATTAATCCAAAGTCTCTCAAAATTATTTGAGGGACCAATGGGAGAACTATCTATGAATCCTTCTGTAATATTTGGTTGTATTGAAAAATCTGATTCTAATTCCTTCATAGTATCAGATCCATATTTAACCTGAGGTATGAAGCTCTGGTCTTTAAATTTTAACCAACCAATGAAAGGTGTTCCAGGAGGTAAATTTTTTAAAGCATCTATATCAAAACCTGCAACTCTCATAGCTTCCATATTTAATCTATAAGCATCTAGGTCTTCTTTTTTAGTAGTGTCTGGATTAAAGTTAAAATTACCAGCACAGAATGCTAAAATATAATCCCCATCTTTTAAATATTGTGTTTTTGGATATTGGAAAAGAGAATAAGGTCCATATTTAGTAATAGGTTCAATTGGGTAATCTTCATCATTAATATTACCTTGGTAGCCAGATCGATTTAAATCTTCCGAACCTAATTTAATAGAAACACTAGGATAACCTGGACCACAATATCTATTTGCCCACCAATAAGCATCAGCAGGAATAATTTCTCCTGAAGCTTGATCAAAAATCATAAAAATTAAAGCTTCAGTTTTATATTTTTTTAAGCAAGTTTTACTTGTAATTAATGTGTCCCCATTAAGAGTAACTTTATATGAAAAATCACTAGCTCCTGTAGTTTTGACATTTATCTCAACTTTATTATTAGGAAATGTCCATTTTAGTTTATCATTTTTTTCCTCAAGGTTTAATGCACGTCTATTATTTGAATTCATTTGATAATAATCACTTTGCATCCAACCAAACCCATTATTTTTATTTAAATACGTAAATGATATTGTTTCCCACGTTGCATCTTTAAGATCTTTAAATTTAACACGTGCATATATTACAGTCGTGTCTTGTATGTTTAAAGATGGTAAATCTCTTAGGTTTATTGATGTTTCTAAAAGTTGGTTACCAGTTAATTCAATAGAAGATTTATTAAAAAATGTAGAGTCAGAATCAATTTCTAATATAAATGAGTGATCTTTTTTAATGAAACTATAATCAAAAATACTAAACTTTATATTTGAATCATGAATAACAGATTCATTTTTGGGATATAATATAGATACTTTATCCTCTACAAATTCTTGAGAGAAAGAATAACTATTATTAGATAATGTATTCTCATAATCGGGATCTGTTGTTGTTACGCCATTCTCTGTACTGTCAGAACCAATAATAATAATAATATTATTTAAACCACTTCCTTCTGATTTATCTTCTTCAGAGTTTAAAATTTTTAATGAAATAGGGGTTGAATTAAATGGAGGAGTAATTGATGTTATAAAATTTGATTTAGAAAGTTCTCCTGATGGGTATCGTCTTTTAATTTCAATAAATAATTTATTTCGACTAAGATCTATTTTTCCTAAATTATCAATAGTAAAATCTAAAGTATAGAAATCATCATCTGAGTTTATGGTATTTGATGATTGGGGTTTAGTTTTTATTGATTTTGTATTTATTGAAAAATCAATTTTAGATGGAGATATCTTAATAAATGGATCACCTTGATATCCAAACTGTTCTACAGTTGCTATTCTAGGTAAAGAAGGGTTCCCCTCTAAAGATTTTTCATGTGTTTTTAAAATATGATAACCTATACTTTTTCCAATTTCATCTTTATAAGTAGCTTCATAGTAATTATCACCAAATACTTCTAATTCATAACTATTACCTAAACCTGATTTTGCCATAAAACCTATTGCTCCTTTATTAGGAGTTTCAATCCAATCTTCTCCCCACGATTTACTTGTAGTAAATAAATTACCACCACCACATCCACTCATTAATATAAATGGATACTTACCTTGATTAGCATAGCCTTTAGTTGGATCACTAGCATATCCTATATCAATATCGGCAGACTCTGCAGAAGAGTGACCAAAGAAAGTCATTAGACTTATACCTTGATTAACTACCTTTGTTACATCTACAAACTCAATAACGCCATCACTCTCTCTACTAACAGTTTCAACAGTTCCTCCTTCTAATGTATCTATAAAAATTGCACTATAGTTATCTATTATACCTTTAAATTTTTCTTGTTGACTAGCGGTAGCTCCTCCACTTAAATGTAGAGCCTTTTTACGCCATAAAGCATCAAATTCTAGAGCTTCGTGCTCTTGTACTTTTTGTAGGTAATTGATAATATCATCATAGGTTATAGCAGCTATTCTTCCAATTGGAACTACACCTAATTCATTACCATCAAAACCCATAGAATAAGCATTATCTGCACCAGGATATCCAAATGTTGGTATATAGTGCTTTCCCCTTTCTTGAGTATATGTTTTTTCATAGGGATCATCATTTAAATCTAACCCCTTGCCTAAAATTAATACATTATTTAGGCTCTCATTTCTAAGGAGGTCAATAGTATTTCTTACAGCAAGAGGAGTGTATTCTCCCCAAGAAAAAGTATTGTATAATTTATTAATTTCGGCTATATATACGTTGTTACTACCGCCAGTAGGTGACTTTCTGTAATTGGCATAAGAAGTTACAGCTTCATATTTCATTAATTCTTTATGTGAAATAATTAAGTAGTTATAATTTAAAGTGGAATTTGTAAGATCAAATTCTGCTTTAACTAAATTACTTACTGATTTTGAAGAAGCACTAAAATATATCTCAGCTTTTTTATTATTGTTGTTTGCATCAATGACACATTCATAATTACCACCAGTACTATTTTTTGCATACAAACTAGGTGAATATGGGTTATTTATATTATAAAAATTGCTGGAATTACTTGATGGAGCAGTAATTTTCTTTTTTATATCTGAGTACAAAAAGAATTTTTTATCAGTATTATTTATTGATGAGTGTAATTGTGGGTAAGTCAAAGTAAAATACATAATTCCTTGCTGATTGATATCAGTAGGTTTTGAGCCGGTATTACTATCACTTATAACAACAACAGTTCCTTGATTACCACTCCCAAAATCCAATAGGTCTAGTTCTAAAGAGATTTCTTTGCTAACTTCATACTCATTTATTGTGAATGGAGGATAAATTGAGTTACCAGCTTTAAAATTAAATAGTGCTTGGTTAGAAGAAAAATTTAATACTCTTGATTCTAAAGTTGCTGAAAATGAAGTTGATGATTCATTTAGATCTTCTACTTGTAGTTGGAAAGTTGTTGCTTGTGGCTCTTTATCTGGATTATAAGTAGTCCAAGATCTAGGCCCCCTAAAAGAGCTACTAAAAGATGTTCTATCACTACCATTTGTAGATTCTCCTTGACTAAAAGAAGTTCTTAAATCAAAATTTCTTTTAGGCTCACTAGCATTTTTTTTAATGTAAGTTTCTGTATACCAATGTTCAGTAACTAAACTAGCACCACTAGGATCTGCATTTAAGGTTTCTATTCTTTTTGGTGGTGTACTGATATTAACCACATCAATACTTAAAAAATAAACAGCGGTTTTAGAATATATAGGCTGATATGGGTTGTACAGTTCTGTAGTATCTCTAAATAAATAACGGTCGGTTTGTCCATCATTTGGTTCTCCATAAAACTCAATATAATCACCGGTATCAAAGCTGCCGTCAGATTCTCCTTCAATGTGAATAGCAATTTCTTGCCCTCTTCTAAACATTCTAAAATTACGAGGATTTTGAGAAGTAACTTCATTTCCTAATTCAGAATAAGTTAATCTATAAATACCATTTTCTCTTACCTCCATTCTATAAAAACGCTTGCCATTAACAAGGTTTCTCCATGTGTTAATTCTATCCATTTGGGAGCCTTGACCAATAGATGTTTTTGGAATGAATAGAAAAATTAAATATATAAAGAGTACGAAAAATCGCATATGATAAGTTCGAATAATGAGTTAATTAAAAAGCCTATATCTAAAATTAATAGAATCTGACAATAATACACTAATTTCGGAGTGTAGACCGTATATATTTACCGAAAAAATTAGGCCAATCAAGTGAATAATATTTTTGATACTAAAATTGAGTTTTTAAAAGGAGTAGGAGCTGTTCGTGCAGAAATTCTAAATAAAGAGTTGGGAGTGTATACTTTTGGTGATTTATTAGAACAATACCCTTTTCGTCATGAAGACAGAACTCGCTTTTATAAAATTAATGAAGTAGTAACTGATACAGCTTATGTTCAGATGATTGGTCGTCTTACGTTTGTAAATTCTATTGGTGAAGGTAGAAGTAAGCGTTTGGTAGCTACATTTTCTGATGAAACTGGAGAAATGGAGTTTGTTTGGTTTAGAGGAGCAAAGTGGGTAGAGAAATCACTGAAAGTTGGAATGTGGTACATAGCTTATGGCAAACCCCAGCGTTATGGTTTTAAATTTTCCATTTCGCATCCAGAATTAGATGAATACGATCCTAGTAGTGTGACACCTCAATCTACATCAGGAGGGTTGGTTCCCGTGTATCACACTTCAGAAAAAATGAAGACAAAGAAAGTGGATAGTAGGGTATTAGCTAAATTAACAAGAACTCTTTTAGAAAAAGTCTACCATAATATTTCAGAAACTTTACCAGAATATTTGATTAAAGAACATAATCTAATATCAAAAGGGTTGGCCGTGGCATGGACTCATTTTCCTAAGAATACAGAAACACTTAATCAAGCTAAGAAAAGGTTAAAATTTGAAGAGTTGTTTTATCTTCAATTAAAAATTATTGCTTCTAAAGTAGGGAAAAGGACTGATAAATATAGAGGGCAAATATTCACAACAATTCCAACCTTTAATGATTTCTTTAATAATCACCTTCCTTTTGATTTAACGGGTGCTCAGAAAAGAGTAATTAGAGAAATTTATAATGATATGCGAAGTGGCTATCAGATGAATAGATTATTACAAGGTGATGTTGGTAGTGGTAAAACTATAGTGGCATTTATGTGCATGCTTATGACTCTTGATAATGATGCTCAATCAGCTTTAATGGCTCCTACAGAAATTTTAGCTCAACAGCATTATAATGGACTTAAAGAGTTTGCAGATGCAATGGGAGTTACTATTGAGTTGCTCACAGGGTCTTCAAAAACTAAAACTAGAAGAAGAATTGATGAAACTCTTAGAGATGGCTCTTTAAAGATAATTGTGGGAACACATGCACTTATTGAGGACAAGGTAGATTTTTACAATTTAGGTTTATGTGTAATTGATGAACAGCATAGATTTGGAGTTGCTCAACGTGCTGCTTTATGGAAAAAGAGCAGTAAAGCAAAACCACATATGTTAGTTATGACAGCAACACCAATTCCAAGAACTTTAGCAATGACTGTTTATGGTGATTTGGAAGTTTCTGTTATAGATGAATTACCTGCTGGTAGAAAGCCGATTATTACATGGCATAAATTCGAAAAAGGGCGCTTACGTGTTTTTGGTTTTCTAAAAGAACAAATTGAATTAGGTAGACAAGTCTATATTGTGTATCCTTTGATTGAAGAATCAGAAACACTCGATTATCAAAATTTAATGTCAGGATATGAAAGTGTAACGAGAGCTTTTCCTGATTATAAAGTGAGCGTAGTTCATGGTAGAATGAAAGCAGCTGATAAAGATGCGGAAATGCAACGTTTTGCTGAAGGAAAGACGGAGATTATGGTAGCAACTACTGTAATTGAAGTAGGTGTGAATGTTCCTAATTCTACGGTTATGATTATTGAAAACGCAGAGAAATTTGGTTTAGCACAATTGCATCAACTTAGAGGGCGTGTAGGTAGAGGTGGAGAGCAATCGTACTGTATTTTAATGACTGGTGATAAACTATCTAAAGATGGTAAAGTGAGAATTAAAACAATGGTAGACACAACTGATGGTTTTAAAATTGCTGATGCTGATTTAAAATTACGTGGACCGGGTGATATAGAAGGAACACAACAAAGTGGAGTTCTTGATTTAAGACATGCAGATATTGGAGCAGATGCGGCTTTATTACAAGAAGTGAGAGGTATTGCAGAAAAAATACTTGATGAAGATCCTGACTTGCAGAAAGAAGAAAACCAATTGATAAAACATCAACAGAGTTTATTAGTGAAAAAGTCTTCTACAAATTGGAGTAGAATCAGTTAACCTAAATAAAAATAATTATATAAAAAGAAAGGCATCAAATTTTAAAATTTGATGCCTTTTTCAGCAGAGAGTGAGGGATTCGAACCCCCGGTACCTCGCGGTACAATAGTTTTCAAGACTACCGCATTCGACCACTCTGCCAACTCTCTATGTGCTATCTTTTTGTGATAACGGGTGCAAATATGTAGGTAATTTATTTAACAACCAAATTATTGAGGGAGAATTATTATAAAAATATAATAAAATTACTTCTTGGAATAATTATATAAAAAGAAAGGCATCAAATTTTAAAATTTGATGCCTTTTTCAGCAGAGAGTGAGGGATTCGAACCCCCGGTACCTCGCGGTACAATAGTTTTCAAGACTACCGCATTCGACCACTCTGCCAACTCTCTATATGCTATCTTTTTGTGATAGCGGGTGCAAATATGTAGGTAATTTATATAACTACCAAATATTTTATTCTTTTTTTAAAGATTTGGAGGGAATATTTTCAAAAAAGCTGCAATAAATGGTGCAGATAATAATAAACCATCAAATCTATCTAAAAATCCACCATGCCCAGGAAGTGTTGTTCCAGAATCTTTTATACTCATACTTCTCTTAAAAAGAGATTCGACTAAGTCGCCATAAGTACCTGTAACTACAATAATAATAGCAATAGTAACCCATCTCCATGCTTCTAAGGAAGTATAAAAATGTGAGAATATTAAACTAACAGTTACTGCTAGTGCAGCTCCTCCAATACTACCTTCCCAAGTTTTCTTTGGAGAAATACGCTCAAATAATTTTCTACGTCCAAATGTTTTTCCAGAAAAATAAGCTCCAGAATCATTTGCCCATAGAATAAGCATAGCACCAATTAGAATTTCGTAATGGTATCTAGTATCAAAAAATACATATGCATGTATTAATGAAAACGGAACTGCAACGTACATCACTCCTAAAAATGTGTAAGCCAAATTTTTAAAAGGCATTTTATCTCCTTTACTGTATAACTTGATAAGATATGCAGAAGAAAACCCTACAAAAACTAGATACATCCATCTAGAAGATATCATATCTAATTCAATAAAGAATGTAAGACAGTAAATAAGAATCCCTAGAAGTGTTCCATAAGTTCTTAATGGTAAGTGTTCCTCTAATCTTAGTAGCTTATAAAATTCTAACATTGTAGCTACACTGATTATAAGGAATAAGCCGAAATAGGTCCAGGCACCAAAATATATGGCTCCTATCATTCCTACTCCGCCTAAAAATCCGACAATAACTCTTTGGGTTAATTCGGAGCGATTATTCAAATTGAACATCTTGCTTAATTATTAATGTTGCTTGCTCAGCAACTGATTTATCAACATAGACCTCTCTATAACCAAAAGCATTATAAGAGGAGTCTCTTTTGTCTAAAATAACGGCATTAATGCCTCTTTCATTTAAAGTTTCTTTTACAATTTCAGCTTGGTATAACTGATCGCTAGAGAATACTTTTTCCCAATTAGTTTTTGCCATAGTCCTCAATTTAGTGAATATTCTGTTTTGTTCAAATAGAGTTTTCTGTAATACATTAATAGTGCTATTGCTAGAATACTACTCAAAATAACGATATACCACTCAGGAGCCTCAGCAGCAAAAGGATTCGCCATTTCTTTTAGTAATTCTTCTTTATTAAAATAAACACCAATAACTGTTAGTGCATTATTTGTAATATGGGCTATAATGGAAGGGTACAAACTTCTTCCCGACCACAAAAATAAGTATCCTAGTAAAACTCCCAAGAACATTCTTACAAAGAAACCATAAAATTGCATATGAATAGCAGAAAATATGATAGCAGTAAGCCATATTCCTACGTGGACATTCTTAAATATACCTTCTAAATACCTTTGTAGAAAACCTCTAAAAACTAATTCTTCTCCAATTCCAGCAAAAACAGCAATTACAAGTAACCCTAATAAGAACTCTCCTGTAGATTGAAAATCTACTAAGAATACAGTTAATTGAGCTAGTTGAATTTCTTTTGCCTTAAGGCTAGCTTCTAATGAGGCTAAACTCGAAGGGAAATCAATATGTTGGTTCCAAACTAGTAATGCAGACCCAAGAGGCAAAAAAGCTATAATTATAAAAATAGCAATTACCCATTGCTTCTTATCTGCTACTAAAGTATTTCTTAATGTATTTAGAAGTGCTTTATCATACCAAAAACCAAAAGCAATAGGTCCTAGTATAAAGGTAAAAAGTGCAGATATTCCTTGAACTATTAACATTATAGTTCTATTGTCTTGTGCTGATATACTATTAAATATTGCAGTTACATCAAAGTCATATATTGGAAGTAAAATAGCAACAACTACTGCTTGCCCAATAAATGTAAAAGCGATGATAAATAAGATCAGAAAAAGAAATTTTTTAAAATAATTGAACGGATCTTGATTCATTTCTATGGTCTATTATCGAATTCTTATAAATTTGCAATTCAAACTGAAAGGATGTATTTCCTAATAGTTGTTACAAAACATACTCATAATTAGGAAATTATGAACCGAATTGGTTTATAGGGAGTTTCCTAATATGTAGCAAAGATACTTTTTTATATAAGAGTATAAACTACATATTTTGCTAAACATTTAAAATGCTTTAATCAAGTGGTAAAAATAGGTGATTTAGAGGTCAAAGATTTTCCTTTATTATTAGCTCCAATGGAAGACGTAAGCGATCCTCCATTTAGAGCTGTTTGTAAAGAAAACGGGGCTGATTTAATGTACACAGAATTTATTTCTGCTGAAGGGTTGATACGTGATGCTGCAAAAAGCAGAATGAAATTAGATATATACGATTACGAACGTCCAATTGGTATTCAAATTTTTGGAGAGAAGATAGATTCTATGCGTCATGCTGCAGCAATTGCAGAAGAGGCTAATCCAGAAATTATTGATATTAATTATGGTTGTCCTGTAAAGAAAGTAGCGGGTAGAGGTGCTGGTGCTGGTATTTTATTAGACATTGATAAAATGCAAAGCATGACCGAAGAAATCGTGAAGCAGGTGGAAAAGCCTGTTACCGTAAAAACACGTTTAGGATGGGATGATAGTACCATTCGTATTGTTGAGGTTGCTAAACGATTGCAAGATGTTGGAGTACAGGCTTTAACAATTCATGGTCGTACTCGTGAGCAAATGTATAAAGGTGTTGCTGATTGGACTAAAATTGCTGAAGTTAAAAATCACCCGGATATTCATATTCCAATTTTTGGAAATGGCGATATAGATTCCCCTCAAAAAGCAGTTGAGTATAAAGAAAAATACGAGGTAGATGGTATAATGATTGGTCGTGCTGCCATTGGTTACCCTTGGATTTTTAGAGAAGTAAAACATTATATGGAAACAGGTGAAACTCTTGCTCCCCCAACCATGGAAGAGAGAATTAGCACCGTAAAACGCCATTTAAATTTCTCTGTAGAATGGAAAGGTGATAAAACGGGTATTTTTGAAATGCGTAGACATTATACTACATACTTTAAAGGTATTACTCATTTTAAACCTTTTAGAATGCGTTTGGTCGAAGCAATGGATCAAGACGAAGTTTTAAATATTCTAACTGATGTTGAAGAAGCTTTCGAAAAACAAATTATTATTTAATAATGATTCAGTTTTCTAATATATTAAATCCAACAGTTTAGTTTTAAGCTGTTGGATTTTTTAATGTTGATAACTTTTTATTATTAAATGGAGTATACTAGAAGAATTAAAAAGTTATCAACAATTTATGTTGGTTGTAGCTATTTGATTATAAATTTATACCACCTTACACCTAAATTATTAACTTGATGCAACTCAAATCTTATTTTTTCATTCTTATTTTATTTACTTCAGTAGTAAGTTATTCACAAACATCAAAAGAATTCAACATTGATAAAAACAATGTGGCCGTAGGAGGTTACGATGTTATAAGTTATACCGAAGGAAAAGCAGAAGAAGGAACCAAAAAGTATATTTCTTCATTTCAAGGTGTTGATTATTATTTTACATCAAAAGAACATGTTGATAAGTTTTTATTAGAACCTGAAAAATATACACCTGCTTATGGTGGGTGGTGTGCTTATGCCATGGCTGATAAAGGAGAAAAAGTGGATGTTAATTACGAAACTTTTGTTATTCAGAATGGAAGGTTGATGTTATTTTATAATAAGTTCTTTTCTAATACTTTTGAAGATTGGAAAGAAGAAGGCCCTGATAAATTAGAAAAGATAGCAGATAAAAATTGGTCAAAAATTATACATTAAATTACATATAAGAGAAGGTTTCAATGCTGAAGAAACTTTCTTTTTTTTTGTTTAATGTCTCGTCCTGAATTAGTGTTACACAAAACGTAACATTATGAATGAAGATCAAGAATATCAGTACACTAAGCGTACGCAAAAAGATTACAGCTACTCTTTTAAATTACAAGTTGTAGATGAAGTGGAACGAGGGGAAATAGGTATAACAGCAGCAAGACTTAAATATGGAATACAAGGTCATGGTACCATCCGTACTTGGATAAGAAAGTATGGTAATTTAGATTGGGATAATAAATCTGATTTAAAAATGGGAAAGACACCAGAACAAAAATTATTGGAGCTAGAACAAAAGGTTCTATTATTAGAGAAGCAAAAAGCTTCTTTAGAAAAACAACTCTACGTAACAGATAAAAAAGCAATTTTCTTTGATATGATGATCGATATTGCTGAGGATGAGTTTAATATTCCTATTAGAAAAAAGTCTTTACCCAAGCAGTTGACCAATTCAAAAAAGAAGAAAAAATAGGAGTCAAACCGACTTGTGAATTGCTTGGGTTAAATCGACAAATTTATTATCGTTCGAAAAGGAAAGTAAAAAAGAATAATAGTATTGCATCTAAAGTAGTAGACTTAGTGAAAAGAATTCGTTTGAAGCAAACTAAAATAGGAACAAGGAAATTATATCAATTACTTCTTCCTGAATTGCAATTACTAAATGTAGGTAGAGATAAGCTTTTTGATATCATGAGGGCTAATCGACTCGATATCAAGCCTAAAAAACAATATCATGTCACTACAAATTCTCATCACAGATTTAAAAAGCATAAAAATCTTATTGAGCATTTGGAAATAAATAGACCTGAACAAGTATTAGTTTCTGATATAACTTACATAGGTGAGCGAAGTAACCCAATGTATCTCTCCTTGGTAACAGATGCTTATTCTAAGAAAATAATGGGGTTAAACGTATCAGATAGTTTGAATGCAAATGGAGCTATTGCAGCATTAAAAGAAGCACTGAAAAATAGAAACTATGTTGATTTACCAATGATACACCATTCAGATAGAGGATTACAATATTGTAGTCACGAGTATCAACGACATCTTCAGGAAAATAAAGTATTGTGCTCGATGACGGAATCTTACGATCCTTATCAAAATGCGGTAGCAGAAAGAATAAACGGAATTCTTAAGCAAGAATTTATTTTAGGAATAAAAATTAATGATCTCGATTTAATGAATAAATTTATTAGAGAATCTGTATATATTTACAATAATGAAAGGCCTCATTGGAGTAATTATATGAAGACACCTGTTGAGATGCATCAGCAAAGTGAAATAAAAATGAGAACTTATAAAAGTAAAAATAGCACCGAGTCTACACCCGATGCTATCAATATATAATAGTCTAAACCTGTAACGCTATGGACGGACTAGACATAAATTAATTCCTAAAATAACTCAAAACCATCAATTTATACTATTGATCCAAATAGATGTAAATAGACTTGTCCTTAACAACATTTCTATTTTCTATTTATTATGAAAAGGATTGTATTATTTATAAGTATTTTAATACAACTGTTTAGTTGTGAAAAGGAAACAGAAATGGAAAAGATATATAAATCGGTAACTATTAACGGAGATGAAATTTCTTATTTCAGAATAGGTAAAGGAGAACCATTATTATTACTACATGGTGCATTGGCAGATAATAGAATGTGGAATACGCATAGTGATATTCTTGCAGAAGATTTTGATGTTATTGTTCCTACTCAGCGTCATTTTGGAAAAAATGGTCCATCAGATAAACCATTTGGTATAGAAACTCATACATCAGATATTATTACATTATTGGACCAGTTAGAGATAGATTCAGTGCATGTAGTAGCATGGTCATATGGTGCTGATATTGCTTTGAATTTAGCAACAAAAATCCCTAATAAACTAACTTCTTTATATGTTTATGAACCCGGCTTCCCAGGTTGTTTAGATGATAATGAGATGAAAGTATTTGGTGCAGATGCAAATGAAATGTTTGGACCTATATTTTATGCAGTACAAGAACATAAATTAGAAGAAGCTGTAGAACTATTAATTGATGGCTCTGGTAATTATAAAGGTTATTTTCAAAAACAAACTGAACAACTTAAAAGAGAACAGCTAGAAAATAAAAATTCTTTACCATTACAGTTATCTCAGTCAGAACAACCTAATTTGGATAAAGAGGCTTTATCGAAAATAACAACTAGAAGCCGTGTTGCCTACGGAGAATACACAAGAGATTTATTTATGGTTGTATCTAACGCCGTCTATTCTAATTTACAGAATAGTAGTATTGATAAAGTAGAAAATGCAACTCATATGTACCCTATGGAAAAGCCACATGAGTTTTCAGACAAAGTAAAATCTTTTATTCAAAAATAATGAAGGCATCCCTTTTGAGGATGCCTTGCTAGTTTATATGATAACCTGTGAATTGGTAATTAATATGTGCTCTTTATAGCCGCAACTTGATCAATTCTTTGCTGAGCAATATCGATCGCTACTTGTTGCGTATTGATGTTTTGGGCAGCAGATTGCTCAAATACCTTCAATGTTTGGTCGTAAACAAACTCACATTTGTTCCAAGACCACTCTTTTGATGTTTTAATAACTTCTGCATAAACATTAATTACACCACCAGAATTTATTAGAAAATCTGGAGCATAAAGAATACCTTTTTGCATAGCTAAATCACCGTGTATTTTTTCATTGGCTAACTGATTGTTTGCACAACCTGCAATGATAGAACATTTTAAGCGTTCTAAAGTCTCATTATTTACAGTGGCACCTAAAGCACAAGGAGAGTAAATATCTACATCAAGGTCATAAATTTCGTCTAAAGAAACTCCCTTAATACCATATTTATTTACCACGTCTTTAACACGGTCTTCGTAAAAATCTGATACATAAATTTCACAACCCTCTTTTACTAAGTGCTGAATTATATACTCTCCTACATGACCAGCGCCTTGGATAGAAACCTTTTTACCTGCTAAGCTATCTGTACCAAATTGCTTTTTAGCAGCCGCTTTCATACCCATATATGTTGTATAAGCAGTAAATGGAGATGGATCACCTAAACCTCCACGAGTTTCTGGCATTCCACTCACATAAGAAGTCTCTGCTGCAATATGTTCCATATCGTTGGCATTCATTCCTACATCTTCTGCTGTAATATATTTTCCATTTAAATTTTTCAAGAAACGGCCGTAAGCTCTAAGCATTCCCTCAGACTTATGTTTTCTTGCGTCACCGATAATTACGGCTTTTCCTCCACCAAGGTTTAAACCTGCAATAGAGTTTTTGAAAGTCATTCCTCTAGATAATCTTAAAGCATCATTGGTTGCTTGTGCTTCATTTTCATACATCCACATTCTTGTACCACCAAGGGCAGGTCCGAGAACTGTATTATGAATAGCTATAATAGCTTTTAATCCTGTTGATTTTTCATGGCAATAAACCACTTGCTCATGTCCCATGCCAGAGACCTCTTCGAATATTGAGATATCTTCCATTTATTTACGGTTAATTGATTAATCTTAGATCACTAGATTTTTGTGGAAGGCAATTTACATTTTCAAATAAGTAAAACAATATTGATAAGAGCGAATCAAATTGTGATAAATTGCAAAATATTATACTTATTTGTTGAGAATTTGTAATTTTTGTAATCGATTCTATTAAACTTCTATAAGAATATCAAAATATTCTATTGATTTTTTAAAAAATCTTTTTTTGTGTAAAAAATGCATTTAATTACGATTTCTAAGTTTTTGATAACATTGTAAGTATATAATTGTTACAATGATTTATACGATTTATTGATGCGAAGTCTAAAAAATTCAAACAATAACTGCATTTTTGTAGATCAATTCAATATATGATACTCCGTACATATAACTCATTATTCAGTGAACAAAGAAAATAATAACGGGCAAATATTCGATAGTCAAGTCTTATCAAGAATGACATCATTTTTAAAGCCCCACTTCAAATATTTTTTACTACTTGTCTTCTTGACAATTGGTCTTGGTGTTTTAGCACCTGCTAGACCTTGGCTTATTCAGTATACAATAGATAATTTTATTGTGTCAGACGATATGCCTGGTTTAAATAAAATGGTAATTATACTAATTGTTGTACAGTTAGTTCAGGCATTAGTACAGTTTTGCCATACTTATTTATCAGGATGGTTAGGACAGCATATAGTAAAAGATATGCGTGTTCAATTATATGAACATATCTTAAAGCTTAAACTTAAGTTTTATGATAACACACCAATTGGAAGGTTAGTTACACGTGCGGTTTCTGATATAGAAACCTTATCCGAAGTATTTACAAATGGAATTGCAGCAATGCTTGGTGATATCCTTCAATTGATATTCATCTTTGCTGTTATGTTGTATACAGATTGGAGATTAACATTAATAAGCTTATCCGTACTTCCATTATTACTCTTTTCTACTTACGTTTTCAAAGAGAAAATTAAAGTAGCTTTTGGTGATGTAAGGAACGCTGTATCTAACCTCAATACATTTGTACAAGAACATATCACAGGAATGAATGTGGTGCAATTGTTTAGTGCAGAAAAGAGAGAGCAAAAAGAATTTCAAAAAATCAATAAAGAACATAGAGACGCAAACATTGATACCGTTTTGTACTATTCTATTTATTATCCGGTAGCAGAGGTTATTGCAGCTTCTGGAACAGGATTATTGGTTTGGTGGGGAGCACATAGTGTTTTAGAAGGATATGCTACATTAGGTACGCTTATAGCCTTTATTATGTATATCAACTTGTTTTTTAGACCTATCCGAATGATTGCAGATAGATTTAATACATTACAAATGGGTATTGTATCTTCTGATAGAATCATTAAGCTTTTAGATGATAAAGATTTTATCTCAAATGAAGGCACTTATGCACCAGATACTATAGAAGGTAATGTAGAATTTAAACACGTTTGGTTTGCTTATAAAAATGATGATTATGTACTTAAAGACATATCATTTAAAGTAAAACATGGTGAAACAGTGGCTTTAGTAGGAGCAACAGGGGCAGGGAAATCATCTATTATTAATCTGATTTCTCGCTTTTATGAGATTAATAAAGGGACAATTACAGTAAATAATATAGATGTAAAGGAATATGACCTTTATAATCTAAGAAAGCATATAGGTGTAGTTTTACAAGATGTATTCCTTTTCTCTAGTTCAATTAGAGAAAATATTACACTTGGAGATAAATCAATTACTGATAAACAGATTTTAGATGCTGCAGAACTAGTGGGAGCGAAATCATTTATAGAAAAACTTCCTGGCGGATTAAATTATGAAGTAATGGAACGTGGAGCGACACTTTCAGTTGGTCAACGTCAATTATTATCATTTGTTAGGACAATGGTTTATGACCCCAAAATTATCATACTAGATGAAGCAACTTCATCAGTTGATTCGGAGACAGAAGCTCTAATTCAAAATGCTATTTCATCTATGATGCAAGGCAGAACTAGTATTGCAATTGCCCATAGATTAGCCACAATACGTAATGCTAATAATATTATTGTATTGGATAAAGGAGAAATAAAAGAGTCGGGTAGTCATGAAGAATTACTCAAGAAAAAAGCCTTTTATGCAAAGCTCTATGAGATGCAATACAAAGAAGTTGAGAACGTTAATTGATATTTGCAAGTTCATGATGTATCTTTGCAATACAACAAACAATAAAAAAATACAGCCATGGAATTGAATTCAATTTTGTTATTCGGCATGCCAGGTGGTTTCGAATGGATAATCATTGGTTTGGTTGTTCTTTTGCTTTTCGGTGCTAAACGTATTCCTGAACTAGCTCGTGGTTTAGGAAGTGGAATCAGAGAGTTTAAAGACGCTAAAAGTCAGATCTCAGATGAGATTGAAAAAGGCATAAAAGAAGAGGAGAAGAAAGAAGATAAGTAAAGTAATCTCCTGTATCTTGATATATTTTTAATGAAATGTATTTTTCGTTAAATATTTCGTAATAAAGCTGAGAAGTTTATCTTTGTCATTCAGATAGGATAAACTTCTCTTTTTTTATAGAGAAAAATCCATTTTTTAATGACCACCTGTCTAATGAAATTACGAATATGACAATGTATAAGGCATTTGAAGAAATAAAAACTGCAATTACTGAGGGTTCTACAAGTTGTGAAGCTCTAGTAAAAGGTTACTTAGCAAGAATTGAAGAGAAAAAGCACCTAAACGTGTGGAATGAAGTGTATACTGAAGAAGCTTTACAAAAAGCTAAAGAAGTAGATGCTAAAATAGCGAAAGGAAATGCAGGTAGATTAGCAGGGATGGTTGTTGGTCTAAAAGATGTGATTGCTTACAAAGATCATGGTTTACAGGCTTCAAGTAATATGCTTGATGGATATGTATCTCCTTTTTCTGCAACTGCAACAGACAGATTACTTGCTGAAGATGCAATTATTATTGGAAGACAAAGTTGTGATGAGTTTGCAATGGGCTCTTCTAACGAGAATTCTGCTTTTGGTGTAGTAAAAAATAATATTGATGAAACGCGTGTGCCTGGTGGATCTTCTGGAGCATCTGCAGTTGCAGTTTCTGATGATCATTGTTTAGTTTCTTTAGGTTCTGATACGGGTGGATCTGTAAGACAACCAGCAGCTTTTACAGGAACAGTAGGTTTAAAGCCAACATATTCGAGAATTTCTAGATGGGGTTTAATTGCGTATGCTTCTTCTTTTGATACAATTGGAGTGATTGCTAACAATGTACCCGATGCATCTTTAGTTTTAGAAATAATTGCTGGTCAGGATGAAAATGACGCAACAGTTTCTCAGAAAGAGGTTCCTGCTTATAGCAAAACCGTAGAAGAGAAACCAAAGGAAAAATTAAAAATAGCTTACTTTAAAGAAACTGTAGAAAGTGAGCACTTAAATAAAGAAATCAGTAAGAAAACATTTGATAAAATTGAAGCTTTACGTGCAGAAGGACATGAAGTAGAAGGTATCGAATTTCCATTACTAGATTATTTGTTACCTACTTATTATATCTTAACAACAGCAGAAGCAAGTACAAATTTAGAACGTTTCGATGGAGTGAGATATGGTCATAGAACTAAAGAAAATGTAGATTTAGAAGGATTGTATAAGAAATCTAGATCAGAAGGCTTTGGTACAGAAGTAAAGCGTAGAATAATGTTAGGTACATTTGTACTTTCAGCAAGTTATTATGATGCTTATTTTTCTAAGGCACAAAAGGTACGTCGTATGATTAAAGAATCAACAGAAAAAATTCTTTCTGAATATGATTTTATTTTAATGCCAACTACCTCTACTCCCTCTTTTGAAATAGGTAAATATGGTGAAAACAATCTGTTAGAGCTGTATTTAGGCGATTTGTATACCGTACATGCATCATTAGCAGGTTTACCAGCTATCTCAATTCCAAATGGAGAGGATAAAGATGGATTAACAATTGGCTTACAAATTATGGCAAACCGTTTCGAAGAAGAAAAAATGTTGTCATTCTCTCAGTATGTATCTCAATTATAGTAGATAAAAATATATAATTTTATAGAACCTCTCATTAGTTATAATTAATGAGAGGTTTTTATTTATAAGAGTAAAAGTAATTGCTTATTAAGATACATTTTGCATTTATAAATTTTATATTTGTCTCCAAGAGGATTCAGTAAATTTACCTACAGTTTCCATTGTTCCCCATAGCGTTAATCGCATCCTAATTTTTAAATCGAAGTATGCAGTTCAAAAGCATTTATATTCAGTTCTTATTTATTTTATTTTTAGTGACCTCTTCTTTATCCTCTTATGCTCAAGATGAAGAAAATGCGACATTAACTTGGAAAGATAGTTTATACACAGTAGAACTTCCTGAAGGGTATTTAATGCCTTCAGATACTTTAGAAATAGTAGAAGCGGCACCCTATGCACCTTGGTTTGAAAACTTTGATGATTTTGATACAACTTCTTCAATTCCGATTGATATTACAGATCAGACATATGATTATGTGCCTAATGTATCAGATAGTTTAGTGAAGGAGAGGTTGCAGAAAATGCAAAAAGATATACCTCTTACTTATCACGAAAGAGTACGCTTATTTATCGACTATTTTACAGTAAGAAGAAGAGATTATACTTTATCAATTTTACAGAGAAAAGATATTTACTTTCCGATGTTCGAAAGAATTTTTGCGGAAGAAGGTGTTCCTACAGAACTTAAATATTTAGCAATAATTGAATCGGCTTTAAAGCCAGTAGCCTTATCGAGAGTTGGAGCAAAGGGATTATGGCAGTTTATGCCAAGAACAGGTAGAGCATATGGGTTAAAACAGAGTTATCAGATAGATGATAGAATGGACCCCGAGAAGGCAACTAGAGCAGCAGCACGTTATTTAAAGTTTCTTTATAATTACCATGGTGATTGGGAATTGGCAATTGCAGCCTATAACTGTGGACCTGGAAATATTAGAAAAGCACAAAGAAGATCTGGTAAAAAACACTTTTGGGATATCTATAAGAAACTTCCAAGAGAAACACGTTCTTATTTACCTCAATATGTAGCAATGGCTTATGTAATAACGTATGCAGATGAACACAATTTAATTCAGGATCTTCCTAAATATGAAATTCCTGCTGAAGATATATTTATTAGCCAATCTGTTGATTTAGGAAAGTTAGCAGAGCAGTTAAATGTTTGTAGAGAAGATTTAGTGCTTTTAAATCCATCTTTACGCTTTGGATATGCACCTAACTATGTTAAGAACTTTAGAATTAAAATTCCAGAGGCTCGTTTTGAATATTATTTAGAACATCAAGATGAAATTCTAGCTAATATTAAATATACTGGTAAAGGTGGAAATGTTGGTGATGGTTATTATTATCATTACGTTAGAAGAGGAGAATCTTTGGGGATAATTGCTAGTAAAAATAGAGTATCACTTTCTAATTTAAGAGCATGGAATAATATAAGAGGCAATACAATTTATCCAGGTCAAAAATTAAAAATTTATGGTAATGCTTATAGTCCTGGTCCTAAAACTAGTACAACATCAACCGTAAAGAAAAATACACCAACAAAATCTAGTGGAGCAAGTATTTATCATACAGTTAGAAGTGGAGAAACCTTAGGTTCTATAGCTAAAAAGTATAGAGTTTATGTTGCCGATATTAAGAAGTTGAATAAAATTAGTGGATCAACAATTTATAAAGGACAAAAGCTTTTAATTAAAGAAGGAAAATATAAAGCCCCTGTTACAACTACACAATCTACAGCCGCAACAACTAAGAAAAATTCATCAACCACAGGCAATTTGATGTATCACACTGTTAGAAGTGGAGAGACTTTAGGTGCAATAGCTGAGAAATATAATACGTCAGCATCAAAAATTAGGCAATGGAATGGGATTAGTGGGTCAACGATCTATAAAGGTCAAAAGTTGAAAATATATTCATCTTCTACTACTGTTACAGCATCTTCAACAAAAACAGTAAAAAAGACTTCTTCTAACTCTAAATATGGTCCATCGGCTAAAACAAGATATCATACTGTAAGAAAAGGAGAAAGTATTACAGAAATTGCTAAGATGTACAGAGTGTATGTAAAAGATATTAAAAGAGTGAATAAATTGTCTAGTTCAGCAATTCGAGCTGGACAAAAGTTAACTATTCCTCCTTCACCATCAAGTGTATTAAATGAGGGGAAAAGTACTTCTACCACAGTTTCTTCAGTAGGTTCTTATACAGTAAAAAGTGGTGATACTTTATGGAGTATATCTCAAAAGTTAGGAGTAAGTGTATCAGAAATAAAGAAGCTAAATGGTATGAAAAGCAATAATCTTAAGGTTGGGCAGAAATTAAAACTAAAATCTTAAGTAACATTAAACGATCATTTGATGATTTACTGTTAAATTGCGCATTCAAAATAGAAATAATAGAAAAATGGCAGATATAAAAACAAATCTTATTGAAGAGTTGCAGTGGCGTGGTATGCTGCATGATATAATGCCAGGTACAGAAGACCAATTGAACAAAGAGATGACAACGGCTTATGTAGGTTTTGATCCTACGGCTGATTCTCTTCATATTGGTCATATGGTATCTGTAATGTTATTAAGACATTTACAAAAGGCAGGGCACAGACCTCTAGCTATTGTAGGTGGTGCAACAGGTATGATTGGTGATCCTTCGTTTAAAGAAGCTGAAAGACAACTTTTAGATAATGAAGCAATACAAAAAAATATTGCTGGAATGAAAGGTCAGTTAGAGAAATTCTTAGATTTTGATTGTGGAGAGAACTCAGCAGAGATCTTAAATAACTACGATTGGTTCCAAGATTTTAGTTTTATCGACTTCGCACGTGAAGCTGGTAAACACCTTACAGTGAACTATATGATGGGTAAAGAGTCTGTAAAGAAGCGTTTAGCATCTGGAACAGGTATCTCTTTCACAGAGTTTACTTACCAATTACTACAAGGATGGGATTTCTATCATTTATATAAAACAAAGAACTGTCGTTTACAATTTGGAGGTTCAGACCAATGGGGTAATATTGTTACGGGTACAGAATTAATCCGTCGTAAAGCTCAAGGTACTGCTTTTGCAGCAACATGTCCTTTAATTACTAAAGCAGATGGAACTAAGTTTGGTAAAACAGAAAGTGGTGCAGTTTGGTTAGATCCAGAAAAAACATCGCCTTATGAGTTCTACCAATTCTGGTTAAATGTAGCTGATGCTGATGCTGAACGTTATATTAAAATCTTTACTTTCTTGGATAAAGAAGTTATTGATCAATTAATTGCAGAGCATGCAGAAGCACCTCATTTACGTCTTCTTCAAAAGCGTTTAGCAGAGGAAGTAACAAGAGCTGTACACGGACAAGAAGAATTAGATATTGCTATTTCAGCATCAAATATCTTATTTGGAAAGAATGTTACAGATCAATTAAAAACTTTAAATGAGCGTACTTTACTTCAAGTATTTGATGGAGTAATGCAGTCTGAAATTACTAAAGCTGATTTAGAAGGAATGGCTGAGATTGCTGATTTATTATCAACAGGAACTCAGAACCAATTATTTGCTTCTAAAGGTGAAGCGAAACGTATGATTAAAGGTGGAGGTATTTCAATTAATAAAGCAAAACTTCAAGGAAGTGAATTGCCTAAAGATATTGAATTACTTCAAGGTAAATATATTCTAGCTCAAAAAGGAAAGAAGAATTACTGCTTAATTAAAGTAGTTTAGTTTATTCAACTTTTGAGTAAAAAATTAGCCTCAGTTCTATTTAAGAACTGAGGCTTTTTTGATTGGTATGTGGCATTTTATTTAGCAGCACTAACTACAACCGAAGATTCGTTCAAGTACTCTTCTAAGAAAGAAATACGAGGTGAATCCGTAATTATAGAAGCTTTGTATAATGATAATCGGGCTGCTGATAAATCATTTACTCTAAAAGCCGCTACAGCTTTATTGTAATATTGAAGTCCAGCGATATCTTTAATGGTTAAATCTTCTTTTAAGTCTAACCCATATTTTACGTATAATAACGAGTTGTCTAATCTTTTTTGGTAACCTTCTACTTTATTAGCTATTGCATGTTTACCATTTATATAACCGTAAACATCTGTAGATTCTATTAAAGTAATTCCTAATTGTGGGTCGTTTACCATAATATAAACATGACTATTAAGTTGCTTAATTTCATATTCATAATCTAATTCTTTAAGAATATGAGCAAACAATAATGTTCCTGTAAGGCAATCGTAAGTACCGTTTTTTAGCAATAAAGAAAATGTACTACACTCATTATAATTAACAAGGTACTTTGCTCTAGTCTTAGTGAATATTTTTTTTAAGATGGATTTATTAGAAGATGCTTTTTTGATTTTCCAATCAGCAATCCAATTATCTACATCTCCTTTTAATTTAGAAAACTCTTCTCCTGTAATATTTTCTTGAGGTGAAAAGTATAAAAAGAAAGGATTTTTTTCCCATGCCTCATCTGTATTATTCAAGGCATAATATTCTAACATAGAGTTAGTATTGTTCTTTGTAATTTTAATCGATTCATTTTGTCCATACACACTCATATTCATCAAAAAGATGAATGAAATGATAAGTGATGATATGATCGTTTTGAATTTCATAAATTAGATAACAATTTCTTTATGTTACTAATATACGTAAAAAAGACTTCTAAAGTTAACATTGAGTTAACATTGAGGATTAATTATGTCATATTGATGTAAAATTGGTGTTTAATTCAATCAAATATTAATTTAGTACTACTTTTTTGTTCACATTGAGGTAACAAAAAAGGAGTTGCTCCATTGAATGAAACAACTCCTTTCTTATAGGAAGAATAGTTAGGTTCTTCTAGAAGTCATATAGTCTTTGACCTATATTCCATCTAACTGCTGCACCTAAATAATTTTCACTTTGTGTATATCTAGCATCATCACTTGATAAGTTTCTATATGTACCTCTTAAATCAACAAAGATATTGTGGAAAGGAGAATACGTTAAAGTAGCATCAATATAAATAGTACTTACTTTAGTTCCTTGTAATAAAGAGTTGTCAAAAGAGTCAGGAGAGCCTGGAGCTGTATTGTAATCTAAGAAGATATTAGAACCATAATTAGTTACTGTATTACCATTAGCGTCTACCTCGTTCATTCCTTGCTCTCTCCACATTGCTTTACCTGTAAATGATAATTTAGGTAAGAAATGAGGGCGGTATCTTAAAATACCAATAAGTTCATAGAAGTTAGCTCCATTAGGGTGGGCAAGTTCTTGATAATAGTGGGCCTGATTTGCATAGAGCTGACCATTTCTAGTACTACTAACACCTTGTGGATCTTTATGAGAATAAGTATAAGGGTCTACTACGTTAACTTCACCTTGTAAATCTAAGTTAGATAAGCCAAATGCATCTATGTATTTAGCACCAAACTGATAAGCAAATTTATTACCGTAGAAACCTTTTCCTAAATTAGCAACACTTAAATCATCAATCATTATTTGAGTATAGAGTTGAACTTTACCCCAAATATTATATTTAGCATCAAAACCAATTTGTACGTTATCAACATCTCCTAAACCATGTTCTAGTGATCTGTAAAAAATGATTGGGTTTAAGTAAGCAAGATCAAAATTATTGTTGCCCAAAGAATCTGTTCTGCTAAATATAGTTTGCTCGAACAATCCAATATTTAAGTTCTTTGTAATATTCCAACCTAAATGGTGCATTGTCATAAACTTTTTAGGAAGTGCACGGCCAGGATTTACATTATCAGCAATCATCTGAGCATATAAGTTAGTATACTCTAAATGCCAAACTCTTGTGTTAAACTTTAAATAAGTATAGTCATTGGCAAAATCTGATAGAAATAATGATCTATAACCATTACTCATAAAGTTTCTACCATGTCCAAATTCTGCTCCGATATAATCTTTTAATAATTGGAAAGTAACATATCCTTGCGCATTAAAATAATCAGCTTTTCCACCATCATCTTTATACCATTGTTGACGAGGGAAAGTACCATTATGTGTCTGAGAGTATTGTTGACCATAGAAAGGTAACCTTTCTTGGTTATCACTTGCTTGCATATAGAACCCAACTTTACCTGCAATAGACCCCCTCATTACAACCCCACGTTGGTTTACAAAAGGTCTAGAAGTATTTAAGTTGTCATCGCCTGCACTAAATAGAACTACAGGGTTAATATGCACATCAAAATCTTTTTCGTGCACATTTACAAGATCAATCTTGCTTCTATAAAAATATTTTAAGAAAGGCTTCTTTACATCTGCAATTGTTGTATCAGACATGTGTTCCCAGTTGTCTAATGCTAAGTAAGACAATTGATATTTATCTGATTCAGAAAGAGTTCCTTGATATGTACTATCAAAATTTTCTACAAATGCAGCAATATCTTTTCTACTGTATGGCTTTATATTAGTGTATATATTTCCAAAGTCTTTCTGCTTGATCTCATATCTATCAATTAAATGATAATATTCAGGATCGTAAGGTACATTTGAAGATTGTGAATACACAGCATGAATGTTCAAACTTAAGAGCAGAACGAACAGACTTTTGATTAGAGTTGACTTGTTCATCGATAGTTATGCTTATTTACAGCTACTTATAACTGAGAAAAATCAGTTAAAAAATAAAGTATTGTAAAAGTACAGAATAATGTTAATTAATTAACATTTAACTAGCACAAACATCAAATAACTTGCCAAATAAATGTAAGTGATTACTCAGAAGTTTGTTGAGGAGACGAAGAATGTAATTGATATCCTAAAACAGGGCTTCCAATAAGTTTTCTAACAGAAGTAACACATCTTAAACCTAAATTTTTAAGCTGTTTTTGCAGTTTTAAAGTTTTATAATTTCGAAATTCTTTAATGGAATAAAACCCTGTAGGAGTGATATAAAATTGAGGTGGAATAGTTTTCCAATTGGTAGCTGAAAGATATACATCTTCCTTAAAACTTTTACAGTCTAAAAAAGCATAAGCTCTTCTATTAAAGTAATTGAAAATTCGCCCTTGATTAAAAGAGTAAATATGTTTTTCATCAATAGATGCTACTACATCTGTGATAGTATTTATTTTTAAATTATTAGGGAAGTTATTTGTAATAACATTTTCTATCATTTGTGGAGTTGCCTTATAAAAGGTAAGTCTTAATTTTTCAGAGGATAACTCGAATTGATCGGGATTATCTTTGGTTAATTGAAATATGAAGCGATATAAATTCCCATAGAGATGATGCAAACTTCCAATAGTCCAATAATTGTGAGATAAAATAAAATCGGTCTGTTCTGAAAGTATACTTTGTATTATACCCACATCTTCATTAAAATTATGGTACAAACTTCGAACATTGGGAGGCAGTAATTTTTGATCAATATCTATTGCACCAATAAGTAAAGTATTAATATTTCTTTGGAAAGATAGATGTTCTAAAAATAATTTAAAATAAGGGGGTAAGCTTCCTTTTACGGGGATAATTAAAGCAATTTTAGTCGATTTCATAGATGATAGTGTTTAATGGGATAATGATAGTTTTATTAGATATGATACTATTACTTACGTAAGTTATTGACAATTAGTTTGATATATATGTGATTTAAGGTTTTGAGATCACTATAAATAAACTATGATTACAAATTTATTTACCTATTAAATTTACCAATTGTTCTATCAATTTTATAGGGGATATTCGCGGAATTGTATAATCTTTTTTAGAATTAAAATAAAAGGGGTATTTCTGCTCTCAATCAGAAATACCCCTTTAGTATTATTTAAAGAAAAATCTTACTTTTCTCTTCTAATCATACCTGCAGCTACAGTGTTATGTGTTGCTTCATCTACTAGAATAATAGAACCTGTTACTCTGTTAGACTTGTAAGGGTCTGACATGATTGGTTTTGTAGTTCTAATTTTTACACGAGCAATATCATTCATAGCTAAAGATTTATCACCTTCAATACGGCTTAATGTATTGATGTTTACTTTATACTGAATATCTTTAATTATACATCTAGCTTCGTTAGTTGTATGCATCAAGATATATTTTGCACGTGGCCTTGGTGGTTGATCATCCATCCAACAAAGCATTACATCTAAATCTTGTGTAGCTTGAGGTTTATTGTTAGGACGAACTAACATATCACCTCTTGAAATATCGATGTCATCTTCCAAAGTAATTGTTACAGACTGTGGAGGGTAGGCTTCTTTTAATTCTTTATCGAAAGATAAGATTGATTTTACTTTAGAAGTAAAGCCAGAAGGAAGTGCAACAACATCATCACCCACTCTAAATACACCACTAGAAACACGACCTGCATAACCACGGAAATCATGGTACTCATCTGAGTGAGGGCGGATAATAGTTTGTACAGCAAAACGAGGATCAATGTAGTTGTTGTCGCTACTGATATAAATCGTTTCTAAAGTATGTAATAACGTTTCACCTTGGTACCAAGGCATAGCTTCTGATCTATTTACCACGTTATCACCTTTTAATGCGCTAATAGGCACAAAACGAATTTCTTTTAAGTTTAGTTTAGCACCAAACTCTTTAAAATCTTCTTGAATTTTATTGAAGACTTCTTCGTCATAATCAACAAGGTCCATTTTGTTTACACAAACTACCAAGTGAGGAATTTGAAGAAGAGAAGCAATAAAAGCGTGACGGTGAGTTTGCTCTACTAGTCCCTTTCGAGCATCAACAAGAACTAAGGCAAGGTTTGCTGTAGAAGCACCTGTAACCATGTTTCTTGTGTACTGAATATGACCAGGTGTATCAGCAATAATAAATTTACGCTTTGGTGTAGCAAAATATCTATAAGCTACATCAATTGTAATACCTTGCTCTCTTTCAGATCTTAACCCATCAGTTAATAAAGATAAGTCTACATGTTCTAGACCTTTTCTTTTTGATGTTGCTGAAACTTGCTCTAATTGGTCTTCAAAAATTGATTTTGAATCATATAATAAACGGCCTATCAATGTACTTTTTCCGTCATCGACACTACCTGCTGTTGTAAATCTTAGTATTTCCACTTTGTTGCTGCTTTGTGATTTTTAGAAATAACCTTCTTTCTTACGGTCTTCCATAGAAGTTTCCGAACGTTTGTCGTCAGATCTGTTACCACGTTCAGTTTGACGCATAGCAGATACTTCTTCAACAACTTTTTCTACAGTATCCGCATCAGATTCAATACCACCAGTAATAGTAATATCGCCTAATGTTCTGAAACGAATTTTCTTACGCTCAATTTTTTCACCTTCGCGAAGTACTGTAAATTCAGAAACAGGCAACCAAGTGTTGTCTCTCCAAATCACATCTCTTTCGTGTGCTAAATAAAGAGAAGGAATCTCAATTTTTTCTCTCAAGATATATTGCCAAACATCAAATTCAGTCCAGTTAGAAATTGGGAACGCTCTAAAGTGTTCTCCTTGGCTGTATTTTCCGTTAAATAAGTTCCATAATTCTGGACGTTGACGTTTTGGGTCCCATTGCCCAAACTCATCACGGTGAGAGAAGAAACGTTCTTTTGCACGTGCTTTTTCTTCATCTCTACGACCACCACCAATTAGTACATCAAAATTTTCTTTTTCAGTAATATCTAATAGTGTAGTAATTTGAAGAGCATTTCTACTAGCATTGGCACCAGTTTCTTCAATAACTCTACCATCTTCAATAGCTTCTTGAACAGAACCTACCGCTAAACGAACGCCTAGATCTTGAATTAGATCATCACGGAATTTAATTGTTTCAGGGAAGTTATGTCCTGTATCTACATGAAGAAAAGTAAAAGGAATTTTAGCAGGGTAAAACGCCTTTTTCGCTAAGTGAGCGACAGTAATAGAGTCTTTCCCTCCTGAGAATAGAAGTGCTGGATTTTGGAACTGAGCAAATACTTCTCTTAGTACATAAATTGCTTCAGCTTCCAACTCGTCCAAATGTGAAAGTTGATAATTACTCATTGATGTATAGTATATTTTATTTGTATCCTATAGTTTAAGTAGGTTTATAGTAATTTGAATTAAGCTATAATTCTACACAAGCGATAAAGATAAAATGTATTCTTTAAGTATTCTAAAAAATAGAGGTGAAATTATGTCAATAAGCTGATTTATAGCTTAATTGTTATCCCTAGTTCTGTTGCAATATCTTTTCTTTGCTGTACTAACAGGGTTAAAAGTTGTAATGCTTCCATCATTTTTTCATCATTCCCATTTTTTTCAGCTTCTAATAAACCTGTATTGCATTGGTCTATAAGGTCAGAAAGGTAAGTGAGTTTATAATGTAAGAGAGAATTATAGGCAAGTCTACCAATGTTTTCATCCATAGTAGGAATCATAATTCTATGGCGTTTAAACCATTCATCACTTGGTTTATGTTCTTCATTTAAATCAGTGATTCTTTGTAAAGTTTTACGGTCTTTCTCACTACTATATTTTTCTTTGAAATGATTTACAGAAGGAACTTCTCCCATTGCAGTTTCATTTTTATAATCAACTAATATTTGTTGGCAAAACTCATCTTCGAGCATCATTGAACCTAGTTCATTAAAAAGGTACTCGTAGATATAACCAACTTTATCATCTACGTAAGCTCCACCGTATAGTAATAAAATTCTAATAAATTCTTCTTCATGGATACCTAATTTAGATAAACGGTTACCAGTTGTAGATCTAGAAGAAGTTTCGTCTTTTTGATCACTATTTGGTATTTCTTGAGGTCCTAATGGTGGTAAATAACCATTTTCGCCATCAAAATGAGGTTCTGGAATATCAAATTCAGGAGCGAAAGATGGAGGTGGTACATCTCCAAAATTATCCATCGGAGGAGGAGGTAAATCAGATGGCATGTTTGGAGGAGGAGTACTTGGTGGAAGACCACTTGATCCTGCTCCATTTGGATTTTCATACGGACGACGAGCTCTTGTTTTCTCTTTTTCAATTCTTTCAATCTCCCTTTTTGTTAAAGCGTTGAGTTCTTTTATCAACCCATCAACCGAGATATCAAAAACAGTAGCACATTCTTTTATAAAAATCTCTTGCTGAATTGTATCAGGTATTTTGACAATACTTTTAAGTACTTCTCTAACTTTTTCAGCTTTATTTAAAGGGTCATTTTTAGCTTCTTCATTGTAGAGTTTTGCAGCAAAAAGAATAAAATCAGTTTCTGCATCTTTTAAAAACTCAGCAAATTTAGTTCCCCCTAATTGTGTACAATAGCTATCCGGATCTTCTCCTTCAGGTAAACGAACAACCCGAACGTTTAAACCTTGTTCAAGAAGCATATCTACACCACGAATAGCAGCTTTTAAACCAGCAGCATCTCCATCAAAAACAGCTGTTACATTATTTGTAAAGCGTTTTATTTGTTTTATCTGTCCTTCTGTTAAAGCGGTACCAGATGATGCAACAACATTTTCAATACCCGATTGATTTAATGAAATAACATCTGTGTATCCTTCAACTAGATAGCATCTATCTTTTATTCGTAAGGCATCTTTTGCATGGTAAATACCATAAAGAGCATCACTTTTATGATAAATTTCTGTTTCTGGAGAGTTTAGGTATTTGGGTTTGCCATCTTTTTTGAGTGTACGTGCTCCAAAGGCAATTACACGGCCAGATAGATCATGTATAGGAAACATCACTCTACCTCTAAAGCGATCGTATTTTTTTCCTTTTTCGTTTTCAGAACGTAAACCTGCTAATTCAAGAGATGTTTCAGTATATCCTTTTTCGAATGCACTTTTTTCCAGAGCATCCCAAGCATCAAGACTATATCCTAAATCAAACTTATTTATTGTGTCTCCGTTGTACCCTCGATTTTTAAAATATCCTAGACCTAATGATTTCCCTTCTTGTGAAGTTTGCATAGTTCGCATAAAGAAATCTTTAGCATAATTCATTGTTAAGTAAATACTTTCCCTACGTTTATGCTTTTCTTCTTCTTCGGGAGAACGTTTTTTCTCTATAATTTTAATACCATATTTGGCAGCAAGATATTTTAGAGATTCAACATAATTTAAACCTTCTTTTTCTTGTACAAACTTGATAGCATCCCCAGAAGCACCACAAGAAAAGCATTTATAAAGGTTCATGCTTGGTGTTACATACATTGATGGCGAACTATCGACATGAAAAGGACAGAGTCCAATCCATGATTTACCCTTCTTTTTTAGGGTAACAAAATCTTCGACAACTTCAACAATGTCTAACGTTCTTTTTATTTCTTCTACGGTTTCCTGAGGTATCATTAGAATCTATCCTTATTTAAATTGTTCTATAAATATGAACAATATTATTCTTGGCATTACAAAGTTAAAGGATTGTGATGTAACTTCACTATAACACATTCAAAAGGATCACAATGATTGCGTCAACCAAAGGTATTACATTAAGTAGTCTTCGTTACAGAGAATCTTCTTTGATAGTACATGTGTATACAGAAGAATTTGGGAGAAGAGATTACATCATAAAAGGAGCTTTTAGTAAAAAAAGTAATAAGGCATCATTTTATCAGCCCTTAAATTTATTAGCTATGGAGGTTTATGAGAACCCAACTAATAATTTAAATTTGGTAAAAGAAGTACAGGTAATAGAACCGTTATTATCTTTTAGAATTGTACCTCAGAAATCTATGATTCTTACTTTTGTTACAGAGTTTTTAGAAAAAGTTTTAAGAGATGATGAAGTTGGAAATAAAGAAATTTTTGAATTCTTATCTTATAGTTTAATTGAGTTAGACAAGCTAAAAGCGAATTGGAATTGCTTTACACTACAGTTTATGATGAGGTTAAGTAATTATTTAGGCTTTGGTATTGAAAATGGAGAAATGTTGATTCAAGAAACTGATGTGGCTGGTTATGAGGATCACTCAATTATCATGGCACTAAATCAACTTTTAAATACACCTTATGATTCAGCTCCTCAATTTCCACTTCAATTTAGAAGACAATTGATGGATATAATAATTAAATTTTATGCTTTGCAGATTCCAACTTTTGGAGAGTTGAAAACTTTACAGGTATTGAGAGAAATGGGTACAATATCTCAAAAGAGAAAAAGGTGAAGTTTGATTTACTCCACCTTTTGGACTGATTATATTAATCGTATATATATTTCTTTGTCTATTACCTGAGGAAGGCCATTAATATCATTTTGACTACTTAATTGAACATGAACGGTATAAGTACCAGTTTCTGTTAACTGTGTATTTATAAATTTCTTGAGGTTGATAATCACAGATTTTTGTTTTTCGATTGGAAAACTTAATCCTACTAAATCTATTTTTTCAATACTTTCTCCATCATCAGCAGCTCTTACAACATGCCCATTACATTTAATATCTAATACCTGTAAGTTATTAGCACTAGTAATTTTAAGAAAAATATTATCAAAATGACCTTTTTTACCAACAATTGTTTCGGCAATATCAATATTTAAACCCTTAACTTCAGGAAGAGTGTTGTCTTCATGTTCATCAAAATATGTCATTGCAAATTCTTCAGAATCAGGTTTATTAAAAGTATTTGAGTGTGTATTTATGAAATAAGCATTAAATGATAAAATGCCAATCATAGAAGTTACGATAAGGAAAGTTATTGATTTCATCATTAGAGAATTTAAAGTGTAAGTTCTCTACTATAGACGTTATCTAACTTCAATTCGTCAACAAATAGTTTAAATTTTAAGTTAATCTAACTTAATGATTGTTATTGTATTACGCCTCTACTTTTCGAGAAGATAAGAATAAACCAAGAAAAGTAAGGCACCCATTGAGTAATAATAGTTCATACCCAAATTTATATCCATTTAGTAATTCTGTAGAGTAAGTTTTTATAAAATAACATATAGTAGGTGCTAATAAGCAGATAAGTACATAATATCTAGGTTGATATTTCTTATTCATTAATATACCAAATGAAAATAAACCTAATAGTGGTCCGTAAGTATAAGAAGCTATTTTTAGTATGGTATCTAGTGCGTTTGTATTATTAATTGATTCAAAAATGATTACTAAAATAAATAGTAAAAAGGCAAAAGAAAAATGTGTTAACCTTTTCACTTTTTCTTTATCATCGTTTGATTTTTTACTATCAGTTAAGTTTAAAAAGTCGACACAAAATGAAGTAGTTAATGATGTTATAGCAGAGTCTGCACTAGAAAAAGCTGCAGCAATTACGCCCAATAAAAATATACTAGCTCCAATAAAACCTAATTTTTGTTGTGCAATTAATGGGAATACTTTATCTGATTTACTAGGTAACTCTAATTGAATAAAATCTGCATAGCTGTATAAGTAAACACCCAATAATAAAAATAATGCGAGAGTGAGAAATAAAATACCACTAAAAATTACCATGTTTTTTTGTGAGTCTTTTAGCTTTTTAATGGTAAGGTTTTTCTGCATCATGTCCTGATCAAAACCTGTCATTACAATAACAATAAAAGCTCCAGCAATAAACTGTTTCCAAAAATAATTTGGAGCATTTATATCCCAGAAAAAAACTTGAGTATAGGTAGTATTCTCAGTAGCTTTTGTCCAAATTTCACCCATTGAACTAGACATTGTATTAGTTATTAATACAATTGTAAGAACACCAGCAATAAGCATAAATGCACTTTGTAGTATATCTGTCCAAACAACTGTTTTTATTCCGCCTTTAAGCGTGTATAAACTAATAATCAGTAATAATATAAATGCGTTAACTAAGAAGGGAACACCTAATGGCTCATAAATAAAGGTTTGTAGCACAGTAGCCATTATAAATAGTTTGCCGGCAGCCTGTAAACCTCTGGATAAAATAAATAAGGATGAACCAGTTTTATAAGCAGTTTTTCCAAAACGGTTATTCAGAAAACCATAAATGGATATCAAATTATTGGAGTAATAGAGCGGCATTAAAACGTAAGCTATTACTACATAGCCAACAATATATCCAAGTCCCATTTGTAAGTAGCTAAAAGAAGCAGCCTTTACTATACCGGGTAAAGATATAAATGTAATACCAGAAAGGGTGGTACCTATCATTCCAAATGTTACAGCATACCAAGGAGAGTTTTTGTCTCCGGTAAAAAATGTTGTTGTGTTACTACTTTTTGAAGAATAAAAAGAAATGACAAATAATAATACCACATAGGCTAAGAATAAACCTAAGCTTTCAATTGCAGAAATACTCATATAAAAAAACACCTTAATTATTGAATCACAAAAGTGATAAGATTAATTGACTTCTGAAAGAAAGCCGAATGATCTTCAATAATTAAGGTGAATAAGTAGTTATTCTTTTAACTAGAATTGTGATGACGTCTGAGCATCAAAAGAAGTTAGGGTGTAATATGGTAATACAACTCTTTCTCCTTTATTAAATTTAGGTAACTGAATAGTACGTTTTTCTTTTGTCCCTTTTAAAGTAGTAAGTTCTATTTCTACAGAAGTTTGACCTTCTACAAGAGGGATTCTAGAATAAGAAATATCTTTAGGGAGTGATTGCCAAGACCTTGTGTCAGCAGATTCTGTAGCAGAACCAATTATACTTAAAGCGGCACCCCACCCTTCATTTTCTTGAGAAACTTTTGCTGCTACACTTTGTTTTAAAGCTACACGTAATAGTGTTTTACTAAACTCAAGTAACATTCTTTCTTCAAGTACTTTAAAAGAGATAGCATTGATATCTTCAGCAAAAGAGAAACCGTATTTATTTCCGGTACTATCCATTACAATAGCATCTTTATAAAAGCTTTTTCTTTCTACATATTTAGGGAATACAGCTCTAATCCAAGATACAGAAGGTTGATCTTTACCTGCGTAGTATGGGAATGTTAATCCAAGATCTTTATTCACGAATGTAACCCAACCGTTACTTCCTTGGATAATTGCAAAGTTAATTCCCCATTCATCTTTAACAGGAGACATACCATTGTTCCATAAAAGAACTAAATCGGCATATGCTTCATCCTTTTTATTTTCAATGCCAAATTTCTTAGCGTATTTATCTGCATCATCCCACAGACCAGTTTCTTGAGCTGTTCTCACTAAATCTAACTTTAGTTGTTGAGGGATTGGTGTTTTAAATAATTTAGCATAATCATTTTCGTAAATATCTAAAGCGTTACGATATGCGATAAATGCATTGTTAGGATCGTTGAATGCCTCATAGATAATACCCATCATTACATGGATAAAAGCGTCTTTTTTATATTTTTTATCCGATTTATATTTATCAGAAAGCTGATTTAAACGGATATTCATTCGCTTACATTCAACAAGAGCCTCGTTATATTGTCTCATTTCAAGGTAATTTAGAGCCTTGAAATAGTTTACCATTAGTTTTTCGTGGTCCTCGCCAGGGTAAGTTGTTAAGTTAGGATTTAGAAGTAAAGCACCACCTTCTTCTAAAACACTTTTTTTATGATCCTCTACAAAAATATCAGCCTTTTGGAAGTATTGATTACTTTGATCAAACTCTCTTTGAAGGGAAGTAACCATACCATAATTGACATAGTATAGAAATTCCAAACGCCCTGTTTCCATTTTCTTACTCGCGGCCATAAAAGCTGCTGCTTGATCATAATTACTTTCAGATAACGCTTTGTTAAATTCGTACGTTTTCTGGTAGAATGTTGGAGCACAAGCAACTACGGTGAAGACTAATGTTAGACAGATTAAAAAACGATAGATCATACTGAAAAAAAAGTTGAGTATGTTGGTTTATATATAAGAGAACCTCCCTAAATCCTTTATGGTTTTAGGGAGGTATATTTTTTTAATATCAAATTAGTTTTTGATATACTTTTTGATCTCTTTATCTCCGATCCAAACTTTTTCAGTAGTTTCAAGATCAGCTAATTCAAGATTGATTTTGTAGTTTACTAACTTTTCTTTTTTAAGTTCATCAACTGTAGAATTGATAGTTCCGAACATAATAAAGTCAGCACCTAACTCTTGTGCAATTCTCTTCTGAGTTTCTTCAGAAGCATTTGTTTGTTGAGACTGTTGCTCAGCACGTAATTGCTCACGGAATTGATCGTTTTCTACAACTCTTACTTTACCAGAGTTAATAAATTCACGCTCAATATCTTTAATAAAAGTTTCTGCTTCAATGTGCTCATGGCTTTTATTAATAACGCCACCTACAATTACTACAGGTTTTTTATTTTTAGAGTTTTCAAAGTTTGGTAACCAAGGACGGCTCATAACATCAGAAATCATATCTTTAGATACTTGTCTTGAATCTGTGTCATTCCATCTACCACTAATATCAATAGTTTGGTTTGGGTCTACTCTAGTTACAGATCTAGAACAAGATCCTACTATAATTAAAGAAAGAATTGCTACTGCAAAAGTAAATCTCTTCGTTAAATTCATTGTTTTGTATTGTATTAATTGTAATTATACTTAAAAGCTATTGTAAGACAAACTTACCTTTAGGCTTGTCAAGTTTCTTTAAAGTTATTTTGGATTCTGAAATACTAACGATTTTAAATCTTGAAGAAGCAGTATCACTAGAACCATCTCCTTTACCATGAACAAGTAATAATTCTTTTTTACTACCCATTACCCATTTGCCAGCAAGATATTCGTTACTGTTATTTTTAAAACCGAATTTTTTATCGATAGAGAAATGTAATGTATTTCCTTCGTCTAAGGCGTAAGTCTCTTGTTTTGTGAGTTTATCACGCTTAACTTCAGTAATCGTCCAGTCTTTGCTAATTAAAATTTCTTTTCTAGCATCAATATTTTGGGCGAAACTATCAACAGACATGAAAAGAGTTAATCCTAATAGAAAAGCAAAAGCTCCTCCAATTTTTGTAGTTATTTTCATAGTTATGATTATTAATTTATTAATTCTTTTGCCAAACGATTTATTAGAAAAATAGTTTCATAAGAAACATTAATTAACGTTTAGTGAATTTTAATAATATGAAGTTATCTAAGAATATTTTATTTACCTAAATTTTTGTTCCAAGTAACTTTAAATTCTTTGTACAAGGCAAAAATATCATCGACATCTTCATTTAGACCATCTTCATTATTTACTTTAAGTTTCTGTTCAGATATTTTTGCTTTATCAGCTAATTTCATAATCCCAATAGTAGCAGCTGTACCTTTAAAAGTATGCATTATGGAGCGTATATTTTCGATATTATGTGAACTTTTAGCTTCAATTAACTCATTAATCAAACTATCTCCTTCATTTATAAAATCATCAAATGATAATTGAATGAGTTCTACTCCACCATATTTTGCAAGTTCTGCAGTAATACCATAATCAATAATAACAAGTCCGTTCGAATCAAAATCTTTATCAGTTCTAATTCCTCCTTCGTTATCATCTTCAGTAATAAGCTCTTCAATTTCAATATCTTCAGTAACTTCTTCAGTTTTGGTAGTATTTGTAGAAATTAAATCTTCTACTTTCTGTAATAAATCATTTGCTTTAATAGGTTTAGGTAAGAAGCCATCCATTCCTGCTTTTAGGAATTCAGCTTGTTCTTCTACTAAAGTAAATGCTGTCATTGCAATAATAGGAACATTTAATTCTGGGAATAACTGATGAATCTTTTTAGTTGTTTCCATACCATTCATATTTGGCATTTGGATGTCCATAAAAATAATATCAAAAGAATGTGAACCGTCTTTTAAAATTTCAATAGCTCTATTCCCACTATTTGCGGAGAAAGTTACACAGCCAGATTTTTTCAGGATACTTTCTGCAACCATTACGTTAACGCTATTATCGTCAACAACTAGAATTTTTGGCTTCTGAATTCTGATACTATTAGAGAATAATTCTTGTACCTCCTCGCTATTATTAGTAGGAGTTAGGTGATTACATTCTTTAATTTCTATTGTAAACCAGAAAGTACTACCAACTCCAATTTCAGATTCTACGCCAATGTCACCGTTCATCATGTTACTCAATTCTTGAGATATTGATAATCCCAATCCGGTACCACCTTGAGTTCTGTTATAAGAATCTTCTACTTGACTAAACTGTTTAAATAGTTGTGCTTGTCCATTTTCAGATATTCCACAGCCAGTATCAATAACATCAAACATTAATGTAAAGATCCCATTAAATTTCTGGACTCCATTAACGTTAATTGTTACGGTACCATTATCAGTAAACTTAATTGCGTTTGAAGTTAAGTTTGATAAAATCTGTAAAAGCCTGGTTTCATCTGCTAATATTACTTGAGGGACAGTATCTGTAACATTAGAAATTAATTGGGTGTTCTTATTTTTTGCATTTTGATGGAACAGCGCAATTAATTTAGAAATGGTTACTCTAATATCAATAGGTAATGGGCGTAACTCCATTTTACCTGCTTCAATTTTTGATAAATCAAGAATATCATTTAAAATATTTAATAGTATTTCTGACGATCGTTTGATTGTAGAAACATACTTTTTCTGTTCTTGACTTAAAGGAGTTGTGGTTAATAAGTCTACCATACCAATAACACCATTCATAGGTGTTCTGATTTCATGACTCATATTTGATAAGAATTGCCTTTTAACTTCTAAAGACTTTTCTGCAAGATCTTTTGCCTCTCTTAAATCATGTTCAGATTGTTTAATAGGGGTGATATCCCTAGCAAGACCTTCAACACCTGTTGGTTCTTTATCTTTATTGTAAATCAGTCTAAAATTGGATAATATATAACGTACATCTCCATTTTTATTTCTGATTGTACTTTCATAGTTTTTCACATATCCTCTTATGGCTAATTCTTTCATTAACCTAGATAAGTTAGACTCACTCAAATAATATTCAGTAACATGTTTATTAACTACATCTAATTGATCTTCTCCTAGCATATCTTTTACTGAAGGAGAAATTAATGTAAAGTAGCCTTCTAGGTTTGTTCTGAAATAAACATCTTGAAGTGTTTCAAAAATATTACGGAAAAGTTCCTCGCTATCAGCAAGGTGAATTTCCATTTTTTTTCTGTGTGTAATATCTTGTGTTACACCTGCAATTTCTTGAATAATTTCACCATCACCACTTTGCATCCTTACAGGGTTTAAAGTAATGGAGTGCCATTGTTCTTCTCCAATATGTGTTAGAAATTTATGTTCAAAAGTTTTGGTTTTACCTTCAAATACATCTTTTAAGATATAATCCCAATTGTTGTCAAAACTTTGATTTTCAGGAATAATATTAATTAAACTCATTCCTGGCATTAGTTCAATGTCAGAAAACTGCTTAATATATTCTGCAAATTGTTGGTTAAAACGAGTAACAGTTCCTTTTTTATTGAACGTCCAAATTGCTTGAGCACCACTTTCAAAAATAGCTTCTAATTGTGCTCTTTGTGCTCTTACTTTTAACTGGCTCTGATCTCTAATAATTGCAGCAGCTAAAAGCCCAGTAGCTAGATCAAAAAGATTAAGATCAGGTTTACTAAAGGCTTTTCTATCTGTAAAAGATTGTACTACAATCATCCCCATTTTCTGATTATTAGTAATCAGAGGGAGTCCCATCCAAATTTCTGGGACATTAATTAATTTAATATTGTATTGGTTTGCCAATCGTTCTATAACCTCTCGGTACATAAACATTGGTCTGTTCAATACATTTACCATTTCTAAAGCAAAGTCTCCTGCAGGAATTTCTTCTTTTTGTAGAACGCTTTTGTTGGTACTATTAAAAGCAATGTACATTCCGTTACCAGAAACTTTACCTCTAATAAGTAGGAAACTATCAATATCAACAACCAATTTCATGGCAAGATATACTTTCTCGTATAGGTCTTGAATTTTGAAATTTGATTGTAATAATTTCGCAAAGGTGATGCTTATTTCTTGCTCACGTTCTTTTCTCTTTTTATCAGTAATATCAAAGAGGTGTAAGCGGTAGCAATTTTTTGATGAAGCTTTATAAGATATATGACAGTCAGTAACTCTTTTTTGAGATTCAGTTTCGATGGTAAGTTCCATCTGATGCTCAATTATTGATTCTTCAGCCATTTTTAAACCAATTAATAACTTTGTTCTGTTATTACTTGGTATTAAGTCTACAAATTTTGTTTTGTGTACTTCTGAGTCAGACATTTTGATTAATGCCTTAAAGGGTTCACTAGCAAAACTAATGTTTCCTTGTCTATCAAATACAACAACCATTTCTCTTGAAGAACCAAATAGTTCTTTCATCAGAATATTACTTTTTACCAGTTCTTGAACATGGAAAGTTTCTTTAGTAATATTTTGAACAGAAATATAAACATGAGTAATTTCATCATTACTACAAGGAATACCACCAATTTTTATTTGATAAATATCGCCTTTTCTTGTGGTAATTTTTCCGGAAAGTGATTGAAGAAGTCCATTCAAAGAAAATTTATCTTCGTGATAAAAGATCTGAATAAATTCAGAATAATGTTTGCTAATTACTTCTTCTGGATAATAGTCCGTAAGCGTAAGCATAGCATCATTCCAGAATATAATTTGCCCATCTTTATTTAAGCCAAATGTAGCTACTTCACTAGCTTCAAAGGCATTTTCAAAAGTGTTGAATATATTCTCAGATGAATTTAAGGGTTTCGTTTGCTCTTTACTCATTTTCAGTCTTTATCAGAACTATCTTGATCATTATTATCATTAGCAATATGAATAGTTTGCGTCGGGAATGCAAAATCAACGCACATTGTTTCCGCTATTCTAAGTATTTTTATCATCAAATATTCTCTTGCTTGTAATTCTTCACTCCAATCTCTAGTGATAAAGAAAACATATAAGAGTACATCTAATGAGCTAGCACTAAATTTATTTAGGCGTACTTCATAAAAATCCTTCCTTGTTTGAGGATGATCATCTATTGCTTTTTTGATTGCTTTAATAAATTGTTCAATTTTATCAGGGGGAGTACCATAAGGTACAGAAAGGTATGATTTAAACCTTCTGAATTCTCTTTTTCCAAGGTTATCAATATCACTATCAGATAAGGTGCCGTTTGGAATATTAAGTAATGAATTTGTAAATGTTCTAATTCTAGTTGTTCTAAAGCCAATTTCTTCAACAATACCTTCTTGCCCTTTTATATTTACCCAATCGCCCACTTCAAATGGTTTATCGGCAAAAATCATAACAGAACCAATAAAGTTTTTTAAGGTGTCTTGAGCTGCAAAAGCAATAGCAACACCACCAAATGAAATACCTGTTATGATATGTGTAATGTCATACCCAAAGAAATAGAGTGTAAGTAAAACTCCTGCAGAAATAGCAATTATTCTAAAACAAACTTTTAAAACAGGAATTAAATTTTGATCAATTGCTTCTGATCGATTGGAATAAGTTCCAATTCTAAGAACTGAAATATCAGCAACCCTAAAGAGTAAAATAATAAGGTAAAAACAGAAAATTAATTTTGTAATTATGGCAAATCCATAAGATACATTACTTGGTAGAAGTAGAAAAGGAATAATGTAATACCATGCTAGCATTAAGATAATCATAGCAATTGGTCTTCGTAATTTAGGAAGGATTTTTTTTGCTATTCTTTCTTGCTTTAACTTAATGAATATGCTGGTTAGAATTCTTTTTGTAAACCAAATTGTTAGGTAATAAAATAGATAACTTATTATCAGCATAGATACCAACGTAATCCATTGCCAAAGTTTTATACCAAAATATTTCCCTTTCATTTGCTGTAAAGAGGATGTGTAAATCACTAGTTTTCTAGCAAAAGAAGGGTAGGTTTCTTCAAATATCTGATGAATTAGATTTGTTGAGTAACGAGAGTACTTCCATCTTCCATCCTGAAGCTCAATATATATATTAGGTAGTCTAGGACTTATATTATATCGGTGAGTTTTAGTATTTGGGTCAATATAATTTTTTTGGAGTGGATAGTCTTGTGAGTTGATATAAATACCTTGTTGAGTATAAATCAACTTTAGTTCAATAGCCAATTGTTTCCTCTCTTTTAAAGATCCTGATGATAAAGGAAAAATTTGGGCTGAAATATTGGGATGATAGTTTTCTTCTTCAAGATTTTCTAAATGCGTATGCATTGTGTGATAAGGAGAACTTAAAGAAAATTCCACACTGTCTAGCATTAAGAAGTTATAGAACGAATGATCGTCTGGATAACTAGAAACTAGATCATTTTTATTGCTATCAGTATTCTGACCGAAAATTCTCGTTGCAGAAAAGATAAAGATTAATAAATATGATAAATGCTTAGACATTGAAATATATAATTATTGAGATTTTTGTTCGTTGTTTTGTAAAAATAGGCAGCGAAATTTGAAATTGCCTAGTTCAATTAAATAAACTAAGCAATTTCAAAAAATCAATTAGTTTTTGTCTTCTTCTGTTTCTGAATTATCACCTGATGCCATATGAATTGTTTGTGTAGGAAATGCAAACTGCACACCTAGTTCTTCTGCAATTTCCATGATATCAAACATTAATTCTTCTCTTGTAGCCAATTCTACATCATAATCATCTGTTCTAAAAAATACATTTAATAAAATATCTAAAGAGCTAGATGAAAATTGGTATAATCGAACCTGATATCCTTCTTTTCGTGTTTGAGGGTGTTTTTCAATGGATGCTTTAATTCTTTCAATAAAAGTTCGAATTAATTTTCTTTCTGTTCCATATTCTATGGTAATCATTGTTTTAAATCTTCTAAAATCTCTTTTTCCCATATTGTCTACAATATTATCTGCAGCAATATTGTTGGGTAAACTGATTAAAGAATTATTAAACGATCTCACTTTTGTAGTTCTAAAACCTATTTCTTCAACAATACCTGCTTGGCCAGAAACAATAATAGAATCGCCAACCTTAAATGGTTTATCAGTAAATAACATTATAGAGCCAATAAAATTCTTTACTGTGTCTTGTGCAGCAAATGCAATGATTAATCCACCAAACGAAATTCCCGTAATAAGATTATTGATATTATAGCCCATCAATTTGAGAATTACTAAGAAGCCAAATATTAAAGCAATTAATCTAAAAGAAGATCTAAGTACAGGAGTTAGGTGTTCGTCTAAAGAAAACCTAGAGCTAGAACTCATCACTTTAAAAACAAATAAATCGGCTGTTCTAAAAATAAAAAAGGCTGCTGATAGACCGAAAATAAAACGACAAATAAGAGCTAAACCATAAGAAATGTGACTTTCTAATAGTAACAAAGGCAGTATCATATAAAAGAAGAATACCAGAATAGCAATTGTTACAGGTTTCTTGTATCCACTTATAACTTTGCTAATAAAGTATTCATTATCACCTTTTGTAAATAATGCTTTTATGATAAATGAAAGGAACCAAGTAACTATGTAGTATATAAAATAAAACGCAATGAAGATAGCAATTAACGCAGCCCATTGCCATAATTTTATATTAAGAAAAATCTGATTTCCTCTTTCAATTTTAGATACATATTTAATTATATCTCTAGAATAAGACGGAAAGGTTTCTTTAAATATTTTATGAATTTTTAATGATGAATAGCTTGAGTACCTCCATCGGCCAGAAACCTTAATCAAATAAATATCTGGTAACTTATCACTTATAATAAAACGTGCTTTTCCTGTGTTTTTTTCGACATAATCTTTTTGTAATGGCAGATCTAATGAATGAAGATAAATTCCTTTACCTGCATAAATTAACTTCAGTTCATCAGCTAGATCAATACGTTCTTCTAAATTACCTACACTAGTTGGTATAACTCTAGCAGAAACTTTTGGATGATAATTACTTCCTTCTTCTAGAAAGTCTAAATGGGTATGTAAAGCGTGGTAAGGGGTACTTTGAGAATATTCTACACTATCATAAATATAAAATTTATAGAAGTCATGATCGTTTGGATAACTCTCTAAAATAACCTCTTCATCATTTGCTTGTTGGGCAAAAACTGATGTGGAAACCATTAAAGTACAAAAGGCAAACAGTGTGTATAGTAATTTGGACATAAATTATAAAAACAGTAGTATATTTATTCGAAAATCGAATTTTATAGTTGCAATCCTAACAAATAAATTCATAATTATCAATCCCTTAATAATTAGAAATGAAGTATAAAGCGATAATTTTTGATCTAGGAGGAGTACTCTTAAATTTAAGATACGAAAATACACTAGATAAATTTTCAGAAATTTTAGAAAAACCTGTATCTCCTTTTTATACACAGAAAGAACAAACTGAATTATTTGATGAATATGAAAAAGGGAATATCTCTTCGGATGAATTCCGTTTAGGTATTAAAAAGATTGTAGGGGAAGAGATTACTAATGATCAAATTGATGAAGCTTGGAATGCAATGCTACTTGATTTACCAATTAAGCGAGTAGAAATGCTTAAAGAATTGTCTAAAAAATATCGAATTTTCTTATTATCAAATACAAATGCCATTCACATTAAAGCTTTTGAAACTATTGTAAAATCTACTTTAGGGAATGATTTTGGAGATTTTAAAAAGTTATTTGAGAAAGGGTATTATTCTTATGAAATGGGAGATAGGAAACCACACCCAAGTATTTTTGAAACTGTGATTGCTGAAAATAATTTAGATAAATCTGATACACTTTTTATTGATGATTCAATTCAACATGTTGAGGGAGCAAAAAAAGCAGGCTTACATGCACATCATTTATCTGATTTAAACGTGATAAAATTCTTAAAAGATGAAGGTATTTATTAAGGTAAACACACTTTACTTTTTTAAGAAGAATAGAAATTAATGTTAAAAAAAATAAAACTAGACCAATAATTGGAAAAATAGCGACTGTTAATGGATGTTTTGTAATTCGAATGCAGATTTTTACCCTATTTTAGCCAATTGGAAAATGTAATAGAATGAACGAATTCAAGAGAACAAATAATTTAATTGGTTGGACAGTGTTTTTAATATCACTCGCTGTCTACACTATCACAATGGAAGAAACAGCAAGTTTCTGGGATTGTGGCGAATTTATAGCTGTATCGTATAAGTTAATGGTACCACACCCTCCGGGAGCACCATTCTTCTTATTACTGAATAGACTATTTTCTTTCTTAGCTTTTGGCGATGTATTAAAAGTAGCATGGTGGATTAATTTCCAATCTGCTTTTATGAGTGCACTAACAATTTTATTCCTGTATTGGTCTATTGTTATGCTTGGTATGAAAGTGATTAAGCAAAAAGCAGAAGGATATGAATTAAAAGATAAAGTATTACTTTTTGGATCTGCTGCGGTAGGTGCATTAGCGTATACATTCTCTGATTCATTTTGGTTCTCAGCTGTAGAGGCAGAAGTATATGCAATGTCATCTGCTTTTACTGCATTAGTATTCTGGGCAATTTTAAAGTGGGAATTTATCGAAGATAATGCCTCATCTAATAGATGGTTAATCATGATTGCTTATATCATTGGTTTATCTATTGGTGTCCATTTAGAAAATTTACTTTGTTTGCCTGCCTTGGCAATGATTTATTACTATAAAAAGTATCCTAATACTATTTCAGTTAAAGGGACAATCATTGCAATGGTAGCTGGTGGAGCAATCATCTTAGGAATTATTATAATTGTTATTCCTGGTTTACCATCAATTGCATTTTCTATTGATAAGATATTTGTAAATACATTCGGAACTTCGTTTGGTACAGGTGGTTTATTATTCTCATTCACCTTGATTTTTGCACTTGCGTATGGTGTTTACTACACGCAAAGTAAAGAAATGGTTACGTTAAATAACTTCTTATTGGGTGTGTCATTTATATTGGTTGGTTACATGAGTTATACTCTAGTAATTATCCGTTCAAATCAAGAAACTCCAATTAATGAGAACGCACCAGATGATTTATTAGGATATGTATCTTATTTAAAACGTGAACAGTATGGAGACCGTCCATTGTTATATGGTCCAACATACGATGCTGAACATGTAAATACTGTAGAAAACGGAGATAAATATAGAGAAGCAAACAAGGGTGGAAAAGACTTCTATGAAGTATATGACCACAAAACAAAAGCTGAGTATGCTAAACGCGATATGATGCTTTTCCCTAGAATGTATTCTCGTCAGCCACACCATGCTCAGTTATATAGAGAATGGGCAGGGATTGCTCCAGGAGAAAAACCTACTTTAGTAAATAACTTTGTATTCTTCTTTAGATATCAATTAGGGCATATGTACTTAAGGTACTTTATGTGGAACTTTGCAGGTAGAGAAAGTGATGAAAAAGATGCTGGCTACCTTTTACCATGGGATGATTTAGAAGATCTTCCAGAGTTACTTCAAGAAAATAAAGCAAGAGCAAATTTCTATTTGTTACCTCTAATTTTAGGTATTTTAGGAGCATTTTATCAGTATAAAAAAGATAAAAAGAACTTCTTTGTTGTTGGTATCTTATTTATCACATTAGGTGCAGCTCTTGTTGTTTATCTAAACTCGCCACCTGTAGAACCTCGTGAGCGTGATTATATTTATGCAGCCTCCTTCTATGCATTTGCAATGTGGATAGGATTTGGAGCATTAGCATTAGGCGAGTTCTTATCAGAAAAAATGGGTGCTAATGGTGTTTATGCTGGCGTAGGTATGAGTTTTATTGTTCCTATTGTTATGGGAATAAATGGATGGGACGGTCATGATAGATCAAACCGTTTTCATTCAGTAGATCAGGCAAGAAACACATTAGCAAGTTGTGCAGAAAACGCCATCTTGTTTACGGGTGGTGATAATGATACATTCCCATTATGGTATGTTCAAAACGTAGAAGGTTTTAGAACAGATGTACGTGTAGCTGTATTGAGTTACTTTAGTACAGGATGGTATTTAGATCAAATGCGCCAAACGCAATACAAATCTATGCCATTACCATTGTCAATTTCTAGCGAAAACTATAGAGAAGGTAAAAATGATTACGTTCCTTTAGTAGAAGATGAAAGAGCAAAAAATGGTGTAAATCTAAAAGCATATTTACAATCTGTAAATTCTAATAACCCTGTTACTCAAGTAGGGTTACAAGGCGGACAGTCTACAGCTAAGTTATTATCTAGAGTATTTATTTTAGATGTTGACAGTGCAGCAGTTGTAAATAGTGGTATTATTCCTAAGGGAATGGAAAATAGAGTGCAAACGAAGATGGCTTGGAGATTGAAAAATGACAAGACTTATATCTTCAAAAATGAATTAGCACTTTTAGATTTAATTGCTTCGAATGATTGGAAACGTCCAATCTACTTTAATAATACTTCTGCAAATACCATTAATATGGATTTAAGAAGTTACTTATACCTTGAAGGTATGACTTACAGATTACTACCTATCCGTACAGAAAGTTCTGGAGGAGAAGTAGGTGAAGTAAATGTTGGTGTAATGCTAGATAACTTGAAAAAGTTTGCATTTAGAGGTCTTCAAGATGAAAGTGTTTATTATGATGATGAGTATCGTAAATTTGGTGCAAATACAAGAAATAATGTTTACCGTTTAGCAGAAACATTATACTATGATGCACTAATGCAAGATGATCCGTCTAAAATGAAACAATCTAAAGAAACATTGGATTGGATCTTAAAGATGGTTCCAGATGAAACAATTCCTTATAGTTTCTATGCTCCTAAGTATATGGATTTATACTACAGACTAGGTGATATTGAAACAGCTAATAAGATTTTTGATTTATTAGTGCGTCGTGATGCTGAAAATGTGAAATATTACTCAGAGACAGGAAAAGGTACTGAGAGTGTAGCGCGTAGATCATTAATTACTTTACAACAATTAACGCAAATATTTGAGGGTAATGTAAAAGATGTAAATCAGCGTTTAGCTCAATTATCTCCAGATACTCCAGATTTAGAAGGTAAATCAAGAGAAGAACTAGAAGCTTTAAAGACTGTGTTTGAAAAGAACGCAGGTGTTTCTAGACAAGTATTTTCTGAATCTTATCAGAAGATGACTTCAGCAAGATAAGTTGAAGAAATTATAAGCTATGAGAAAGTCGTTACTTTAGAAATAAGGTAACGACTTTTTTTGTCTTTAAATTTAGGTTTTAATAAAACCTTACTTTTGTTAATATCAATAAAAAGAGTAGTGATGAGTTATAGATAATTAATAACTTAAAATTCCAATTATCTGACCTCTGATAAATACTCTAAAAATGAACGAACTCAAAAAAACTAACAATTTAATAGGATGGATACTATTTCTAGTATCATTATCTGTGTATACCATTACAATGGAAGAGACTGCTAGTTTCTGGGATTGTGGTGAATTTATTGCTGTATCATACAAATTAATGGTACCTCACCCTCCAGGAGCACCATTTTTCTTATTATTTAATCGCCTTTTCTCTTTTCTAGCTCTAGGAAATGTATTGAAAGTAGCATGGTGGATTAATTTCCAATCAGCATTTATGAGTGCACTAACAATTTTATTCCTGTATTGGTCTATTGTTATGCTTGGTATGAAAGTACTTAAACAAAAAGCTGAAGATTATGTACTGAAAGATAAAGTTGTACTTTTTGGATCTGCTGCGGTAGGTGCATTAGCATATACATTCTCTGATTCATTTTGGTTTTCTGCTGTAGAAGCAGAAGTATATGCAATGTCATCAGCGTTTACTGCAGCTGTGTTTTGGGCTATTTTAAAATGGGAATTTATAGAAGATAATTCGGCATCGAATAGATGGCTAATTATGATTGCTTACATCATTGGTTTATCTATTGGTGTTCATTTAGAGAACTTACTTTGTTTGCCTGCTTTGGCAATGATTTACTATTATAAAAAGTATCCCAATTCAATTACATTCAAAGGAACATTGATTGCAATGGTTGTAGGTGGAGCAATCATTTTAGGGATCATCATAATTGTTATTCCAGGTTTACCCTCAATGGCATTCTCTGTTGATAAGGTGTTTGTAAATATATTTGGATTATCCTTTGGAATAGGAGGATTGGTCTTTTCAATAGTATTGGTACTTGCTTTAGTTTATGGAGTATATTACACTCAAAATAAACAGCAGGTAACATTAAATAATCTCTTGTTAGGAGTGTCATTTATTTTAGTTGGTTATATGAGTTATACACTTGTATTTATTCGTTCTAATCAAGAAACACCTATTAATGAAAATACTCCGGATGATTTATTATCGTACGTATCTTATTTAAAAAGAGAACAATACGGAGAACGTCCTTTATTTTATGGGCCTACTTATAATTCAGAAGAAATTGGAGTTGAAGAAATAGGGGCTAAATATAGAGAAGCAAATAAAAACGGAAAGGATTATTATGAAGTTTATGCTCAGAAAAGTAGACGTGAATATGATAAAAAAGATATGATGTTATTTCCTAGATTATATTCTACCCAACCTCATCATAAACCGTTATATGAAGAGTGGGCAGGAATAGCATCAGGAGAGAAACCAACAATGTTAAATAACATAGTATTTTTCTTTAGATATCAGTTAGGACATATGTACCTAAGGTATTTTATGTGGAATTTTGCAGGAAGAGAAAGTGATGAAAAAGATGCTAGTTATTTATTACCATGGGATGATTTAGAAGACTTACCAGAACTTCTTCAAAAGAATAAAGCACGAACAAATTTTTATTTATTGCCATTAGCATTAGGCTTATTAGGTGTGTTTTATCAGTATAAAAAAGATAAAAAGAACTTCTTTGTTGTTGCAGTATTATTTATAACACTTGGTGTTGCTTTGGTATTTTACTTAAACTCACCACCAGTAGAACCTCGTGAAAGAGATTATATTTATGCAGCTTCGTTTTATGCATTTGCCATTTGGATAGGATTTGGGGTATTAGCAGTTGGAAACTTTTTATCAGATAAAGTAGGAAATAATGGAGTTTATGCTGGTGTAGGGTTGAGCTTTATAGTACCTATTATAATGGGTATAAACGGTTGGGATGGTCATAACAGATCAAACCGTTATTATTCTGTAGATCAAGCGAGAAACACATTAGCAAGTTGTGCAGAAAATGCCATTTTATTTACCGGAGGAGATAATGATACATTTCCATTATGGTATGTACAGAATGTAGAAGGTTTTAGAACAGACATTCGTGTTGTTGTGTTAAGTTACTTTCAGGCAGATTGGTATATTAAACAAATGCATCAGCAACAATATGAGTCTAATCCATTGCCTTTACAATTATCGAATAATGTATATCAAGAAGGGAATAATGAAATAATACCTTTAATTGAAGTAGAACAGGCACAGTATGGTGTTAATATGAATGCGTATATAAATGCTATTAAAAAAGGAGATCCAATAACTAAGGTTGAATTACAAAATGGTACTTCTATTAACCGTTTACTATCTAAAACTTTTGTACTAGATGTTGATAGTAATAGAATTGCTCAAAGTAAATTACTACCTGATAATCTTAAGGAACGAGTAGTATCTAAAATGGTGTGGAGCTTAAAGCCAAACAAAAAAAGCATTTATAAAAATGAACTAGCCTTATTAGATTTAATAGTATCGAACAATTGGGAACGTCCAATATATTTTAATAATACCTCTGCAGGTACCATTAATATGGATTTTAGTAATTACTTATATCTAGAAGGAATGGCGTTTAGATTATTACCAATTCATAACGAGAATACTTTTGGAGAACTAGGTGAAGTTAATGTTGAAGTAATGCAAGAAAATTTAAAGAATTTTGCATTTAGAGGTCTTCAAGATGAAAGTGTTTATTATGATGGAGAATATCAAAAGATGGCATTAAATACTAGAAACAGTGTTTATAGATTAGCCGAAAAGTTATATTATGACTCACTGTTGGAAGATAATTTATCTAAAAAGAAACAATCTAAGAAAACATTAGATTGGATATTAACTACAATTCCAGATAAAACAATACCGTATAGTTTCTATGCACCTAAGTTTATGGGATTATATTATAAACTAGGCGATACAGCAGCTGCTGAGGAAATATTTGAAAAATTACTTCAACGTTCCTCAGAAAATTTATCATATTATTCTACAACAGGTAAAGGAGAAGTCAATATATCATATAGTATTTTGAGAAACCTATCACAATTTTTTGAGAGTAGCTTAAAAGATATAAATCAGAGGTTATCTCAATTATCTCCTGAAACACCAGATTTTGAAGGGAAATCAAAAGAAGAACTTGAAATTTTGAAGTCTGTATATGAAAAGAATGCCACTCTTTCTAGAAATACATTTTTAGAAACGTATCAGATGATGACCTCTGGAAGTTAGGATAAAGAAAATTGATTAGAAGAAGGCTATTCCTCCATTTTTGGTAGGAATAGCCTTCTTTCGTTTTTAATAATAACACATAATTATCCAATTTGTGTTCATCACTTTATAGATCAATTTTTTTTAATTAATATGGGTCATCAATTGTCATTCATATTTCCATAGTTACAAGATGTTACACGAACTTAAAAACATTATTCATACAGTTTATAAGGCAAAACAGCACAAAATAAAGGCTGTGCTTGTTACTGTGGTAGGTTTAGATGGCTCTTCTTATAGAAAGCCGGGTGTTCGGATGTTGATATTAGAAAATGATGAAATGATAGGGGCAGTAAGTGGTGGCTGTGTAGAAAAAGAAATTCTAAAGCAGTCTCAAAGGGTTTTTAAGACAGGAAAAGCACTTTTAATAAATTACGATGGGAGGTATCGGTTAGGATGTGAAGGTATTTTAACCATCCTTATAGAACCTTTTGATATATCTGAAAATTTCTATTCTAATTTCAATAATGCAGTAAAACAAAGAGATGTAATAACTATTGAAAGTCATTACTCATTAACGGACCGAAATGGTATTTCAATCTTTTCATTTGATAAAAAAAAGCAAGAGAATAGTGCGTACACAAAAGTATTTAAAGAAGAGTTAAAACCTGAATTTCATTTATATATTTTAGGTGTAGAACATGATGCTGTGGTACTTTGTAAATATGCAGTCATGACAGGATGGAAGGTAACAATTGTAGCAGCTCCATTAAATACTAATGTTATAGAAGATTTTCCTGGAGCATCTAATTTGATGAAAATTGAAGCAGAAGAGGTGGGGCATTTAAAGATGGACAAACATTCAGGAGTTATGATTATGACACATAGTTTTGTGAAAGATTTAAAATACCTTTTAACCATAACTCAGCAACCAATAGCTTACCTTGGTTTACTTGGAGCAAATAAGCGAACAGAAAAATTAAAAGAACAATTATTTGATTATCAACCAGACCTTGATTTTGAATTTATTGAAAAAATTAATGGACCAGCTGGTTTAAATATTGGTGCAATTACTCCAGAAGAAATAGCTATTTCTATAGTTGCAGAGGTATTAGCAATACTAAGAAATAAGTCAGTACAACTTACAAATACAGTTAGTATTTATGGATAAGAAATTAGCCATATTAATTGTTGCAGCAGGAGCGTCTAAACGGTTGGGAAGACCGAAACAACTACTAAAATGGAGAGGAGAAACATTATTAAACCATTGTATTGAAAAGGTAAGTGTTCTAGAAGAATCAACCACTTTTTTAATTTTAGGCGCTTATAAAAATGAAATAGAAGATAGTTTAAAATCAAAAACTATTAATGTGATTGATAACCAAAATTGGAATGAGGGGTTAGGGAGCTCTATTCGTGAAGGAATTTATCACATCAAACAAAAAAAATATACAGATGTACTTATTGTTTTAAGTGATTTACCTCTTTTATCAATACATTATATAAAAGTATTAATTGCCTCATATTATTCATCCTCTAAAAAAATAGCAGTAACTTCTTATGGAAACGTGAAGGGAGTTCCGGTTATATTTAATGAGCGATATTTTTCAGATCTTTTACAATTGAAAGGCGATGAAGGAGCAAAAAAAATAGTACAGAAATTTAAAGAGGATACCTTGGTTTTAGAATCTGATGTTCCATATATAGATATTGATACAGAAGAGGCTTATTTGGCTTTACTTCAACTAGATAAATAACAAAAATATGCCAGAATATACACTCAAAGTAAACAACAAACTACGCACTTTTAATGTGGAAGCTGATACCCCTCTTTTATGGGTATTAAGAGATGAATTAAATTTAGTAGGAACAAAATATGGTTGCGGAATAGGACAATGTGGTGCATGTACCGTACATCTTAATGGCATTGCAATAAGAAGTTGCAGTTTTCCAATTACAGATGTGATAGACCAAGAAATAACAACAATTGAAGGATTGTCAGAAAATGCAGACCATCCATTACAAGAAGCATGGGTAGAATTAGATGTTCCGCAATGTGGTTACTGCCAAAGTGGTCAAATTATGACTGCAGCAGCTTTCTTAAAAGATAATCCAGCTCCTTCTGTTGTAGATATTCGTAATGCAATGCATGGTAATATTTGCAGGTGTGCAGCATATAACAGAATAGAAAAAGCAGTGGCATTAGCAGCAACAAAATCCTAACTACTAATTATTAATCAGATGCAACCAAAAGAAGTAACACAACAAAGCAGACGTAATTTTCTAAAAACATCACTTTTAACAGGTGGTGGATTATTGATGGGATTAAATTTTTTAGGAACATCATGTGCAAAAAATGCAGAAATGCCTAAGTCTATTGAGGATTTAGACTTTCAATCTTTCAATGCCTATTTAAAAATAGCAGATAATAATACAGTTTCTATTTATGCTCCCAATCCAGAAATTGGACAAGGGGTAAAAACTTCCATGCCCATGATTATTGCCGAGGAGTTAGATATTCCTTGGGAAAATGTTGTTGTTGTACAAGCAGGTTTAAATAGTGAATACAAACGCCAAGTGGCAGGAGGAAGTCAATCGATTCGTTTAGGGTGGAAAAATTTAAGAAAGGCAGGAGCAACAGCTAAATTAATGTTACTGACTGCTGCTGCAAATAAATGGAATATTCCTGTTGAAGAATGTGTAGCTAAGCAAGGTGTAATTACCAATAAGAAGGGTGATAGTATTAAATATGGAGATGTTGTTAACGAAGCAGCTCTATTAGAAATACCTAAAAAAGCACCTTTAAAAAATGTAGAAGATTTTACTTTAATAGGTAAAGGAATTAAGAATGTTGATGTAGAAAAAATAGTAAAAGGAGAATCTCTATTTGGCTTAGATTATAAGTATGATGGGATGAAATACGCTATGCTTCAACGTCCACCATTTGGAGCAAAGTTGGCTTCTTTTGATGATACAGATACTAAGAAGATAAAAGGAGTGCTAACGGTTGTTTCTTTTGATAATAAAGTTGCTGTAGTAGCCGAAAACACTTGGGCTGCTATGAAAGGAAAAGAAGCCTTGAAAGTTGAATGGAAAGAAATTAAAAAGAAGGAGTCTACAGCTTATCATAATGAAATGATGTTAGCTGCTTTCGATAAAAAAGGAGTAGAACCAATGCAATCCAATGGTAATTTTAATACAGCAGTCAGGAATGCAGATATGGTAATAGAACAACTTTATGAAGCTCCATTTTTACCTCATAACTGTATGGAACCACTAAACTTTTTTGCTCACGTAACAAAGAACAAAATACTATTGGTAGGCCCAACTCAGACCCCTAAAAATGCAGCTCAAAAAGTAGCAGGAAATTTAGGAAGAAAAGAAGAAGAGGTTGAAGTACAAATGACTCGTATGGGTGGTGGGTTTGGTAGAAGATTAAATACAGATTTTGCCGAAGAAGCTGCATATGTATCCAACCTTTCTGGTTATCCTGTTAAAGTAATTTTTACTAGAGAGGATGATATGACGTCTGGAGTATATAGGCCAAGCGTTAAATATAAAATAAAGGCAACTATAAAAGGAGGGGAACTTACTGGGTATACTATACATGAAGCTGTTATTAATAGAGGAATGTGGAAAGGTATATCAAAATATTTCCCAAATGGAGCAATTGAAAATTATGAAGTAAGATCTTCAGCTATTGAATGTGATACAACAATTGGGTGGTGGCGTGCTCCTGTAACTAACTTTTTAGGTTTTGCACAAGAATCATTTTTAGATGATATCGCTTCAGAATTAAAAAAAGATCCTATACAATTTAGGTTATCATTATTAGATAATGCTAAGAGGAAAAAAGGAATACCTTATTCACCAAAAAGATTACAGGGAGTAATTAAACTTGTAGCAGAGAAAGGAAATTGGGGTAAGGTAGAGAAAGGGGTTTACCAAGGATTTGCAGCTTACTTTAGTCATAATAGTTACATTGCTGAAATTGCAGATATAACAATAGAAAACAATAAACCTGTTGTGAAGAAAGTAACAGTAGCTGTTGATTGTGGTATTTTGATTAATAAATCAGGAGCAAAAAATCAGATAGAAGGTAGTGTAATTGATGGGATAGGCCATGCATTATACGGGAATTTAGAGGTTAAAGATGGAGTAGCACAGGTAAATAATTTTGATCATTATCAATTAATAAGAATGAAAGATACCCCAATAGTATCGACTCATTTTATAGAAAGTTCAGAAAACCCGTCAGGTTTAGGAGAGCCAGGTTTACCTCCTGCAAGTGTTGCAGTTGCTAATGCATATAAAAAGGCTACAGGTAAGCGTATTACAAAACAGCCAATGATGAATGAAATGATTAGTTAAAATTATTTATAAAATTAAACTGCTCAAAAACAGTTGCTTATCAATTTTTAGTAAATGTTTTTTAACAATTCTGTCACAAAATAGAAGTAAAGTTGGTTTAAGGGTCATCGACAATTTAATTGATGAATTTTCAATTTTACATTTATGTATATAATAATAGCTTTTTTCATACTTCACTGGTACACGTCGTTGTTTTTCCAGACATTCTTTTTACATAGATATGCAGCGCATGCTATGTTTACAATGTCTAAAAAAACAGAGAAAGTATTTTTTGTACTAACGTATATCTTCCAAGGTTCTAATTATTTAAGTGCCTATGGCTATGGTATTATGCATAGAATGCACCATGCATTTGCAGATACTGAAGAAGATCCGCATTCACCAAAGTATTCACCATCGTTGTTTGCAATGATGTGGAAAACTAAAAATGTGTATACTGATATTTGTAAAGGGAAAGTTAAGGTAGATCCAAAATTTACTAAGAATGTACCTGAATGGCATTCATTTGATAAATTTGCAGGTAGTGGTCTTAGTAGATTAGCATGGGGAGCAGCATATTCTGCACTCTACATCTACTGTTACATGACTTATGATTTATCACCACTTATTTTTCTATTACTACCAATTCATTTCTTAATGTCGCCAGTTCATGGTGCTATTATTAACTGGTTTGCACATATCTATGGATATAGAAACTTTGAAGTAAGTGATACATCAACAAACTTCCTTCCTTTTGATTTCTTAATGATGGGTGAATCATATCACAATAACCATCATGCAAGAGGATCAAGAGCAAATTTTGGAGGAATTAGATGGCACGAAATTGATCCAACATATTTAATTATTCTAGCACTTGATAAAACTGGTGTAATTAAGTTGAAGAATTCTGTGAACTCAGATAAATCTAAAGGCACAGAAAAAGAAAAAGATGTAGCAATGGCTATTTAATATAAATAGTTATGGTGTCTAGTCCGTCCATAGCGTTACAGATTTAGACTATTATATATTGATAGCATCGGGTGTAAGCTCGGTGCTATTTTTACTTTTATAAGTTCTCATTTTTATTTCACTTTGCTGATGCATCTCAACAGGTGTCTTCATATAATTACTCCAATGAGGCCTTTCATTATTGTAAATATATACAGATTCTCTAATAAATTTATTCATTAAATCGAGATCATTAATTTTTATTCCTAAAATAAATTCTTGCTTAAGAATTCCGTTTATTCTTTCTGCTACCGCATTTTGATAAGGATCGTAAGATTCCGTCATCGAGCACAATACTTTATTTTCCTGAAGATGTCGTTGATACTCGTGACTACAATATTGTAATCCTCTATCTGAATGGTGTATCATTGGTAAATCAGCATAGTTTCTATTTTTCAGTGCTTCTTTTAATGCTGCAATAGCTCCATTTGCATTCAAACTATCTGATACATTTAACCCCATTATTTTCTTAGAATAGGCATCTGTTACTAAGGATAGATACATTGGGTTACTTCGCTCACCTATGTAAGTTATATCAGAAACTAATACTTGTTCAGGTCTATTTATTTCCAAATGCTCAATAAGGTTTTTATGCTTTTTAAACCTGTGATGAGAATTTGTAGTGACATGATATTGTTTTTTAGGCTTGATATCGAGTCGATTAGCCCTCATGATATCAAAAAGCTTATCTCTACCTACATTTAGTAATTGCAATTCAGGAAGAAGTAATTGATATAATTTCCTTGTCCCTATTTTAGTTTGCTTCAAACGAATTCTTTTCACTAAGTCTACTACTTTAGATGCAATACTATTATTCTTTTTTACTTTCCTTTTCGAACGATAATAAATTTGTCGATTTAACCCAAGCAATTCACAAGTCGGTTTGACTCCTATTTTTTCTTCTTTTTTGAATTGGTCAACTGCTTGGGTAAAGACTTTTTTCTAATAGGAATATTAAACTCATCCTCAGCAATATCGATCATCATATCAAAGAAAATTGCTTTTTTATCTGTTACGTAGAGTTGTTTTTCTAAAGAAGCTTTTTGCTTCTCTAATAATAGAACCTTTTGTTCTAGCTCCAATAATTTTTGTTCTGGTGTCTTTCCCATTTTTAAATCAGATTTATTATCCCAATCTAAATTACCATACTTTCTTATCCAAGTACGGATGGTACCATGACCTTGTATTCCATATTTAAGTCTTGCTGCCGTTATACCTATTTCCCCTCGTTCCACTTCATCTACAACTTGTAATTTAAAAGAGTAGCTGTAATCTTTTTGTGTACGTTTAGTGTACTGATATTCTTGATCTTCATTCATAATGTTACGTTTTGTGTAACACTAATTCAGGACGAGACATGGTAATAAAAAAGGTCTTGAGTGATATACATCGCTCAAGACCTTTTACTTTTTGTAAGAAAAGTAGTTTAGTACTCTCTTACCTGAATAATTTTTACAGGGCAAGCATCTGCTGCTTTCTGATTTTCTTCTAATTCGATAGGACTTAACTTAAGAGAATAGAAACCTTTTCGGTTTACACCTCCAACTAGTGTAGCTTTACCGTCTTTTTTAGACATTACCCATCTATCAGGAGCAAACTCTACGCAGTAATTACATCCAATACATTTATCTCGCTGATGTGTAATTGTGATTTTTGCCATATTCAGATTATGCTTCTATTGTTTCAGCATCTACTACTTTATATAATTTATCAGATGGTCTAATTTGAGTATCTAGCTTAATACTAAAGATATCTCCTTTTACCGCCATCTCTTGCTTACCATCATCATTAACGTGTAGTTCTTCAACTACCGTTTCAACAACTCCAGTTGTAGGGCCAGTGATTAATAATTTATCACCAACTTTTACTTTTAAAGTTTCTAAGCTGAACTCTGCAACGCTGATATTTTTAAAGTATCTACGTCCAGTTCCAAGATAAACTTTTCTTGTTTTTGCTTTAGAACCATGTTGGTCTGTCCATTTACCCATTTCTTGACCAAGGTAATATCCACCCCAGAATCCACGGTTGTAAACTTGAGTCATACGTTCTTTAAGTTCTTCACCTAAAGCTTTAGAGTATGTACCGTCATAATAAGCTTCAATTGCTTCGCGATAACATTCTACAACACATTTTACATATTCAGGTCCTTTACCTCTACCTTCAATTTTCAATACCTTAATACCAGTATCTAATAATTGATCTAAGAAGTCAATTGTACATAAGTCTTCAGGAGACATAATGTACTCATTGTCTATCTCTAATTCATGTCCGTCTTCAATATCAATTACTTTATATTTACGACGACAGTTTTGTACACATGCTCCTCTGTTAGCAGAAGAGTTTTGTGTATGAAGACTCAAGTAACATTTTCCTGATACAGCCATGCATAAAGCACCGTGAGCAAAAACTTCTACTTCAACTAATTCACCATTAGGTCCAGTAATGTTTTCATTCTTAATAGTATCACAGATTGTTTTCATCTGTACCATACTTAACTCTCTAGAAAGTACCATTACATCTGCAAATGTTGCGTAGAAACGAACAGTTTCTGCATTTGTAATGTTTACTTGAGTAGAAATATGAACTTCTACACCAACTCTAAAGGCATAAGCAATTACAGCTTGGTCAGAAGCAATGATTGCAGTAATCCCTGCTTCTTTTACTCTATCAACAACACGACGCATAATAGAAAGGTCGTGTTCATATATAATTGTATTAAGTGTTAAGTAGCTCCTAACACCATGCTCGTTACAAATCTTAGCTACTTCATCTAGGTCTTCTAGTGTGAAGTTCATTGAAGCACGAGCACGCATATTTAACTGCTCGACACCAAAATAGATAGAATCTGCACCACCTTGAATGGCGGCCATCATCGAATCGAATCCACCTGCAGGAGCCATTAGCTCAACAGGACGTCTAGTTGCCGGTTTTTTATATTTGTGATCCACTTTGTTGCTATTTTAAAAATTTGGAATGCAAAAATAGGATGAATTTTTACGGCAATCAATTTTTATTTAAATTAGATTGCACATTATCCTATGATTATCAACACAATAGTACGAAAAACTGTTCTTTCGTCAATATTTATTCACAAATGATAGACCTTTTAACCCTCAGAATCAAGAACATGGTATGCGAAAGATGCATACTTACGGTATGGCAAGCACTTATAGATGCTGGAGCTGTAGTCGAAAGAGTAGACCTAGGGGTTGCTTATATTTCTGTTCCGTTATCAGTGGATCAGAGGAAAGAAATTGAACAAACTTTTAAAAAACTAGGTTTTTCTTTTTTAAATGATAAACAATCAAGCTTAGTAGAAGGGGTAAAGAACTTTATTCATCATAAATTTTCTAACCTAGATGAAAAACAATGGACCTCTACATTATCAGAAGAGCTTCAAAAAGAATTAGGCAAAGATTATACAACAATTAGTACACTTTTTTCTAATACAGAAGGAATAACAATAGAGAAGTATTTATCAAACCAAAAGGTAGAAAAGGTTAAAGAATTTTTGTCGTATAATGAGATGAGTTTAAGTCAAATAGCTGATGTTTTAGGCTATAGTAGTACTCAATATTTATCTAGAAAATTTAAACAGTCTACAGGCATGACTCCATCAGAATTTAAAAAGAATAGTCATAAGCCCTTAAGAAAGAGTTTGTCAATCTAGTATTTCTAACTTATATTAAGATATATTCACATTAGTTGCGGGATATCTATGCTGGACAAATAATAAATACTTCTGAACCTTAGAGATTAATGACTAAAAAAGATCAATTTTATAATAACTTATTAAGAATACAGCGGTTGAATTCTTCGGGTGAAACATCACCTAAGGAGTTTATGGAATCGTTGCTTCTTTATGTTTTAGAATATGAACAAGCTTTTTATGGGTCTATTTGTAAGATCGAAGAAGGTAATGATATAGTTGAATGTGTATCAAGATTCAATAAAAAAATAATAACACTGCCAGAAACAAATAGCTTTGTTAATAGAGTTATTGAAGAAAAAAAAATTATTAAGGAGGTTGATCAATATCAATTAGTTGGCTGCCCATTTATTAATGATCAGACGAATGAAGTATTTGGAGTAATGGTTTTAATTACTGCTCCAAAGTATATTGATATTGATCATTTTGCTTTGGAACAAGCTATTTTAGTAGGGGAGGGTGTGATGTCTAATATTGAAGTAAAATCACCTTCAGTTTTAAGAAAACAGTTAGATAATTCAATTCAAGAGAAGATATCGTTTAAGCCATTTTTTACAGATTCAGCCAATTTATGTACAGTTACTGATCCTGATTCTGGTGATTTTGTTTATCTAAATCAATCTTGGGTGAGAACACTAGGCTTTTCAATAGAAGAATTAAAGTCTTACCCATTTGTAAATTGGTTACATCAAGATGATATAAGTGAAACAATACGTGTTTTTCAGGATGTCTGTGAAGGAAAATCAATAAGGTCTTTTATAAATAGATACCGGACGAAATGGGGAGAATATCGCTATTTAGAATGGGATGCCTCTTTAATTGCTGAAAATGGTCTTATCTACGGAATGGCCAAAGATATTACGAAGCAACACGAAAATCATGAAAAATTATTCTTTCAATCTACAATTCTGAGAGGTGTTCAAGATAGCGTCTTAGTAATTGATTTAAAAGGGAATGTATCTTTTGTAAACGATGCTGTAATTGCATTAACGGGGTATCCAAGAACGTATTTATTAGGAAGACCTTTAGACGTAATTCTTAAAGGATTTGATAGAAGTAAATCACTTGAGGTTACAGTAGATGACTTTCTGAAGGATGACAACAATATAGAATTACATATAGGAACACGTAATGGTGTTTACATTTGGGTTGAGGTTAGAACGAGTATTTTATATGATGTTTATGGTGATGCTATTGGCTATTTAGGGATTATAAAAGATATTACACCAAGAAAAGAATACGAAGATACGCTCATGAAAAGAAATGAAGCGTTGAGTAAAGCAAATAAGGAGTTAGATAATTTTGTATATAGAGTTTCTCATGATTTGAGAGCACCTATTACTTCTGCATTAGGGTTGATAGAATTAAGTATGACTGCTACCCCAGAAGAAGTAAAGGAATATTTGATGCTACAGCAGAGAAGTTTAACAAAACTAGATGGATTCATTCATGACATTTTGAATTATTCGCGAAATAATAGAATGGAGTTACGTCCAACTAAGGTGAATATTGAGGAGTTATTAAAATCAACAATAGATCAGTATAAGTTTATTAATAACTATGCAGAAACATTGATTTCTATCAATGTAGAAACAGAAAATGATTTGTACTGTGATGAATCTCGTTTAGCTGTTATTCTTAACAATATAATTTCTAATGCCTATAAGTTCACATCGATTAGACCGAATGCTAGTATTACAATAAATGCACATGTAATATCGACAGATCTAATTATGAAAATCTCAGATAATGGAATTGGTATAAGAGAACAACATCTTAATAAGATTTTTGATATGTTCTATAGAGCTACAGATGTAAATAATGGGTCGGGCTTAGGTTTGTATATTGTACATGAAGCTGTTAAAAAATTAGGTGGAGAAATAGCAGTTCAATCTGTTTTAAATCATGGTACAACCTTTGATATTGTGATTCCTAATTTATGGAGTATTTTTCCAAAGGAGATAAAAGAAGAAAGAGCTACCAACTAAATGATAGCTCTTATTTGTAAGTTATATAGGTTATTTAGGATTTTTTTTTCTATAAAATAAGCTGAAAATGACAGGGAAAACAATCAACGTTAATATTGTTGCAGTTAATATACCCCACACAATTACAACAGCTAAAGGTTTTTGAGATTCAGACCCAATACCTGTTGACATAGAAGCAGGCAATAAGCCAACAAAATCTGTAACAGCAGTCATCAATACAGGTCGTATTCTAGATTTTACTCCATTATGAACAGCATCGTCTAAATTCATTCCTTCTTGAAGGTTTGATTTAAATTTAGATACAAGTAAAACTCCATTTTGAACACAAATACCAAACAATGCGATAAAGCCAACACCTGCAGATATACCAAAATTCATCGTAAAGAAGGTAAGCCCTAATATCCCTCCAATTAAAGCAAACGGTACATTCATCATTACAATTCCAGCATCCTTTGCATTGTTGAAAGTTGTTAGTAGAACTAAGAAAATTAAAACCATTACAATCGGAACAACTTGTATCAATCTATTCTGAGCACGTTCCATATTTTCAAATTCACCATCCCAAGAGTAGTGCATTCCTTTACTAATATCCAATGTACCTTCTACTTTTTCTTGTGCTTCTGCAACTGCACTACCTAAGTCTCTACCTCTTACAGAGAAGGTGATGGCTACAAACCTTTCTCCGCCACTTCGGTATACAAAAGCAGGTCCTGTTTTAGTACTAATATCTGCAATTTCTCTTAGTTGTACCATTCCTCCATCAAGCGTAGGGACTTTAATATTCCCAATGGCTTGAGTTTCATTTCTGTATTCTTCTTGGTACCTAACCTTTATATCAAAACGTCTTTCATCTTCATAAAGCTCAGTAGCAGCCTTTCCACCTATTGCCATTTCTATAACAGATTGGGCATCTGCTGTTGCCACTCCATAAAGAGCCATTTTTTCTTGATTAAGATCTATACGTAATTCAGGCTGTCCAATAAGTTTTATTACATTCAAATCCGTAATTCCATCAATGTTTTCCATTAAAGCCTTAGCCTGTTCTGCATAGTTCTCTAGTTCGAATAAATCAGAACCATAAATTTTTAAAGCTAAAGCTCCTTTTACACCTGTAACAGCCTCCTCAACGTTATCCATAATTGGTTGAGAGAAGTTGAAAGAAACTCCTTGAAAATCATTTAGTTTATCTTCTAATTCCTCAATCACTTCGGCTTTGTCTAGGCCTCTTGTCCATTCTTCTTGAGGGTGTAAGTCAACATGGAATTCAATATTAAAAAAGCCTGTAGGATCAGTTCCGTCATTAGGTCTACCCGTTTGAGACAATACCCCTCTTACTTCTGGGGTTTCTCTAATTTTGTCTCTTAATTTTTGAGTCATATCATAAGATTCTGATAGACTAGAACTAATAGGCATAAATGCTCTAATATAGATCGCACCTTCATTAAGTTGAGGTAAAAATTCTGTTCCTAATCGAGAACCGAAGAATAATCCAGTAGATAATAATGACGTTGCCAATAAAATGGTGATTTTCTTTCTTTGATAAGCCCAAGAGAATGCACCATAAAATACCTTTTGAATAAATCTAGTAAAGAAGTTTTCTTTTTCTCTTACGTTCTTTTTAAGTAAAACACTAACCAAAACAGGTACTAATGTTAACGACATGATTAAGGCTCCCAAAAGTGCAAAACCAAAAGTAAATGCTAAAGGTGTAAACATTTTACCTTCTACTTTCTGGAAAGCAAAAATTGGAACAAGTGCTAAAATTGTAATCAATTGAGATGAAAATAAATTAGCACCAAGTTTAGAACCTGCCTTTTTAATTAAACCAAGCTTAGAGAGTTTATTAAATTTCTCCATACCTAATTCTCTTGCTCTTTTGTCTAGCACAACAAAAAGCCCTTCTACCATTACAACTGCACCATCGATAATAATACCGAAATCAATAGCTCCTAAAGAGAGTAAATTAGCAGACATCCCTCTCATACGCATACAAACTAATGCAAATAATAATGATAAGGGGATTATGATTGAAACAATAAATGTAGTTCTCCAATCTGCCATAAAGAGCAGTACAAAAATCACTACAAAGAAAATACCTTCTGCTAAATTTTTAGTTACTGTATTGGTTGTGAAATCTATTAATTCAGATCGATCATAAAAAGGTTCTATGCTTGTTCCTTCTGGTAATACTCTCTCGTTTAACTCATCAATTTTAAGCTTTAAACGTTCAATTACTTCACTAGGATTTTCACCTCTTCGCATAACAATAATCCCTTCAACTAAGTCAGGATCATCATTAAGGCCAACAATACCAAGTTTAGGAGCAAAAGTTTCTTTCACTTGAGCTACATTTTTTACTAAAACAGTAGTATTATTATTTCTTTCGATGATTACGTTTTCTATCTCAGATTGATTATTCAATAAACCAATACCTCTAACTACATAAGCTTGATTTCTTTTTTCAATAACATCACCTCCAACATTTACATTACTACGCTCTAGTGCTTCGTACAATTCGAGTGATGTAATACCATATTGAGCCATTAAGTTTGGATCAGCACTTACTTCAAAAATTTTAACTTCACCTCCAAAGCTTACTACATCTGCAATACCAGGAACTGCTCTTAATTTGCGTTCGATGGTCCAATCTTGTAATGTTTTTAATTCTCTTACAGATTGATGATCAGATTTTAAGGTATAACGGTAAATTTCACCTGTGGGGCCAGAAGAAGGTTCCATTTCAGAATCAATTCCATCAGGAAGGTCAACATTCATTAGTCTATTGGCCACTAACTGACGGGCTTTGAATTCATCAACTCCATCTTCAAAAGCTACTGTAACTACAGATAAACCAAATAGAGATATAGACCTAACTTCTGTTTTACCGGGTGTAGAATTTACTTCAACTTCTATTGGCAGGGTAACAAACTTTTCCATCTCTTCTGCACTTCTACCAGGCCATTGAGAGATAATTCTAACTCTAGGGTTAGTTACATCAGGAAATGCTTCGATGGGTGTATTTTGATAACTGATTACTCCTGCAACAATTAGAATTAACGTCATGAAGAAAACGAAAAATCTATTTTTTAAGGAGAATCCAATAATATTTTGAACAAAGTTTTTCATAACTACTTCGTGTTTTAATCGTCTAAAAAATTATTGATTGATTTTGTTAGCTTCTACTAATTCATTAAAAACCAATAAAGTTTTTTCTGAAACAACCGTATCATTCTCTTTTAAATCACCTTGTATATAAACTTTATCATCAGCTGCATTACCCATAACTTTTACATTAATCATAGAAAAGTTATCACCATCTTTCTTTACCACAAAATCTTTATTATTATGAAATACTACGGCATCCGATGGTACTTTTAATGCTACTTGATCTAGTTCGTCAAAAACAGTAACATTCATTGCCATATTCGGAAGCAGTTTCATCTCTGTATTTTTGATTTCCACTCTAGCATCTAGCACTTTAGTTTCTGGATCTAATAATTTAGCTACTTTATTGATTTGTCCCTCAAATAAATCACCTGGATGAGCTAGTGCTTCTGCCTTAACATTAGCACCAAGTTTAACTTTTCTGATGTCAGATTCAAAGACATTAATTTTCACCCATACATCACTTAAATCTACAATTGTGAATATGGCATCTTCAAAATCCTCTCTAAGCAACATGTTCGTTGTAATATTTCTTTCTGTAATAGTACCACTCATTGGAGCACGTACAATATGAGTTGCATTGTCAGATTCACCCATTAATTTTAATGTTTGGTTTACTCTATTTAGTTGGGCATTAGCAGCTTCTAACTCACTTTTAGCTTGTTGTAATTCTAATGCAGAGCTTAAACCAGCATCAAATAATGATTGTGCAACATCATATTCTTTTACTTCTCTATCTACATTGGCTTTTGCTTCTATCCATTCTTGTTTAACAGCTGCCATATCTGCCGAATAGATTCTTGCTAAAATTTGCCCTTTACGTACTTGATCTCCCAAAGAAACATTTACAGAAGTAACTCTACCAGAAACAATTGCAGGTATTCTTATCTGTTTATTAGGCAAAGCTTCTACAGTTCCTGTAAGTTTAATTTTATGAGTTATTGTAGAAGATGTAACGTTTGCTGTAGTTACAATTGATTTCATACTATTGGTTAAACCTTTAGGCTTTGTAATAGATTTGTCATTTTTAGCTGTACTTTGAGTACATGATTGAATGATAATACCTAATGCAGTTACGAAAATTAAACCTGCGATTAATTTATATATAGCTTTCATGTGATTTCTTTTTTAAGGTTGATTATTGAATAGGATAGATATCTTTGCCAACTGTATAGTTAACATTTTCTTGAGCACTGAATAATGTTTGTTCTGTATCATACCATTGTCCTAAGTTATCTCTGTAGCTCTCGAAAAAATCGATAAACTCAATAAGACTTAGTTGTTTGTTTTGGTAGCTTTTTGTAACAGCAATCATTACGGCTTCCATTTCGTCAGATAATTCAGGATCTAATTGTTCATACAAAGTATTTACCTGACGTAGTTTTTGAGCTGAAGTATAAATATCAATTTGAAGATTTTTCTCTGCTTCATTTAGCTTAACTTGTTGTTGCTCTTGAATAATTTTAGCAGCTTGAATACCTCCTTTATTTCTATCCCAAACAGGTAAATCAAAGGCTATTTGTAATGCCCAGTAATCAGCCTGATGTGCACCCCTTCTATCGTACATTGTACCAATATGCAAATCTGGTACAGCCTCAGCTTTAGCTAAAGCAAGACTTTCAGCACTTTGTTTCATTCTAATATTTTCGATTTTGAAATCAAAACGATGTTCTTGTGCTAATTCTACCCACAATTCTGGATCAGGTAAAGAGGTAGATGGAGCAATTGATGGAATAGTAATTTTTAAATGAATATTTGGTTGTAAATTCAGAAGCATTTTAATATTTGCTTCAATATCTGCCGCTTCTTGAACGATATCTAACCATCCTTTTCTTGAGTCTAACAGTAGTGCTTTTAATCTCACAACTTCGGCTACAGATACATTTCCTTTTTTTGATTGTTCTTTATAAACTTCAACAAGTTTTTCTACTGGCTCAATAGCTATTAGATAACTATCAGCCTTTTTCTGAGCATAATAAAGTTCTACTAATTGGTTTCTTAAATCAGTGCGAAGTTCTCTTAATGTATTATAGAATTCGTATTCAGAAATCTCGGCTTCAATTTTAGCAATATTGGTTCTTTTCTTTCTCTTGCCAGCTGTTTCAATCATTTGTGTTATTTCAAACACACGTTGAGCTTCTGAATCTGTTCTAAACCATTTCTGATCTTCATTATCATACATAGCCAATTCAAATCCAACTTCTGGATTAGGCCATGCTTTTGCCTGAATAATTTCGGCTTTAGCGATATCTATATTTTGCTTTTCAGCAATTAGGGATAAATTATTTTTTAGGAAGAGTTCTTCTGATTGAGGGATAGAAATTGATAAACTATCCATCGTGTTTTGCTCTTGTGCATTTGCTAAATTTATGCAAAACACTACAAGCAATCCTACTAGAATTTTATACATAGTATTGTTCCGTTATAGGTATATAAATACCTAATTGAAATCAACATAGAATAAACAGATTACTAAGTTAGGTAGTAATAAACACTGCTTTTAATGTCGATAAAATGTAATGAAAGGGTAATACGAAGTGTATTACTAAAAAGTAGTTCTACTTTTTAAATGGAAAATACTTATGCTACTCGCGGTGGTGGAGTATCTGTAGGGAATGATGGAGCAGTATAAAATAATGGACGTGCAATTGGGAGTTTGCTATCTACTGGTAGATCGTCTAAATCAATAGATTTATTTGGAGTAATTACATCAGAACTATTTATAAACCAAGTAATATTGATTACACCAACAATGGTTTGTCCTTCGCTTTCTCCTTCTGGATTATCAGGCATACCTGCATCGTCTCCAAATAAATGTACAGAAATCAATTCATAGATACTTTCAATTTCATTGTGCATTTCATTAGGCAATAAGTTATCGTTGACATTTGCACTTACGTTAAATAAGTGAAATGACATCAGAAAACAGATTAATTGCGTGAATACAGTATGAATAGTGTATCTTTTCATTGTTTGATTTTATACAAAGTTATTGCTCTGTAATGCAATCTTACGTACTATTTAATGTAAAAGATAAATTGATTAACAGGTATTATGTAAAATCCCTCTTAAAACACATATAACATTGTATAAGAGGGATTTGTAGCTTTATTACTTTGTCAATTTTAATTCAATAAGATAAGGGACATCTACTTTTATATCTTTAAAGATGAATTCACCTTCTGCTCTTTCTATCATATTATCAAAACAATTATAGGTTTGATAATCGTACTCTTCAAAAGTTTCTAATGTAAACCCTCTTTTTAATAATGGGTTAAGCATTTCACTTATTGAATGCACCCAAAAATATTCTGTAAGATTTAGAGGAACGTCTCCTGCATAACTACCTTCTACTTTTTCTTCGTATACACCTTTGTTGTAGTAGCTGTATTCTGGGATAAAAGAAGTCCAGTTAAGTGTGTAAATAAAAGGGTGCATTTCTACCATATAGAAAGTTCCTTTCTCTTTTAAATAATCTGATACGATATCTGCCCAAGCTTCTAAATCAGGAAGCCAACATAAAGCACCGTAGGAAACAAAAACCATATCAAACTTTTCTTTTGTAGGTAAATGTTCTCTGATGTCATATACATTCGAACAAATAAATTCAGCATCTAAGCCTAGTTCTTGATTCAATTGTCTTGCTTGGTCAATTGCAGTATCAGAAATATCTAGACCTACCGCTTTTGCACCCATTCTAGAAAGTGACATTGTGTCTAACCCAAAATGACATTGCAGGTGCAAAACTCGTTTTCCTGTAAGATCACCAAGTCCTTTTAATTCAATTTTTTTTAATGATGTGTCTCCTTTTTTAAAACCTGGAACATCATACATTTTAGAAGCTACATGTCCTTCTACACGTGCATTCCATTGTTCTTTATTAGCGTTAAATTCTTTTTGATAATCCATTTGTTTATTGTGTTATATATTCTAAATCATGTGCCTCATGGCACAGAGGTACTTCAAGTTTATATGATAGTTTATGAATGACATTTTCTGGTACAGTCCATTTTCTATCTTTATTTTGTTTTAATGTATCTTCTAAAGATTTTTCTAGATAAATAATTTTTACTCTGGCTTTATAATCAATAAATAAACCAATCCATTTTTGCCTAATATCTTGTGAAAGGTTAGTCGCATTAAAAATAAAGGAACTTTTCTTTCTTAATAATACTTTTATTTCCTCTTTTGCAATTTGGACAACTTTACCATTATGTTTAGAATTAGTCGGGTCAAAATTATTTTTACGTCTAATTTCATCCAAGGATACCATAGGTATATCTGGAAAATGTTTTTTTATAAAAGTATCCTTCCCAACGCCTGGTAAACCTGCCAATAGAATTGCTTTATTAGTTAAATCTTCAAAAGGTTTATAAAAAGGAGCAATACCACTTTTATTTAAGTAGAGGTACCTACCATAATTAGAAGCAAACTGATATGGTTTTGTCCAACAGTTATTCTCTTTACAGAGTTCTTCAAATAACTCAATTTTAAAGAGAATATGTTCTTTATCATTGCAAATTCTACCTAAGACATCTGCTGTAGCCAATATACTTAGCCAATGGTTATTAGTCATTAAGCTAGATTTGATTACTTCTTTAGAGGGATTTTCTCTATCGATTGCCCAAAGAGGTAGACCATGTAAGCGAACGAGATTACTGATATGTTCCCTTGTCATAAAGGGTACATCATACTTGTTAAACAATATTGATCGAACAGTATGTGCTCCTTTTTTAGCATGATTAGGTGAGACTATTCTCTCAATGCCATCAATTTCTTCTGTAGATGTAGTCGATCTTTTTTCAATATCATGAAAAAGTGCAGAAAGAAAGAGGATATATTGTTCATATTCTTCAAGTTTTCTGAAAGCATCTAATTTAATAAGTGCTTCTACAACCATTTTTGTATGTGTAAATACATCACCTTCTTGATGCCATATTTTATCTTGAGGAATAGAACGTAAAGTTGTTAACCAATCAAATTCTTTTTCGATACTTTCCCAATCTAAATTTTCCTTTAATTGAATAGTAGGGATACGCCATTCTTTATTTATAGTATTCATATGCATGCCATTGATATTTTTGATAATTATTAAGTTGGGTTGGTTGCCAATTTTTTACCCAATGCTGATCTGTCTTTACATGATTTTCTCTTACTACTTTGAATAGGTCACTAAACTCGTTTTGATTTACATTAACTAAACCAGAATTTGTAAGAAAACTATCAGCATTACGTATAACAAAACCTTCAGAACAAGGTTTGTCAGTTTCAACTTCATACCCTCCTAATTGTCCACTTGTAGTAACATATTCTTCCCATGTACATCCAAGTTGATCAGAAAGCCATAATTGTAAGGATTCTTCTTCGTTTTGATTCTTTAGAAGAAAATCTGATAAGGGTTTTGTTAACTTGATTTCAGGAACGGTAGGGAAATCTAGTAAAGCTGCATAGAACTTTACATCTTCCCATGATAACCATTGTTTTCCTTCTCTAATACCAAATACATAGAAGAAAGAGGTTAACTTTTTATAGCCAATGGAATGAATACCGTACATATTTTCTCCAAAGATTTCTAAACCTTTAAGATGTTTTTTTATGAGTTGCCACCTATCTATTAATGGTTTATCCCATGGTAATTGAGATGGTGCAGCATGTGAACGTGCGAATACGCCATTTTCACTCAGACAGTTATTTTGACCATCGAGTTTTTCTGTAAGCACTAGTTTGTCTAATGTGGCAAAAGAATGAATATATCCTTTAGGCATAAAGCGATCGTCAGAAGTTGTTCCTTTGCTACAATGGGCATGGAGACTCCGATTATACTTTTTTGAAAAAGTCATGATTTTAAAATGTAATAATTTAATTACTTGCCCTTTAAGCAAGGTTTTCTCTTTTAGGTAGGAGTCAATTTTAATGCATAGCAAAAAAGCTGTCTCTTGGTAAGGGACAGTATAAATTGACTGGTGTATTGAGAAAACAATTACATGACTAGTATCGCTAGATATATTTTGAAATGGAAATTAAATATTGAAGTGTAATGTTAATAAAAAAAAACAGCAAACAAAAACCCCTTCAGTATTAATGAGTTAAATACGAAGGGATTCTTTATTGTGAGACTATTTCTTAAGAAGATCGATTATTTTACCTCCTAAAACAGTACTAATTTTTTCATAGGATTCGAAAGACCACCCACCTACATGCGGAGTGAATATTACCCGATTATCATCACAAAGTTTATTGAAAATACGTTCCTGATCTTCTGATAATGTATGTAGCTTTTCATTTTCAAGAACATCTAAACCAGCGGCAATTATTTTTCCATTATCAAGTCCCCATTCTATTGTTGAGAAAGGGATAACCTCTCCACGAGCAAGGTTTAATAAATAAATAGGTTTATTAAATGCACCTAAATAGTCTTTTGTAAAAAGGTGTTTATTTTCTTTATTTAATGGAATATGAAAACTCAATACATCAGCTTCTTTCTGAATTTGCTCTAAAGATGCCTCTTGAGCGTATTCATCTCCGTAGTTTGATTTTCCATTGTCATAAGCAAGAACTTTACAGCCAAAACCAATTAAACGTTTGGCAAAAGCTTTACCCATATTGCCATAACCAATTATACCAACTGTTCTAGTAGAAAGTTCGTGCCCTCTATTTTCTTCGCGGAGCCATAATTTCTGACGAACTTCTGTATTTCCAATATGAAGGAAATTCATTAAACAGAGTAACATAGCAATGGTATGTTCACCTACAGCATCCATATTTCCTTCAGGAGCATTTAGTAAAGTAATATTTCTACGTTGTAAATATTCTTCATCAATTTCATCTACACCAGCTCCAGCACGGGCAATAAAACGCAACTTTGGAGCAAGTTCTAATAACTCTACACCAATCTTCATTTTACTTCTTAATATAAGCCCATTATAATCTTTAATTACATTTGGTACTTCTTCTACAGCAATACCTGGATTGTATGTAACCTCAATATTTTCTTGCTCCAGAATAGGTAAAATTGCATCATGTAATTTATCTATTATTAAAACCTTTGTCATATGTGCTAGATATATTTTATATTATGTTTGAATTGGAAAAAGATAGTATAATTTCTTATTTATCTTTATCGTCATTAAAAATCTACAAATCTCAGAGCATAAAAGGAAAAACCTTTAAGCATGTTCTAAATATCAAATTTAGAAGCAATAATGAAAAACCGTTCTATTAATACCCTACAATTATCAATATTTTTCTTTTTAAGCTGTATTTCAGTTACAGTATTTGGACAACGAGTCTATAAAGAGCATAAAATAGATGGACAAAATTTAGTAATCACTACAAATGATGGTTCAATAACTTTAAGACCTTTTGCTTCACAAATTCTAGAAACTCAATTTTATCCAAATGGAGTAGAAACACTACCACTATCAGAAGCCGTTATTATGGCTCCTAATAAAGTGGAGATTGATTTAAAAGATGAAGGAACAACGTTGGTATTCCATGTGGGTAATGGAATTATTGCTCGAATTAATAAATCACCATTACAAATAGCTTATTATTTTAATAATGAGAAATTATTAGAAGAATCTGAAGGATATTTTGATGCAGATACTTTAAAAGGTTTCAAATTTAAAATTCAAGAAGGAGAAGCTTTATATGGTGCAGGAGAAAGAGCATTACCTCTCGATAGAAGAGGACATAGGTTACCTCTGTATAATAGAGCACATTATTCTAATGAAGAAGTTGCTACTCAAATGAATTATGGAATGCCTTTAATGATTTCTTCTAAGAAATATGCACTTTTATACGACAATGCACCTATAGGTTTTATTGATATAGGAAAACGTAAGTCAGATGAATTATCATTTGAAACGATAGGAGGAAGATCTAGCTATGTTATTGTAGCAGGAACGGATTTTAAAGATTTATTAAATGAATTTACAGATTTAACAGGAAAACAACCGTTACCTCCTAGGTGGATGTTTGGAAATTTTGCTTCTAGATTTGGATATCACTCTCAAAAAGAAGTAGAGACTACAGTTAAAGAATTTAGAGAGAAAGAAGTCCCTTTAGATGCAATAATACTTGACTTATATTGGTTTGGGAAAGATGTAAAAGGTACAATGGGAAACCTAGAGTGGTATAAAGAAGCATTTCCTGACCCAACTAAAATGATAGAATCATTAAATAACGAAAATGTAAAAACAATTCTAATTACAGAACCTTTTATATTAACTTCTTCATCTAAATGGGAAGATGCTAAAGAAAGTAAGGTTTTGGGAACAGATAAATATGGAAAACCTTTTGTTTACGATTTCTTTTTTGGAGAGACAGGCTTGGTAGATGTATTTAAGCCGGAAGCACAGACTTGGTTTTGGAATATTTATAAAGGTTTAGCAGATCAAGGTGTTGCAGGATGGTGGGGAGACCTTGGAGAACCCGAAGTGCATCCATCTAAATTGCAGCATGTAAATGGTTCTGCTGATGAAGTACATAATATCTATGGTCAGAATTGGGCTAAACTTATTTATGATGGTTATCGCAAAGATTTTCCTAATAAGCGTCCTTTTATTTTAATGAGATCAGGTTATGTGGGTTCACAACGTTATGGAATGATTCCATGGTCTGGTGATGTAAATAGAAGTTTTGGAGGGTTAACTCCACAATCTCAAATTTCTATGACAATGGGGTTAAGTGGTGTTCCTTATATGCACTCTGATTTAGGAGGGTTTGTAAACTGGGACATGAAACAGGAAGATATTTTGGAACTATATGTAAGGTGGTTAGAGTATGGAGTTTTTCAGCCTGTATTTAGACCCCATGCACAAGAATCTATTCCTTCAGAAGTAATTCATTATAAAGGAGAAACTTTTGATATTGTAAAAAAATACATTGAATACAGATACAAAATGTTACCCTATAACTATTCTTTAGCTTATGAGAATAGCACTAAAGGAACTCCATTGTTAAGACCTTTATTTATGGAGGAAAAGGATAATCCTGCATTGCAGAATATATCAGATACGTATATGTGGGGAGATGCTTATGTTGTTGCTCCTGTAACTAAAGAAGGACAAACTACAAGGAAATTATACTTACCTAAAGGACATAATTGGTATCACTTATGGACAGGTGAAAAGTATAAGGGCGGTGATTGGGTGACAGTAGATACTCCTTTAGATCAATTGCCTGTTTTTGTAAAGGGAGGAGCAATTATACCTTTAGCTACAAAAAGATTACAATCAACAGAAGAATATTCTTCTGCGGAATTGACTTTTCAGATATGGAATGATGCAGAAGTGGAAACATCTTCTAGAGTAATGTTTGATGATAATGGAGTATCAACAAATTCAATAGAAAATAAGGCATTTGAATTATTGAATGTTAGCTTAAAGAATAAGAAAAAAAACGTAGAAATTACTTTATCTAAAGACGGAGGTTACAGAGAAGCTCCTGCTAGTAGAATGATAACTTTAGAAATTCATAATGTCAACTTACCCCCAAAAAATGTAGGAATTGGTAAGAAGAAAATGCCTGCAGAAAAATGTGATATGGGATATGATAAAGTAAATAAAATATTGTTTGTTACTTTAAAATGGACAGGTGAGGAAAGAACAATTTATATTACTAAAGGGAAAAAATAAACATAAACTTTAATTGCTAAGTTCTCAAAAATGCTAGCAGTTATAAATATTTAAGACCCACTTTCAGCTATTTTGGAAGTGGGTTTTTAGTTTTTTTTAACCAAACAAAACTTTTTTGTTGAATCCCAAACTTTAAAAATGCAGTTATAAAGTTTAAATGTTTAACTATTTTAATATAACTACGCATGGAAATTTTATTATCATACTTGCTTGTCATTAACATAATTAGTGTTGTTGTAGTTTTGTTAGATTATAAAAGAATAATTGGTAGAGTTCCATCTATTGCCTTTCATGGTTTGGAATTATTAGGTGGGGTAGTAGTAATGCTTCCTATTTTATATATACTAAGATATAGAGTAACAAAGGAAAGCTATTTTCTAGTCTCACTTTGGACATTGACAATTTGGTTTTTTATCAGTTATATTAAGATTGGAATATTTGGATAAAAAATAAACTAAAGAAGTTGAATCTACTCATCTTATAGTATATTTGAACTTCAAATTTGATATTCCCCATTCCATGATAAATAAAGTTTATTTTTTTATTTGTTGCTTTTTAATATTAGCATCAACTTCTTCTGCTCAGAATTTTTTAGACTTCGAAAAAGATAGTGTGTTCTTAGGTAAGCTATCGTCGAATTTAGATACAATAAGGTATTCTTTCAAGTTTGATGTAAAGTCAACGTCATCAATAAGCATAGATACTGTAATTACAGATTGTGCATGTTCTTTGCCATCTTATTCATCAAATAAGATTATTAAAGGTGAAGGGGGGACGATTGATATTACTTATATTCCATATAAAGCAGGCCCGTTTACAAAAGTATTTACAGTAAGGTTAAATGACAGTAAGCAAGAATATAAACTGAAGTTGGCAGGGTTTATTCGCCCTTCTAAAATATCATTTGATAAGCTTTACCCGTATGGAGAAAAAATAAAATGGAGTCATAAAAAAGTAAGTTTTGGTATGTTGACAGCTCAAGGTACAGCATCAAAAACAGTTTATTTCTATAACAATACAGACGATACATTAAGGTTTGAGAAAGCTCCTAACACTCCAGATTATTTGGGCGTTTTAATTGATAGTGGGCAGTATGAAGTAATGCCTAATGCAGAAGGCTCTTTTGAGTTATTTATAAAACCAGAAGATAGAGAAGAATTTGGGTATGCTCAGGATACTTTTTCTATAGTATTATCAAACGGTAAGGAGGAATTAACATCAAACTGTATTGTTTCAGCATCAGTTCAATATCCAGAATCAGAAGGGGATGGTCCTAAACCTAAAATGGGGCTATCATCTACTTATATGAACTTAGGTAACGTTAAAAATAATGGAGAGAAGATAATTACATTGTCTGTAATGAACACAGGTAAAGTACCTCTTAAAATTCTCAAAGTAGAAACAAATCATGGATTATCTCTTTTGAGTATAGAGGATAATGAAGTACAACCATTTGAAACAGTCAATGTAAATGTTCGCTATTTAGAAACACCAAGAACAGGTAAAGAAACAAGATCATTTACCTTATTTACAAATGATCCTATAGATCCTGTAACAATTATAACAGTAAAAGCGAACGTTATTAAGTAACCTTTTTCGTATTTTTATTACTCTTAAAAGTAACTGATTTCTGAAATTAGTTACTTTTTTTTGTGCCAATTATTAAGTGGTACGCATTTTTTAAAGGTGGTACGGGGTAATTTATATAAAGGGGCGATTGTGTTTGTATAGTTTTTCATATTGAGATTATATGAAATGAAAACTATCACAATACTCTATATTAACATGAAAGCAATCCTATTAATTACTTTACTTTTTTCCATGACTGTGTCTTATGCTAGCCAATATAAACCCAATGGTGAAAGAACACTCAGTACAATTAATGAGTGGCAGAACGCAACAAATTGGGTGAAATTAGGCGGAGGAAGTGGGTATCCAACTTCAAATGATGAAATTATTTTTTCTACTAATGCAAAACTTACAATAGACTTTGATTTAGCAAATGAAGGTATACAGGTGTATTTAAGCTTCGGAGATGATGGGCAACTTACACTTAACACAAATGCTAATCTTTATGTATTAGGTAGTATTACAATGAATTCTAGCAATCCTGAATTAAAGGTTTTCGGAACGTTAGAAGTAGAAAATAATTTCAATTTAGATAATGGAAATCTATTCATTAAAGATGGAGGTATCTTTACAGTAAATGGAAATTTCACAAGATCTGATATTGGAAGTGGACAATTAGAAATAGGAGGGACTGGAACAGAATTTCATGTTGCCGGAGATTTTAATGATCAGCATTATACACCATCTGTATATAGCGATCCTCTTATTGATATTGTAGGAAGTTGTGCGACAAAACAGGGTTCTTTTTGTGATATGAATTTACCTGTAGAATTAATTTCTTTTGAAGTGAAAGTAAGTACTTTAGGTAATGAAATTATATGGTCGACGGCTTCAGAAATTAATAATAGCCACTTTCAAATTTACTCTTCAAATGATAATAGAAAATGGATTAAAGTAGGAGAAGTAGCAGGAAATGGGAATAGCAATATCCAGATTAATTATTCTTTTGTAGATACTAATTCTTCAGCCTTAAAAACAAATATGTACTATAAGCTTATACAATTTGATTTTGATGGTAACTCTGAATCTTTTGGACCATTGAAAGTAAATAGTGAAGTTGATACAAAAAGAACGATTCTAGTATACCCAACAGACTTATCTAAAGGGGAAGATTTATTTATTCAACGTTCAATTTTAGATAATCAATCAATAAAAATAACAGTGATTGATTCTCAAGGCAAAGTATCGAAGAGTTATAAACAATCTTCATTTGAAAGTAATGGTGTAATTGAGAATCAATATTTTACTAGAGGAATGAATATAGTATTACTTGAAGAAGGTAAAGAAACCTATGTGTTTAAAATTTTAAAATAAAAAAAAGGTGAATCTCGAAAGATTCACCTTAATATCTATATCGATAATTTTAGTAAGACTAAAATTATTTGATTTCGATTTCAGCACCTTCAGCAGCAAGAGCATCTTTTAATGCTTCAGCTTCTTCTTTAGAGATACCTTCTTTTACTGCAGCAGGAGCAGAATCAGCTAATTCTTTAGCTTCTTTTAATCCAAGACCAGCAGCAGACTTAAGAGCCTTAACTACTTTTAATTTAGCTGAACCAGCTGACTTCAAGATAACATCGAATTCAGTTTTTTCTTCAGCAGCTTCTGCACCACCTGCAGCAGCAACCATAACTGGAGCAGCAGCAGCTGCTGGCTCGATACCGTGCTCATCTTTTAAGATTGTAGCAAGTTCTTGTACTTCCTTAACTGTTAAGTTTACTAACTCTTCTGCAACTTTTTTCAAATCTGCCATTTTCTTTTTACTTTAAAACGTGTTTTTTAAATAATTACTATATATTTGGAAGCAACTAGGCGTAACTATTACATACCATGTTGCGAGAGGTTTGTATTAGAAAAGAGTATATTACTCTCCTTTCTCCTCTAGCGTTTTCAATAAGCCAGAAATTGTCTGACCGCTTGATTGAAGCGCACTAACAACACTCTTAGCAGGAGATTGCAATAATCCTAAGACATCGCCAATAAGTTCTGCTTTCGATTTTACAGCTGTTAAAGCTTCTAAATGCTCTTCTCCTACATAAATACCGCCGTCAATGCAAGCGCCTTTTAATGCTGGAATCTTACGATCTTTAGGCATATCCTTTTGGAATGCTTTAAGAACCTTTGCAGGTTCAGATCCTGATTCAGGAGAGAACAAGATACCTGACATACCTTTAAGAGCTCCGCTCTTAAGTTCAGCATAGTCTGTATCTGACTCTAATTTGTCAAGAGCTTTCGCAATTAGCGTGTTCTTGACTACTTGATATTCAATACCCTTTGCAAAGCAAGCCTTACGGAACTTGTTTACTTCATCAACTGTTAATGTAGCTCCATTAACAATGTAGAAGTAATCAGTAGCCGCCAATTTTTGGCTTAACTCCTCAACGAGTTGTACTTTCTGATCTTTTGTCATAATTAGCTATCGATTGATCCCTTGTCAACTTTGACACCAGGGCCCATAGTTGTAGAAACCGTTACGCTCTTAAAATATGTACCTTTTGCAGAAGAAGGCTTCAACTTAGATAAAGTCGCAAGTAACTCCGCTGCATTATCATTCAATTGTGCAGCACTAAAAGATGCTTTACCAATTGATGTATGGATAATACCAGTTTTGTCAACCTTAAAGTCGATTTTACCAGCTTTCACTTCTTTTACAGCTTTTCCAACTTCTAAAGTTACAGTACCCGCTTTAGGGTTTGGCATTAGACCACGAGGACCTAAAACTCTACCTAAACGACCTACTTTCGCCATTACTGTTGGCATAGTGATGATTACATCAATGTCAGTCCATCCGCCTTCAATCTTTTTGATGAATTCGTCAAGACCAGCGTAATCAGCACCTGCTGCTTTAGCTTCTTCTTCTTTGTCTGGAGTCACTAGTGCAAGGACACGTACTTCTTTACCAACACCGTGAGGAAGTGTAACCACACCACGAACCATTTGGTCAGCTTTACGTGGATCAACACCTAAACGGATGTCAAGATCTACAGAAGCATCGAACTTCTCGAAAGATAATTCTTTCACAAGTTCAGTAGCTTTCTCCAGCGTGTATTCTTGAGTTCTATCGTATTTAGATAGCGCCTCTTTTCTTTTCTTTGATACTGCCATAGTTAAAACTATTATACTTGTACAAGATTAAGCTTCCCAAGGAGCTACCCCTTCTACTGTGATACCCATGCTACGAGCTGTACCCGCAACCATTTTCATACCTGACTCAACTGTAGAACAGTTTAAATCTGGTAATTTAGTCTCTGCAATCGCTCTTAATTGATCCCAAGTTACCGAAGCAACTTTGGTACGGTTTGGCTCTGATGAACCTTTTTTAATTTTTGCCGCATCCATGATCAAATTAGCCGCTGGAGGAGTTTTAATTACAAATTCGAAAGACTTGTCTTTGAAAATAGTAATTAATACAGGCAATAATTGCCCTCCTTTGTCTTGTGTTCTAGCGTTGAACTGCTTACAGAAATCCATAATGTTCAAACCCTTAGAACCTAACGCAGGACCTACTGGCGGCGACGGATTGGCTGCTCCACCTTTAATTTGGAGCTTCAGGAAACCTTCGATTTCTTTTGCCATCTTATTCTTCTTTTTCTACTTGTTTATAATCGAGTTCCACTGGTGCATTGCGACCGAAGATCTTCACCATGACATTGAGTTTTTTCTTCTCTTCGAAGACTTCCTCTACGCTTCCAGAGAATCCAGAGAATGGACCATCCATAACGCGTACTGTTTCGCCAACAGAGTAAGACGTGTCATGTTTAACTTCGCCTTCGTCAGACTCGTCGACTTTGCCAAGGATCTGATTGATTTCAGAATCACGCATAGGTTTTGGAAGCACTGAAGGATCTTTTGAATCTGCATTCAGAAAGCCTATGACACCGGGAACACTATTAATCGTGTGTTGAACCTCACCATTTGATAAATCAGCTTCAACTATAACATATCCTGGGAGTAAGTTTTTCTCAACGGCAATTTTTTTAACTTTACCATCTCTCTGCTTTCTCGCCTGATAAACTTTCTCTGTAGGAACTAAAACCTGAGTGATAAAGTTCTGTAGGTTCTGATTTTCTAATTCTTTCAGTAGATAATCTTTAACCTTCTTCTCTTGGCCACTTACAGCTCTAACTACATACCATTTAAGTTCACCCATTGTTATTATGTTTAATCTGTTGAGGTTTCTTAATTAAAAATTTGATCCTCACGCTTATTATTAATAAGCAGTGTAGAATGCTGTCAAAATCTCATTGAAACCAAAGTCTACTGCTCCGATTACCAATGCAAAAACTACTGATGCTACAAGAACAAGTACAGAACTGTCTTGAGCTTCTTTGAACGACAACCATGTTACGTTGTCAGTCATTTCAGTATATGACTCTTTGATGAAATTGATTATTTTATTCATAATTCTTACGAATTTTTACACAAAAAAATGCTGTTTAAGTATATACAGCATTATATCCATGTGAATGTTTAAAATTTTATTCGAGCTGCAATATAACAGTTCAAATTTAATTTGCACGGGTGGTAGGATTCGAACCCACGACCTGCGGTTTTGGAGACCGTAACTCTACCAACTGAGCTACACCCGTTTATCATCTAATTTTCAAGGCTTTAGATACCCTCTCTAATTTTCTGAGTTGCAAAGGTAAATACTTGAATAGAATAAACAAACTTAAGAGGTAAAATTTTTCTTAATTCATATTAATATACAGTGAGTTATACGTTAATAAACTATATTGCACTTATTAATACTAGTGATAGAACAGCTGTAAGGGCTCTAAAGGAGCTTTTTGATTATTTTTTATATGAAAAAGTATTTTTTGTTATTAAATGTTTATCTGTGTTTTTCTATAGTATCTTTTGCTCAAGACAAAGTAGACCTTTCCAACAACCTAAAATTGATTAATGGTGTATTAGCAATAAATGCTAAATCTTTATCAGGAGAAGATTCTTTTTTTCAATTGTCTGAGAAAAGATCTAAAAAAACAGTTTTTTGGGAAGTGTTTAGGGAAAAGGGGACTTTAAAAAGAAACTATGCAGTAGAAAAACTACCTAAAGGTGTTTATAATTTCCAATTTGCATTAGATGGGAAAGCACTTTATGGAGAAGTTTCTAATGTTACTAATAGTACATCTCTTAAAGTATATCATAGTGCCGATTATAAAAGACCTTATTTTAATGCAAACCTAATTGAAGATACATTATCCTTAGATGGTTTTTTTGCACAAGATGAAATTGTAGAAATTTCTATTAAAAATGAAAATGAAGAAGAAGATGCTTATAATGTTAAGGTAAATCTTAACCAAGGTAAACTTAAAACAGAATATATACTGTCTGATTTATTACCTGGATTTTATGTAGTAAGAGCAAAATTAAAGGATAGAACCTTCGTTCGAAATTTTAATTTAAAATAATTTGATATGTAAATTGTTGCTTTTCAAATAGTTTACGTTTGTTTAGTTTATTTTTATGTTTTTTATTTTGTAGATAAGAAAAAGTCCTATACATTTGCACTCGCAATCGGGACAAACGGTCACGGTTAAAGATACAATTAGTGGGATAATAAGTAATTATTGTAATGCTTCTGGGGGAGTTCCAGAGCGGTCAAATGGGACGGACTGTAAATCCGTTGCTTCGGCTTCGCAAGTTCGAATCTTGCCTCCCCCACTATACAATTTTACATATTCTGGGGGAGTTCCAGAGCGGTCAAATGGGACGGACTGTAAATCCGTTGCTTCGGCTTCGCAAGTTCGAATCTTGCCTCCCCCACTGCAAATTGTATTTGCGAGTGTAGCTCAGCTGGTAGAGCGACAGCCTTCCAAGCTGTAGGTCGCGGGTTCGAACCTCGTCACTCGCTCTAAGGTCAATCTAGAAATAGGTTGACCTTTTTGTTTATATAATGTTTTTCTGATTTTGGAATACATTATTATTTATATCTACTAGTTTACAGTGCTTTAGATAAGTATTGTGATTTTATCTGTTCTTTTATTGGGATATTTGAAAAATCAGTAGTTATATTTGCATCACCAGAATAAAACATGCGAGTGTAGCTCAGCTGGTAGAGCGACAGCCTTCCAAGCTGTAGGTCGCGGGTTCGAACCTCGTCACTCGCTCAAAAAAAAGGATCAATTCATATTTGAATTGATCCTTTTTGCATTTTAGATATTTCTGAACTCTATTTTTCTAAAGTATCACTTTGTTTGTCAGCTACCTTTTCAATACCAATAACTAATAAGAAACCAACTAATGCTAAAATTATAGCTAATATTAATTGATTGTCACCCTCGAAATTTTGGGGTAATAAATTACTTTCTAATAATGGTTTAATATTACCATGTCTATCAGTATAAGTTTCTACAACTTCTTTCCATGGCCATACTTTATTAAGAGAACCAATCATAAAGCCAGTAAGTAAAGCAATAGTTATATCATGGAATTTATTGAGTAGAAAAGTTAATACTCTTGCAAAGGATACGATACCAATACCCGCCCCTGCACAGAAAACAGCAATTACATCAAGCTTAAAATTACTAATAGAATCAAGTATGTTATGATATTGTCCCATTAGTAACAGCATAAATGCTCCTGAAATACCAGGTAAAATCATTGCACAGATAGCAACCATACCAGCAAGAAATATATATATTAAACCTTCTGGAGATTGAGCAGGAGTAGCAATAGTTATATAATAAGAAAGGCTAGTTCCTATTATGAGAGATATTATGCTACCGATGTTCCATTTCCCTACTTGTTTTTGTACTAATATTGCGGAAGCAATGATTAGACCGAAGAAGAAAGACCACAAACCAATAGGTTCATTCTCTAAAAGATATTTCATCAGTTTAGCTAAACTGATAATTGCAGTACCAATTCCTAGAAATAATGGTAATAAGAAACCTAAATCAAGTTTATCCCATAATTCTTTAAACTTAAATTTAGAAAATAGTTTTAATGCTTCTATATCAACAGCACTAATTGCTTTTAATAGGCGTTCATAAATGCCAGTAATAAATGCAACGGTTCCTCCAGAAACACCAGGTACAACATCTGCAGACCCCATAGCAATTCCTTTAAGGAATATAAAGAATTTTTCTTTCATCTTTTGTCTTATATATTTTGGAGTAAAGATAATATTTTGCTGTTTATAATTGTGATAATATAATTCTATATCATTTAATTTAGAAGATGAAAAAGAGAAGAGCATCAATCGATATGGGGACAAATACATTTCAGTTATTAATAGCTGATGTAGTTAATGAAACAAGTATTGAAAAAGTATATCAAGAGGATATTTTTGTGAGATTAGGAAAGGGAGGGATCTCCAGAGGGGTGCTTACACAAGAAGCAATGCATAGAGCTTATGATGCGTTAGAGGTTTTCAATATAAAAATTAAAGAATTTGATGTGAAAAATGTAGTTGCAGGAGCAACAAGTGCAGTAAGGTCAGCAGTAAATGGAATGGATTTTATAGAAACTATCCATTCTAGGTTTGGGTATACTCCTAAAATTATTGAAGGTAATGAAGAAGCTAATGTTATTTATCATGGAGTAAAATCAGATATTGTTCTATCTGAAACTTCTATAATAATGGATATTGGAGGTGGAAGTGTTGAATTTATTATTTGTGATAATGAGTGCGTTTTATGGAAGCAAAGTTTTGAAATTGGCGCACAACGATTATTTGATTTATTCTGCAAACAAGATCCAATAGCTCAACAAGATTTGAATGAGCTGAATGACTTTGTTGTTAAAAGTCTTAGTGATTTATGGATCGCAGTAAAATTTTATTCACCTACAAAAATAATTGGAGCAGCAGGTACTTTTGAAACTTTACAAGAAATATATGGGTCAAAAAATTCTATAGTACCTTCAGAGGTCAAAAAAGTAGAAGTTTTGGCTTATAAAGAAATGTACAAAATGTTCATAAGTTATACCTTGTCAGAGCGTTTATTGATACCAGGACTTATCAAACAAAGGGTGAATATGATCGTCCCAGCTTCAGCGTTATTAATGACTGTTTTGGAGGTGCTAAATTTCTCAGAAATTGAGATTTCAGGAGCCTCATTAAGAGAAGGTTTGTTACTCTATAAGGTTGGTTAATTTCTCAAATACAAACGAATTAATCTTAGTTTTTATCCTAAATCAAGTTTAAAAATTTAAAAAATCACTTTTTTATTAAATTAGTAAGGTTTGTTAGCATACTCTTAACAAAGATTTAATTATTGCTTTTTTTTAGTTTAAAATGTTGATAATTAATGCTTTATTTGCGTATATTGGGCTCCTCTCGGTAAGACTTAAAGTTAAAAAAAACAATAATTCAATGATTATTGTATCTATTTTTAAGTTAGATGTTTGAAGTTTTTGAAAATCAATTTACCTTTGCATCTCGAATAGATACGAGAACTATTTTTGATAAGTCTCAAATCTAATTTTTGGGAAGGTTCCAGAGCGGTCAAATGGGACGGACTGTAAATCCGTTGCTTCGGCTTCGCAGGTTCGAATCCTGCCCCTCCCACTATCAATAAATGAAGCTGTTTTATAAATAGACGATTTTATCGAGAAAGGTGTAGTTAGTGTTCTTCAGATCTCTAATTATGTCTTTAAAAGCAAAGTCGAGACCTTCTGCCTTTAGAAACGCGGACAACGTTTAAAAGCTGCCGTAGCTCAGGGGTAGAGCACTTCCTTGGTAAGGAAGAGGTCGGGAGTTCAATTCTCCTCGGCAGCTCGATTTTACTTTAAAATCTGAAGATTGAAATCTATTAATTGTATATAATTCTTTTTTAAAAAGATGGCTAAGGAAACATTTGACCGTTCGAAACCGCACTTGAACATCGGTACTATCGGTCACGTTGACCACGGTAAAACTACTTTAACTGCGGCAATTTCATCAGTATTGGCAAACAAAGGACTTGCTGAGCAAAGAGATTTCTCACAAATTGATAACGCTCCGGAAGAGAAAGAACGTGGTATCACGATCAACACTTCTCACGTAGAATATCAAACTGAGAAACGTCACTATGCTCACGTTGACTGTCCAGGTCACGCCGATTACGTTAAAAACATGGTAACTGGTGCTGCTCAGATGGACGGTGCTATCCTTGTAGTAGCGGCAACTGATGGTGCTATGCCTCAAACAAAAGAACACATCCTTTTAGCTCGCCAGGTTGGTGTGCCTAAAATTGTTGTTTTCTTGAACAAAGCTGACATGGTTGATGACGAAGAGATGTTAGAGCTTGTTGAAATGGAAGTTGCTGAAGAATTAGAAAGCAAAGGCTATGACGACGCTCCAATTATCAGAGGATCAGCTCTTGGTGCTTTAAACGGAGAAGACAAGTGGGTTAAGACTGTTGAAGAGTTAATGGAAAATGTAGATGAGCATATTCCTCTTCCAGTTCGTGACGTAGACAAAGACTTCTTAATGCCAGTAGAGGACGTATTCTCGATCACAGGTCGTGGTACTGTTGCTACAGGTCGTATTGAGAAAGGTGTTGCTAACACAGGTGATGCTGTTGAAATCTTAGGTTTAGGTGATAAATTAACATCTACTATTACAGGTGTTGAGATGTTCCGTAAGATCTTAGATAGAGGTGAAGCTGGTGATAACGTTGGTATCCTTCTTAGAGGTGTAGACAAAGAGTCAATCAAGCGTGGTATGGTAATCTGTAAACCAGGTTCAGTAACTCCTCACGATAAGTTTACTGCTGAGATTTACGTATTATCAAAAGAAGAAGGTGGACGTCACACTCCATTCTTCAAAGGTTACAACCCTCAGTTCTACTTCCGTACAACTGACGTAACTGGTACTATCTCTTTACCTGACGGTGTAGAAATGGTAATGCCAGGTGATAACGTAACTATTACAGTTGATCTTCAAAAGGAAATCGCAATGGAGGAAGGTCTTCGTTTCGCTATCCGTGAAGGTGGACGTACAGTAGGTGCGGGTCAAGTAACGACTATCATCAATTAATTTATCTCAACGTAAGTTGATTTAATATATTGGAGGTTATCTAGCAATAGATAACCTCTTTTATTTTGTCAAAAAAATAGCGATACAGATTGTACTATCTATATCGCTATTTATTGTTTTGTACTAATTAAGCTAGTTAATATAAATATTACTTATTTTGATTTCTTGAGTTTCTCAAGTTCAAACATTATATCTCTTAATCTAGCAGCTTCTATAAAGTCTAAATCTTTTGCGGCTTTTTCCATTTCTTTTTTAACTGCAGCTATTTGAGCTTTGATATCTCCTTTTTCAGATGCTTGATAAGATGAGATTGCTTCAGCGGCTTTGCTCATGTCATTATCATCAAGTTGATATTCTTTAGAAATTCCTCCTTTTTTATCTGCAACTTGTGTTTGGTCAAAAATTGCATCTTGTGATTTCTTTACCGTTTTAGGCGTGATTCCATGCTCTAAATTGTATTCATGTTGAATTTTCCGACGACGTTTTGTTTCATCAATAGATTTTTGCATCGATTTTGTCATCTTATCAGCATACATAATCACTCGACCCTCTGAGTTTCTTGCAGCACGACCAATAGTTTGAACTAATGATCTAACATTTCTCAAAAAACCTTCTTTATCAGCATCCATGATTGCAACTAAAGAAACTTCTGGTAGATCAAGTC